>DATNJC010000024.1:0-59973 GCA_035604115.1 Bryobacteraceae bacterium | reverse complement strand
ACTACGACTACGATGGCGGAAGACGCCAACACGAGAGTCCCAGCGAAATCGGTCAGCCCCCTTCGTCCCGCCAAGGATGTTGAAGGTAAGATGGAACCGATCAGCCGGGAGACATTTAAGAATCTACTGAAGCGAGCGGTTGCTCCGCCCGCTGTGAAACCTGCCCCAAAATCGACTTGAAGATCAGATTGCCCTGAAACTTGTACTGAAGGGATAATTGCCGTGGTCTAATAGTCGAAATCGCGGAGACAAAAAATGGGACTTATATACCTGAGTACAGTTGACATTCGCTCTGTACTCAGGTATCATTGAACCATGAGCAAGAGCACCATCAGCACTTTCAAACTCTTCGAACTGTTCCCCGACAACGAAGCGGCGCGGGTGTACCTGGAGGCGCGGCTCTGGCCGGACGGTCCGAAGTGCCCCGACTGCCAAGCGGCCAACATCTCGACCCGGCCCAAACGCCCCGGCTTCTACCATTGCAACACTTGCAACTTCGATTTCACGATCCGCACCGGCACTATCTTCGAGCGGTCGAAGATTCCCCTGCACAAGTGGGTCTACAGCATGTACCTCTTGGTCACCGCGCGCAAGGGCATTTCCTCCATGCAATTGGCCAAAGAGATCGGAGTTACCCAGAAAACCGCATGGTTCATCTTGGGCCGGTTGCGGGAAGCGTGTTCGTCGCCGGAATCCATCGACAAACTGAAAGGCGTGATCGAGATTGATGAAGCGTTCTTTGGCGGCAAGGAGGCCAACAAGCACGAGTGGAAGAAGCTCCACGCCGGGCGCGGCGCGGTCGGCAAGGTTGCCGTACTGGGGATGCGGGAACGCGGCGGGCGCACTCGCGCCAAGGTCACAGAGATTCGCTCCCTCGATAACGTCCACGGCGAAATCCATGGCAACGTCGAAGTTGGATCGACTCTCTACACTGACGACCATATGGTTTTCAACGGGCTGGATGGGTTGTTCTACCAGCACGAAACCGCCAACCACTTCGAGGGCGAGTACGCGCGTGGGCCGGTCAGCACCAACAGCATCGAGAGCGTTTGGGCGGTGCTCAAACGCGGCGTGCATGGCGTATACCATCATGTCAGCCCCAAGCATCTGGACCGATATGTCCAGGAGTTCGCGTGGAGGCTCAACGAAGGCGATGTAAAGCGCCACACGCTTGAACGATTGGCGTCCTTCGTGGATGCCATCGTCGGCAAGCGGCTCACGTATGCAAGGCTCACGGCGAAGGTGTCAGCGTGAACCTCACGATCAGGCGAGACAAATGGCTTCGTGGAAGCGCCTCCCATCTCATGACCGGCGACGGTTGCGGGTGCGTGATTGGCCACTACCTTCTGGCAAAGGGCGTTCCGAAGGAGATCATCCTGAACCATTACGGATTCGTTGCTGGCCTTGAGCCTTTCGCGGGGAACTTCCCAGAGTTGGGAGAATTTGCGGACGACGAAGGCGAGCCGTACTTTCGGACCACACTCGATTGCGATTACTTGATCGGGGTGAACGACGGAGATCCGCGAAGTATCCATGATCGCTACGTTCACCCAGTGAACAACGATCGGCAGCGTGAAGCCGTTTTGCTTCGGCTCATGGCAAAAATGAATTGCCGATTGAGATTTATAGACCCGCTCCGGCGCGTTGTCAAATCGGATTTGATGTGGGAGGGGAACCCACATCAAGCCGGGCAGCGTTCCGGCAACAGAACCTTTCTCCGCGAAAAGATGGATTGTGGGCATACGACTGAAAGCCGTCCGCGCAAGGCGAAACGTAGACGCTGTGATGAGTGTTCGCGGGGTCATAAAGCATGACACTGGAAGAGATCAAGGTGGAAATGACCAAGGCATTGTCGAACGGAGCGAGCTACGCGAACATCTACCTGGACGGCGTGGAGTGTATCATCCCGTCTAAGTACTCTCCTGAATGGATCGCAAACGCTACCGACTCCGATATCAGAAGGGTGGTAGTTCGGTGACCGTTCCCAAAGAGTTAGACACGATAGCTGACGTAGTGCTTCGCTACAAACCGCCCGCGAAAGTAAAGGCGACGAAACGGCGTGAAAAACGAAAGCGGCAACGCGATGCAAAGAAAGCCTAACTGTACTCATGTATATAATTCCCCAAAAAATGAACAAGATTCTTTCGGCGCTTCTATGCCTGCTCCTGCCTGCGGCCTCTTTCGGCGGCCCGGGAAACAGCTACAAGGTCGTCTACGACGGCGGGTCTCTTCCGGACTTCAAGATCGGAAGTGGAATGGACCTGCACATCGAGACCGAACGGATCTTCCTCGTGCAGGGGAAAAAGGATGTCGTTTCGATCCCCGCTTCAGCCGTCACCGAGATTAGCTACGGCCAGGACGTCCATCGCAGGATCGGCACGGCCATCGGGCTCGCTGTGGTGTCATTCGGCATCGGCGCGCTGATGGCGCTGACCAAATCGAAGAAGCATTTTATCGGCTTGACCTGGGCCGACGGCGAACGCAAAGGCGGCTTCGCGATGCAGTGCGATAAGAGCGATTACCGCGGCGTCCTCGCCGGGCTGGAGGGCGTCACCGGGAAAAAAGCGGTGGACTCCGAAGCTCTGACTGTCAAGAACTAAGCGCGCTGGAAGTCAAGGAGAGCAGCCTTTGCACTCTGGGTACATTTGAGCCACTTTTGTTCCGAAATCAGAACACGCGGCTCATTTGATATATTCTCTGATGCCATCCTTGCCCAAGATTAGCCAGACTTGCGGCGCGCAGCGCTCTTGCGGTCCGGCGGTCCTGAATCGTCAGCGGCCTTTGCTTCGACCGCAGAAGGTCTCCGCAGAATGTCAGCAACGGCCCAATCGAGATTTTGCTGAATCCCGATTTTGTCTTTCTGCATCCCGCGGCTCAGCACGACCTCGAGCTTTTCATGCCACTCACGGTTTTTATTTGTATCCCGTTCTTGTGGCCGGGCTACTTCGTGTCCAGTTGACAGAAGGTTGTCGAGCGCCCGTTCGATCATCTCCTGAATGCTCTGCCGGCGGCGCGCCGATGCTATCTTGAGCTCTTCCTGGCGCGCCTCCGTCACCCGGAAGCCGAGATTTTTATTCTTCTTCTGATCAGTCACTTATAGCAGTTCCCAATGCCAATTTGCGCGCTGCTCCACTTGACAAAATGCGCGCACGTGCGCATAATAGCTCCACGTGAACTTGAACCAAGTTACCACCACGGATAGTCCAGGTCGGTCGAAGCCGCTGCGCCGCGTTGAAGTACGGGAAATCCTGAGGCGGCACAAAGGATCGATCACGGCAATCGCGGAGCAGCTCGATGTCAGCCCCCAGAATGTTTCTGGCTATCTCCGCGGAAGGATCACATCTAAGCGGGTCGAGGATGCCGCTCGCGCCAAGGCCGAACAACTTCTCCAACAGGAGGCCAGCCAGAATGCAGCGTAAGCTCCCGCACAGTTCGGTCATTGCCATCGATTCTGCGCGGACCTCGCCGGAAGGTCCAGAGCCACCCACACAGCCCCAACCTCCCGCTAGGAATATGCCGAACCAGTGGACACGGGCGTCGTTCGTGCGCATGTTCCTGCTGGGCCGCGGCGTCATCAACATTTCCCGGCATCACCGCGTGGCGCCGGCGGCCGTCGAAACCGAGCTGCGCGAAGAGCTGATCCGCGGCGGCGCGCTGGACCGCGTGCAGACCTTCCGGAGGGCCGCATGAATCACGGCGATCCCGAATATGCCGTCGCCGCGGCGCTGGCAGTGATCCTGGTTTGGACCGTGCTCTCGGGTCTGGTCGATCGCCGATATCCAAACCGCCCAGGCCGCCGAAAAGGGCGACCTCGCAACCCTCGTAACGCTCATCACACAAGACGCTACCGTCAAGACCCAGATCACTTCGATTCAAGCTGTTCTCCCGAAGGCCAGCTAACCGACATACCAATGAAGGGTCCTGTAGTTCCGGGCGGTGTGAGCCTGTCGAATCCAGTTGGTGCAGGTCGAAAGACTGGAACCGGATGGACCCAAACAACCGAGGCAGTACCCGGAGGTCAAATCGGCTGGCCTCCGGTCAATGCCATGACTCCCGCGCCTACCCAAATCCCGGCAATAATATCGTTAGCTAACCATAGGACGGGCGCGAAACGCTGTGAAGAGCGGGGAAGCTCTGGGGAGCATCCCGTTCCCTCACGGGAAGGGCAGTTCGAATCTGCTAACCGCTCCACTTCTCCGTCCTCCCCCCGATCGTTTTCCTACGTCAAAGGAGCCCATTCATGAGCAGCTCGCCCGCCGTCCTTTTACCCAACAAGCCGCAGTATGGCTCCCAGGACGTGCTCGCGCCCAACGTGGGCTGGTGGAACAACCGCGCCGAATGCCTCGCGGCCACCGGCAAGCAGGCTCCGCCGTTCACGGCCGGCCAGCCCGTCAAGCGCTGGCTGGTCACCGGCATCGACCCCGGGGGCTTCTACTCCTTCAGCTATCTCGGGCTGGACGCCGCCGGCAATCCGGCGCTGCTGAGCATGACTCTGCTGGCCTCGACGGCGCTGGCCTTGAACATGCCGGGCATGGTCGCGTTCCAGACCTATGCGTCATGGCTCGCGGGCCGAGCTCCCTCCAAGGGAACGGTCGAATACAGGTTCTTCGGCCAGGACCTGGTCAATCCCATGGACGTGGCGGCGCTGTTCACGCCCGACGAAGCCGGCGCTCTCGCGGCCGAGCTCAGCGCGCAGCTCCTCGTGACGTTCACGGCCGTCGTGCTCACAGCTCCGGATGGGAACGCCACTGCGGTGTACAACTACGATCCCTCCGATCCGCGGCGTATCTACGATCTCAAAGCCTCGATCGGCACGGGCCTGGACCAGATGTTCTCCATGGGCGGCGCCACCGGCTTGTTCGCCTTGCGCAGCTCCGTTGGCGTGGGAGCTCCCGGGAACTGGTCCTGGACCATGATTCCGGATCCCAGCGATCCCAGCGGTGAAAAGCAGGCTCCCAACTATGCGGCCGGTCCGCGCTGGGCCGCCGCGGTTCCGGCCGACGGCTCGACCGAGGCGCGCGAGATTCCCATTCCCGTTCGCCCGCTGGTGACTCCTCCGGAGAAACTGGTGGCGCTGTTCGGCAACGTGGTCGCGGTGGAGCGCACCGATCTGATGACTCCGGCGTCCTTAGGTGGCGGCTTGACCGACGCGCAGGCGGCGATGCTCTCGGACGTCGACGCCAAGGTCACCGCGCTGTGGAAGACCCTTCCCCCGTCGGCGTAAAGAGGACACCATGGAACGGGATGAATCTTCCGAGGCCGCAGGGCTAGAACTGACTCCGCTGGACGTGGTGGAACTGTCCAATATGGGCATCGCCATTGACGCCGCCATGCCGGACGATCCGCGCTACCGGCAAAGCGTGACGTTCGATCTTCTCGAACAGCGCGCCGAGAATGCGCAGCTGCGGGCCGATAACGCGCGGCTCCGCATGGAAGCGGAATCATTGATGACGGGAAATGGTTTGGGGCCGCTCCGCGCTCTGGTGGGCTACGTCCTGGTCGCCGGGATGGTGGCGACAATCTTCATGTTCGTGAGGGCGGCGGTCCATGGATAGAGTTCCCGACGCCTATTTCCGCGAGATGCCGAGCCGGTGCACCGGAGTCGAGCTTGTGCTCCTCGGGAACATCCTCAACGAGACCTGCGGCGCGGGCCGGCCGCCGTGGTGGCGCACGACCTGGCGCACACTGGCGTTGCGCGGCTGCGTAACCGAGCCGAGCGCACAGGATGCCATCCGTAATCTCGCGGAGAAGGGCCTGATCGCGCGGCGCGGCCCGGCCACCCGCCAGTCCGGATTCGTGGAGCTCCGCGGCGTCGAAGCGGCGTTCGCCGCCCGGCGCGCGGACGCCATCGCGGCGGCAGAAGGAGGACCACGCTGATGTGGGTGGTCGGCGCTTTGCTCCTATTGGCCGGCATTGTCGGCGTCATCCAAGCGGGGAGGGACTGACATGGCCGCCTTCGCCGCTGCCGCTGCCGCACGCAAGCCCGCACGGGCGCAAGAACTTCCCGCGATTCCCGGCGGTTATACGGCGACGCCCCATAGCTTTTTCAAACGCATGTGGCGCGTCTGCGACGGCGAAGCACAGCTAGGCGTCCTCGCCAATATCATCGACGAAACGGTGGGATCCCATCGGAAGTGGGCCTCCATCAGCCAGCCGGATTTCGCGGAATGGCTGGGCGCGTCGGCCGAAGCCATTCGCAGAGCGGTGCGCGCGCTCGAGAGCAAGCAGCTGATCGAGACGCGCCGGCCCAACGGCGTCCGCTGCGAGTATCGGGCCTTGATGGAGAACTTCGACACGGTGGCCGAGCGCGAACCGCGCGAACTCCGCGAGCCGCCGGGGCCGGTCCAGGCCGGCTCCGGTCTGCTGTCCCTGGTGTCCAGCGGACCGAAGCGGAAGGTCCTCTTGGGCACGCCGGTTTCGGAGGTGGTCTTCGGCAGCCATACCCCCATGGCCATGCCCGTGGCGGTCGATAACTCCGTTTCCGAAGGAAGATTCTATGTTGACATTAGGTTACAGGAGGAAACCCCCAACTCCAGTAGGGGGTTTGCCGCTCCTAACCGCCCTTCTTCATCCCCGGCCGAAGCTCCCGGCGCCGACCACAATGGAGCCGGCCGGGGAGATTTTTCTGAGCTGAAGGGCCTCCTCACGCCGCTATTCCAGAAGCACTTGGGCGAGCCGCCGGACGAAGTCATTCTGCGCGAGATAGCGGAAGCGCTGGGAAAACATCCGCCGCTGCCCTACACGCATTACGCGGGCAAGAAGGCCGCATCCAGGTCCAATGTCTATTCCAAGCTGTTCGTGATCTGGGCCCGGAAATACGCCGAGGGCATGGCCGCAGTTCAACCGCCGCCGAAGCCTCCCGCTCCGGCGCCCGGACCATCCGTGGGCGAGTCCGAGGAAAGCGGCAGCGTTTGGATGCAGATTCGCCTGGCGCTCAAGAAGCGCGTCTCCGCGCAGGAATACGCGAACTGGCTGGCGCCCACGGCGTTTTCCAGGCTCGACTCACAGGATCAGATCCTATACGTGCTCGTCGGCGATCAGGTAACCATCGATTTCCTGCACCAGGAATACCGCGACCGGATCGGCGACGTGATCGCCGAGCTCAAGCTGCCCGTGCGCCGCATCGCGTACGAAATACCGGAGGCGGTGGCGTGATGACGGGGAGGGCGGGCGGCTATCGGTGCATCACGTTTGCTGCGCCGCCCATGGGTCCGGGTCCGGAGGCCTCCGAAGGAGCGCCCATCGGGACCTATCGAGAGCCCGAGGACGGCGTCCTGCTGTTCGGAGAAATGTACTCTGACGCGCACACCATCCAGGAAGTGCTGCGCAATCTGCCCTTCAATCGCGGCGGGTACCGCGGCTCCCTTCGGGTGATCCTGGCCGCGGCCCGGCGCATCGAAGCGCACGCGGAGAAGCTGCTGGGAGAAGAAGGCTCCGCGGCGGTTCCCAAGCGCGCCAAGGGGACGTCGGCATGACGACGCCCCTTCTTGATCTTTGCCGCGCGGCCGGCCTGAGCACAGGCGCGCGCCTGACACCGCGACTGGAAATGGATTTGCGGCTGATTTGCCAGCACATCGCGATCGTTCGGGACCTGATGGCCATGCGCAGACAGGGCCTGTTTGAGTCCGTGCACTGTCACGCGGAAGTCCTGGGCATTGTCCTTCCCGGAGAACCCGCCCGCGCAGTCCGGCGCATCTACTGGGAGGAAGCCGGTCGCATCGTGCAGGCCTGGCGCGACCGATTGGGAACGTCCATCGAACGGACTCCGGCGAAGAAATCCGCGGCGAAGCTGCCGACCCGCAGAAAGAGCGCAGCCCCGTGATTCCGAATCCCCAACGAAAGGAGGATCGAAGCCATAGCAGCGGGGCGGCCAGGCCAAAGCCGCCCCAGCCCACCGACACAAAGCGCCGGTTCTGGTCCAAGGAGGATCTGACGCGGATATCGGAACTGTATCCGGAGCATCCTACGGCCGAAGTTGCGCGACTTCTGGGCCGGGGAATCGACGCGGTCTATAGGGCCGCATTCAAACTTCGGATCACGAAGACCCCGGAATTCCTGAAGGCAAACTGCCGTCTGCAGGAAGGCACTGCCGTTGGCCGCGCGTATCGGTTTCCAAAGGGCTATACGCCGGCGAACAAGGGTATCCGGCGTCCCGGCTGGAACCGCGGCCGCATGCGGGAAACTCAGTTCAAAAAGGGCGAACGCTCTGGAATGGCCGCGAAGAAGTGGGTGCCGATCGGAACCATCCTGCTGGCTTCAGATGGGTATCTGCGGATCAAGGTCCGTGAGGCTGTATTCGGGGAACCCACCGGCTGGGGCAATCCGGATGCGTGGCCGCAATATCACCGGCACGTTTGGAAGCAGCACAACGGGCCGATTCCACCCAAGCACATCGTCATTTTCAAGGACGGCGACCGGACCAACTGCGCCATCGGAAATCTGGAACTGATTTCGATGGCGGAGAATGCCCGCCGAAATCGAATGTGGGGCCGCTACCCGCGCGAGCTGGCCGAAGCGATCCAGCTCAACGGCACGCTGAAGCGGAAGCTTAACAGGTCGCATGGCCAGGAATAAGATTAACGATCTTCGCGACCATCTCTTCGAGACGCTCGAAGCGCTGAAGGACCCGGACAAGCCGATGGAAACGGAACGGGCCCGCGCCATCAGCGAGGTGGCGCAGACCATCATCAATTCGGCCAAGGTCGAGATCGAACTGGTCAAGGCCGTGAGCGGGTCCACGGGCTCACGGTTTTTCCAATTGCAGGAAGAAAGCCGCGAGCTTCCCAAGATCGCGGCACGCGGTGCGCGGGACATCCGTCGGGAGCCAGGGCGCATCGCCGAACGGTCTGTATCCTCCGTCACTCCGCCGCCGGTCCTGGACGAGCCCGCAACAACTCGTTCCGGACCGGCGGCATTTTTGAAGGACGCTGCGCGATGAAGGTGTGCGCTATCGCAGTACGGATGTGGGTACAGGTGTGCTGCGTTGCGGCGCTTCCGCTTGCGCCGTGCTCCGCCCAGGGCGTCGAGGTCACCATCAATTCCCAGGGCGCGCAGGCGCTCAAGGACAACACCGGGCAGCTTATTAAGGGCGTGCGGCTCCTCGATGCCCTGATCTGTCCGGATCCGGGTACCGCGCAATTCTCGGGAGGCCGCATCTGGCAGGCGGCCATCGCCCACGGAGTTTCTCCCCAAATTCCGGAACAGGCCCGGATCACGCTGAACCGCCGCGTGACGTTCAACTGGCGCAACTGGCTGATCACCTTCGTCGCCACCGGCAGCGGAGGCATGCTCGCGCTGGCGTCCGGCAACATCGTAGCCGCTAGCGCGAAGATCTTGACGGCACTCGCGGTCGGGCACGTCTTCTGGGATCAGTTCGGCCCTGTCCTGAAATCCCAGCTCCCCGATCCCTCGGGGTTCCTGCAATCGCTGCTCGATCCTTCCAAGCCCATCGTCTTCGAGGCGGCCGGCAACTGCATCACGGCTTCAATGGTGGCCCAATTCAATCCCAGCCTCCCGGTGGTGATCGGGCCGTTTCGCGTCGGGAGCTCCAACCTGGACAGGCCGATCATCATCCTCCCGCCGGGGACGACGAACTCGACTCCATTCTCGTTCCGGGACCTTCGCAAGGGAATCGCGGGCGAACCGGGCGGCGCGCGGTTTGAGGTCTTGCCGCACTCCGCGCCGGCGGGAGCGCCGCAGTGAGGATGAGCGAATCTAAAGGGAATACTACAGCGGGAAGTACTAGGGGTTTTGCGATCTGATGAGTCCGTACTATAACCAATCCGGCGTGACGCTGTACAACGGTGACGCTCTGGCGTGTTCTACGGGAGCTGCCAGCGGACAGCGTGGATTGTTGCGTGACGAGTCCGCCCTATGGGAGACTGTCCCGACTGCGGATGCGGGACGAAATGGCAAGAGGGACCCGAAAGGGGGAATGTGCACAAACTGGCTGTACCTATACGACGGTTGAAGCGGAAATTTTTTCTCGATGTGGGGGCTCTTCGGCGCGCAATGGAGGCAGGGACGCTGAGCGATGCTGACCGTGCGCTTGCCGAGCGCATTCTACCTGGAGTGACTCTTCCGCGAGAACAGATGGTCGCAGGCTTGCAGGGAATCGCGCGCAAAGCCGAAGAGGAACGCGCGCGCGCCCCTGTTGCCGTGGACCAGGAGTAGCCACATGAAATTCTCCCGCCAAAACCTTCTGACCACCGAACAGCTCGCCGAGCTGCTCGACCTCTCCGTCTCCACGCTCACCCAGTGGCGTTCCCTCGGACGCGGGCCGGCTTGGTTAAAATTCGGGAACAAGGTTCGCTATCACGCGGAGGAGGTCGACCGCTGGATCGGCCAACAGGAGCACAGTCCCCATGGGCCTCAGGAACATGCGCGGGAAATGGCAGTACCGCTTCCGCGTGCACGGCCAGGACGTGTGCGTCATCACCGCCTGGGAGGCTACCGAACGAAATCGGAAAAAGGCGCTGCAGCAGGAAACGGCGCACCGCCAGGCGATTCTGGAAGGCCGCTGGGGCTTCCGGCCGCTCCAGCCCCGCAGCTTCACTGACGCGCTCCCGGAGTTTATCGAATGGTGCAAAGTCGAATATCGCGACAAACCGGAAACCTGGCGCCGCATCCAGACCAGTATGGCGAGCTGCGCCGAATTCTTCGGCAAGAGCATGGTCTCGATGATCCAGCCCGGCCAGGTCGAGCGCTACAAGGTCTGGCGCCAGACGCCGCGGGCGGTCACCGTCGACGGCGAGACCGAATGGTCGCGAGTGGTGCGCGCGGTGACGCTGAAGCACGATCTCGACAATCTGAGTGTGTTCTTCCGCTGGGCGGTGAAGGCCGAATACGCGCGGCAGAATCCGCTCAAGGACGTAGGACGCCCTTCGGACGCCGCGGCGCTGCGCCAGCGCGTTCTGACGCTTGCCGAAGAGAAGGCCTACTTCGCGCGTGCCAAGGGGAACCTGGGAAAAGTCGCACGGCTGATTCTGCTGCAGGGTATGCGGCCGGAGGAAGTCATGCGGGCGCGCAAGGAAGACCTGGATCAGGAGAAGGGCCTCCTGCGGATACAGTACGGCAAGACTCGCGCGGCGCGGCGCACGCTCAAGCTGACGCAGGAGTCGCGCTCGATCCTCGCGGCGCAGATGCGGACGCACGGGCCGTGGCTCTTCCCATCGCCCAAGAAACCCGGAGCGCATATCGCCAAGCTGAACGGCCCGCACGACCGCGCCTGCGATGCGATCGGCGTGCAATTCGTGCTATACGATCTGCGCCACACGTTTGCGACGCGAATGGTGGAGGCCGGCGTGGATCTGGTAGCGCTGAAGCAGATCCTGGGCCACTCGGATATCCGAGTCACCATGCGTTACGTCCATCCGACCCAGGCGCACCAGGACGCGGCCATGGACATTTACGACCAGCTCAACGAAAAGCGCCGGCGCGCGGAAACGGTCCAGTAAGCTCCGGCGCAATAGAACCATATGCCACCAACAAAGGTATTCTTAAGAGCGACTCCTCCGCCCGCTCTTCCGACGATTTATCCCGCCGCGCCGCCGTCCGTATGCGCCGATGGCGAACGCATTGCTGCGGAGACGGAAGCCTGGCGTGGGCTGGTGGCCGCCCTGAAGGAGGTCGCCGCCTCCCGGCCGACGGCGACGGAGAGGGAATGGCTCACGCTAGAAGAGGCGCGCAGTACTCGGGTCTGCCTGCCGCGGCCCTGACGGATCTGCTGCGGTCGGCAGATTCGCCCTTGTCCCCTACGGGGCGTGGACCGAAGACTTGGCGAATTCGCCGGGCGAGTCTGGACGCTTACGGGAGGAAGCCGTGAAGCTTTCCGATCTCAAACCCTGCGCGAGCTGCGGCGGACCGCTCCTGCAGCCGCCTCAGGACGCTTGGTACGCGTTCCGCAGCTCTCTCGCGATGCTAAACTGCGGCGCGGCCAGGGAAGTCCTCGGGATGACGATGATGCTGGGGGGAAACCTCCGTTGCGGACCGCTGCGCCTGGCAGAACAGTTCGCGCCATGTGCGGAGGAAGCGATCACAATCTTGGCCGAAAAAGATGGGGCACTGTGGACGGAGGGCCATGTCTGCTTTGAATGCGCCTCCACTTTTTCGCTCCTGGAGCTGGTGGAAGCAGTGGACCGGCGGCGTTCGGAAGAAGAGAACCGGCGATCCAAATCTGATCCAACATTCGCCGAGGATTCGCCGTATTCCGGAGGAAGGGAGCTGATGGTTCCCGAAGATTGAAGGGCTTTATGGAATCAGGACTTTGTTGGAGGCGCCGGGCGGAATCGAACCGCCGAATAAAGGTTTTGCAGACCTCTGCCTTACCGCTTGGCTACGGCGCCTCAAGCGTTTCGAATCTTAGAATAGCGCATTCGCGCGGAGACTTGCCCGCGGCGCGGACCCGCTGGGGCTTAGTGGAGAATCCAGGTAGTATAAAATAGAGTCTGGAAACGAATCGACCCAAACGCGGGCCCCGGAAGTAACGTCTAACATACTTCTACAGTTCCACAGTTTCAGCGAGGTCCAGTTTTTATGCTCTGCCGAGTTGCCATTGTCCTGTTACCGTTGCTCGCGTGGGCACAGGCGCCCCCGGCCGATACGGCCCCGGCCTCGTCCACTCCCGGCGCTCCCGCGGACGTGGACAAAGCCTTGCGCGCCCGTTTTTCGCAGTTCTTCCAATATCATGTGGACGGCGATTTCCGCCGGGCCTACGATCTGGTGGCCGAAGACACCAAAGAAGAGTATTTCAATTCGGCCAAGTTACGGCTGAAGAGTTTTGAGATCGCCGACATCCAGTACTCCGACGATTTCCAGAAGGCGGAAGTGAACGCCACGGTGACCATGGTAATGGCCATCCGGCTCCAGGATAACGTCTCGACTGTGCCCATGCTCACCACCTGGAAGCTCGAGGATGGCAAATGGGTTTGGTATCACAAGCTCAAAACCGGCGACCCGCTGACGCCCATGGGGCCTTCGAACATCGGTCCGCAAGCCAATGGCACGCAGGCCCCGAAGATTCCCGAGCATATCGACGATGCAGCGGTGGCCGGTGCCGCGGCCGCCATCGTGAACCAGATCAGCCTGAGTCGGGGCGTGGTGGCACTCTCGGGCGAGAAGGCTTCTTCCGACAAGGTTGTGGTGCATAACGGAAATCCGGGATTTGTCCGGTTGTCCCTGGCCGCGGTGCCGGAGATACCCGGATTCAGCGTAAAGTTCGACAAGACGGACCTGGCCACGAACCAGGACGCAGTGCTGCAGTTTCAGTACACACGCACGAGTGACGAATCCAGGCCGCCGTTCCAGATCCGCATCGTGGCCGACCCATTCAACCAGATCTTACCGGTTACGGTGAATCTGGGAGAACCGCCCGCCGGCAACTGAGAGCCTTCACGGGCCCGCTTACGCGCCGTTTTTCCGCCATTTCCCTGCCCCCAGAGCCAGCCAGCCGAATTACGTAGTAGAATTCGAGTGCGCCCCATTCGTGTGGCCGAAACGCGCCCAAGGGGGATTGGGTAGGACGGGGGCGAGAGCGGTTCATAGGAGAGGAAATCGACATGGCATTCTGCGCCAATTGCGGGACTGAAGTAGTGGGGAAGTTTTGCGGGAAGTGCGGGGCCGCGGCTCCGGCGGGTCCACCGGCTGCAGCTCCTGCCGAGGGAGGGTACGCGCCGCCACCGCCTGGGGGAGCCGGTTATGCACCTCCGCAAGGTGGCGGTTATGCACCGCCGCAAGGTGGAGGTTCCGCGCCGCCACAAGGCGGAGGTTACGCGCCGCCGCAAGGCGGAGGTTATGCACCGCCGCAGGGTGGAGGTTATGCTCCACCGCCCGGGGGAGCCGGCTATGCGCCACCGCAGGGCGGTTATGCGCCGCCACCGCCGGGAGGCTACCCTCCGCAGGGGGCCCAGTCGACCGGCATGACCGACAACATGGCTGCGGCGCTGAGCTACGTAACCATCATCGGCATCGTATTTCTGTTCGTTGAGCCGTACAATCGCAATCGAGTCATCCGCTTCCACGCGTTCCAGTCCATCTTCTTCGCGGGCGCGGCGGTGGTGATCTGGGTCGCGGCTACGATTCTGTCCCTGGTGTTGACGCCGATTCCGGTGATCGGGTTCATTTTCGGGATCCTGTTGCACTTCGCCGTGGGACTGGGTATTTTCGTGCTTTGGCTGATGCTGGTCTATAAGGCCTACAACAACGAACAGTGGATGCTGCCGGTGATCGGACCCCTGGCGCAGAAACAGGCGTAGCCTGGCAGCGCCGGGACACGTCCAAACCGTTACGCGCACCACGGATCTGGGCCGGTGTGCTTTTTCCGGGGCGCTTGGTGAGATGATGGCCTTCCTGTTACAGCGACGCTGGCTGGCGGTTGCCGTCCTGGCGGGAACCGCGTGTGCGCAGAGCCCGCCGCGCATCGGCCTGATCGAGTTTTATGGGCTGCGCAAGGTGACCGAGGCGCGCCTCCGGCAAACCCTGGGCGTGAAGGAAGGCGACCTCTTGCCGCGTTCCAAGGGCGATACCGAAGAGCATCTGGATGCACTTCCCGGCGTAGTGGAATCGCACCTGGAGGCGGTCTGCTGCGAGGGGAACCAGGCCATCCTTTTCGTGGGAGTGGAAGAACGCGGCGCTCCGCATTTCGAGATCCGCGAAGCTCCGGAGGACGATCTCGCGCTGCCCGAGGAGATCACCGCTGCCTACCGCAGATTCCTGGAGGCGTTCGAGGCCGCCGTGCGCCACGGCGTAACCGAGGAAGATCTGACGCACGGGCATCCGCTGCTGGCCGATCCCAGCGCGCGGGCGATCCAGGAGATGCTGCCGGCGCTGGCCGACGAGAATCTCACCGTCCTGCGCAACGTGTTGCGCAACTCCGGCGATGAGGAGCAGCGGGCCACGGCGGCCTACGTCATCGGCTATGCGACGCGCAAGCGGGACATCGTGAACGACCTGCAATATGCGCTCCGGGACGCCGACGCGGGCGTGCGGGTCAACGCCAGCCGGAACCTTCTGGCGTTGGCGGTACTGGCGCGGCTGAATCCGGACGCGGGAGTTACCGTCTCGCCCACCTGGTTCATCGAGATGCTGAATTCGCTATCTTGGACGGACCGCAACCGGGCGGTCAAGGCTTTGCAGATCCTGACCGATATGCGGGACGCGACCGTCATGGCGCAGATGCGCGAGCGGGCGCTGGACGCGCTGACGGAGATGGCGCGCTGGAAGTCGCTCGAAAACGCGCTGCCGGCGTTCGTGCTGGTGGGCCGGATCGCGGGACTCACCGACGTGGAGATTCAGGATAAGTGGACCTCCGGACAGCGGGATCAGGTGATCGCCCTAGCCGCCGGCAAAAAAGCCCGATAAAGAAAGCAAAATAGCGCACCCGCCGATAGTTTCATCGAACTAGTTTCAAATGGTGTTATGCACATCTCCGGTGTCATGCCAAAGTGGCGGCGGTACTATCACGCGATTGCCACCGGATTCATGTGTCTGCTGTTCGTCGGCATCGGCGTAATGAACGGGCGGTTCGCCCTTGCACCAGCGACGGGCCGGCCCAACCGGGGTATTATCTTCGTTAGTTTTTTGTTCATCGTGCTCGCCTGCTTCGGCGTGGGCGGGCAGTTCTGGTTTCGCCGCCGCGTGATCGACGAGTTCAGCTTTGACGGTCGAGCCTTGCGCTTCCGAACGCTCGGAATACCTGAGATAGAGACACGCGATATTAGCGAGATCACGCAACTGCGGGAGTGGCGCGGACGGGGAGCGCCGCTCGGTTACCGGCTTACTTTGCGCGGGGGGCGGAAGCTGTACCTCGAGTACTCAGTTTCGATGTCGACGGCGCTCGCGGAACAAATCCAGCAGGGCCTTCGAAATGAGGCTTCGCGTTAAAGGCGTGCCGGCCTGCTGGAACCAGCGAGGGCAGGGTTTGTGTACTCTCGACTGCGTCAACTGGCTCAACTTCAGCGTCTAGCCACCGGACACCATCCGCTAACTAACTGACCTACCGGGGTTGAGCGAATTGGCCTCTCACTTGCGGCATTCTCATCGGGAGGAGTAGTTTATGCGCAGGCTTATGTTGATTTGCAGCGCGCTGGTGGCGGGAGCCGCCGGACTGATTTACGCCGCTGCGCAGGCCGGACAGAGCTCTCCACCGCCCGCACAACCCGCGCCGAGCCACGAGGGTCACCAGCACGCCCAGACCACGCCAGGTCAGGAAACGGATCATCAAATGGGGCACCCGATGATGCCCGGTATGGCCGCCAAGAGCGATGGCATGCACGCCGCCGGAATGATGGAAATGGGCGGTTCGCTGGCCGCCTTGGACCGGCCGCTGGTCCGGTCGTTGTTTGGAGCGTTTCTTGTGCCCGAGTTGCAGGCCGAACTGGGGCTGACGCCGGAGCAGGTTAGCCAGTTGAAGCAGCAAAAGGCGGAGCTCTTAACTAAGGGCGAGGATTTCTCCCGCAAGATCGCCGCGAAGGAGAAGGAGTTAGACGCGATGTTCGCGCCCGATACCTCCAAGGGACAACAAGTGAAGGCGCTGCTGGAGCAGATCGCCGAACTCCGGGCGCAACAACACTACGCCATCTACACGGCGGCCCGGAAGATGAAGGCCCTCCTGACGGAAGAGCAACGAAACCGCTTGGAAGCGCTGCAGCCCGAAGAATTGCGCCATGCCGCCATGTCGCACCTGACGCTGGAGGATTTCGCCAAAGCCACGCAGTTGTTGCGGTTCGCCTTGTAGGCCGGATCAATCCCGGGCCCGGCGGAGTTCGCACTGACAGCAGTCGCTGCAGCGCTTGCACTTTTCGCAACGGTGGTTGGCACAAACGTCGTTGGTGCAGCGCACGCAAAGCTCGTTGGACGGCTCGCCGCAGATGTGGCACGTGAAGGTGGTGGTACTGGTTTCTTGACTCACGGTTGTTTCGTTGCGGCCGGCTTGGGCGCGGCCGGAGCTTTGGCAGGCGCAGGACGAGTCGAGGGCTGAGTTGCGGGCTGGCGGTTCAGGTTGGTCCGGCAGCGTTGCGCTTCGCGGTCGACCACGGTAAACTCCTGTTCTTTCTGGTTCGCCAGATCCGAGATGTAGTCGCGCAGCTTGTCTCGGTTGGCGGCGCTTTCGCCGATCACTCCCACTACCAGATCGCCGACCGCAGGGTTCTGATAGCGGCGGATCCCTTCAACCAGCGAATTGAGCCGCGTCTCCAGGGACTGGACTCGGAAGTAAGTGTCGAGGGCCAGCGTGAGGCGGTCGGGCTGTTTCTGGAGGGACTGCGCGACGCGCTGCACATCCGCCAGCTCCCGCTGGGCGCTCTGCCATTGCTCTACGTAGGCTTGGGGCGCGCCCTTATTGAGCCATTCGCGCGGCGTCACCTGGTCGAGCAAGGGTTTCAGCCGGGAGGTCTGCTCGGCCAGCGCGACAATGGTTTGCGAAACATCCCAGGGGGCGGTGACTCCGGGCGGGTCCACAGCCTGAACGGGGGCCTGAACTGGTGCCTGAGCGGGCGCGGGGGCTTGCGCGGACAACCACGGAACGAGAGAGAGAGTGGCAATCCAGACGAATGATTTCATATCCTGCCTAACGCTAGTGTCGCACGGCGCGGTTAGCGCAGGAAGAAACGCAGTACGCTGGAGCCGGCGACGCCGGTTAGGGCCGGCACCAGGGCCGGCGCGGGTCCGCTGCGTCTGAACTCACCGTGAACCGCGTGCGACCCTAGATACAGGAAGCTGCCAGCAGCCAGGGCCAGCAACGCATGCAGGGCCGCCGATCCCAGGTAGGGCGCCAGCGCGGTTTCGGCCGCCGCGCCGGCCAAGGTCGCGGCTTCGGCGGCGGCGCACCAGGCCAAAGCGGTGTAGCGTGAGGCCATGGCCGCGCGGGTGATCACGCCCAGGGCCAAACCCTCAGGCACCTTGTGGATGCCGATACTGGCCGCGAGGGCGGCTCCGATGCTCGCGGTGACGCCGGCGGAATGGTTCGCCGCCGTGACGCTCCAACCATCGATGGCGCTGTGCAGCGCAGCCGCGATCAGCAGCGGTCCGGCGAATCCGTGCAAGCGGGTCTCACAGGGGCTGTGATCGTGCACGGGCGAACACGACGGGCACACCGGATACACGAAACGGTCGATAAAACCCAGCAGGATCGCACCCCCGGCAATCCAACCCAGCGCACCCGGCCAGCGAAAGAACTCGGCCAGTTCTGGTAGCATGAAAAAGAAGGTCACACCTAGCAGAACGCCGCCCCCGAACGGCACCAGTCGGCGTGCAAGCCATTGAAAAGACGACAGCCACACGCCAGCCAGGACGCTGAGGACCGCAATGGCGGTAATTAGGGTAGGCGCAAGCACTGCTGAATAGAGTATACCGGGGCCGCTGCTGGATTCAGTATACTAATGGGTTTAACGATGTCTTCCGAAAACTCCGGAACCACGACCCGCCGGTCGTTCTATTCCGTGCTCATCAACTTGTTTGGCGGCCTGATCGCTGCGGTCATCGCGATCCCCGCGGGGGCTTATCTGCTGCTGAAACCGAAGAACTCCGGTGCCGATGAGATGGTGGAGATCGCGGATGTCGGGACGCTAGAGATCGGCAAGCCCAAAGAAGTAGTCTATTTCCGCACGCGCGTCGACGGCTGGAAGTCGTCCAAGGAAAAGACCACAGCTTGGGTGGTGAAGAACAGCGCGGGTGAGGTGATCGCGTTCGACCCCATTTGCACGCATTTGGGGTGCGCGTATCATTGGGAGGATGATCAGAAGGAGTTCTTGTGCCCGTGCCACACGTCGTCGTTCGGAATCGACGGCAAGGTATTAGGCGGGCCGGCCCCGCGTCCGCTGGATCGTTACGTAACCAAAATAGAGGGCGGCAAACTTTTGATCAGCCCCGATCTCCAAAAGGCTTAACTGGCGAGTATGTTCAAAGCAATCTGGGGTTGGCTGGAAGAGCGCACCGGGATTCCCTCCGGTATCCACCACTTTCTGGATGAGGACATTCCGGCTTCCGCGGGCTGGCATCAGGTCTTTGGCAGCGTTGCTCTCTTCGCGTTCCTGATCCAGGTAGCCACGGGCCTGCTGCTGGCGCTCAATTTCGGTTCCACCCCGGGCGAAGCGCACGCCAGCGTCCGCTACATCATGACGCAGGTCACGGGAGGCGCGCTGATCCGCGGCCTGCACCACTGGGGATCGAGCGCGATGGTCATCGTGGTGGTGCTGCACATGGTTCAAGTGTCTCTGTGGGGCGCCTACAAGAAGCCGCGCGAAGCCACCTGGATGGTGGGCTGCGTGCTGCTGCTGCTCACCATGGCCTTCGGCCTGAGCGGATACCTGCTGCCCTGGGACAACAAATCCTACTGGGCCACCACGGTCACGGCGAAGATCGCCGCGCTGCCTCCGGTGGCCGGCCCCTATGTGGCGAGGCTGTTGGGCGTGCAAGGCGGCGCCATCGGCGTGGTCACCTTCGCGCGTTTCTACACGGCGCACATTATGCTGTTGCCGCTGGTAACCGTACTGTTGATCGGCGCGCACCTGTTCCTGGTCCGCAAGCACGGCGTGACTCCCACGCCCGAGGATGCCGGCCGGCCCAAGAAAAAGTTCTTCCCCGAGCAAGTCTTCAGGGACTCCGTGGCGGTGTTCGTTTTCACCATGGCGCTGGTACTGATGGCGAACTTCGCGAAGGTGGGGCTGGGCTCGATGGCGGACCCCACCGATACCAGCTTCGTTCCGCGTCCGGAATGGTATTTCCTGTTCCTGTTCCAGACCCTGAAGCTGTTTGAGGGACCGCTCGAAGTCGTGGGCGCGGTGATTCTACCGACCTTGGGATTGATCGCGTTGATCCTGGTGCCGTTTATCGACCGCGGCGCCGCGATGCGCGTGCAAAAGCGCACAGTCGCCATGGCCCTGGTCGTGTTTTGCGCGATCGGGTGGGCCGGACTCACTCAGCGCGCGATTGCGACCACGCCCGCCGACGCCGAGGACCCGGAAGCCGGCCTGAAGCCGCCTTCGCTGTGGGCGCAAATTCCGGCGGAAGAAGTGGCCGCAGTGGGCTATTTCCGCAAGGACAACTGCGCGCGCTGCCACGTGTTGGGACGATCGTCGCTGGGGCCGGACCTGGCGCGCGAGGCCTCGACGAAATCGCCCGACTGGCTGCTGGAGCACTTCGCCAAGCCGGCTCCGGATGCCCCGGATTCGCAACTGACCGGAGCGCAGATGAAAGCCTTGGTGACGCTGGTCACCAAGCGCGACGAGAAGGGTTTGGACGCCTGGCAATCGGCTCCCATAGAGGCCGTTTCCGGTGCGATGATCTTTCAGACTCGCCAGTGCTTCCTGTGCCATCAACTGAACGGCATCGGCGGAACAGTGGGTCCGCCGATGAATGGCCTGAGCAGCCGCCACACCCGCGACTGGATCATGGGACATTTTGGAGATCCCAAGAAGTACGTCCAGGGCTCGCGCATGCCGGCCTACAAACTTCCGCAGGAAGAACTCGCGCAAGTGACGGACTATCTGCTGGCGATCCCGAAGTAGGCGGCGCAGTCAGTCGCAGAGAACGCGGGCGAGATCGAGCACGAATCCCTCCACCGGTCCCTCGCCCGCCATGGATGCCGGGTTGTTCAGTACCTGCGGCGGGTGCCCGGGGCGATAGACGGTCACGCTGCGCTCCTTCGGATCGATCAACCACGCTAGCTGGACGCCATTCGAGATGTAAGCCTCCATTTTTTCGCGCAGCAGACGGATGCGATCGTCGGGGGAGCGGACCTCGATAACGAATTCGGGCGCAAAGATCGGGAAGGACTCGCCGGACTTCTCGGCCTCCGCCCAGCGAGCCGAATCGAACCACGCGGCGTCAGGTGCAAAGCGGGAGCCGTCCGGGAAACGGAACCCTGTATCGGGGCCGCATACATCCCCCTTACCTTGCTTGTCGGCCCAGATACCCAACTGCTTCCCGACTTCGTGGACTCGTTTGCCGCTCTTAGGACTCGTTGGGGGCATGAGTGTTACGGTGCCGTCTGCCGAATACTCCACCGTCGCGTCCGGGAATTTCACGAGAAGCTCATGGAACTCCTCCTCGGTCATTCCCGGAGCCGTAAGCGTGATCGGGAGGTATTTATCGATCTCCGGCGCAGTTAGCGTCATGGGCTTGCTTAATTATAAGCCCTTGTTCGCCAGGAACACCGCCAGGTCGACGACGCGGAGCGAGTAGCCCCATTCGTTGTCGTACCAGCTCACCACCTTCAGCAGGTTTCCGCCCAGCACCTTGGTCAGTTGCGAATCCACAATGGAGCTGTTGGGATTGTGCATCATGTCGGTACTCACCACGGGGTCTTCGGTGTATCCCAGGATGCCTTTGAGCGGTCCCGCGGCGGCTTCCTTCAGCGCGGCGTTGACCTCTTCGGTGGTAGCAGGCTTGCTAAGGACTGCCACGAGATCCACCACGCTGACATTGGGCGTGGGCACGCGCATGGCGTAGCCGTCGAGCTTGCCCTTGAGTTCCGGCATCACCAGCCCGATGGCCTTGGCGGCTCCAGTGGTGGTGGGGATCATGTTGATCGCGGCCGCCCGTGCCCGGCGCAGGTCCTTGTGCGGAAAATCCAGCACGTTCTGATCGTTGGTATAGCTGTGAATGGTGGTCATCGAGCCCTTCTCGATGCCGAACTTCTCGTGCAGCACTTTCACCACCGGGCCCAGGCAATTGGTGGTGCAAGAGGCGTTCGAAATAATGTTGTGCTTGGCCGGATCGTAGCTGGATTCATTGACGCCCAGCACGATGGTGATGTCTTCACCTTTAGCGGGCGCGGTGATGATCACCTTCTTGACAGTCCCGCGCAGGTGCTTGGCGGCGTCCTTGGCTTCCGTGAATCTGCCGGTGGATTCGATCACGATCTGCGCGCCCAAGCTGGACCAATCGATTTCGGCCGGGTCCTTGATGGCGAAAATTTTGATGCGTTTGCCATTGACGACGATGGCGTCGGCTTCGGTTTTCACGTCGGCGTGGAGCGGGCCGAGGATGGAATCGTACCTGAGCAGGTGCGACAGCGTCTTGGTGTCGGTCAGGTCGTTGGCGGCGACAAATTCGACCGCGGGGTTGTCCAGGGCTGCACGCAGAACGTTCCTGCCGATGCGGCCGAAGCCGTTGATAGCGATTTTAGTGGGCATAAAAGTTTAGTGTAGTGTAACTCCGCGAAGAACAGTCTCAGATCCGAAACGGCGGGGAAGCGGGGCGGCACGCGGCCCCGTCTACTCCAGGATACTGTAGAGCCGAGCGGAACGCGCTGCGTCGCTGGCATCTTCTATCATCAAGAAATGGTTCTTTCCGACGTCGATATCCAGCGCTACATCGAGCAGGGCAAGATCAAGATCACGCCGGCGCTGCCGCCGGAGCAGCTGGGGAGTTGCTCGGTGGATTTCCGCCTGGGAAGCGAGTTCAGCGTCTTCGAGCACAGCCGGCACGCGTTCATCGATTTGAAAGAACGCACGGCGATTCAGGATTTGATGCGTCCGATCACGGTGCCGCACGGTGAATCGTTCATCCTGCAACCGGGCGAGTTCGCGCTGGCGATCACCGAAGAAACCCTGGAGCTGGACGACGACGTGCTGGGGCGGCTGGAGGGGCGGTCGAGCCTAGGGCGCATCGGCATCATCGTGCATGGGACGGCGGGATTGTTCGACCCGGGTTGGGTAGGCAAGGCGACGCTCGAGTTGAGCAACCTCGGGCGCATGCCAGTGGCGCTGTATCCAGGCATGCGGATTTGCTCGTTCACGTTCGAGCAGCTTTCCTCGCGCGTGGCCGTGCCGTATCGCAAGAAGGTGGGGAACAAGTACGCGGGGCAGGACCGCCCGCTGGCGAGCAAACTTGCGAGCGAGACGGGGGAATAGGAGTCTGTGGACCGCCGAGCGTCGGCACGATTGCCGACGTGGCACGTTTGAGAACGTGCGCCACGACGAGAAGCTCCAGATCAGCGGCCTGAACTGCCGAAACCGCCCGCGCCGCGCGTCGAGTCGCCCAATTCGCCTTCCTCCCACTCAATGGCTTCGTAGCGCGCGATCACTAGTTGCGCAATGCGGTCGCCGGGCTCGACGACGTAATCGGAGTGGCCCAGATTGAACATGATCACGCGAATCTCTCCGCGATAGCCCGGATCGATGGTGCCGAAGTTCACGGTGACGGAGTGCTTCAAGGCCATGCCGCTGCGGGGGCGCACTTGGGCTTCGTAGCCTGCCGGCAATTCGATGGCGATGCCGGTCGGCACGGCCTGTGACACGCCGGGCGAGAGCACGATGCGCTCCACGGCACGCAGATCTAGGCCAGCGTCTTCCAGGGGACCGTGGGCGTAGTGGGGAAGAACCGCGTCGCTGTGAAGTTTCTTGATGGGAATTCGCATGGGACTTCGCTATCATAACCGTTTGACGGCCTCCAAGACTCCGCGCGTGATTATGGTGGCGCCCATGCCGCCGGAGAAGACCGCGTTTGCGCTGGCGCGCTACAGCCGGTCGCCGGATTCGATTCGCGATTCGGTGGAGTGGGTGCGCACGCACGATTCGGCGAAGTTTCTGGAGAGCTTCTATTTCCAGTACGGCCACGCATCCATCGCCGATCTGGGACACGTGGTGCTGTGTTTCGAAGGTGTGTCCGAGCTGGCCGCGACCGAGATCGAGGACGAACAACTGTGGGACGGGCAGGCGCGGAGTTCGCGCTATCAGGATTTTTCGCGCTCCGGGTGGATCACGCCGCCGGAGATCGGCGTAGACGACGAGCCCTTGTATGCGGCGGCGGCGCAGCGTTTGCTGAGCGCGTATCATCAGATCCACGCACGAATGTGCGCGTTTTTGAACGACCGTTTGCCGCGGCCGGAAGACATGAAGCCAGAGGCGTATCAGCGCAACATCGCCGCGCGGGCCTTCGACGTGGCGCGTTACACGCTGTTCCTGGGCATTCCAACGGGAGTGGGGCAGGCGACCAGCATACGGACGCTCGAACGGCAAGTCCGGCGTATGCGGGCGAGTGAATTTGCGGAGGTGCGCGATCTGGCCGACGAAGTGGCGGAGGCGTGCGCGGCGCCGCCCCAGTGTGTGCTGGATGCGGACGCGCTGGTAGAGCCGGTTGCTCCAACGCTCGCGCGGCACTTGGATGCCGACGCCCACGCGACACAGGCGCGCGAGAACCTGGCGCAGTGGGCTCGCCAGAATCTTTCCGCCGCGAGCGGTCAGGTTCCGGACGCTGTCGACCTGCTGCGGCTCGACGACACGCACGCTGAAATCGCGGCCACGCTGCTCTATCCAGTTACCGATCGCCCCTTCCGCGAGTTGTATGAAATGGCGCGTGGCTGGAGCGCCCCGCGGCGCAACGAAGTGATCGATGTCGCGCTCGGTTCGCGCACGCATCGAGATGAATTGTTGCGCGGATTCCGTGGCGGTCCCTACGCTTACGACATCGTGATGGACATTGGCGCGTATCGCGATCTGCATCGGCACAGGCGCTGCCAGCAGTATCGGCAGACGTATACGAACGCGCTGGGCTACGAGACCCCGGACGCGATCGCGCGGGCCGGCTTGACGGACATCTACGACGCGGTTATGCGGGAGACTATGACCGATTTCTCGCGCTTGGCGCAGCCCGGCGCCCAGTACCTGTTGCCCTTCGCGGCGCGCTCGCGGTTCCTGTTCAAGATGGATTTCGCGGAAGCCGAATACATCGCCAGGCTGCGTAGCGGGGTGAAGGGGCACTTCAGTTACCGCAAGATCGCCTGGGAGATGAAATGCAAAATGGAGGCGCTCGAACCGGAATTGGGGCGGCTGATGGAAGCCACGCCGCCGTGGGTGGAAGATCCTCTAAAACGATGAGGGCGGGACAGCCAGACTGAAGCCTGTGCCGCCAGCCGCCCTCACATTGTCCAGTCGTCTTCAATCCGCAACAGTGTACTACTGTTGCTGGTTGAACGCATTGTGCTTGTCGCGGTAGATCGCGCCGCTGATCCGGTTCTGCTGGCGGTTGACTTGCGCCCGCTCGGCCGGAGTCAGCGTGCCGCCGTTGGCCTGGCGATCCGCGCGGATCTCATGATTCAGGTTGGCCTCCCGCCCTTCCAGGTGCGAGGTCTCACCCGCGGTCAGCGAACCGCTCCTGACGCCCTGGGCGATGCGCGCCTGCTGATTCTCCTTGCGCTGCCCGATCCGGGTTTCGGCAAACGAGGCCGAAGCCGTTCCCACAACCATCGCGACTGCCAGTAGTCCCATCGTAATCCGTTTCATTGTCTTTTTCTCCTCTGCTCATTCTTGAAGGCTTTTCCTGCCTTCTGCATGATTCAAGCACGGGTGCGCTGGAAGAGTTGTTGGTAGGACTCGTTAAAGTTCGTTTAGCGGGACTTGCGCGCGAACAGTACTGAAGAGGCGGTCAAGCGTTGTGCGCGTGGTAGCATTATCCGAAGGAAAAGATGCGGTGACAGCGAGGACTGTGTGGTCGGTATTGGAAGCAACGGCGGCGAAGTATCCCGAGCGTGCCGCGTTGCAGCAGCCGCAGGGCAAGGGCGCCTATCGGACCTGGACTTGGCGCGAGTATCGCGACACCGTGCGGGAGCTCGCCGTGGGATTACGCGCCGTGGGGGTTCAGAAAGGCGAGTTCGTGGGGCTCGTTTCGGAGACCCGCGCGGAATTCTATCTCGCCGATCTGGCGGTGATGTCGGCAGGCGCGGTGGCGGCCGCCGTGTACACCAGCCTCCCGCACCGGGAACAGGCGCGGGCGCTGCGGACGGCCGGTGTCCGGACAATCCTGGTAGAAAACGATAAAGCCAAGCGGGCTTTAGAGGTGGCTGGCGAAGGCCCGTTGGAGGTTCGCTGGATTGTGTTGACGGGCGAGTCTCCGGACGGCGAGTCGGAACATAGTTTGACGCTGGAATCGGTGCGGGCGCTCGGCGCGCAGCTTCTAACGAAGGATCCTCGCGCGTTTGAACATATTTGCGCGGAGATCGACGATGCGGATGTCGCAGTGTTGTATATGACCTCCGGCGCAACGGGCGAGCCGAAGATGGGACTGGTGACGCATCGGGCGCTGGTGTCGAATGTGGACATGGGTCCGTACGTGCTGCCGCTCACGCCGGAGGATTCGACCATTGCGTTTCTGCCGTCCGCGCATATCGCGCAGCGCGTGGTGGTGGAGCTGCTGCCGATTCGGGAAGGCGCGTGCGTCTGGTTTTCCGAGAGCCTGCAAAAGCTGCCCCAAGAGATGCGCGAGATACGGCCGACGTTTTTCCTGGCGCCGCCGCGCGTGTGGGAGCGGGTACACTCGTCCGTCACGGCGGAGATCAAGAAGCGGCCCGCTGCGATTCGCCGGCTGTTTTACGCCGGAGTCGGAGTGGGAGCAGCCGCTGCGCGTTTGCGGGTGGCGGGAAAGCCCTTGCCCGCATGGATGCGCACGTCTCTGGGCATTTCCGACCGCGTGGTATTCCGGAAGATTCGGGAGCGGCTGGGCGGGCGTATCCGAGTAGCGGCTTCCGGCGCTGCGCCGTTGAGCAAGGATCTTGCGGAGTTTTATGCGGCCATCGGCATGCCGCTGGTGGAAGGCTACGGGCTTACCGAAGGTGGCGTGGCCACGCTGAATCCCTTGGACCGGCCCAAACCGGGAAGTATCGGCAAGCTGCTTCCGGGCGTCGAGGCGCGCCTGGAGGAAGACGGCGAGCTGATGCTCAAGAGCCCGTGCTTATTTGAAGGCTACCTGAACGATCCCGCCGCTACGGCCGCGGTATTGCGCGACGGTTGGCTGGCCACGGGCGATATTGCCGAAATCGACGGCGATGGGTATCTCTACATCACCGGGCGCAAGAAGGAACTGATCGTATCCTCCAACGGAAAGAAAATCTACCCGGCGCGGATCGAGCATCTGCTGAAGCGCGAGCCTCTCATCAACCACGTGGTGCTGGCGGGCGACCGGCTGCCGTATGTCGCCGCTCTGGTAACGGTGAACGGCCCGGCGCAGGAAGCCGAATCCGCCGTCGCGAACGCCGTGAAGGCCGCCAATCGCGAGCTGGCGGGGTTCGAACAGATTCGCAAGTTTCGCATCGTGGAACGCGAGTTTTCGATCGAACAAGGCGAGCTCACGCCCACGATGAAGATCCGTCGGAACCGCGTGCTGGAAAATCATCGGGCTCTGGTGAGCGAGATGTATATGGGCCGGGACGTGGATTGATGGGTCGTTACAATTGAGAAAATGTCTCATAAAGTAACCCTGATTCCTGGCGATGGTATTGGGCCGGAGGTATCCAGCGCCGCGCGCCGGGCCGTCGATGCCACGGGCGTTCGCATCGATTGGGAGCTGGTGGAGCTGAACGCCGACATCATTCTGAAAACCGGCGAGTCGCTTCCTCAGCACGTCGTGGATAGCCTCGAACGGACCAAGGTGGGCCTGAAGGGTCCGGTGACCACGCCCGTAGCAGGCGGCTACACGAGCGTCAACGTCGCGCTGCGGAAACGCCTGGATCTGTTTGCCAACGTGCGGCCTGTGCGCTCCTTGCCGGGTGTGGCGACGCGTTTCCAGGACGTGAAGATCGACATGGTGATCTTCCGTGAGAACACCGAGGATCTGTATTCAGGCCTGGAACACGAAGTGGTGAAGGACGTGGTGACCAGCTTGAAGGTGATCACGCGTACGGCTTCGATCAAGATTGCCGAGTATGCGTTTTACTACGCCGCCGTGAATAGGCGGCGGAAGGTGACCGCGATCCACAAAGCCAACATCATGAAGCTGGCGGATGGATTGTTCTTGCGCTGCTGCCGCGAGGTGGCGGTGAAGTATCCGCAAGTGGAGTATCAGGAGTTGATCGTGGACAACGCCTCCATGCAACTCGTGATCCGGCCGGAAACCTTCGATGTGCTGCTGCTGCCGAACCTCTATGGCGACATCGTTTCCGACCTGGCGGCGGGCCTGGTGGGGGGCCTGGGGATTGTGCCGGGCGCGAACATGGGCGAAAAGCACGCCGTGTTCGAGGCCGTGCATGGGTCCGCTCCGGACATCGCCGGGAAGGGCGTGGCGAATCCCACGGCGATGATGTTGTCGGCGGTGATGATGCTCACGCACTTGAAGGAAAAGGCGGCCGCGGACCGGCTCCAGAACGCGATTGAGCGCGTGTACGCCGGCCGGGAGAAGACTACTCCGGATTTGGGCGGCACCGCGTCGACCACGGAGTTCACCGACGCGGTAATCGCCTCACTGGCGTAGCGGCGCCAATGCAGTCACGCGGAACGCAATCGCAATAATCGCCCAGAATCATTGAGATGGCTGTGCGCCTTCCAGGGCATCGCAGAGTTGAGGTGTACGCTGGTGCCGCAGGAAGGACAACTTATGCCAATCGATTCTGCATTGCCAAACAAGCCGTTATATGGGGCCATGGATATTCTGGCTCCCAATGTGAGCTGGTGGAACAACCGCTCTGAGTATTTAGCCGCTACAGGAAAGCAAGCCGACCCTTTCGCTTCCGGGCAGCCCGTCAAACGCTGGGCGGTGACCGGGCTTAGCGGGAGCGACCCCGGCGCACAGTACACCTTTAACTATCTGGGGCTCGATTCGAGCGGAAACCCCGCTTTGCTCACTATGACGATTCCGGCCGCTGTAGCGCTTTCGTTGAACATGCCCGGAAGGGTGGCGTTTCCGTCATACACCGCTTGGCTCGCGGGCCGTGCACCGGCCAAGGGAACGGTCCAGTACAACTTCTTCGGCACGGATCTGGTCAACCCCATGGATGTGTCGATGCTTTTCACGCCGGATGAGGCGAGCTCGCTGGCGTCCGAGTTGTCTTTGCAGTTGGGAATGGTGTTCACAGCCGTACCACTGACTTCCCCGGACGGTAACGCGACGGCGGTCTACAACTACGATCCGGCGGATCCGCGGCGCATTTACGACATCCAAGTCGCGGTGGCGCCGGGCAAGGATCAGATGTTTGCGATGGGTGGCGCGACCGGGTTATTCGCGCTTCGGAGTTCCGTGGGAGTGGGTGCGCCCGGCACATGGTCGTGGACGTTGAACACCGACGGGAAGACCGCCAACTATGCGGCTGGTCCGCGCTGGACGGCGTCGGTTCCTGCGGATGGCGGCACCGAGGCGCGGGAGTATCCGGTGCCTGTGCGCGCGCTAGTGTCGCCGCCGGAGAAGCTGGTGGCGCTGCTGGGCAACGTGGTGGCGGTGGAGCGCACGGACCTGCAGGCTCAAGCTTCCATGGGCGGGTTGACCGATTCGCAAGCGGCGGCGTTGTCCGACATTCAGAGCAAGGTGACGGCTTTGTGGAAGACGTTGCCGCCGGTAGCGTAGGCGCGCCGTGGAGCTCTCCTGTGGCGGTTGTGAAAAGGGGGGGCCGCGGACTGCGGCCCCCTGCAAGAAGGAGATGGGCGGACTTTGTTAGTTCACTGAGTAGAGATAGACGGGATTACCGAAGACGATCTGCCCGTTCACGGTAGCAGCGATGGCCAGGGGTTGATCCGCTCCGGTTGCCGCCGAAGTCGGGACCTGGAAGCCGACCAGGTAGGTGCCGATCATTCCCGGTTGATAGAACGCGGAAGAGACCTGAACACCGGCGTTGTTGACGCCGACGATCAGTGGGAAGCTGACGTTTTGGCCCTGAATGCCAACTGCGAAGGTGGACGTGGCCGGGGAGGTTTGGCCTAACCCGGTGACGACCAGATAATACAGCTCGCCGCGGTGGAGCGGATTGGTGGCGCTTACAGTAGTTCCATCGGCGGCGCGGATGACTTGGCCGTAGTTCTTGCCGTTGGCGCCAATGGTAGAGAAGATTCCTGGCTGCGCGGCGTAGACGGTTACACCAGCTACGGTGGTGGAGGTGCCTCCCACCGTGCCGACGGCGCTAATTGTTCCGACCGGCGTTTCGCAGGGCGTCTGGAAGATGGCCTGCTGTTGGCCGTTGGCGTTGGTGATGGACTGGATGGGCGCGGGCACGTTGTTGATGGTCAGAGAGAATCCTCCCACGGTGTAGGAGAACTGCCCGACCGTATTCCCATAGACCGAGCCTACTAATCCCGGGGAAAGCCCCAATCCTGTAAGCATGCCGAGGCCGCAGGGCTCCAACCCGGCCGTGCCGCTGGCCGCGTTGAAGAAGCTGGAGGAGGTGAACGTGGGCCCTTGAGGACGGACGGTGAGCGATGCGGTAGCGCTGAATGTATTCACCGTAGCGGTGACCACCAGGTTGCCGGTGTTGACGCCGGCGGTTACATTGACGGTGACATTGCCGTTCGGGTCGGTGGTGCCTTGTCCGGCGGAAAGCGATCCGGTTCCCTGGGTGATGCTGAAGGAAACGACGGCGCCGGACACGTTCTTGCCCTGAGTATCGACCACGTTGAAGATCAAGGGCTGCGGGAACGACTGGTTGATGATGCCAGTCTGACCGCCGCCGCTGACCAGGCTGATCCCGTTGATGGTCACGTTGTTGGTGACTTGGAAGGTCTGCGTAAACGTGCCTATGGAGACGGTGACAGTTACAGGGCCGGGGGTTTGTCCCAAAGTGACTTTGGTCGACACATGACCGTTGGCGTCGGCAGTGTTGGTGGTCGCGGAAAGGGTGGCCGATCCCGTCTTAACGGCCCAGGTGACCGTGGCGCCGGGCGCCGGGTTCCCGCAGGCGTCACCCACCAGGGCGACCAAGGGTTGCGCCAGGGCTTGTCCGACGTTGCCGCTCTGATTGTTGCCGGATACGATGTTGACGCTGGCAGCAGGTCCCTTGGTAATGGTAATCTGCCCCGGCCAGTGCTCCGCACCCGCGAGGCTCAGAATGAATTGGAAGGTGCCCAGGGTGCAGGCGGGCTGGAGATCGCAGTGCATGATCCCGTCCGGGCCGGAGAGGCTCGTATTTGAGCATGCGCCCGCCGATGCCGGCGAGGTCCCATCGGGATTCTGAATCGCCATCCCCAGATAGGGGATGGGCTGTCCGATCGATCCGGCGAAGATATTGTTGGTATTCACCTGGACCGAGAAGGCGTTGGGCTGGACCACGCCGGCTTGGCCAGTGAGGCCGAGCAGCGATGCGGTGTTTCCATCCGGCAGCAGAAAGACATCCGGGATGGGGTAGAGAACGCTGCCGTGGTATACGGTCTCGTGGAATTGAACCGCGCCGAATTGGGTGCTGCCGGTGACCACGTTGGTTTGGAAAGGGACAACAGGCGTAAGCTGCGAGATGGAAAAGCTCGCTCGGGCCAAGCCGTTTTGGTCCGTCGCGGATTGCACTTGAGTGTTCGTGAACACTGAGTTTCCGGTTGTGACGGTAAAGGTGACCGGAATATTCTGAAGTGGGTTACCAGACTGATCGGTCACCTTCACGGTGAGCGGCGTGGAGAAGAACCCGAAAGTATCGCTGAGCAGCTGGCCGTCGCCGGCTGCGATGGAAACCTGCTGAACTCCACCGCCGCCGCCGCCACCCCCTCCTCCGCCTCCACCGCCACCGCCTCCACCGCCTCCACCGCCGCCCGAACATGCGGTGTCCAGCGGCGGACACGGAACATTGATGGTGAAGGTCTTCGAAATCCCGCCCGCCGTCAGGGTGATGGTGTAGGGTCCAGCCGTCATGGGCGCAACGATGGTGGTCTGAACGTAGCCCTGAGAGTCGGAGGTCACGGTCGGAGTATTGATGGTAATTCCCGTGGATGCGTCCACGCTGAAGGTAGCGGCTTGGTTGTACACGGGCCGCTGCTGGTTGTCGAGCAGCCGCGCCACCAGCGGGAGCGAGGTCGCGCCTTCGTTCACGGTTTGGAAATTGTTGAACTGATAAAAATTCGCTACGCCGGTTTCGTTGGGGATGCCATTGAATACGAGATTCCCGCTGGGAAAGGCAGCGTTGACGGGAAAGTCCTCGGTGTTGGTCGACAGGTCGATGCGGTAAATGTTGGAGACTTGGCCGCTATTGATCACCGCGAAGAGTTTCGCTGCGGAGGGCACTTCGTTCGACACGTCGGCCGACAGCACTGCTTGTGCCGAAAAGCCGGAGATGGTGCTCAGGGCGCTCTGAACGGCGTTCAAAGGCGAGGGCGTTACGTCGTAGAGGCCGGGGTTCAGGCTGCCGGGTACGGCGACGGCGAAGACGCGGGTGTTGCTGGCGACCACGATCTGGCTGAATATCGGCGGATTCGCGATGGGACTTCCGGGCCAATTGAACACCGCGTGTGTGGCGAGGGTAATTTGAATAAGGGCGCCTCCGGATCCCCCGGCGGTTCCAGCGGGGGTGGTGTTGATCGCATACGCCGTGGTTCCGTCGGGTGTAAAGACGAGGCGCCCCAAATTCCCGGCAAGTTCGATCGCCCCGCCATCGGTGTTGGTCGTGGTGAGGGCCACGGTCTTGGGGTCGATTTCGTAGACCCGGTTTTGGGTGGTCGCGTACAGCAGTCCACTGGGAGACAGGGCGATGCTGGTCGGATAGGCGGCCAGCGCAAGGGTTTGCCCGGTCACGGCGAACTTGGTCAGGTCGAAGGCCGTGACAAGGCTGCCGGCGTTGGTCGCGGCGAGTACGAAGGCGGTCTTGGAGTCGCGGCTGGTGGCGATGTCGACGACCGTTCCGGTGATGGGAATCGCCGCCGTGGCGAGCTGATCGGTACCGGTATCGATGATGTCCAGCTCATTGGCTCCGGCGAGGAGGTACTTGCCGTCCGTAGTGATGGTGATGGCGGTGGGCGGGTTAGGCAGTCCACTGACGGAGCGTGTGGTCGAGGGAAACGTCCCGTCGATGATCTGAAGCGGATTGGTTCCGCTACCCAGGATGTAGAACTTGGTTCCGTCGGGCTTCGGAATAGCGCGATAGGGACCCTGCGGACCGGGGTTGTCGAAAATTAGGCTTAGGTTGTTTGAGACCGAGTCATATACAGCCAGGGTAGACCCTGCGGCGCCCTGCCCAGGCAGGAGGAACACGAGGCTCCGGCCCTGGTTGGCTTGTCCGTAGGCAACCATCCCAGCAGCCAGGCACACGCACGCCACGGCAGATAGGGTTCGATTAAACATGAAGTACCTCTCGAAAGTGAGATGGACGCGGGCGGCAAGATCTAGTCTAGCACAGGTTTTGGGGCCGTGCAGAAAAAACATAATCGAGCAGAAATGTTTGCGGAGGAAGCAGGCTTCGAAGATAAAGCCGGGCAGAACGCAAAAGGGGAGAGGCCGAAGCCCCTCCCCTTTCGTGTACAGTTTGTACTCCTCGATTAGTGAGCTTTCTGCTCACCCACCGAGAAGGTACGGTTCAGGCCGTTTTGGTCGAGGACAATTCCAAGGTAGCCCTCGGAAGTACCCGGCGACGTCGGCCCCGCGCCCTGCGCACTAATGAATGCGTACGCATGGCAGTATTGGAACTGAGATTGGGCGATGATGTATCCCTCCAACCCAGCCGCTCTGCCGTCGAGACCGTACTGAGTGCTACCGGTCGACAGCACGTAGGTCAACACATGTCCGGGTTGTACCACGGAACTGGTCTGAGGACCAGGAACCGCGGCACCGCCTGTCATGTCGCCGAAGTACCAGAAAGTGACCGTCCCGGGTTGCGGCACCGCCGAGAACCCGTAAGTCCCACCTGGGTCAAGGGAGGTGTTCGCAAATGCTATACCCGTATCGTAGCCAAGAGCATTAGCCACGAAGGGGAACAGCACATTGCAGGAGCACTTCTGGATGTTGATGAAGTCGAACGCAGTGCCCGGGACGAAGCGCGGAACCGGCAACGTCGGGCTCTGGAACGTATTGTTGGGCGAAGGCTGCGTGGAAGCTGCGCTCGTATAGAACGGAGCGAAGCCGCCAGTGACCGACGTGTTCGGATTCGGAGGCGCAGGAGCCGGCAGGTTCTGGCCAGGATTAGAAGCATAGGCCAGGACGACCGGAACGTCTGCGTATTCCACGCTGTAAGGATCGGTGTAGAGTATTTCGTAGACTCCCAAATTGCTGGCACCGACCTTAGTCAACTGGAACTGGTTGATGGGTTGCGAGCGCGACCACGGGCCAAGATTGGCGCCCGCGCCGTCCGTGTTGACCAAAACCATCACGCCTGTGGATTGGGCTTGGCCCGCGCCGGTCAAGGGATTAGCGCCCAGCGTGGCCGGATCGCCGTTATGCGCCACACCCTGGCGGAACAGGTAGATTACCGGCGCCAGCCACAAAGAGGCGCCAGCCGGGATGTTCCCGAAGCTGAGGTACAAGCGCGTCCCCTGGTTAGCGATCCCAGCATTGGCGATGCCGGTGGCGTTGGCAGAACCAGCCCAGTCATCGGAGAACGGGTTGCCCTGGTTGGGAACCGAGCCGCCAATGATATCGGCGTTGAACTGGAATCCGAGCGGCGGATTCGGGTTCGGCGGAGGACCGTACACGCCGCCCGTCAGCGCGGGATACGAGAACCCGGTTTCCGTGTTGTACACGGCGCCCGGAACGTTCTGCGGGATATCCAGTGGATAATTCCGGCTGCCGTTATAGCAATAGGCGTTAGCGCAATTGAACCCGAGGGTCTGCGTGTTGTAGTTGGCGTTACCACGACCGCCAATCGACCCCGTGCCGTCGCCCACCGTGAAGGAGATATTCTTTTCCTTCCAGGAACTGGCGAAGCCTTCCGAGAAGCGCACCCAGGGCGTCACGTCAGCACCACCCGCGCAGTCCCCACCACCCGGACAATTGTAGCCGCCAGCCAGGGCGGCACCGACGCCGGTAATGGGACTCGCACCCAGATATCCAGGAACCTGGAAACTGGGAGCAGGGGTGGCGTTGAACAGATCCGGATTCTGGCTGATACACTGAACGAATTCCAGCACGAGCGGAACATTCGGCGCAACGCCCGTACGGGTTGCCCCCCCCGGCAAGCCAAGCGAGCCGCCAGGGGCGTTGCCAACAAGCTGAGTCGAGGAGTTGTACGGAGCAATGGCCACCGAAGAGAGGCCCTTGTTCACATAAGCGACGATCTGCTGCGGGTTGGCGATGGTCCACGTGGTGGGACCATTGATCGCGATGTTCATCAGAATCTGCTGCGTGGTGAACGTGCTGCTAACCCCGAGCTGAGCGGCGTTGGCGCGGATGTTGGTGATGCGAATCGTCCGGCCAATCGCGGTTCCCGGAGGATCCAGCGGTACGCCCAGGAACGTGACAGCGTTGTACTGGTTGGCGTTCTGCAGCGCACCCAAGCGGCCCTGGAACACGTTCGGACGGCCGCAGGAATAACCCGGCGAGCCCACCGCGCCCTGCTGCTGTGCCGTGTTGTAGAAGAAGGTCAACGTCTCATTGATCGTACCGGTCGGCGTCCCGGGGTTGTTGGGAACGACGTCGATCGTAATGGAGTTGGCGCTGTTGATGGTCACGATGTGCGCAAATCCAATGAAAGCGCCGCTCATCAGCTCACCCTGGAACAATCCCGCCGTGCCGGCGCTGAGGTTCGTAATCAGGGTGTTTCCACCGGTCACATCCCCATTTTGCGTACTCGGCGTCAAAGTGATGGTTCCGTTGAAGCCGAAGAGGGCGAGGTACGGCGTACCCACCGTCCCCACCAGTGCCTTCGAAACCGTCACCTGCGTCGAGCTGTTCACCGCAGAAACAGTGGTGCCCGCCGCAACTCCGCCGCCCACAGGATTGCTGGCTATGAAGGTGACCGTGTTGCCGACCTGAATGCCCGCAGTGCCCGTACCGGTGCCGGATTCATTGCTGATACCGGTAATCGTCACCCCGCCGCCAATGTAGTTGCCCACGTAAATGTTGCCATTGGCGCCGCAGAAGTCTCCGTAGCTTGCATTGCCGCCGGCATAGGCGCCCAGCGACGGAGTCCCGTCATAGGTGTGCTCGGGAGCCGGGCCGCCAGTCGGGCCGGTCGGAGCAATAATTTCGCACACGCCCGGACCGTTAGGACCGCCGTCGGGAGCGGCGGTTGCGCCGCCCACCACTGCGCCGCAGTTCAGAACGGGGTAAGGTAAGCCACTCACGCTGAAGCTTGTAACGGTGCCCGAGATCCCAGTGGTAACGGTCCCCAAACACACGTTCTGCGCGAAGTTACTGCCGTTAAATGTGCCCTTGGGGCCACACTGAACGCCAGGGGAATTGGGCGAATTGGGTTCGTCCACGATCAACAGTGCTTCATCCAAGCCCGAAGTCTGCCCGTTACCAAACGACGCCAGCTGGGTGCCGAGCACCTTACTGGTGATGTTGGTATTCAGGAACACGGTCACGTTAACCTGTGGAACCGGTCTCCCCGGAGCAGTGGGCGAACCGCCGGTGCAGTACAGAACCAGGTCACCGACCAACTCGGACAAACCTTCTGCCCGGACGATCGGAGTGACGCTGACGCTAGTATTGCAGACGACGGGTTGAGCGCCGGCCGGAACGGTGAACCCAGCGAGCAGGGCTACCACGGCGAGCGCTAATATCCATCTGCGAAAATCTGCCATTTCCTTCTCCTTGTAAATTTCAGAATTTGAATTGATGGAAGTTCTCTTTTTCAACCTGAGCCTCAAACTTGCGATCCTTCAAGCCTTCCCTTGCCTGGACCCAGACGATTCCAAAGGCCAAAACCTCTAGTACCCCTGGACGCCTGTTGAACTTCTCGTGTCAAAGCTCATTTTGCTTTAAAGACTTCTCGTTTTTCTTCTACTTATGTGCTCGCGGGATTCACGGTCAATGAATGCCGCCTACTGCTTGAACTACACACCCTGGACGCAGTCTTAATACTAATACCATCACCCACCTGCCAGAGTCAAGACTAAAGTACCAATAGGCTGCTCAAGATCTGCTCAACTGGGAGGTTCCGGACACTTCGGGCGATATAGGCTATTCGACCACGTACCGGTTTGGAAATCAACAAGGAACAGCGAACGGGGAATTTGCGGTATCGAATGGAGATGATGGAGCCTGGATGGCGGGCTGAAGGTCGGCCGTCTGCCTCCCCGAGGGGTAGTTCCCACCGGCCAGCGAATCGGTGGAATCCCTGAGAAGGGGTCTGGTCCGGCGGTCGATGGTTGCATGGAGGCGTAGTTTTGGCTCAAGACCGTCCGCATTTTGTCCCGAACGTTCTCCTTAATGTTTCCCGCAATGTTCTATGGATTGGTACTACGGTGCGCGAGCCACCCGCGTCTTGGCACGTAGATCGGGCCGATTCGATCGCAGAAGCCGCTGCGAGACTGGCGGTTTGCAACTACTCAACGGTCGTGCTCGAGTGCGGGCCGGCGATTCGGCCACTTCGCGAAGGGTGGACGCCCAGCGATGGCGAAACCGCTCTGGAGCAGATCCTGAGCGAAGACCCCGCCGTACCGGTAGTGGTGTGGGGCGCGGAGCTCTCGGCCGCGAGCGCGGCGCGCTGGGTCCGGATGGGGGCACACGATGTCGCCGGTCCGCAAGACGATCTGGAAGCCATTGTGGAGGCGGCAGGAGAGCATTGCGCTTGGCAACGGCCCGGGGACCAGGCCGCCCCGGCAGCGGCGGACGTGTGGCGCAGGGCACTGGTGGGAAAGAGCCGCGCCATGTTGAGGACCGCCGAGACCGTTCGGCTGGTGGGTCCGCGCCGGTCCACGGTTCTGATCAGTGGGGAAACCGGAACGGGTAAGGAACTGCTGGCGCGGGCGATTCACCTGGCCGGTCCGCGGGCGCATCTTCCGCTCGTCGCCGTAAACGCCGCCGCGCTTCCGGAACATCTACTGGAAGCGGAGCTGTTCGGACACGTCAAAGGCGCGTTCACGGGTGCGATTCAGCCGCGCGTGGGGCGCTTCGAACAAGCCCACCGCTCGACCTTATTCCTGGACGAAATCGGCGATCTTTCCTTAGGAGTCCAGACCAAGCTGCTGCGGTTCCTGCAGGAGCGCGAGTTTGAGCGTGTGGGCAGCTCCGAGACGCTACGCGTGGACGTGCGCCTGATTGCCGCCACCAACGTCGATCTGCTGGAGCGCGTGCGGCAAGGCCGGTTTCGCGAGGACCTGTATTACCGCCTCAACGTGGTACCAGTCACCACGCCGACTCTGCGGGAACGCCTGGAAGATATTCCCGCGCTGACCCACCATTTCATCGAAAAGATCTGCCGGCAGGAAGACATTCCTCTGCGCCGGGCGGCGCCGGAGGCTCTGGCGCGTCTCCGCAGCTACACCTGGCCCGGTAACGTGCGCCAACTCGAGAACGCGGTGGAGCGGGCGATTGCGCTGAGCGGCGAGCGGACCTTGTTAGCGCCGCACGATTTTCCGCCGGCCGATCCGGCGCCCCGGCCGCTCCCAGCGGCTTCCGTCTCGCGCACCATCGCGCTGCCGGATGCGGGTCTGGATTTCGATCAGACGGTGGGCGGCATCGAGCGCCAGATTCTCGAAGAGGCCCTGCGCAAGACAGGCGGCAACAAGACCGCGGCGGCAGGCATGCTGGGATTGAAGCGGACGACGCTCGCGGCAAAGCTGAGGAGCCTGGGGGCGGCAGCGGGTTGATACGGATGCGGCGAAGACGACGGCTCCCTCACGGTGCGGCGGAGCCTACTCGACCGAAAAACTTAGGGCGCGCGCCTAGTCCGCGACAGACTCCTGGTCGGGTTAGCGTGGATTCCGGCCGAACGGGGCTCGGCCCTACAGGCTTCTCGTCCCTGGCGAAGATTCCGGGGTCTAAGTCCTGGCCCTGGGAGCACGCTTAACCCAGCAGGTGCCCGAGCTTGTCGCGCTTGGTCCGCAAGTACTCTTCCGCCGATTCCTGCGGAGCCACGATGGCCGGCACGCGCTCGGCCACCCGCACACCCGCGTCTTCGAGCGCCTGAATTTTTTGCGGGTTGTTGGACATCAGGCGCACCGCCTCCAGTCCGAAATACCGCAGGATCGCGGCGGGCAGTTGGTAGCCGCGCAAGTCGGCTTCAAACCCCAGTTGTTCGTTGGCTTCGACGGTATCCGCGCCGGCATCCTGCAATTCGTAGGCGCGCAGCTTGTTGAGCAGGCCGATGCCGCGGCCTTCCTGGTGTTCGTAGATCAGCAACCCGCGCCCCGCCGCGGCGATGGTCTCGAGCGCCAGCTCCAGTTGCGCCCGGCAGTCGCAGCGCAAGCTGTGGAACACGTCGCCCGTGAGGCACTCCGAGTGGACCCGCACCAGCGGGGGCGGACCGGTGCCCAGGTCGCCCATGCGCAGTACCACCGCCTCTTCCGGCTGCCCGTCGACGAGTCCGTTAAAACCGTAGATCCGGAAGTGGCCGAAACGAGTGGGGAAGTCGGCCTCGGCGACTTTGCGAACTTCAGTGGCGACAGGCATGGATTCGATTGGGCCGCGTCCGGCCGGAGCTCCAGCGCTTCCGGAAATTTGCAGGCTTCCGGAAATTACAGAGGGATAACATTCATTATAATGATCCCGAGTGCGGCCGCCCGGCGGGGAGCGGAAGGGGCGCGTGCTCCGCGGTTCTAAATAATGGTTCCACAGCACCTGGTGATCCTGCTGGTCAAGCTCGCGGTAGCCGCCGCGCTGGCCAGCGTGCTCACGCGCTCCACGGGGTTTCAACGCATGCTGATGCGGGAGGAGCGCACGCTCGCGCAGCGCGTCCGCATGGCCGTGGTCTGTGCCCTCATCTTCGGCGCAGGCGTGGCGGCCCGCGTGTTCACGCACGACGCTTATTCGGCCGTCGACCTGGGCTTGGAGGGCAGCCTGGTGATGGGCATGCTGGGCGGCTACGTAACCGGGCTGGTGGCCGGAGTTCTCATTTCGCTGCCCGCAATGTTCAATGCCGAGCTGATGTCCATGCCGCTGTTCGCCGCGGTGGGCGTGATGGGCGGCTTGTTGCGCGACTTCGCTCCGGACAAGGAATTCATCTGGAAGTTCACCCAATTCCCCGACCTGATCTTTTACCGCTTACTGCGGAAGCGCGACTTGCCGTTGTCGGCGTTCAGCATCGCCTGCGTGGGCGTGATCTTGCTGGCGGAGTTGCTGCGGTCGCTGATCGCGTCCGAGTTCCCTCGCTGGGGAGTATTCGCGCTGCAAAAGTCCTGGGACGAGCATGGCCCGCTGGCTACGCTGGCGATCTACGCCACTACTCTGTTCGCCACCGCGCTGCCGATCAAGGTCTGGAACAGCAACCGCAACGAAAAGAAACTGGAACAGCAACAGATGCGGTTGAACGAAGCGCGCCTCGCCGCGCTCAGCAGTCAGATCAATCCGCACTTCCTGTTCAACACTCTCAATTCGGTGGCCTCCCTGATTCGCCTGGATCCCGAGCAGGCCCGCCAGGTGGTGTACAAACTATCGAAGATCCTGCGGCGGCTGTTGCGGCAGCAAGATAATTTAACGACACTGAGCGAGGAGCTCTCCTTTATCGACGACTACCTGTCGATAGAAATGGTGCGTTTCGGAGACAAATTGCGATTCATCAAGGACATCGATCCCAGTACTTTGGACCTGCCGGTACCAAGTATGCTGCTGCAGCCACTGGTGGAAAACAGCATCCGCCACGGCTTGTCGAACAAGGTTGCCGGAGGGTCGATCTACGTGCGCAGCCGGATGCAAGGGCCCCGGCTCCAGATCCTGGTGGAAGACGACGGCGTGGGCATCCCGGAGGCCAAGCTGGCCAACATCTTCGAGCAGGGCATCGGCATCAGCAACGTTAATGAGCGCCTGAAAGTTTTGTTCGGCGCCGAGTATCGCATGTGGATCGACAGCCGCCTGGGCGAAGGAACCAGCACCGGCATTGAACTTCCGGAGCAATCCAGTGGTAACGTAGTTGGAGTTGAATCTTTGGCGGGCAGCTCGTCTTAGCGCACGGCGTCCGCCGGCCATGGAGCCCATGTTTGAGCGATCTTAACGTTTCCCTTCGTCTGCCGCGCACCGACCGGCTGCCGCGGACGATCGCCGACCGCACGCGGCGTATTTACGATTCGGTCGCGTCCGTGTATCCGGTCAGCACGTTTTTCTTTCACTCCAAGGCGCATACCTGTGCGTTGAAGCACTCCGGGATTCGCAACGGGATGCGCGTCCTGGAGGTGGCCACGGGCAGCGGGGAAATGTTCAAGCGGCTGGTGCGCGCCAACCCCGACGGGACCACGTTCGGCTTGGATCTTTCGCCCAACATGGCCGCGCACACGCTGCGCCGCGCGCGCAAGGAACGTCCCCATGCCGCGGCCCACTGCGGCGCCGTGGACGTGCGTCACCTGCCCTTCCCCAACGCCAGCTTCGACGCGGTGATGTGCTGCTACCTGCTGGAGCTGTTGTCGCAGGACGATATCGGTCTCACGCTGCGGGAAATCCGGCGGGTGCTGCGGGCCGACGGTTCGTTCTCTCTGGTGGTGATCGGAGAGAACGCGAAAATATTCAACGGCATGTATCGCGTCGCGGGCAGCCTAGTACCGGCCTTCTGGGGCCGCCAGATCGAAACCAGCGTGCCGGACATGATCCGCGAAGCCGGCCTGCGCGTAGTCGACGACCGGTTCGTGCGGCAAGGGTTTTATCCTTCGCGCGTGCTGGTGGCCCGCAAGGGACGTTGAGGTTGGTTGCAGGCCACCGCAACTCTCGCCTCCGTTCGCCACGTGAAGGCCACTCTCAATCGCTACGTGCTTTCTGTGATGGTGGAATCGGAGTCAGAAGAGGCGCATGCCGCCAAAAAACCGTGGCAGCAGCGTAAAGGAGCGCCCGTTAGCGTTCTGATACCCTAAAGCGGAAGTCATGAGAGAGAAGTTTTGGGTCGAGATCGCCGTGTGTGTGATGGCGTGCATGATTGCCATTGGCGTCATGACGACCAAAACGCCGGGGTGGGGACCCCGTTCAATTCAAGCCATAACCATCGCATTGGGCATTCCAGCCATAGTGATCCTCGGTCTGGAACAGGTTTTGAACAGCCAAGCCATCGCCGCGATCCTTGGCGCTATGGTTGGTTTCGGCGTCGGGAAAGCCGCCACCAAGGAATAACCAACGCACGTTTCAGCAAACACCGTCAAGGGTGCTATGCTCCAGCCGAAGGCACGATTCCTCTAGGCGTTCGGCTGACCCCATGGCCTCTCTGTTTGTGGCAAAATGGCGACAGCGTGACTTGCAGACCGACACTCATCGGCTTGTTGCTTGCGGCGTTGTCTTTTTCACAAACGCCGACTCAACGGCCCAGACTGCCCCAATGTCACAAAGGGCCGACAAGCGACTGGGATAATTGCTTAGGAACCATTACATACGCCAATAGGGACAAGTACGTCGGCGAATTTCTCAATGGCAAGCGCAGCGGGCAGGGAACCTACACGTTCTCTAACGGCGAAAAGTATGTCGGGGAATACCGTGATGGCAATCCCAACGGGCGGGGAACCAGCGCGTTCCCCAATGGCGACAAGTACGTCGGCGAATTCCGTGATGGCAAGCGCAACGGGCAAGGAAACCTCACCCTCTCGACGGGCGAAACGTATGTCGGCGAGTTCTTCGACGGTCAACTCAATGGGCAGGTGACCGCAACGTATCCCACCGGAGACGAGTACGTAGGCGAATTCCGTGACGGTAAGCGTCACGGTCAGGGAACCTTCACGTTTTCCAATGGACGCACATATTTCGGCGAGTTCCTTGATGGCAAGCCCAACGGACAGGGAATCTACACATTCCCCAACGGGAACAAGCACGTAGGCGAATTCCGTGACGGCAAGCCAAACGGTCCGGGAACCTTCACGCACGCCGACGGCACTCAAGAAGTTGGTCAATTTAGAAACGGTGACTACATAGGGCCGTCAACCAGCTTCGAGGTCCTTCTTCACAAAGAAAACGGCGTCCTTCTCGTTCCCGTTTTGATTAACGACAAGATTCCGTTAGATTTCGTCCTCGACAGTGGCGCTGCCGACGTGAGCATTCCAGCAGACGTTGTTCTGACGTTGATACGCACAGGAACGCTGACTGAGGCGGATTTCATGGGGACGAACACCTACGTCCTTGCCGACGGTTCAAAAGTACCGTCCCAGACCTTCCGCATCAGGTCGCTTAAAGTTGGCGACCAAACCTTGCAGAACGTAGTCGGAAGCGTTGCTTCAGTAAATGGATCGTTGCTTTTAGGGCAAAGCTTCCTCACCCGTTTCAAATCGTGGTCAATTGATAACGCCCGACAGGTTTTGGTTTTGCGGTGAGTTCCGCCGAAACACTACCAGCTTAGAATCCTTCAGCAAGCCTTTCCCCATGATTCGAGGACTGCTTCGGACACGACGAAGATGTTGCGGAGGAACAATTCAATCTGCGGTGACGTTGACTTCGGTGCCGAAGTATCAGCCAATTCATTCAACTCCAGCGAGACCGTCTTCGTGCCCCGCCACAGCGGTATGTGGTGCGTATTCACCCAGAAGTAGCGGTATTGCGGTGACGGGTAATAAGCGACGGCAAGCACCAGGTGATGCAACATGAGGCCAATCTTGTAGCTTCGGTCCCTATCTGTTTCGGTCAAAACGACGCCCTTCGGCGCAAACCACATGGCGTATTGCAGCCATTCTAGGGGCCGCTGCGAGTCAGACCTGCCGCCCACGACTATCACGTCTTCAGGTAGCCGCCCCAAAGCCAGAAGTCGTAAGTGGGAATCTGGAACCGAACGGGCATGCTTGTTCCTGGGGTCGCCGTATGTGGATGAACGGTTCAGTGCGGCAAGGGTCTTGAAAGTCCACCGACTCAACGCAATCCGTTCTTGCTCCGTTAATGCCGTCAATTGGTTCGGGTCAGCGATTAGCCGGATGAGAATTGGTTTCGCAGCGTCTTCGAGGCCAGACATCCACCCGTTGTTGGAAGCGCCGCATACTGCACCAGCGGTCAGCGTCTCAAGGTAATGATCGCGGACATCCAAGATTCGGCGGGTTCCGACGTGAACCCGCATCGGCGACACAGGTAGGCGTCGAATTTCAAGATGATCCATTAGCCACTTGGGAATGATATGCTCTTCGCTCTTGCCTTTGCGCCTAACACGGCCGGGGTGCAGGATTCGACCGCAAAACAGGCACTTTCTTACGTCCTTCTTGTTGGCAAGCATGTTTTTGGTTTCTGCCCATCGCCCGTGTTGGAGGAGCGAGGGCCGCCGAAATGTTATACAGCGTATCTCATTCCGCCCGCTCCATTACAAAACGAACCCACCGGATTACAAGTGCCTTTCCATCAAGCACATACGCGCGATCCGGGTTTCGGCCTCCACCGACCACCGCCCTGAACCTCAATAGAACAAATACTTCCGCCACTGATCGTCGCTCTTGCCGAGCAAGCGCATTAAGTGACGGCTGGTATGCAGGCTGAACGGCTTGGGCGTCCGGTGCAGGCGCATCCCAGCCTCTTCCGGAGTGCGGCTGCCCTTGCGATTGTTGCAGGGGTGGCAACACGCGACCAAATTTTCCCAAGTGGTTTCGCCCTTGCGCGCTCGGGGGATCACATGATCGAGCGTCAGTTCCCCGGAGCTAAAGGTTCGCAGGCAGTACTGGCAGGTGTAGCGGTCGCGCATCAGGATGTTCTTGCGCGACAGCGCGCGGGTCTGGTGCGGAATGCGCCGGTATTCGAGCAGGCGGATCACGCTGGGCACTCGAATGGCCTGCCGCGGCGTGTGAATGTGGCCCGTGGAAGTCTCCTCGGCCGACGCCACCCCCTTGAGCACCAGCACCAGCGCGCGCCGCGCGGCGCACACGTTGATGGGCTCGTAACTCGAGTTCAAGACCAGTACCGGACGATGCAAACGATCCTGATGGACGGCGATCAAGCGGAACTCCCGGCGGCAGAAGCCAGATCCGTAACGCTTACCACGGCGTCATCGGCCGCAGCAGGGGGAATGGTAAAGTCACTCGCGAAATCGCTGGACGCGACGCGCCGGTCCGTGCGGGCCAGCGTCAGGAGCGAAACGTGCGCCGCTCCGGCGCGTTTCAATGCGCGCGCGCACGCCGAGGCGGTAGCTCCGGTGGTAAACACGTCGTCCACCACCAGGATGCGCCGGCCATCCAGCCGCACTCCGCGCTTCACCCGAAACGCTCCGCGCACGTTCAGGCGGCGTTGCGCGTTGGTGAGCCCGGCTTGCGGAGCCGTGGCGCGCGTGCGCAGCATGAGATCGCGCACCGGCACATTCCAGCGGCGTCCGATTTCGCGCGCCAGCAGATCCGCCTGGTTGAATCCGCGCCGCCAGCGCTTCCACCAGTGGAGCGGCAGCGGCACGATGGCGTCGAAATTTTGTTCGCGCGGCAGAGCCAGAGCCATCCGGTCTCCGAACACGCGCGCCAGCGGCCGCACGCCTTCGAACTTGAACAGGTGAATCAGTTGCCGCAGCGTTCCTTCGAAGGAGCCGTAGGAATACACCTCGTCGAAGCCCTGCAATCCCAGCCGGCACAGCATACACCGTCCCGATTCATCCAAAGGATACGGGTTCAAGAATGGCGCGCGGCACGATGAGCAGAAGAACTCCGCCAGCATAGGCTCAGGTTCCGCCAGGCAACGGCCGCAAACCGGGATACGGGAAAATTCGTGGAGCGGCTCGCCGCAGATGCGGCAATCGTCGGGGAGGATGAGGTCCAACACACCACCGCCAGCCCATCTCAGGGCGCGCGCAAGTCCGGCAGCGCCAGGCGCCAATACTTGATGGCCAGGGTTGCGGAGCAGGCTACTCGAGAAGACCCACCTCCAGCTTACGTTTCCAGTGTACAACAAGCATTGTTTCAGAAGTGCAACGACGACCGCGACCCGACGACGACCGCGCCGCAACTACGACCACGCGCGGTAGCTTCGGCGTCTCGCCGGATACTCCAGCCTGGAGGCGGAGCTACTGGATCCCCTCTACCAGCAGAGACACCGGCACATCTGCTTGAGCCCCGATCCCCAGCACCACCGAGACCGTGCCCTGATAGAAGCCGTTTGCCAGACCCGCAGGATTGACGCTCACGGTAATCGGCTCGCCGATGAGCCCCGTAACGCGGTTCGTGCTCAGCCACGAGCCTCCGTCCGCGGTGTGCACGCGGACAGCGTACGGAAACGGTTCGAGGAAGTTCGCCGTTGTGGCGATACTCCAAAACTGCGCTTGAGCGCCCGCCAGCCCTATATGATCCGGCGACAGCGCGAGCTTATACGGCGTGGTGGTCACTTCCCGGATGCCGTCGACCCCGTCGTCGGGGATAAACATGTTACCCACGGAGTCGAACGTAGGAGTGCCCGGTTCCATGCTCGCTTGAAGAGCCGGGCCGCCGTCGCCGATCGCCGTGGCCAGCGCGTTGCCAGCCACGGTGTGGATGACTCCATCGGTATTGACTCGCAGCACCTGGGCACCGTAAGCGAGGTACATCACCCCATTTCCATCGATCATCATGCTGGGCGCTTCACACAACTGCGCTTGCAGCGCCGGCTTGCCATCGAAGGCAAACTCCGTGCCGAAGGGTCCGCCCGTGCACGGCTGCCCATTGCCCACGACTGGCGTCAGCGCTCCACCGGGGCCCACGCGATTCACCGTGCCGACGAGAGCATTGGTGGTAACGAGCGGGTACGTGACCGCATGGGTCCAAGCCAGAAGAACATTGCCTTGCGGATCGACAGCCACAGCGTTGTAGTAGTCCACACCCGCTTGCCCCGGACCGGCGATGGTGGTGATGATGCCGTTCGTGTCGATCTTGCGCAAGCGAGCGTTGGACGTGTCGGCGATGTAAATGTTGCCTTGCGAGTCGAACGCCACGCCGCCGGGCTCGTTGAGCGTCGCGTTGACCGCAGGCCCGCCATCGCCCTGCGATCGGATCGGCCCGGTTCCCGTCCCGGTGCCCGCCACTAGAGAAATGATCCCGTCCGGAGTGATCTTGCGCACTCGACTGTCGCCGGTAATCACGTAGAGGTTGCCATGCGGGTCCAACGCCAGCGGCCCAGCGCCGTAGAGCGTCGCTTGCAGCGCCGGCCCGCCATCGCCCGAGTACCCGGTCTGGCCGGTTCCCGCGATGGTGCTGATGGTGCCGTCGGGAGTGATCTTGCGAATGCGATTGCCCAGGAAGTCGCTCACGTACAAGTTCCCCGCCGCATCGAATACTGCTCCGCCCACTCTGCTGAACGTCGCGTGGATAGCTGGACCGCCGTCACCGCTCGAGTTTTGATTGAAGGAGTACGGGTCCCGCTGCCCGCTCCCCGCGACCGTGCTAATCGTCCCGTCGGGCGAGATCCGGCGCACGCGCCGGTTGCCGTAGTCGGTGATGTACAGGTTGCCGGCGTTATCGAAAACCGTTTCCGCCGGGACGCAGAGCTGCGCTTGTAAGGCTGGTCCACCATCGCCGGAAAATGCGCAAGGGGGGCTCAGCAGATTCAGATTGGCGATAGTCGTGCCCGTCCCGGCGATGGTTGAGATGGTTCCATCTGGAGCCACCTTGCGCACCCGGTTGTTGCCGGAGTCGGTAATGTACAGGTTGCCATCCGGGCCCAACGTGACGCCGCTCGGCCCATTCAACTGCGCCGCGTTGGCCGGACCGCCATCGCCGCTGAATCCCGCCACTCCCGTGCCCGCGATGGTAATTGCCGTCCCATCGGGAGCCACGCGAACCACTATGTGTCCCATCCACTCCGCGAAGTAGAGGTTGTCCTGCGCATCGATGGTCAGGCCTTCAATTTCGTGAAATACCGAGGGCTGCGCCGCGAAAGGAAACGAATAGACCGTGGAAATGATTCCGTCGGGCGAGACGCGCCGAATACAGGCGCAGTACACCTCGGCAATATTGAGATTGCCCTTGGAATCGAACGCCAGTCCGCGCGGCGAATTGAGCCGCGCCATCGTAGCGGGTCCACCGTCGCTCGCAAATCCCGCCGCGAGATTGCCCGCTCCGGCGAACGTGGTTACCGTCCCGTCCAGCGCGATCCGATACACGTGCCCGGCAATGATATCGGAGATGTACAAATTGCCCGCGCCGTCCTGCGCCATTTCGGCGAAGTTCGAGGAGCTCAGGTAACTGGCCAGAGTGCCATCAGCGGTCGCGCCATCCTGAAACAACCCCCGTCCCACCATCGCAAGAAGGGTTCCGTCCGGCTCCAGGCGCGACACCAGGTTCTGATCGCTGAACAGCAGCCGACCCGTGATCTTGTCGATCAGCAGCCCGTGGACGTTATTGAGCGGAGCGCTCAGGGCCGGTTTGCCATCGACGCTGTCGCGGCCATAGGGGATTCCCGCGACCGTAAAAATATTCTGCGCGTTTGCGAAGCACGCGCAGATCAATCCCAACTGCAAAAAAGTTCTCATCGTATCCATTCATTTATTTGCCCGGCGCAGGCAGAAACAGCGCGACCGGCACGTCCACCTGCCGGCCCAGTCCATCGCCAAGAACCACCGAGACCGTGCCCTGATAAAAACCGCTCGCGAGACCCATCGGATCAAGGCTCACCGTGATCGGCTCGCCGATGACTCCGGTCACGCGGTTCGTGCTGAGCCATGTTCCTCCGTCCGCCGTGCTCACGCGAACGGCGTACGGAAACGGCTCGGCAAAGTTCGACGATGTCGCGATGCTCCACGTTTGAACCGGAGGGGTCTGCGCCTGCGGGCCGGCCAAACCGATATGGTCCGGCGATACTTTGAGCGTCAGTGGCGTGCTGGTCACTTCTCGTATGCGGCTGGTGCCCGTCTGCGAGAGAAACAGGTTTCCGTTCGGGTCGAACGTCGCCGCTCCCGGAGACCAATCCTGGCCCTTGAGACTGGCCTGGACCGCGGGTCCACCGTCGCCAAAGGGGAACGCGAACGTGCTCCCCGCGATGCGCTGGATGGTTCCGTCGGAGTTGATCCGCAATTCGACCATGTATTCGCCGTCGGAAAGGTACATGAGCCCGTGCGAATCGATGGTCATTCCAGTAACCGCGCAAAGCCGTGCCTGCGTGGCCGGCAAGCCATCGGATGGAAATTCTTCTTCGGCGTTTCCGTTGGCGAAGTTGATGCACGATTCACCGCTCCCGGCCACCCTCGTAACCGATCCGTCGGGATTCAACCGGTTGACCACCGAATAAAAGATGCCATTCGCCGGATCGTAATGCGCCAATACGAAATACACCTTGCCCTGGGGATCGATGGCGACAGTGTCGTAGTAGTCCACTCCCAGTTGGCCCGGTCCCGCGACGGTATTAATGATCCCGTTGGTATCGATCTTGCGCAGCCGGGCGTTGGAGGTGTCGGCAACATAGATGTTGCCCTGCGCATCGATAGCCACCGCTTGGGGCAAGTTGAGAATCGCGTTGACCGCAGGCCCGCCGTCTCCCTGGGAACGAATCAGTCCGGTGCCCGTCCCGGTTCCCGCCACTAAAGAAACGATCCCGCCCGGAGTGATCTTCCAGATGCGGCTGTCGCTCAAGGTAACCACGTAAAGGTTGCCGTTCGTGTCCGTGGCCAACGGTCCGGGGTCGAGCAGCATATTTGCCTCGAACGTGGAAATCGTCCCGTCCGGCGCGATCTTGCGAATCCGGTTTTCCACCAGGTCCGATACGTACAAATTTCCCTGCGGGTCGAACACCGCCGCTTGCAGGAAGTAGAAGGTCGCGTAGAGAGCAGGGCCACCGTCTCCGAGCGACTGAGAGGGCCCGATGTATTGGCCGTTTCCGGCGACAGTGGTGATGGTTCCATCCGGCGCAATCCTGCGGACCCGGGCATTGCCGAAGTCCGCGATGTACAGGTTGCCCGAGCCGTCGAAGAGGATCTGCGCCGGATCGCAGAGGAGAGCGCTCGCCCCGGGGCCACCATCGCCCGAGTATCCGCACCCACGGAATCCCGGGGTGATTCCCGGTGCCGAGCCGCCGCCCGCAACTGTTGAGATCGTGCCATCCGCGCCCACTTTCCGCACGCGATTGTTCAACGTGTCGGCGATGTAGATGGTTCCATCGGGGGCTACTCGAACCCCGCTCGGTCCATTCAACTGCGCCGCGGACGCGGGCCCGCCGTCGCCGCTGAATCCCGCGACGCCGGTGCCCGCCACGGTGGTTGCCGATCCATCCGTTCCGATCTTCAGCACCGTGTGGCCCATCCACTCGGTCACGTAAAGATTATCTTGCGCGTCGATGGCCAGGCCTTCGACTTGTTGAGGGAACCCGTTTGCGAGCTTCGCAGGCAGGGTGTAGACCGTGGAAATGATGCCCGCCGGCGACACCCGCCGGATACAATTACAAAATATTTCCGCGATGTCCAGATTACCCGTGGAATCGAACACCATCCCGCGCGGCGATGCAAGCTGAGCGGCCGTTGCGGGTCCGCCGTCGCTTTGAAATCCCGGGTCCTTTTCTCCACCACCGGCGAAGGTGGACACAATTCCACGCGGCGTGACGCGAAAGATGCGGCCCAAACCGGCATCCGCTAGGTACAAGTTCCCGCCGGCGTCCTGCGCCATGCCGCGCAACACTCCGGTTTGCAGATTACTGGCGAATGTGCCGTCGGCAATCGACCCGTCCTGATACTCGCCGTTCCCCGCCAGCGTCAACAGCGAGCCATCCGGCTCCAGGCGCTCCACCAACGCTCCGTCATGCAGCAGCAGCCGTCCCGTCAGCTGGTCGAACAACAAGCCGTACACGCCGCTCAGCGCCGCGCTCAGCGCCGGCTTGCCGTCGACGTCCGCGCGATGGCTTCGCGGAAGCCCTGCGACGGTGTAGATGTTCTGCGCGCCCACCACCGCGCACCCAGCCATCATTACAAAGAACCGTCCCATACTCCTTTCGATGGACACTACTCGTAGGACGTTACAGCGTCCCCAAATAGAACAGACTGAGCCGCGGAAGCCCCGCCGCATCCAGCAAACGACGGTCCAAAAATTGTTTTTCGAGCATCGCGATCTGACCCGCGCTCATCTTCCCCCTGTAGGCCTTCAACTGCAGGTCGAGCGAGCGGCGCGCTCCGAACAACCACTCGTCGCTGGCCACAGCACGCAAGCGTGCGATCAGTTTTTCTTCGATCGCGGTGAGCCGTTGCTCCAGTTGTTCCAGGTCCAAGTACAGCTCATCGAGATTCAGCCGGGCGAGAGAATCGGCCAGATCTGCGTGCCCCGCTTTACGCAGGGCTTCGGTGTTTCGCGTTACGTGCGCGCGCACATCCTCGAGAGAAAACGGCGCCGCGGATTCCTTGCGTGATGCCGCGTTCGCTGGCGTGCCTTCAGCCATCGCCTGAGCCTCAGCCGCCACCGCCTGTGTGCAATAAGCGATCGAGTTCACCATTCGAATCCGCGCCCGGCTGGGTTTGGCGCGCCATTTCTCGAACGCCGCGTCGATCCCCCGCAGCACGGCTTCGAGCGGAATCCCGGAATTCTTCCACGCCTCCACCAGCGCCCAATCGAGCGGCGACATCAGGAACAGCCCCGTACCGCGCGCCCGCTGGAAATGTTCCTCGATTTCGGTGAAGTAACTGAAGTGATGCTCTGCCACGCGTTTGTCGGTGACCGCCTGGTTGGATTCCGGGCCTGTAAACATCCCCTACAGCCCCGCCCGTCAGGGCGGGGACAACTCTAGCGCGATGGATGGCGTTCCCAAATAAGCCGCAATCCTTCGAGCGTCAGATCCTCGTCGTAGATCCTCACAAACCGCGAAGCGTGAGTGATCCGCTCACCCTGTCCCCCCGTGGCCACCGCCTTCGTGTCCGGACCCAGTTCCGCGCTCACGCGTTCCACGATGCCGTCGATCATGCCGATGAAGCCGTAGTACAAGCCCGAAGTGATGCTGCCCACCGTGTTCGACCCGATCAATTTTTCCGGTTCGCGAAAATCCACCATAGGCAGACGCGCGGTTTTCGCAAACAGGCCGGAGATCGACATGCCGATGCCCGGGCAAATCACGCCGCCCAGGAACGCTCCCTCGCGCGAAACGATATCGAAGTTGATAGTGGTGCCCAGGTCCACTACGATGCACGGGCCGCCGTATTTGTGAAACCCCGCGACGCTGTTCACCAGCCGGTCGGCGCCTACTTCGCGGGGGTTGTCGTACTGCACCGCGATGCCCAGATCCGTGGTGTAGTTCACGAACATCGGACTGCGGTCGAAATAACGCTGCGCCATGGCTTCGAGCGGCTGATCCACGGCCGGCACGACGCTCGAAATGATCACGCCGTGCACGCCCGCCAAATCGAGCGAAGACAACGTGAACAAATTGCGCAGCAGGATGCCCCACTCATCCGCGGTTTGTTCCTTGATGGTCCGCAGCCGCCAGCGCCCCAGCAGTTTCGTTCCGGCGAACGCGCCGATGGTGACGTTGGTGTTGCCGACGTCCAACGCTAAGAGCACGGCCGCACACCCCCCACGAGGATCACAGTTTCCATTCCGTTATCTTCGCGGATTTTGAGGAACCCGGAAGCGTCCAAGCCGCAAGTGACGCCTTCGATACGGCGGCCGTCGCGCTCAGTGCGCACTCGCCGGCCGGTGGCGTAACTCGACGCCGCGCCAAAAGCTCGCAGAATCGCCGGAGCTCCGTCGCGAGCCAGAATCTCCAGGTGCCGGTCCAACCCACTCGCCAGCGCCACCAGCAAATCTTCGCGCGTCACCCGAGCGCCCACCATCGCGAGCGACGTTGCGGGCGTGTCCAAATTCTCGGGAAACCCCGTCTGGCTGACGTTGATGCCGATGCCCGCGATGATCGCGCCCCCGTCGAGTTGCGCCAGTATGCCCGCGCACTTTCGTTCGCCTATCAACACGTCGTTGGGCCAACGCAGGTCCGGCGCGAGCCTCGTAGTTTCGACGATGGTTCCCCGCGTGGCCAGTCCCAGCGCCAGCATCACGACCGGCAAAGTCTCGGCCTGAAGCGGCAACCGCAGCACCAGCGAGACGTACAACCCGGTCCCGCGCTCTGAGAGCCAGGAGCGCCCGTGCCGCCCCACGCCCGCGCTCTGCTCATCGGCGCCAACGATGGTCCCGCCCGCACACCCCTGCCGCGCCAGTTCGGCCGCAACGGTCATGGTCGAGCCGATGCTGTCGAACCACTCGATACGCCGCCCCGGCAGCCGCACGCGAACGGCTTCGGCATCCATGCCGGTCAAGCTACAGGGCGGCGCGATTCTTGGCAATCTGAGCCTCGTATTCCGCCTTCTTCGCGCGCATCCCGGCGATTACTTTCCCTGGAGCCTTGGCCATGAATTCTTCGCTTTCGAACTGGCGCTCCAGATTCGCAACCTGTTTCGCGAGTTCTTCGTTCTGTTTCTGCAGGCGCGCGCGGTCCACCGGGATGTCGAGTCTCACGTGAGTTGGGCCTGCGGCAACCGTGAACTTTCCGTTCGTGAGGCGATGGAGGGTGGCTAAATGCTCCTGGTAAAAAGGCACCCATTCAAGCCCGACAGTAAGGGTTCCCGCTCGTTGACTCTTACCCACCTTGTTGTCTGCGTAGGACTGCCGGGCGTCGGTAACTACCGTCTGAAGCAGCTTGACCAGCCTGTCGGCTTCCGCGTCCACAGCCTCGGGGGAATACTGCGGATATGATTGCACCGCAATCGAATCCTCGTGTCCCAGCCGGTGCCACAGTTCTTCGGTGATGAAGGGCATCAACGGATGCAGCAGGCGCAGAGCCTTCTCGTACACCACATAGGCGAAGCTCCAATCAGATTCCCCCTTCTTGAGCTCCAGGTACCAATCGCAGAAATCGTCCCACAGGAAATGCCACAACGTATCGGCCGCCAGATCATAGCGATGATTCTCGAACGCAGTGTTTACGCCCCGTGCACACTCGTTCAGACGATGCAAGATCCAACGGTCGAACAATGACATGGGCATGCCCGCGCCCTCATGGGGCTTGCTGAACAGCAGCCGCGACGCGTTCCAGATCTTGTTCGCAAACGCGCGCGTCGACAGCAGCCGCTCATCGCTGAGCGCAATATCTCCGCCCGGAGCCGCGCTCACCAGCAGGGCGAAACGCACCGCGTCGGTTCCGTATTTCTCGTTCACCACCAAAGGATCGATGGTGTTGCCCTTGGTCTTGGACATCTTCTGGCGCTCGGCATCGCGCACCAGCCCATGGATGTGCACCTGGCGGAACGGCACATCGCCCATCATTTCCATGCCGAACATGATCATGCGCGCAGCCCAAAAGAAGATGATGTCGAAGCCCGTCACCAACAACGACGTCGGATAAAACACCTTGAGATCGAGCGTCTCGTCGGGCCAGCCCAATGTCGAGAACGGCCACAGCCCGCTCGAAAACCACGTGTCGAGCACATCGGGATCCTGTCTGATATTCCCCGACCCGCAATGGGCGCACTTAGATGGGTCCTCGCGCGCGACCGTAACTTCGCCACACGCCCCACAATGCCACGCCGGAATCCGGTGCCCCCACCACAGTTGCCGCGAGATGCACCAGTCCCTGATGTTGTACATCCACTCGAAGTAAGTCTTAGACCAGTTCGCCGGAACGAAGGTGATGCGCCCGTCCTCCACCGCTTTGATCGCCGGCTCGGCCAGCGGCTTCATCTTCATCCACCACTGTTTCGACACCAGCGGCTCCACCACCGTTTTACAGCGATGGCACTTGCCGATGCTGAGCTTGTGAGCTTCGGTTTTTTCGAGCAGCCCCAGCTTCTCCAGTTCCGCCAGCACCTGCTTGCGAGCCTCAAAGCGATCCAGCCCCGCGAACCGCCCCGCCGCCGCAGTCATCTTCGCGTCTTCGCCGATCACCTGGACACTCGGCAGATTGTGCCGCTTGCCCGCTTCAAAATCGTTGGGATCGTGCGCCGGTGTGATCTTCACCGCGCCCGAGCCGAACTCGGGATCGGCCATCTCGTCGAGCACAATCGGAATCGGCCGGTCCATCAGCGGAAGCTGGGCCATCTTGCCGGCCAGCTCCGCGGCGCGTTTATCCCGAGGGTTGATCGCCACCGCCGTATCGCCGAGCATCGTCTCGGGCCGCGTAGTCGCCACCACCAGGCGAATCGCGCTTCCGTTCACCGGGTACACGATATGCCACAAATTCCCCAGCGTCTCCTCGTGCTCCACTTCCAGATCCGAGAGCGCAGTCTGGCACCGCGGGCACCAGTTCACCATGTAGTCGCCGCGATAGATCAAGCCCTTTTCGTACAGCCGCACGAAGGCCTCGCGCACCGCCCGCGACAGCTCCGGATCGAGCGTGAAACGCAGCCGCTGCCAGTCGCAACTGTCGCCGGCGCGCCGCATCTGTTCGATGATGCGCCCGCCGTACTGTTCCTTGTACTGCCACACCCGCTGCTCGAACTTCTCGCGTCCCAGGTCGCGCCGGTTCAAGCCTTCCGCGGCGAGCTGCCGCTCCACCATGATCTGCGTGGCGATGCCCGCGTGATCGGTGCCCGGCAGCCACAGCGTGTTCAGCCCAGTCATGCGCCGCCAGCGGATCAGCGCGTCGATGATGGAGTGCTCGAACATGTGCCCCATGTGCAGCGAGCCGGTGACGTTGGGCGGCGGAATCACCAGCGAGAACGAAGGCTCGCCGGGCCGCGCTACCACGTGGAAGAGCTGTTGCTCGACCCACCAGTTGGCCCAATGCGGCTCGAACCGCTGGGGCTCGTACACTTTGTCGATTTCCATGGGGAAATTTGATTTTAGCAGGGCGTGCTTAAGCTAACGCGATTCCGCCAGCAAGCGCTCCAAAAGATCGTCGACTTTGAGAGCCGGCGCCCACTGGCGCATGTACGTCCGATCAAGCCGCGCACCGCTGATCTTGAGCACCCCGCGCAGATCGTTCCACTGACGCTCGGATGTTTCTCCGCCCGCCCGATACCATTCGAGCTTGCGCAAGATGGTGTCCTCCGGAGAAGCCACGGAGCACTCGATGGGTTCAGGGCCGAAGGACCGGATTTCGATTTGGCGGCGCCTTCCAAACTCGGTCTTGCTATAGGCGTCCTTGCGAAGTGGAAACACATCGAACTTATAAGCGGACTCGTAGTGAATCAGGTTGAACGAGCGCCCCCGCTCGATTGCATCACGCATCGTGGCCGCATCCGCGTAGAAATCCGGAGCGAGCAGCGCGGCAAACTCATCGATTTGTTCGGGCTTCAGCTCGGCTACGAAATCCGCGTCCATTGTGGTCCGCGGGATACCGTAGGCGGAACTCGCGACCGAGCCGCCCACCTCGTAAGCGATTTCCATCCGATCAAGCACGCCGAGCAAGCGCTCGAATGCTTCAGCGGGGGACGCCATCGACTTCCGGGTCCCACTTGTACGCGCGGATCATCAAGTCGCGAGGCAGGTGCCGCGCGGCGACCCTCAGAAAAACTTCCCGATCGCTCGCCTCCGGGTGCATACGGCGGACTCCCATTTCACTCATTTGGAGCGCAAAGGAAGTGAGGCCAAGCGTAGCGGCGATCCGCTCGCCCGGCGTCTTACTTCGCAGCAGTTCCAGCCAGACCTCCAAAGCATGTGGTTCGGTGTCCTGAAATTCTTCCGGATGCCGCGCCGGTTCGGACCCTGCGAGCGTTGGATCGATTTCCATGGAACAACTTGATCTTAACAGCGGCGCCCCACCGAAAACCGCACAACCGCCGTCAGTCGGCAATACTCTTCCGACGCCAGGCTCCCCCTACCGCACGAAATCGTCTTTAGTAATGTAGGGCGTGATCGGCTCCCAGTACACCATCTCCGCCGTGTTCTCATCGGCGGCGGCGTTCTTTTTAACCGCTCCGCTCTTCTGCGCTTCGATCAGCGTGTCGTGGACCGCTTGTGCGCTGACGCCCTCGGTCTCCCATACGGTCAAGTACTTCGGCTTCACGCTGGGCGCGCGCCCCGGCGTATCGGCGATGCGAAACCGCTGCGCCGCCATCCACCCCGGCAGCCTCAGCACGCTCTGAATGGTCTGATTGCCGCCTTTCTCGAACTCCGCTTCCTGGCCCGGCAGCGGATTCGCGAAGTCCATCAGAACGTACCGGTTCGGCCGAGGCGTTTTGTTTTCCGCCGGGTCCATCAGCGTGGGACCCTTCCCATCCGGACGCGTGATGCGCGCCCCGATCGCCTCGAAGGTGCCATTGGCGCCGGCCCCCGGAGTGTAGTTAAACGCCGCGCCGAGCCTGCTCTTCCCGCCCGAGATGGCCGCCGTCATCCGCGCCAAAGCCGCGCTGGCCTCGCTTTCCTCCAGGTCCCAAATGATCAGGTAGCCGTGCGCGTAGCCGGCCGCCGAAAGCCGCGGTTGCACGTTCGTCACGATGCGAAACCGTTGCGCCCCCATCCAGCCCTGAAGCTGCACCAAGTCGCCCATGTGCGTGTTCGTGTACCAGTCGTTGAATTCGGCCTCTCTGCCGGGAATGGGATTGGCGAAGACCAGCATGACGTATCGATGCTTGCCTGCCGGAGCCTCGCGCTTCCCGGGCGCGCCGATCGACCATTGCGCCTGGGCCGCCGCGCCCGCGAGCGCAAAGGCCATGAGGATATTCTTCCAAGCGGATCGAATCACCAAGTCTGTGTGTATCATGCGAATTGAAAACGGGCTCAGGTTGAGTATACGCCCGCCGGAGCTGCCCAGCAGGCGGCCCGCAGGCATACTCACAATACTCCCACGCGATCCCGCCGGCCCTTGACTCCCTCGGGTGGGTGACTTACCATCCGCTTTGTGTCCAAGTGGTTGAACCGATCCATGTTCGTGGCCGTCGCCGCAGTCGCGGTTCTGACGGAGACGGCCTCGGGTCAGGCATTCCCAGCCTATCGCGCGCCGCGCTTTCCCGGGACCGACAACCCGGACTTAAACGGGATCTGGCAAGCGGTGAACTCGGCCAGTTGGGATCTGGAAGCGCACGCCGCCGGACCTTCTCCCTTTCCGGCGATCCTTGGTACGATCGGTGCGGAACCGGCGGGGGAGAGCGTCGTCGAAGGCGGCAAAATTCCGTATCAGTCCTGGGCGCTGGACAAGAAGAAGGAAAATTTCGAAAAGCGGTTCACTCACCCCACGAACCTGCAGCTTAACGAGACTACCGGCGACCCCGAAGCCAAATGCTATCTGCCGGGCGTCCCGCGTGCGACCTACATGCCTCTCCCTTTTCGGATGGTCCAGAGTCCCAAGCAAGTGCTGATGGCGTATGAATACGCGAGCGCCACGCGGATCGTCTACATGGACCGCAAGCCCAAGGTTCCCGCGGACGCCTGGATGGGATGGTCGATCGGACGCTGGGAGGACGACACGCTAGTGATCGACGTAACCAACCAGATCGACCGGACCTGGTTCGACCGCGCCGGAAATTTCCATAGCGACGCCTTGCACGTCGTGGAACGTTACACGCCAGTGAGCCCCTATCATTTAATGTATGAGGCCACCATCGAAGATCCCAAAGTATTCACGCGTCCCTGGAAAATCAGCATGCCTTTATATCGGCGGGTCGAACCGAATGCACAATTGTTGGAATTTAAATGCGTGGAATTCGCCGAAGAATTCATGTACGGACATTTGATCGAAAAGCCGAAATACTGAAAGAACGGGAGAGCCCGAACAGGAGAGAGAAAGATGAGCCATCGGCCCGCACTTATAGCAATCAGCATTTTACTCGCGCTACCTCTTGCCGCCCAACAACCCTCCGGCGGCGCAAAGCCCGTGGGCACAAAGCCCGCGGCGACGACTTATGTTACGCCGCGTACCGCATGGGGCGATCCGGACCTCCAGGGAGTGTACACGTTCGCCACCGAAACGCCGCTCCAGCGCCCCGCCGCGCTGGGAGACAAAGCTACCTACACGGAGGCCGAGCTAAAGAAGCTGGAGCAGCAAACCCAGGAAAAGCACGAAGAAAACATCGCCACCAACGAGCATTTCAGTTACAACGCGCTATGGTTCGTGGGCGATCAAGGCCGGCCGACCGGACGTACGTCGCTGATCGTGGATCCGCCCAATGGACGGATGCCGCCGTTGACCGAGCGAGGGGAGCAACTTCGCACGCAAAACACCGCTCGACTAGCAGCGCGGCGCGCGGCCATCAATACTTGGGCCGATCACTCCAACTACGATCAGTGCCTGTCCCGGCCCATGCCGCGGGTCTCGCAAGAATACAACCAGGGAGTTGAGATTTTGCAGACCCCGAAGGACGTCACGATTTTCTACGAAAGCATGCACGACGTCCGCATCATCCCCTTGGATGGAACCCCGCACATGGATGCGAGTCTGCGCCAATGGAACGGAGATTCCCGTGGCCATTGGGAAGGAAATACTCTGGTTGTCGATTCCACGAATTTCACCGACAAGCAGAGGTCCGATGATTCCGCGCCCTTCGGCGGCTTTCCCCAAGGCAACTTGCATTTGACCGAGCGGTTCACTCGCACGGATGCGAACACCATCATGTACCAGGTCACGGTGCAGGACTTGTCGGTATGGATCAGCCCGTTTACATTTGTCCTTCCGTGGAGGTCCGACGACCCGGCGTACAAGGGTCCGGAGGATCTGTTTGAGTACGCTTGCCACGAGGGCAACTACAGAATGATCGAGGACACCATTACCGGCTCGCGCGCCGCGAAGACAAATCCCACGGGGACAAAACAATGACCAGACAACTATCTTCCACAATTGCCGCCGGCGGCAGTTTGTTTCTGCTCCTAAGTGTGGCTCCAGCGTGGGCGCATCACTCCTTCCCCGCGGAGTATGACGGCGAAAAGCCGATCAAATTACAGGGAACCGTCAAGAAAGTCGAGTGGATCAACCCTCACTGCTGGATCACCATTGAGGTGAAGCGCCCCGACAACACCGTGCAAACCTGGGAAATCGAAGCGGGCGCGCCCAACGCTTTGTTCAGGCGGGGTTTTACGAAGGATTCCCTCCCGATTGGCACGGAGATCGTCGTCGATGGATACCTGGCCAAGAACGGCACGCAGCGAGCCAACGGCAGAGACCTGACCTTGCCGGATGGACGCAAGCTGTTCATGGGCTCGTCCAATCCCGACAGTCCCGACAAAGAGAAGTGAAGTCGAGCCCTTACTACCAAAAATCGGAAATTTCCTCGCAAAGACGCCGAGGCGCAAGAAAAACTAAGATTCCGCGAACGTTTGACCTTCTTCTAGGGTCTCGTGTTTGTTTCATTCTTAGCGTCTCAGCGTCTTGGCGAGATCCGAAAGTCGAGGATTTTTGAAGAACTTCTGACTCGGGACACTAGTCTCCTGTCCCAATGGTTCGTGCGATAAGTCGAGCGGGGTGCGCGGTGAGGGTACGCTGGGCGTAGCGGCCAATGCTGGCGAGAATCTGGTCTGCCGTTTTGGTCCAGACGAAGGGAGTGGGATCTTCGTTGTGGAT
>DATNJC010000023.1:0-41148 GCA_035604115.1 Bryobacteraceae bacterium | reverse complement strand
TGGAACGCCTGATTCCCTTGGACAGCATGAATCCCAACCTGTTTTTCCTCCTACAACGTTACCTTGGTCTTTGCTGGGCTTGGCGGCGTCTAAGCCGTCGATCCTGGCTAATTTGGACAGCTGTGGTTGGTAACCTGCGGCGGGTTGGCAACCCGCCTGGCCGCGCATGTCAGTACAGTCGAGCGCCGGTTACCAACCGGCGCGCAGGATGCCATCCTGCCCCACACGGCTTACTCGTTGGCGTCGTACTCTTCGACAAAGCAGCTGCGGAACGCGCGGTCCAGCAGTTCCGCGCTCAGCTTCTTGGGCTGGCGTTCGAAATTGATCATGTCGACGGCGTGCGTCATCAAATCGCGCGGGTGGCAGCGGCGAAACTTCTGTCCGCCCTCGGTGTAATGGCGCCGCACGAAATCCAGGACGGTTGCGTCTTCGTATTCCAGGCCACGGGCGACGGCAAAGCGGCGGAAGATCTCCATGAACTCCGCCTGGCGCGGGCTGCGGAGGAACATCTTGTACTGAATGCGGCGCAGGAACGCTTCATCGCCGAGCTGCTCCGGACGCAAGTTGGTGGAGAAGATCAGAAAGGCCTCGAAGGGCATGGTGATCTTGCCGCCGGACTGGAAATTCAAATAGTCCAGATGGCGTTCCATCGGCACGATCCAGCGGTTCAGGATCTCGGCCGGCGTGGCCCGCTGCCGGCCGAAGTCGTCCACCAGGTAGATTCCGTTGTTGGCCTTCACCTGGAAGGGAGCGTCGTACACCTTGGAAACTTTGTTGTAGGTGAGGTCGAGCATTTCCAGCGTCAGTTCGCCGCCGGTAACGATAAACGGCCGCTTACACCGGAACCAGCGCTGATCGAACTCCGTGGTGCGGGACAGAGCCAGCAAACCTTCGGCCGCGTCCTCGATTTTGTGATGGTAGATCGGGTCGTACACCTGGACGATGTTGCCCTGGCATTCGATCGCGTACGGCATGAAGATCGGTGCGGTCTGGACGTTGAACAGAGCCTCGGCCAGGCTGGACTTCCCATTGCCGGGTTGTCCGTAAATCAAGAACGATTTGCTGGCGTTCAGGGCGGGCCCGACTTGCGCCAGAATATCCGACTCCATAACGAGTCCGCTAAACGCGTCGGTCAGGAGCTCTGGGGTAAGCCAATTCTCCGGCAGGCGCTGCCGCTGCACCACCTCGGTGTACTGCGTCAACGGAACTGGGGCCGGGCCTGCATACTGGTTGCTTTCCAGGTATTCCCGGGCCAGATTGCGTCCCGCTTCGGTCAGGAAGAACACCCCGCTGACGTTGCCCATCCCCAAGGATTTCCGGACCGCGATGGTGTGCTGGTGCTTCATGGTTTCCAGCAGTTGGTCGATCAGGCTGAACTCCATGCCGAGCTGGCCCGCGATTTCCCGTCCTAACATTTCCCCCCGGTAGTATAAGTACTTAAGAATCAGTTGCTCAATCAGGGAATCGGGCAACCCGGAGTCGGCCAGCGAGGCCGGAACGGGAGGAGGCTGCGGGCCGCTCTCCCGGACTTCGCGGCCTGGTAGCGCGGGAGGGGTCTGAATCCCCCCGTCGGCGTTAAGATCCGGGGGCGGAGGCGGTTGAAGAATGGTGCTCATTTGTTCTTTATCGTTCCTCTCGGCGAGAGCTTTCTACAGATTGCTTCACTATTTCTATGGACTGGTTCAAGAAAGCGAACTCTTTAAATAAACCATCGGAAGCGAAGGCTAGATTCTCCATGATCCGCGGCATGTTCATCAAAAAAAGGCTGCTTCTGGCGCTGCTGCTGTCGCCCCCGCTGGCCTCCGCCGCGGGTGAAGTGGAGCTGTTAACCGAAGAACTGCCTTGGGCGGTAATGGATCGCGCCTATTCTCCGGCCCCCCTCGACGTGCGCGTCACCGGCCGCTGCCCCGCCGGCGGCGTGGGATTTGCGGTCGTGTCCGGAGTCCTGCCTTCCGGCTTGAAATTGTCACGGCTGGGTTACTTTTCCGGCGTGCCTACGCAGACCGGACTGTTCGAATTCAATGTGCGGGCCGTGAATGGATGCTCGTGGGCGGCCCGTCATTTCGCGTTGCTGGTTACCGAGCCTCCGAAACTGAAAACATCACCTGAGCACCTGGCGGTGGCCTGTCGGCCTGGAACGAATCCGGCCCTGGTGGGGATTCATCTGACCGCAACCTGGCCCCAGTTGGCGTACGGGGCAAACGTAACTTACGCGGATGTCGGCAGCAAATGGCTGGAGGCCGTCCCCGCGCATGGGATGACTTCCAAAGAATCGGTGCCGCGGCGGCTCAGCGAAGTTCCCTCCGATGAGATCTTGGTCCGGTTCAACGCCACCAGCTTGAAATCTTGGTCGGTATGTCGCTCAGGTTGCTATTTCTGCCGGGCAGGCGGCCCCGGTCGCGGTTACAGTAACATTGACAGTGGATGAAAACGCAAGCGAAAGGGCGCCTTAGGGGGGGTCTGGAGCGGGAGACGGGATTCGAACCCGCGACATCAACCTTGGCAAGGTTGCACTCTACCAGCTGAGTTACTCCCGCGCACTTGAGGTACTATAATGGGCGCGTTTGAAGCGCAGTTTTCATTGTCGCGCCGTGAATCTCGCTTGTCAAATCCGCGCTCGATCAAGGGGTAGGTGCTGGGGTAAGGTACCACGAACAGCCTGTCATCTAAATGTTTTACTACGGAAATAGTTATCTGCAACCGTAACAAAACAAGCCCTATTAAAAATGGAAACTTTCCTCTTCCCCTCCGGGGCTTTTGTGATATCCTGATAACCGCAACGAGCGTACTGGGCCCCTGATTCGGCCGCTCGGTGCGTCAGAAAGCCGGACGAGCAAGTTCCCCCAAGACAGGGCATTTGGACCTTCGATTTCCACAGTTGTGGAAATCTTGTGGGTATTGTGTGGCTCGAAATCCGGCGGAACTTGGGAGAAGGTGACGTGCACGGGGATTTCAACGTAGCCGCCGCGGCAACCGCCCGCGGAAGACAACTTGACGCCTGGGAGCAGATTAAAGCCGAACTGGCTCAGACGATCTCAGCGCAGGAGTTCAACAACTGGGTCCTGCGTACTTCTCTGGACGGTCTGGAGGACGGTTCGCTTCGCGTGACGGTCCCAGACCAAGTGACAAAAGACTTCATCGAGCAGGAATACGCCGAGCATATCCGCTCCACAATTCGCGTGTTGCGGCTGCCGGTGCATAGCGTGGTGTATGTTCCTCGCGGGGGTGCGGCGCAATCCACGCTGGCCGCGGCTCAGGGAGCAAGTGGCGCCCACTACACCGCGTCGCAACCGGTCGGATCACACCAGACTGGATCACACCAACCTGGATCACAGCAGGCCGAGCCGGTGTTCACGCCGGCGGGCGGTCAGCTTAACCCCAAGTTCCAGTTTGAAAATTTCGTCGTGGGCTCATGCAACCAATTCGCGCATGCGGCCGCACGTGCGGTGGCCAGCAATCCATCGCGCAGTTACAACCCGTTGTTCATTTACAGCGGAGTGGGTCAGGGCAAAACCCACCTGATGCACGCCATCGGGCGCGAACTGAAGGATCAGTACCCGTCCATGCGCATCGTCTATACATCCTGCGAGCGCTTCATGAACGAGATGATCCTGTGCCTGCGCTCCAACGCCATGCCCACGTTCCAGCGTCACTACAGATCCGCGGACGTGCTGCTGGTGGACGATGTCCAGATCCTGGCCAATAAGGAGCGCATGCAGGAAGAGTTCTTCCACACCTTCAATGAGCTCCACGATCACCAAAAGCAAATTGTGCTCTCCAGCGATTCCACTCCTAAGAACACACCCGGGCTAGTGGAACGTCTCCGCTCCCGTTTCGAGTGGGGCCTGATGGTGGATATTCAACCACCGGACCTCGAAACCAAGATGGCCATTCTCGACAAGAAAGCGGAGATTGAGGGTGTTCAACTTCCCGAGGACGTCCGCATCTACATCGCCACTAAGACCCGCTCGAATGTCCGTGAACTGGAAGGTGCGCTTGTCAAGCTGATCGCGTATTCCTCGGTCACCGAGTCAACGATTACGCTGCAGATGGCGCACCAGGTCCTGAAGCACCTGGTTCCCGGCGGCGGCGAGAAGCGCGTCACCATGGAATCCGTTCTCAAAGCGGTGGCCGATTACTTCGCTGTGCATCCGTCGCAACTCAAGCAGAAGTCGAATGCACGGAACATCGCCTACCCGCGCCAGATCGCGATGTTCCTCATCCGTGACATGACCGGATCTTCGCTGCCTGAGATTGGACGCATGTTCGGAGGTAAGCACCATACTACGGTCCTGCATTCGGTGCAGAAGATTGAACGCTTGCGCCAGACCGATGCGGAATTGAACAGGCTCATCCACAAGGTAATCGATTCAATCCATTAGTGTTACAAGGATTATCCACACTCACCCCAGAGGTGCCATGTGAAGATTTGTGGAACGCGGTCCAAGCTGCCCTTTTTGCTCAGCGATGCACCTCCGGATGCACAACTTCAGCAGACTTTAACCCCTCCGTCTTGCTATAATTTAGAGAGAAATCAACCGTTTCAACAGCCCTATGAAGACGATACTTTCATAAGACTGTATGAACATAGTCTTCGAGAACCAAGTTCATCAAGGAACTTCACCAAGGAACACCGCGCATGGAATTCACCGTTAGCAGGGCCGACCTGGTTCGGGAACTGAATCTTTCGCAAGGCGTGGTTGAGAAGAAGACCACCATACCCATCCTGTCGAACGTGTTGGTGGAAGCCGATGGCGATCGCATCGTGCTGACCGCCACCGACCTCGAATTGGGAATCTGCTGCTCTTGTCCTGCCCGAGTCAAGAAGAGCGGAGCGGGAACGATCCCAGCGCGGCGCCTGCTGGATTATGTGCGCTTGCTGCCCGAAGGCGACGTACAGGTGAAGATTCAGGACAATCACTGGGCCAGCCTGGTTTCGGGACGCTCCCGTACGCGCATTGCGGGGATGTCTCGCGAAAGCTTTCCCGAGCTGCCGCATATGCCGACACCGCTCGCTGAGATTCCAATCGGCGTGTTAGCTTCGATGATCGGCAAGACCATCTTTTCGATCTCCACGGAAGAATCCAGATTTACGCTCAATGGCGCCCTGCTGATTTTGAAGAAGGGCGGGCTGATGATGGTGGCGACCGACGGGCATCGTCTCGCCATGACGGAAAGTTCCGCTGAGCTTGAAGGCGTGACCGGGGCTTATCGAGCTTTGCTGCCGCGCAAAGCCATGGCCGAGTTGCAAAAACTGGCCTCCGATTCCGATCCTGCCGCGGTTGTGCGCTTCTCCGGCGATGAGAATCATCTCTTCTTTGAACTCGGCGGACGCTTGCTCTTGAGCCGCAAGCTTACCGGGAACTTCCCCGATTTTGAGCGAGTGCTGCCGAAGGAACACGCACATGCGGTCACACTGAACCGGGAAGAGTTGCGCGGCGCACTGGAGCGCGTGGCGCAATTCTCAGATGAGCGGTCCAGAGGCATTCGGGTACAGGTGGCCAAGGGCGAGGTTAACATTCACTCATCGGTTTCCGACACTGGTGAAAGCGAAGAGACCCTACCGGTGGCCTACGATGGACCCTCGGTGGAAATTGGGTTCAACGCCCAGTACCTCCTCGATTTCCTGCGCGCGGTGGGGACCGACGAAGTCACGTTCCACTTCAAGGATCCGCACAGCGCCGGAGAGCTGCGGCCCGGAGGCGAGAAGGCCGAAACCTATCGATACGTGATTATGCCCATGCGGCTGTAGATCCGGCTGCACCGAACCCTTGAAAGTTTCATCTAAAGGAAAGCATGGCTAGTAAAGATCTCAAGATCGGCGTTATAGACAATCCCGCAGTCTATGATTCGACCAGTATCAAGGTGCTGGAAGGAATGGAGGCTGTGCGCCTGCGCCCGGCGATGTATATCGGTTCGACCGGCGAGACCGGGTTGCACCACTTGGTCTACGAAGTCGTCGACAACTCCGTGGACGAGGCGCTCGCCGGCTATTGCACCGAGATTAAGGTCATCATCCACGAAGACGATTCCCTCACGGTGATCGACAACGGCCGCGGCATTCCGGTGGACCTGCACGAGGAGGAAGGCGTATCGGCGGCGCAAGTCGTGATGACTAAGCTGCACGCCGGCGGCAAGTTCGACTCCAACACCTACAAAGTTTCCGGGGGCCTGCATGGCGTTGGAGTGAGCGTCGTAAACGCGCTCTCTGAGGTTCTGCAACTGGAGATCTGGCGCGACGGCGCCACCTGGGAACAAGAGTACGCCCGCGGCGTTCCCAAGGCTCCGCTCGCAAAGACCGGTAAGGAAAAACGCAAGACCGGAACCAAGGTCACCTTCAAACCCGATTCGACCATCATGGACGCGACCAAGTTCAACTTCGACACCTTGTCGACACGGTTGCGCGAACTCGCGTTCTTGAACAAAGGCCTGACCATCACTCTCACCGATGAGCGGGAAGAGCCGGCCCGTACCGCCGAGTTCCACTTCAGCGGCGGCATCGCCGAGTTTATCAAGCATCTGAACAAGGGCAAGAGCGTGCTGCACGACAAGCCCATCACCATCGAAGGTGAGCGCGAGCTGCCCAATGGCGGCGTGCTGAGCATGGAAGTGGCGTTGCAGTACAACGACACCTACGGCGAATCCGTATTCAGTTTTGCGAACAATATCAACACCGTTGACGGCGGCACGCACATCAGCGGATTCCGCAGCGCGCTCACGCGCACCATCAATGCGGCGGGCCAGGCGGCGGGTCTGTTCAAAGACGTCAAGGAAAATCTGACCGGCGACGACGTGCGCGAAGGCCTCACTGCCGTGGTCAGCGTGAAGCTGCCTCAGCCGCAGTTCGAAGGCCAGACCAAGGGCCGCCTGAATTCCGATATCCAGGGCTACGTGGTTCAACTGGTCAACGAGAAGCTGAGCGAATTCTTCGATAAGAACCCCACGGTGATGCGCAAGATCGTCAGCAAGGCGATCGACGCGGCGCGCGCCCGTGAAGCTGCGCGCAAGGCTCGCGATCTGACGCGGCGCAAGGGTGCGCTTGACTCCGGCGGACTGCCGGGCAAGCTGGCGGATTGCCAGGAGCGGGATCCGGAGCGCTGTGAACTGTTTCTCGTCGAAGGCGAGTCCGCCGGCGGCACCGCCAAGAGCGGACGCGACCGCCGTTATCAGGCCATCCTGCCGCTGAAGGGCAAAATCCTGAACGTCGAGAAGGCCCGCTACGACAAAATGCTGGGCCACGAGGAAATCCGCGCCATGATCACGGCGATCGGCGCGGGCATCGGCAAGGACGATTTCGACCCCCTCAAAATCCGCTACAGCAAGATCATCATCATGACCGACGCGGACGTGGACGGCAGCCACATCCGCACGCTGCTGCTCACCTTCTTCTTCCGCCACATGCAGGAGCTGATCAAGCGCGGCAACATCTTCGTGGCGCAGCCGCCGCTGTATCGCATCAAGCGCGGCAAGAGCGAGAAGTACATTAAGGACGACAAGGAATTCACGCGCGAGATTCTGCGGCGCGCCACCGAGAACCTGAAGGTGGAGACCGCGAACAAGACGACGCTCGAGGGAACCGAGCTGCGCAATTTCCTGATGCAGCTCGACGAGTTCCAGATCACCTTCCGGCGCCTGGAACGCCGCATGCGCGACGCGCGGGTGGTCGAAGTTCTGTGCCGCACGGATATCGCGCTCGATACCAAGGCCGACTTCACCGAGCAGAAGAATCTGCAAGCGGTGTACGACGCCCTGAAGGCGCAAAAGATCGAGTGCGAACCACCAGCCCGCGAAGAGGAACACTCCGCATGGATGGTGACCTACAAAGATCCGACGAACGCCGAGCGCGCCATCAACATCGAGCTGGCCTCGCAGCCCGAGTACAAGCGCCTGCGCTCGATCGCACGGCAGGCCGCACGTTTGAATCAGCCTCCTTTCACGGCGGTCAAAGACTCACACCGCGAGGCGCTGGCGGGCTGGCGGGAATTGCTAGCGCACGTAAAGACCGAGGGCACACGCGAGGTCAGCGTGCAGCGCTACAAGGGGCTGGGCGAGATGAACGCCAACCAGCTCTGGGAAACGACAATGAACGCCGAGACGCGCACGCTGCTGAAGGTGTCGCTCGAAGATGTGGTGCAGAGCGACCAGATCTTCACCACGCTGATGGGTGAAGACGTCGAGAGCCGGCGGAAGTTTATCGAGGAGAATGCGCTGGACGTGCGGAATCTGGACGTGTAGCTCGGCGAACGTATCCGAGCCGCGACCGTGAGGGAGCGGTACGGAATGTCTGATGCGTTGAACATCAAGACACTGCGGTGTTCGAACGGTCGAAAATCTTGCATCCCGCCCCACGGACCGAATCGAGAAGTGAGTCGCCAACTCTGATTGGCCAAATGTCGAGGTGCACGCCGGCCGGCAGCAAACCCGAAAGACGATCTCCTACCGCGGCGACAATTGGCTCGACCCGACGGGAAGCCGATACAACCAGGACCAAGACCTGGGCTGCATTCTTCATTGCCTGAGGCACAAAACATTGGGGCAGGTGAGCTTCCAAAATGTCCGGACTCAACGCGACGGCCTTTGTGATCGAACCGACCAAAGCCTCTTCCATCGGCTGAGCAGGAGCGCCAAGGAAAACACGGGCTCCTGCTGGTACCTTGAGCGTCACTGAACTCGGAGACCCCCGATAGAGCACTCTCCTTAAAGACTGCAATATAGGCATGGCCGTCAGTGGCCCCTACCTCGCGCCCGCCTCCAGCTCATCCGCCAGCGCGCCCGCGCCGTACAGCTTCTTGAGCGCCTCCGTCATCGCCGCGGTATGGACCGCCACCGCGCGGTTGGTCTCGCCCTCGTAAACGAAATCTCCCACCAACGATTCGATGTTCCCGTCGAAGATCAGCCCCACGATGCGGCCCTCGCGGTCGATTACCGGCGAGCCTGAGTTGCCTCCGATGATGTCGTTGCTCGACACGAAGTTCATTGCAGTGGCCAGGTTCAGCTTGTCGCGGTTCTCCGCCCAACGCGAGGGCAGCGCGAACGCGCCATCGTTGTTGAAGCTGGCGGAGCGGTCGAACAAGCCGTACATGGTGGTCTTGGGAGCTGCGATCGTGCCGTTCATCGGGTAGCCCTTCACTTGTCCGTAAGACAGCCGCAGCGTGAAGGTCGCGTCCGGATAGGTCGATTTTCCGAATGCCGCGAAGCGCGCTTTGCCGAGTTGCTCGCCGGCCCGCTGCTCGACGCTTTGCACATTGTCTTCCAGCCACTTGATCAACTCGCGGCGCATGGGATCGAGCTTGCGCGCCAGCACGATCATCGAGTCGGTGGACGCGGCGACCGCGGCCTCGCCACCTTCGACAAGTTGCTTGCGCACGGCCGGGTCGGCCAGCTTGCTGCCGTTCACCAAATCGGCCGCAGCCTGTACGGGAGTCTTGCCGCCGAGCACCAGCTTCACGAACGGATCGCTCGCGCCGGCGCCCTGGATGTCCGTTTCGAGCGCTCCCGTGATGCGCGCGATCTCCATCTCGGGATACACCGGCGCGGGCGAAAACATTTGCAGCTTGAGCGAATCCAGTTGCGCTTCGTGATAGCCGGCCAGCCGCTGCCCATCGGGCTTCTTGACCTCGGTCACGTACTGCACGATGTTCATGGCCAGGTTCGCCAACGAGGAATCGAGGCCGTGGTAGAACTGCTCTTTGAAACGCGTGGCGGATTTCTTCTCGGCCGCGGCGATCTCATCCCAGGCTTTGCCGTACGCGGTCTTCCATTCCGGCTTGGCCATCACCATCGCTTTGAATTGCGTTTCATCCTTGCTTTTGGCGTCCATCACGCGTGGGTCCATCAGGCCCTTGTAGCGTCCGTTGTAAGCTTTTAGCGAATTCTCGAAGTTGAAGATGCGCGAGCCAGCCTGGCGCGCGTGCTCCGGACTAGTGGCCGCATATTTGCGCATCGTGTCCAGGCGGCTTTGCAGAATCTTTATGTAATTCGGTTCGATGTCACGCTCCTGCTCCAGCTGAGCCATGGTGTCGGATCGCTGTGTGGACCCGGGATGTCCGCTTACGAACACGAGGTCGCCATCGGAGGCGCCCTGGGAGTTCCACTTCAGATAATTGGCCGTCTCCAGCGGCTTGCCGTTTTCGTACACGCGGAACAGCGCCATGTCCAGGTCGTAGCGCGGATAGGTGAAGTTGTCGGGATCGCCTCCGAAGAAAGCGATCTGCTGCTCCGGCGCGAACACCAGCCGCACGTCGGTGTACTTCTTGTAGCGATACAGCCAATATTCGCTGCCCTGATAGAGCGTGACCACGTCGGAACGGAGGCCGGTCTTTTGCAGGCTCTCGCGTTCAATCGCGGCGATGGCGTCTTTGCGCGCGGCGAACTCCTGCTCCGTGGTTTTCGCTCCCTTTAGCGCGTCCTGCACGCGCGGGGTGACGTTTTCCATGGACTCCAAAACGTTCACCTCCAGGTCGGGCGACTTCATTTCTTCCGCGGGCGTGCGCGCGTAGAAGCCGTTGGCGATGTAGTCGTGTTCCGCCGTCGAATTCTTTTGCAACTGGCCGCGAGCCACGTGATGATTTGTCAATAGCAGGCCGTGCGGGCTGACAAACGACCCCGATCCGCCGTCATTGAGGCGCACGCTCGAAAGGCGCACCCGGTCGAGCCACGCCTGGGATAGCGTGAATTTGTACTTTTCCTGGAGCAACTTCACGGGAGGGTTGTCGAACGTCCACATGCCCTCATCGGCGTGCAAGGAGACCCCGGCGACCAGCAAGCTTGCGGCACACAATAGCGATGGCTTCATGTCCTCATGGTACCAATGTGACTTATGGGACGGAGCCTCAGATACCGCACGCTAGAATATCTCTCGTGGCCTCCGATTGGCGCCGTTTCATCCGCCCGCAGGATTTGGTCTGGTTGCTGTTCTTCGCCGCGCTGGCCATATGGGGGCCGGAGCGGCACCCGTCCGTGCTGGCGGGGCTGCTGGCCCTGGGCGTGGTGCAGGTACTCGAGCCACGGCTCGGCGCCATCGCCTCCATCGTCCTGGAGCTCATCCTGTGTTACCTCATCATGGGCTACGGCGGGGGCATCTCCACTAGCTATTTCGTGGTTTTGTATCTGCCGGTCATCTCGGCCGCCACCAATTTCGGATTGCTGGGCGCGGCTGTGAGCGCGATCGCCGCCATTGCGGAGTATACGTCGTTCATCCTATTCCTGGACCCCGACCAGGTCATCCTTGGCGAAGAAGTTCGGGAGGTGTTTTTGCGAGCCCTGTTCTTCCCGGTGGTTGGTTTTCTGACGTACCAACTCGCGCAGGCCAGCCGTGCGGAGACGCGCAAAGCCCAGGCCGCCGCCGAAAAACTGGCCGAGGCCAATCGCAGTCTCAAAGAGGCCGAAGCGCAGGTCCGCCGCACCGAGCGGGTGGCCGCGCTGGGGCAGCTGACGGCGGGGCTAGCCCACGAGTTGCGCAATCCCATGGGGACCATCAAGACCTCCGCGGAGATGCTCGCCCGGCAAGTGGGCCAGGAAAACGAAATCGCGCGGGAAATGGCCGGATACATCACCGAGGAAGTGGACCGCACCAATTCACTGATCACGCGGTTTCTCGAATTCGCGCGTCCAACGCAGCACCTGCGCCTGGAGCCGGGAGACGTCCATGCGCTGCTGGACCGCGTCATCGCCCGCTTCGATCGGGATAAATCCGGCACGACGGGGGTGTCCGTGATTCGCAATTATTCTCCCGACGTGCCCCCCGTTAGTTTCGACGGAGAGTTGCTGGAGCAGGTGATTCTCAACTTGATTTCCAATGCCGCCCAAGCCACCCGGTCGGGTGGTGTAGTGACGGTGAAGACGCGGATGGCTGGGCCGGAAGGCGGGGCGCCCGCGGTGGAGATCTCCGTCATCGATACGGGCTCGGGCATCGAGCCGAAAAACTTAGAGAACATATTCAATCCCTTCTTCACCACCAAACCGGAAGGTGTCGGCCTGGGTCTGGCGATTTGTTCGAAGATTGTGGACGAGCACGGCGGCACGATCGCGGTCGAGAGCACCCCTGGCGAAGGCAGCGTGTTTCGCGTGTACTTGCCGGTGGAAACGGCAGTGGCAACCTGAAGGGAACGCAATAGGAGACTAATGGCTAAGCAGCACATTCTGGTGATCGAGGACGAAGACAAGCATCGCCGCGTCATCAGCCTGCACCTATCCTCGACGGGCCACCAGGTGACCGCCGTGGGCACGGCCGAAGAGGCGTTGAAGCACGCAGCCACCGCGGATTTAGTGTTGACCGATCTGAAGCTGCCGGGCATGGACGGGCTGGCTCTGCTCGAAAAGCTGCACGCTGAGAACGTGCACACGCCGGTGATCGTCATGAGCGCCTTCGGGACGGTCGAGATAGCCGTCGAAGCTATGAAGAAGGGCGCGGTCGATTTCCTGCCCAAGCCGTTTTCTCTCGACCATCTCACGGTGGTGGTGGATAAAGCGCTCGAAGTGCGCAAGCTGCGCGACGAGAATCGCGAATTGCGAGAGGCGCTCGGCCAGCGCTATCAGTTTGAGAACATCATTGGACACAGCCCCGCCATGCAGGACATTTTCGCCACCGTAGAGCGAGTGGCCGGCACGCGCGCCACGGTGCTGCTGTGCGGCGAAAGCGGCGTGGGCAAGGATATGATCGGCCGCGCGATCCACCAGCATTCGCCGCGCAAGGACAAAGCCTACGTCAAGATCAACTGCACCGCGATTCCGGAAAATCTGATGGAAAGCGAGCTGTTCGGCTATGAGAAGGGTGCGTTCACCGGAGCCAACGTCTCCAAGCCGGGAAAGTTCGAGCAAGCCGACGGCGGCACCGTATTCCTGGATGAAATCGGCGACGTGCCGCCCGGGATTCAGGTGAAGCTGTTGCGAGTCTTGCAAGACCGCGAGTTCGAACGTTTAGGCAGCAACAAGACCATGCACACCGACGTCCGCGTGGTCGCCGCCACTAACGTGGACCTGCGTGAAGCGCTGGAGCAGGGCACGTTCCGCGAAGACTTGTATTACCGGCTGAACGTGGTGCCGCTGAACATTCCTCCGCTGCGCGAGCGTAAGGACGACATTCCGTACCTGGTGGAGCACTTCGCCAAGAAATTCGGCGGGCAGATCAGCGAAGGCGCGATGGAACGGCTGGTGGGCTATCACTGGCCGGGAAATGTGCGGGAACTGGAGAACGTGGTGGAGCGCAGTATTTTGTTAGCTGCGGGTCCCCGGGTGGAGGCGTCGGAAGTGCGCATCGATTCAGGACAACGCACGCGAGCGGCGGCCGCGTCGGCGTCTGGAGATCACTTTTTGCCAGAAGGAATGAGCCTGGACGAATACGAGCAGTCCATCATTCGCGAGGCGCTGAAGCGCGCCGACGGCAACAAGAGCCAGGCCGCGCGATTGCTGGGATTGACGCGCAACGCGCTGCGATACCGGCTCGCGCAGATGGGATTAGAGTAGAAGTAGCATGTCCGCCCACCAGCAGACTCGTCTGACTCCTCAAGAGTATCTGGAACTGGAACGCGCCTCGGAGTTCAAGCACGAGTACTTCAACGGCTATATGTATCCACTCGGCGGATACGCGATGGCCGGAGGCAGCTCCAACCAAGCAATCATTTGCTCAAATCTGATCCGCGAGCTCGGGACCTCCCTAAAGAAGCGGCCCTGTATTGTAACGGGCAGCGACCTCCGTGTAGGCGTGACGGCCGACGGACCCTACACCTACCCCGACGTCACGGTCGTGTGCGGCGAGCCGAAGTATGCCGACAGCCGGCGAGACACCCTTCTCAATCCTGTCCTGATCATCGAGGTGTTGTCGCCCAGCACCGAGGCCCGGGACCGGGGTATCAAAGCCACACAGTACCGGACCATGACATCGCTTCAGGAATATGCGCTAGTGTGGCAGGGAGAAGCCCGCATTGAACTTTTTCGCCGCCAGCCGGGAGGGCCCTGGCTGCTTTCCGAGACCGTGGGGCTCGAAGGCGTTTGCCGATTCGAGAGCGTAGACTGCAGCGTCGCGTTGTCTGACGTTTATGACAAAGTCACCTTCGACCCCGACGCGCCTCCCGTGAGTTCGGCGGAGGCCTCGTAGAGTGGCTGGCGCTCAAACCTTGTCTTTGATGACGTCGACCAGCTCCCTGACCGAAGCGGCGCTTTTTGCCAGAGCCGCCTTCTCGTCGCCGTTCAACTGGATCTCGTAAATCTTCTCGATACCGTTGGAGCCCAGCTTTACCGGCACGCCGACGAACAATCCGTTGACTCCGTACTCGCCTTCGAGGTACGCCGCGCAGGGGAGCACCTTCTTCTTGTCTTTAAGAATCGACTCGACCATCTCTACGGCGGCGGCGGATGGAGCATAGTAGGCGCTGCCAGTCTTCAGGTGCTTCACGATCTCGGCGCCGCCATTGGCGGTGCGATTGACGATCGCGTCCAGCTTATCCTTGGCGATCAACTCGTTCAGCGGGATTCCGGAGACGTTGGACAGCCGCACCACCGGCACCATGGTGTCGCCGTGGCCACCCAGCACCACCGCGACTACATTTTCCACGGAAACGTTCAATTCTTGCGCGATAAAGGTGCGAAACCGCGCGGAATCGAGCACTCCAGCCATACCAATCACGCGGTTTTTGGAGAACTTCGAGATCTTCAGAGCGGTCCAGCACATCGCATCCAGCGGATTCGTCACCAGCACCAGGATGGCGTTGGGCGAGTACTTGGCGACCTGTTCGGTCACGCCCTTGACCACGGCATGGTTGGCGAGCAGGAGATCGTCGCGGCTCATGCCCGGCTTGCGTGCCAGGCCCGCGGTGATCACGACCACATCGGAGTTGGCCGTCGGCTCGTAATCGTTGGTCCCGGCGATGTGGACGTCATAGCCTTCGATGGGACCCATCTGCAGCATGTCCAGGCCCTTGCCCTGGGGAATGCCTTCGACCACGTCCACCAGCACGATGTCGCCCAGTTCTTTGAGCGCGAGGTTCACGGCGCAGCTCGCGCCGACATTGCCTCCGCCCACTACAGTAATTTTTTTGCGCATAAGTTTCGATTGTATCATTCGGGGTAGGATGAACCTGCGATTGGACGCGACTCAGGCCGCTCGTTTTGCGCGTCTGGCGCTGGATTGCGTCAGGCGTGAATACCCCAATAAAATTGCCCACGTTTTAACTTCGGCGGCGGATGTCAGAGCGCCGCGTCATCTCACTCCGGCGTTTTATGGATGCTTCGACTGGCACTCCGCCGTCCACGGTCACTGGCTGCTGGCGCGGGTGGCCCGCTGGTTCCCGAAGGAGCCTTTCGCGGCGGAAGCTCGCGCGGCATTGGAGCGCAACATCACGGACATCAACATCGCGGGCGAGACGGCGTATCTTTCGGCGCCGGGCCGGGCGGGGTTTGAGCGTCCCTACGGATTGGCGTGGTTGCTGGCGCTGGCGGCGGAAATACGGAGCTTCGATCCGGTACTGGCAGAAGCGATTCTGCCGTTAGAGACGCTGGCCGTGGACCATCTGAGCGGTTGGTTGCCGAAGCTGAGCCGTCCGGACCGTTCAGGGCAGCATTCCAACACTGCGTTCGCGCTGGGGCTCAGCTTGGACTATGCGCGCGTGGCGGGGAACAGCGACTTCACGAACCTGCTGGTGAGCCGGGCGCGGGATTTCTACCTTGCGGATCGCGACGCGCCGGTTGGATGGGAACACTCAGGTGAAGACTTTCTTTCACCCTCACTCGCGGAGGCCGACGTGATGCGGCGGGTGCTCGCGCGGGAAGAGTTCGCGCTTTGGTTGGAGGCGTTCTTGCCGGATGTGCGGGCGTTCGTCCCACAAACGCCCGCCGATCGGTCCGATGGAAAGCTAGCGCATCTGGATGGATTGAATCTGAGCCGGGCTTGGATGTTGCTGGGCATTTCGGGAAAGTTCCGTGAGTTGGCGGAGGCGCACGCTTTGCAGGGGCTCGCGGCCGTCGGCAGCGAACACTACGAAGGCGCGCACTGGCTGGGAACGTTTGCGGTGTATCTGCTGACGCAAGCATTGTGATTCTGACCATCGGGCACTCCACGCATTCGATTGATGAGTTCCTCGCCCTTCTTGCGGCGCATGGCGTGGAGCAGCTCTGTGACATCCGCACCATCCCCAAATCGCGGCGCAATCCGCAGTTCAATCGCGAGGAACTGGCCGGCTCGTGCCACAGGGCGAACATCGCTTACCTACATTTGGCCGGACTGGGAGGGTTGCGCCATCCGCGCAAAGATTCGATCAACACGGCGTGGCAAAATGCCAGCTTTCGAGGTTACGCCGACTACATGCAGACGCCGGAATTCGCGCGAAGCTTGGATGAACTGATCGGGATCGCTTCGGCGCGCCCGACGGTTATCATGTGCGCGGAAGCGGTGCCGTGGCGGTGTCACCGGTCGCTGGTGGCGGATGCTCTCACCGCGCGCGGGATTGCGGTCGAGCACATCATGTCCAAAAAGACGCGCAAACCGCATTCCTACACGCCGTACGCACGCATCGAGGGCACGCTCGTGACCTACCCATCTCTCCTATCCGGGGCGTGATATCCTGACGCTCGTGAATCTTCAAACTGCGGACGCGATTATCGATGGAATCTTCAAGCTGGGAGCGGCGCGCAATGCGCCTCCGCTGACCGTGGCCGTGGTGGATGCGGGCGGGTACCTGGTGGCTCTTCGCCGCCAGGACGGCGCGCCGGCGCTGCGGCCCGATATCGCCACGGGCAAGGCCCGCACGTGCATTCTTTGGGGGAAGTCCAGCCGGGCTTTTGGAACGTTGACCGAGCAGCGGCCCGGGTTTGCCAACACTGTGCTGGCCACGTCGCCGGTTCCGATGGTCGCGGCCGCGGGCGGCGTGTCCATTCAGGATGCCAACGGCAATGCGATCGGCGCAGTGGGAGTTTCCGGGGACACGTCCGATAACGACGAAGCGATGGCTGCGGCGGCGCTCACGGAGCTAGGGCTGAAGGCTGTGATCTGAGGGAAGGGGCTTTTCCAACGTCAGTAGCCTGGGCCCGACGTACGCGGCAAAAGCCGCTAAATCTTCCATAAATATTGCAAGAGAGGCCAAAACCCAGGCGTCCCCATTAGTGGGGACGTGGCACGCACGAGTGCGTGCTCCACAGGTCACTTTCAGTTCATGGTTGGCGCGTAGTAGCCTTTGCGCGCGCGCACCTGCAGGTCCTTGCGGGTTTTTACCTTCACTTCAACGGAGTGGTATTGGCCGTCGGCTTTTAGCGGCTCCGGGCGGTAGAACACGTTGTACTGATGGCGCAGCTCGTTGGCGATGTTTTCGAAATCCTGCGCCAGATCCTGGGCCTTGAAGGGGAAAAACGCCTGGCCTCCGGTTTCCTCGGCGAAATGCTTCAGGACCTTGTCGCCGTCGGTTTCCAGATGCGTGATGTTGGTGGAGATGGAATAGATCACCACGTCGGCCTTGTGCGCCATCTCCAGCGCCTGTTCGCGGGTCCAGTGGCTTTGGTTGTCGTCGCCGTCGCTGAGGATGACGATGGCGCGCCGGTACTTGTCGGCGGGCTGGTCCAGCATCAGCTTGTCGCGGCAGGCGAAGTAAATGGCATCGTAGAGCGCCGTGCCTCCGCCGGGACGCAGGCTGCGGATCGCGCGCGCCAAAGCTGCTGTGTCGTCATTGAGGTCGGCCACCAGTTCGGCGGAGGTATCGAAACTCACCACCATGGCCTTGTCCTGGCCCACGCGCACCACGGCGTTGACGAAATCGGTGGCGGCTTCCTGCTGAAACCTGAATCGCTCGCGGATGCTGTTGCTGGTGTCGATCAGGATGGCCAGCCGCAGGGGGAGGTTGCTCTCCTTATTGAACTCGATGATGTTCTGCGGTTTCTTGGCTTCGAAGACCGCGAAGTCTTCCTTGTCGAGGTTAGTGACAAAACGGCCCTTCTTGTCGGAGACGGTGAACAGAATGCTGACGCGAGTCACATCCAGACGGATGGTCGGGGCTCCCTCGTCGGGCGTTTGGGCGGGGGCTTGGGCCGGAGCTTGCGGCTGCTGGGCCAGCGCTGGAAAGCATCCGAGCAGAAAAACTGCGGCGAACTTCATAGGCGTCAACTCGATTATAGATCCGCTGGCTCACGCGCGCGATTCCGTATCAGTCGTGGAATTGCGTAGACGCGCCAGCCACTGTTCTAGATCCGGGGGCAGCGGAGCCTCAACGGTGACGCGCTCGCCCGTGGCTGGACTGGTGAAGGAGATCCGCCAGGCATGCAGGAAGATGCGCTCGGCGGCGCGGGCTCCGTAGAGCTTGTCGCCCGCTACGGGGTGGCCGAGGCTCGCCAAGTGAACGCGAATCTGGTGGGTGCGGCCTGTGCCGATGCGGACTTCCAGGCAGGTGAAGTTCTCGAAGCGTTCTAGGACGCGAAACTCCGTCAGAGCGGAACGTCCGGACGCGAGGCGCGCGGTCATGCGGGTTCGATGGACGGGATCGCGGGCGATGGGTTTTTCGATGCGGCCGGTATCGTCGCGCAACCGGCCTTGGACCAGAGCCAGATAGATTTTCTCCACGCTGCGGCCGGAGAATTGCGCGGCCAGGGCCCGATGGGCCGAGTCGGTGCGGGCGACCAGAAGCACGCCGCTGGTGCCGCGGTCCAGGCGGTGGACGATGCCGGGGCGGAGCTCGCCGCCGATTTGCGAAAGATCCTGAAAGTGACGCACCAGGCGGTTGACCAGGGTGCCGGATTGCACGCCCGCGCCCGCGTGCACCACCAGTCCGGCGGGTTTGTTTACCGCTACCACGGCGGCGTCCTCATAAAGAATCTCGACGGGTAAATCTTCTGGGGCGGCCTTGAGCGGAGGCGGTGCGGTGGGCGTGACTTCGACGCGCTCGCCTCCGCGTAGGGTGAGCGAGGCTTTGGCGGCTGCGCCGTTTACCGTGACGAGTCCGGCTTTGACCCAAGCTTGCAAACGCGAGCGGCTTCGATCCGGGAGGCTCTCCTGCAAGAAATGATCGAGGCGCTTGCCGGCGTCGGCTAGCCCGGCTGTGAGTTCAATCACGGCTGGTAGGTGGCCGAAACCAGAAACACTCCGATTTCGGCGAGCAGGTTGGGGAACAGACTCACTTGCCGTTGTCCGGCGATGAAGATGCGCCGCTCCACGCGCCAACGTTCGCGGGCCGCGAGCAATTCGAAATCGCGAATGGTCAGGAAATGGATGTTCGGCGAATCGAACCAGTCGTACGGAAAGAGCTTGTTGCGGGGCGATTGCCCGCTGAATAAGTGCGCCAAACGCACCGAATAGTGGCCGAAATTGGGGAACGCAACGATGGCGTGCTTGCCGACGCGCAGCATGCTGCGCAGGACGCCGCGGGGGTCGCGAGTTTCCTGCAAGGTCTGCGAAAGGATGACGTAATCGAACACCTGGTCGGGATAATCGCCCACGGCCGATTCCAGGTCGCCCTGATACACCGAAACGCCGCGAGCAATGGCCTTCTGCACGCGCGCCGCGGTCAGCTCCACGCCGCGGCCGTCTACATCCTTGTTCTCCTTGAGCCAGGCCAAAAGCTCGCCCTCGCCGCAGCCCAAGTCGAGCACGCGTGTGCCGGGTTCCACCAGCTCGCCGATGATGGCGTAGTCGCGGCGGCCGTAGATCTCGCGAACGATTTTCACGCCCGGCTAGCGGTCTCCTTGCGGGCGTGTTTGTGGGCCGGCTTGGGAGGCGCTGGTGCCGCGGGTTTGTGTTTGGCGGCGGTGGTTTCCTTGAACGTGCTGGCCAGGAAACCCCGCACCAGCGCGGTCTGTTCTTCGACCTCCACCAGAAACGAGTCGTGGCCGTAGCGAGTTTCCAGGTTGCAATAAGCCACGTCGCAATTGCGGCCACGGAGGGCGCTGACGATTTCGAGCGACTGGTAGCTGGGATAGAGCCAGTCCGAAGTGAAGCTGAGCACCAGGAAGCGCACGTTGATGCCATTGAACAACATGGAGAGCGTTCCGCGCTGGGTGAGATCGAACGAATCCATCGCGCGCGTTATGTAGATGTAAGAATTGGCGTCGAAGCGGTCGACGAATTTGTAGCCGCGGTAAGTGAGGTAGCTTTCGACCTCAAACTGGTCGGGCCTGCGCAGGCGGCGGCCGAATTTCTCGCGCATGCTGTCGTCGCTCATGTAAGTAATGTGCCCGACCATGCGGGCGACACCCAGTCCGCGCCCGGGAGGCTTGCGGCCATAGTAGTCGCCGCCGTTCCAATCCGGGTCGGCCATGATGGCCTGGCGGCCGACTTCGTTGAAGGCGATCTGCTGGGCGCTGTGGCGCGCGGTGGTGGCGATGGGCAAGGCGGCCGCGACGTGCTCGGGGTAGCTCACGGCCCATTCGAGCGCCTGCATTCCGCCCATGGAGCCTCCGGCCACGGCCAGCAAACGCGGGATGCCCAGGTGGTCGATCAGTTTCTTCTGCAAGCGCACCATGTCGGCGATGGTGACTACCGGGAAGCTCATCGCCCAGGGCTGGCCGGTGGCCGGATTGAGGGACCCCGGCCCAGTGGTGCCGCGGCAGCCGCCGAGAGCGTTGGCGCAAATCACCAAGTACCGGTCGGTATCGAAGGCCAGGCCGGGTCCGATCATGTTGGACCACCAGCCGCCCTCGCCCGCCGCGTGCGCGTCGCCGGAGAACGCGTGGACGATCAGGATGGCGTTGGTGCGCTCGGCGTTCAGCTCGCCGTAAGTCTCATAGGCGACCTCGACGGGGGCAAGCGTGACCCCGCAATCGAGGTCCAGCGAGTCGAAGGTACAAGTGGCAACCTCAGTGATCATGGGAGGATCAACTACAGTTTAGCGGGAAGCGGCACGGCAGGCGCGGACGGGTTTACCCGGGGCCGACCTACTTGTGAGTCAGGTGGTCCTGGTCCTTTTCGTTCTCGCAGATGTTTTCGATCAATTCGGTGTCGGCCGCGAGCTCGAAGGGTACCGTGGCGGACCAGGGCTTGGTGTAAGCCTTGGGATCGTCGATGGTGAACTGGATTTGCAGGTGTCCCACATCGAGCCGCCGGTAACGCTCGATCACATGCAGGGCTTCGGTGTGCGGATGACCCGGATCGTCCAGCCAGCTCCGGTCGTGGAAGCCGGTGGTGTCGACCACCAGCGTGTCTCCGTCCCAATGGCCGACGGAGTATCCGAACCAGGCTCCCGTGACGGGCTCGGGAAGCGGGCGCCCGTCAGTGAAGATCTGGCGGTAGTGGTTCATTTCCTCGTAGAGGATCGCCGTCAGCCCGGGCGTTTGCAGGATCTTGAACACCGTGGTCCCTACCAGGGGCGCGTCCGTGATGGAATGCGGAAGACAGCGGCCCGACGGCCGGTCTTTGGCCATGCTAGCCTGTCGCTCTTTGTACAGCGCCGCCGCCCACGGCTGGAAAGGCGCTTCCTTAACGTCCGTCGCCAGATCGAATAAATAGCGGCGATCCGTCACATGCCAGATTCCAGAAAGGTCCGGCTTGCCGTCGGAGGCTTTAGGCGCGGGTGCGGTGAGGTTTGGTTTGCCGTCGGAGGTGCGCGGCACTCCCGGCGTCGGGTAGTGAACCCACTGCGCGGCTGCCGGAACAAGCGCCGCAAACAACAATGTAGCCCGGGACATGGTCCAACCTCCCCTTGCGAACGATCCGCGAAACAAGTGTATGCGGATGGTGCGCGGGGGTCAATCGCGGCCTTAAGCAAAGGGACCGGCGGCTGTGGTCCAATAAAAGTTATCCCCCCTTTCTGGAGGACGTGAATCCACTTGAACTCCGCAGTGCTCGCGCTGGAAGACGGTACGGTCTTCGAGGGCGTCAGTTTTGGTGCGCCCGCCGAACGGACCGGCGAGGTGGTGTTCAACACCGCCATCACCGGCTATGAGGAGGTGTTTACCGACCCTTCTTATTCCGGGCAGATCGTGGTGTTGACCAATCCGCAGATCGGCAACTACGGCGCCAATGAGGACGACAAAGAATCCGCGCGACCGTACATCGAGGGTCTGGTGGTGCGGGAATTCTCGCCGCTGGCGAGCAATTGGCGGGCCGGCGAGACCGCGCAACAGTTTCTTACCAACGCAGACGTTCCGGTGATCTCGGGCATCGACACGCGGGCGCTGGTGTTGCATCTGCGGTCGCGCGGGGTGATGCGCGGCGTGTTGTCGGCGACATCCCCGTCGGCCAAAACAGTGGATACCAAGGCGCTGGTCGAGAAAGCCCGGAAGTCACCGTCCATGACGGGCCTGGATCTGGCGACGCGAGTCTCCACTTCCGAGCGCTACATCTGGGATCGTTCGGCGGTGGTCTGCTCGCCCTCCGAGGCGGTTGGCGCGCCCGCGGAACCGCGATATCACGTGGTGGCGTACGATTTCGGGATCAAGCGCAATATTCTGCGCATGCTGGTGCAGCAAGGCTGCCGGCTGACCGTGGTGCCCGCGGGAACCACCGCCGAAGATGTGCTGGGTCTGAAACCGGATGGCGTGTTTCTGTCCAACGGGCCGGGCGATCCGGAGCCGCTGACGACGCAGGCCGCGCAGGTGCGCAAGCTGATCGGGCGCGTGCCCATCTTCGGCATCTGCCTGGGTCACCAGATTCTGGGTCTGGCGCTGGGTGGGAAGACCTACAAACTGAAGTTCGGGCATCGCGGGGCGAACCATCCCGTGATCAACAAAATTACCAATCGGGTGGAGATCACCTCGCACAATCACGGGTTCGCGGTGGACCCGGATTCGCTCAACCTGAATGAACTCGAAATCACGCACGTGAATTTGAACGACGAAACGCTCGAAGGCTTCCGCCATCGCAATCATCCGGTCTTTTGCGTGCAGTACCACCCCGAGGCTGCGCCTGGGCCACACGACTCGCACTACCTGTTCGGAGACTTCGTGACGTTGATGGAACAGAATGCCAAGGCGTAACGACATTCACCGCATCCTGATCGTCGGCTCCGGGCCGATCATCATCGGCCAGGCGTGCGAGTTCGATTATTCCGGCGCGCAGGCGTGCAAGGCGCTGAAGGACGACGGCTACCAGGTGGTGCTGATTAATTCGAACCCGGCCACGATCATGACCGATCCCGGCCTGGCCGACCGCACCTATGTGGAGCCGCTGAGCGTGGAGTTCGCCGCCGAAGTGATCCGCCGCGAACGGCCTGATGCGTTGCTGTCGACCGTGGGCGGGCAGACGGGCTTGAATCTCTCCGTGGCGCTGGCCGAGGCTGGGGTGCTCGACCAGTACGGAGTGGAACTAATCGGCGCAAAGCTCGATGCGATCAAAAAAGCCGAGGACCGGCTGCTGTTCAAAGACGGGATGCGCAAGATCGGGTTGGACCTGCCGCAATCGCAACTGGTGAATTCGATCGAAAAAGGCCTCGAATTCGCCCAACGTATTGGGTATCCGGTGATTCTGCGGCCTAGCTTCACGATGGGCGGCAGCGGAGGCGGCATCGCCTACAATCGCGAGGATCTGGAAGAAATTCTCGAAAAAGGCCTGGATTTATCGCCGGTCCACGAAGTGCTGATCGAGGAAAGCGTGCTGGGTTGGAAGGAATTCGAGTTGGAGGTGATGCGGGACCTGGCGGACAACGCCATCATCGTTTGCTCCATCGAGAATTTCGATCCCATGGGCGTGCACACGGGCGATTCGATCACCGTGGCGCCGGCGCAGACGCTTACGGATCGCGAATATCAGATGATGCGCGACGCGGCGCTGGCCTGTTTGCGCGAAATCGGCGTCGATACCGGCGGATCGAACGTGCAGTTCGCCATCAATCCCACGGATGGCCGAATGGTGATTGTAGAGATGAATCCGCGCGTCTCGCGCAGCTCGGCGCTGGCGTCGAAGGCCACCGGTTTTCCGATCGCCAAGATTGCCGCGAAGCTCGCCGTGGGCTACCGGCTGGATGAGATCAAGAACGACATCACCCGCAAGACTCCGGCGTGCTTCGAGCCGACGATCGATTACGTGGTGGTGAAGATCCCGCGCTGGCAGTTCGAAAAATTCCCGGGTGCCGAACCCGTGTTGGGCACGCAAATGAAGAGCGTCGGCGAAGTGATGGCCATCGGACGCACGTTCAAGCAGGCGCTAGGCAAGGGCATGCGCAGCCTCGAGACCGGCAAGAGCGACGGTGCCGTCACTTATTCCGACGAATTGATCGAGCGGCGTTTGATCACGCCCAATCCCGACCGGTTGGGTTACATCCGCTACGCCTTCGAACACGGCTACACCGAAGAGCAGGTGCAGAGCCTGACCTCCATCGATCCGTGGTTCTTGCGGCAGGTGCGCGAAATGGTCGACCAGGTGGCACAGGCTTCAGCCTGTGGAGTGGAAACCGTAACGCGCGAAGAGATGTTCGAATTCAAGCGCGATGGGATGTCGGATACGAGTCTCGCGCGAGGCTGGAACGTCAGCCCGGTGACGGTTCGCGCGCGGCGCAAGGAGCTCGGCGTGACTGCCGTTTTCAACCGGGTCGACACCTGCGCGGCCGAATTCGAAAGCTTCACTCCCTATCTGTATTCGAGCTACGAATCGCACTGCGAAGCGGCGCCTTCGAATCGCAAGAAGGTCATGATTCTGGGCAGCGGGCCCAGCCGGATCGGGCAGGGCATCGAGTTTGACTACTGTTGTTGCCATGCAGCGTTTGCATTGAAAGAATTTGGCTACGAATCGATCATGGTCAACTGCAATCCGGAGACCGTGTCGACCGACTACGACACCAGCGACCGGTTGTACTTCGAGCCGCTCACGCTCGAAGAAGTCCTGAATATTTACGACACCGAAAAGCCGGACGGCGTAATCGTGCAGTTCGGCGGCCAGACTCCGCTAACTTTGGCGCTGCCCCTTAAGGCCGCGGGCGTGCCGATCATCGGTACAGATCCCGAGAACATCGATCTGGCGGAGGACCGCAAGCGCTTCGGGAAGCTCCTGGACGAATTGCAGATCCCCTCGCCGTCCAACGGCTCGGCGACCAATGTGGACGAGGCCTGCGCGGTGGCGCGGGCGATCGGGTACCCGGTGCTGGTGCGGCCCAGCTATGTGCTGGGCGGGCGCGCCATGGTGATCGCCTACGACGAAGACACCGTGCGGCGGTACATGCAGGAAGCAGTGGTGTTTTCGCAGGACCGGCCGGTGCTGATCGACCGGTTTCTGGAAGAAGCCACCGAAGTAGACGTGGACGCCCTGGCCGACATGCATGGCGAAGTGTTGATCGCCGGCATCATGGAGCACATTGAAGAGGCGGGCGTGCATTCGGGTGATTCCAGTTGCGTGCTGCCGGCGATCTCTTTGGCTCCGGAAACGCTGGCGGTGATCCGGAGTTACACTGGACGGCTGGCGCGGGCGCTCAACGTGATCGGCCTGATGAACGTGCAGTACGCGGTGAAGGACGGCACGGTGTATGTGCTCGAAGTGAATCCGCGGGCGTCACGCACGGCGCCGTATGTGAGCAAAGCAACGGGCGTGCCGCTGCCCCGGATCGCGGTGGGCTTGATGCTGGGCAAGCACATCTCCGAGTTCACCGATGTCAAGGGCGAGCTTACGGTCCCGCAATTTTTCGTGAAATCGCCGGTGTTTCCGTTCAACAAATTCCCGGGCGTGGACCCGTCGCTGGGCCCGGAAATGCGCTCGACGGGCGAAGTGATGGGCGTGGGCGAGAATTTCGGCGAAGCGTTCGCCAAGGCGCAGTTGAGCGCGGGCACGCCGCTGCCGGACAAAGGCCGGGTGTTCATCAGCGTCAACGAGCGCGACAAGAGTACGGCGGTCACGCTAGCCAAACGGTTTACCGAACTGGGCTTCGAGATCGCCGCCACGCGCGGCACCGCCAACGCGATCCGAGGCTCGGGGATCGCGTGCAAGACCGTGTTCAAGGTCAACGAAGGGCGGCCGAACGCGGTGGATTTGCTCAAGGGCGGCTCGCTCGACCTGATCATTTACACCGGAACGACCGGCGCCCACGCGTTCGAAGACGAGAAGGCGATCCGGCGCAGCGCGGTGACGTATCGCGTGCCGTGCATCACTACGATGAGCGGGGCCAAGGCGTCGATCGAAGCCATCGCGTCGCGGCGGCGGGACCCGATTCGTGTGTGGAGCTTGCAGGAGATCCATTCTGTGGACCGTAGCGGGGCGAAAGCGGGGAGTTCGGCGCGGTAGAACCTATTTTCTTTAAAACGTGCTCTGCCCACTCCCTCATTGTGACTTCGGGCCCGCATGTCAAAAGGTTACTCTTCGCGACGCGGTTATAATCGTGTTTTAGGCAGATGAAGCGACGCCTGTTATGGACGGCCGTGGTGATTGCCGCAGTATCATCAGCGCTAATTGTTCGCAATGTGCTGAGCGCAAGAGCACGAGATAGGAGGGCCGCCGCTACTCGGTGCAGCTCTACTGGCGTATTCTCGGGATCTCAGGGTCGGGTTGACCGGCAAGGATGTTGAAGACTACCTTCGGGCGAGACGCACCAACTTCATGCAGACGTGCTGCTTTGAAGAGCGAAGTGCGTATCCGGGTCTGGTAAAGGTCGGGGAAGAAGACGCTCCTTGGTTCTGTAGTGGATGGCCAGTGTACGTAGCGTTTGAGTTTGCCGCTATAGAACCGCAACAGGTGCCGGCTAACCCGCCCCTTACTTCAGACTTGCTTAAGAAGGTCCATTTGGTCAGTCTTGGCGCGGGCTGTCTGTAATACTTGTTGCGGGTCTCAGGTTAGCAGCCCGCAACGTTCGTCCCGAAAGTACCAACTTTCGCAACCTCCCCGAAAAGCGGTAACGGCTGGCGCAGGTCCGGAGTTGTTGATCGCTGATCGCTGAAGTGTTCATTCGCCAGTCACGCCCTGCAAAATATCGCTAAACTCCCCAGCATCATCCACCTAGCCTACGCAGGCGCGGTCGACCCTCACACCCGACCCGGTATCATGCGCATGGGGAGCACGCATGAACTTCGATCTGGTGGACACTCCGACATTGCAGGCCGTGGCGACGGCGGACGAGCAGGCGCTGATACAGGACTTGGAAAAGCGCGTCGAGGAAGCTTTTGGACAGGCCGACAGCCAGCCCGAGGTGGTGGAGGCGGCCGGGTTGAACCAAACAGCCGAGGCTCACTTGGCGGAACTGCACGCGGCGGCACGCACGCTAAACCAGCACGCGAAAGCGCTGAACGAGGAGATCGCTGCGGCGACGGAAGGCGCGCTGGACGCGCTGATTCAATCGGCGGCGCAAGGCAAGCCGGATTTCGGCAAGTCGCGCGACGTTGCGGCCCTGGAGCAGAAAAACCGGCTGGCGAGCAGCGCGCTGGAGCGGCTGGTGGAGCACCTGACGCCGCTGGCGCAGATCGGGCAGTTGCGGGCCAAGGCGCACGCTCTGGCTACTCGGGGACGCGCGCTCGAGCGCATTGCCCATGAGCGCGCCGAAAAAGTCCTGAGCCGCATGCGCGAAGCGGTCTCGGAGGAGATGGTTCTGCCGGTCGACATGAGCAAGGGCGTGGCGGGGGCGGTGCTGTCACGCGCGGGCCAGATCAAGCGGCGGGCGATCGAGATCTCGGTCAACGCCGATCGGCTGGAGCAGTGGTACATGGACAAGAACCGAAAGGAAAGGTAAGGGAGCACACAGGCGTGAGTCCGTTGTGCGCGACAGGAGGGATGAGACATATGGAAACGGCGTTCGACAAGCTGGTGCGGGAACTAGATGACGACGGCCTGGCGGGCCTGCGCCACGCGGTGATGGCGGAACTCGGCCAGCGGCGGCAGAAGACTTCGATTCAAGTGGAGGACATTCATCCCGGGATGAAGGAGGCCGATCGCGACCGGGTGAGGCAGGAAATCGCCCGTGTCCTGCGGGGCGAGGAGTAAAGCCGTGCGGGATCTGAAGAAATACTGGAAGGACGTGCGCGAGATGGAGCGCAACCTCCCGCCCTTCGTGTGGCTGATGAGCCTGGAGGATTCCTGGCGCGGCCTCACGGGCGGCGTGCTGACGGAGGTGCCGGCGGCGGAGGCGGCCAAGCTGCTCTACGCCAAGTCGCACCGTCCCGCCACGGCGGAGGAGATTGCGGCTCATATGGAAAAGCGGTCGGCGGCGGTGCGCCAGGAATTTCATGCGGGTTTGCGCCGCCAAGGCATCACGATCGTTCCGATACCGGAGAACGTTATGCCGGAAGGTCGCGCGCCGGAAGATGCCCCGCAACCTGGCGCGAGGGGGTAGTGTAGCACGCTATGACTACACTACCCGTTGAGGCATCTGGTTCGGCGGAGGAGTATAGTAGAGGAGAATGCGGAGGCAGTTTCGGATGCGAAAACTTGGCTTGGCATGCGTGCTTGGGCTGTTGGTTTCAAACGTTCCGGGAGCCGACAACGGAGCGGGCGTTTTCACAACTACAGGCAATCGGCAAAAGCTTGAATCCGGCGCCGCAACGCTTTTGGTCGCGCCAGCGTCGAGCGGTCAAGCGTCTGCCGATCATGTAACCTTGCGGCGCGGCGCGCTGCAATTCACGGCAACAGCCGGATACCGTGTGCAGGCCCTTTCGCTTCAAGTCCTCGCGGCGTCCAAGGCTTCGGGAACGGTTCAAGTAACCGACAATGGACTGATTAAGGTAGTGGCACGGGCCGGAGTGCTTCGCGTCGAAGACGCCGCCGGCAGCGTAGTCGCCAGCTTGCTTCCTGGTGACACATTCAGCAGCAGCGCGCCGCAGAGTGCCGACATCAGGCGCAGAGGCTGTGGGGGCCGTGATTTTCATGCCGCCGATTCGATCGAGGATGACCGGGGCTGTCCCCCGGTAAGCCCCAGCAGACCACGCGGCCACTAAGTGCGACCAGCGGCTCAGCCGCACCTGAAGGTTTCTGTTCTCACCCGCTCACCGTCCCAAGCGCACACGTCCGCTGGTTGCGGACGCGGAAGTTGTTTTTCCTCGCGCTAACAGAGGCGGTGCCGATGAGGTCAGCAAGCGGCCCCCTTCGGGTCCGGTAACGGTGCTTCATTGCTTGGCCTTACCGCACTCCTCTTTGCTAGAATCCGGGCCTGGCCGCCGGGAGGGATCGCCGTGTGCTCACGCCGCTGGATGCTTGGAGCGATGTTGTTTTCGAGTGCCGCGTATCTGGCTGAGGCGGGAAACTCCGTTGTGGATGTCACCCAGCAGGGAGTCGTGGGCGACGGGCAAACGGATGTGACGGAGGCGCTGAGAAGCCTGCTGTCCCGCGCGTCAGCCGGCCAAACGCTGTTTTTTCCGAGCGGTGAATATGTTGCCCCAGCCGGTACGACCCTGTACATCGACAAGTCCGTAAAGCTGCTGGGGGAGGGAGCGGAACTGGTCAACCTGCGTCTGTTCTTCCTGGCCGATGTCGACGTAGACGGATTGTCGCTCAGCGAGGTGGACTGCCTGCATCATCAAAGCAACCCCAGCGCGTGTCCCGCCGCAGGTGCGATGATCACCGCGGGTTACATCGGCTACCCATTGACGAGCGTCTCCATTCGCAATGTGAACATTGCGACGACGCGCGCCTATACGGGCATCGAATTGGGCTACGACCAAGTCGCAAACGTGAACATCGATCAGTTCAGCATCATCGATCATGAGCTGTCCGCCATATCGATTTACGGGGGAGAGCACATCCGCATCAGCAACGGAACCATCCAGGGCGGAATGGAGCCGATTGTGGACGATGGGATCGCCATCAGTCCGTACTATGGCCCGATTTCCGATGTCGTCATCTCCAATGTGAGTGCGATTCAGGCCGCCGACCTGGTTGGACTGGGGTCCAACCTCTTCTTCCCCGTGACGAACGTGTCGATCACGAATTCCACTTGCAGGAGCACCATCGCGTGTCTCTTTTTCCGGCTAGGAGAGGAGTCGCGCCCGCCCGCGCCGTACACCCAGTATTCCTACGTCGACGGAGTGACCGTCGATGGAATCCGCGACACCGACCCGAACGGGGAGCGCTACCAAGCTTCCGTGTTGCTGGAGGCGCGAGGTGGCGCCGCGGGCCGGAATATCAGCATCTCGAACGTCGTGGCAAGTTCCAGGCCGGCTTCGCCGTTCGGATTCCGCGTCCAGGCGTTTCTCGACGGCGGCAGCCAGTTGCACAACGTCGCCTTCGTGAATTGCAGTTTCGACGACAGTTTCAACGGGGCGGAGCATAGCCCCGCGGCGCCAGGTTATCCGGCGGACGAGGGGATCTTTTTGCAGACCGACGCCACTTCGCGAATCGACGGGCTGATCGTTCGGAACGTGCACTTGGCGGGAACGGCCTATTGGGGCATCGACGCTGGAAGCGCCAGTATCGCCAGCCTCCAGGTGATCAACCCCGACTTTCACGATATCTTCTTAACCCAGCCTGGCTGGAGCGGCTCCCCATTTTACATTCCCAACTCCGTGCCCACGTCGGTGGGCGGCCAGTAGACTCCGGACTCCCTCCGCCTGGTGCCATCCAGGAATTCACCGAAACCTCGTAAGCCATTGGTAAGACAAGCGTACGACCCTCGGCACCCCATCGCGTCGGCCTCAAGAAGCGCCACTTTGCGAATCCACGGTACCAGTACGACAGGGATGGCGCTGTGCCCCCCCAATGGGGTATGCTTCTAGGAATCAAGTGGAGTAGCTTCGCTGTGTCGGAGGCGTGACATGCGTGTTCGGACTGTTTCCCGCCGTTGTGTCTTAGTTGCCGTAGGTGTATACCTATGTTGCGCTGCGGTAGCTTCAGGGCAGGCTGTCATCGGGAGCATACCGCAAGTAACCCCTCGTGCGAACCCTGCTGTCCTGCGCACCGGCATATACCGGGGTCTTCCGGTCACCTATGAAGTCCGGAACGGACTTGCCATCTACCAAGGGGATATCATCCTTGGCACCGCCGCGGACTTGGAAGCTCCACCCCCGAGTCCGAAAGGCGCGTCTCTGACGGTGGCTTACGCGAGTTCCTTATGGACCTTCGAGAAATCAGGTTCCGCCTTCGTGGTCCCGTACACAGTGGTTTCGGACAATCCCAATCGCGCAGCGGCGATCACCGCGTTCAACACGATCTTCTCCGGAGTCATACAGTGGCAGCCGCGAGCCAGCGAGACCGACTACGTCGAGTTCAACTTCAACCCGAGCGATATGAGCGGCGCCTGTGAAGCCAACGTGGGAATCAACACCTTCAGCCCGCCCAACATGATCGGTGGCTCCGTTACCTGTGACGAAGGGACGGTTCTCCACGAAATGGGACACGCCATTGGCCTGTGGCATGAAATGTCGCGTTCCGACCGGGATCAATACGTAACCGTGAACTACAACAACGTCATCAAAGGCTCGCGGAGCAACTTTGATATCCGGCAAGACAACGCGCAGATCTCGGGCTCCTTCGATTACGCCTCGGTCATGATCTACCACGCGTTCGGATTCTCACGGACTGGCGCCAGCACACTTGAATCCATTCCGCCGGGCATCACGTTTCGCGGTCTTCCCGATGGATCCAGCGCCGTAGGAACGTACTCGGCCGGCGATATCGACGCTATCAAGCGCCTCTATGGAACGGCGCCCACGCAGGTGACTGTTGCGTCCAATCCTCCCGGTCTGCAGGTCATCGTTGACAGTACTCCCACGACCACGCCCGCGACCTTCAGTTGGACCGTCGGCTCCGAACACACGCTCAACGTAGCGGCCGGACTGCAGACCCAGGCCGGCCTCAACTTTGCGTTTGCACGGTGGAGCGATAGCAATTGGACTGGTACGGTTCAGCCCAGCCATACGATCACGGTTCAGGCCGGCATCGGGACCGCGTCGAATCCGACGAGTTCGCCGGCGACGACCGTTTATACCGCCAATTTCATTCAGATGATGCAATTCGTTTCCGGGTCTTTCCCTTCCGGACTCGGATCAGTCGTGGCCTCGCCTGCTCCTCAAACGATTGGCTCAAATCAATACCTAACGGCTCGGCAGGCCACTACATTTACGGCATCGGCGTCCAGCAACCCGGCGTACACATTCTGGTATTGGGTAGGCTCGTGGTACGGCATTTTCGAGCCTTACGAGAACGGCGTCACCACGCAAGGATTTACGAATGGCGACTTCCAGGTTCAATACACCAACAGCACGCCGTTAACGGTGATTTCCACGAACCCCGCCAACAAGGGCATCGGTGTCAGCGTGGATGGAACCTTCAACTATCCACCGGACCCTATCGTTGCGTCTACCTGGAACGGTATGGGTTCGCACACGTTGAGTGTGTTCACGCCTCAGTTGCCCTATAGCAGCGATACCGAATATATCTTCACGCAGTGGAACGACGGCAATACATCCGCGACCCGCGCCGTCAGCACCTCAGCCGGCGTCAACTATACCGCCAGCTTCACACCCTCCTACCGCCTGACCACCATCACGAATCCCACCTGTGGAGGTACGATCGGCGCCGCGCCTACGTCATCGACCGGCTTTTACACCTCTGGGGCGCCTGTAACCATCTCTGAAACGCCGAATACCGGGTGGCAATTCACCGGTTGGCAGTACGATCTGACTGGCACCGGGACCTCGAATCCCATAGCCGTGAGCGATGAAACCCTGGTCCAGGGGAATTTCAATACCGTCAGCACGCCGTTGACCGTTACGGTCTTGGCCCCGGGCTACGTAACACAAGGCTCCGCGCCGCTCCTTACGGTTCGTGGAACCGGGTTCGACCCTGTGAACACGACGGCCTTCGTTGGCAACGTATTCCATGGCGTAACCGTCATCAATTCCACGGAGCTCACGATTCAATTGACGACATCTGACACCGCCACCTTGGGCGGAGTCCAAGTCTTCATCCAAAACTATCCCCCCGGAACCTTTGTTTGCGCGGTCTATGCCGCCACTCCTTTGTTCGTGATCAGCGCGGCCTCCACGCCCGCTCCCACAGTGGTATCGCTCACTCCGGTGAACGGAAGCGGTAATGCGACCTTCACCGCGACAGTTTCCGATCAGCTCGGTTACACGGACGTGAGCGTCGTCTATCTTCTGTTCAATGAGAGTGTGAGTTTGCCCAACGCTTGTCTGGTGGCCTACGACGCCTACGATAATCTGTTGCTTCTGTTCAACGACGCGGGCACCGCATTGGTGCCCGGGAACCTCACCCCCGGCGGAACTGGAACGCTGAGCAACACGCGCTGCCAGATCGCTGCGGCAGGTTCAAGCGTGACGGGTGCGGGGAACAATCTCTCATTTACGGTGCCTATCACGTTCTTGGGAGGTTTTGTGGGAACCAATAACGCGTATGTGAACGCGGTCAGTTTGGAATTCCAGGGCAGCGGCTACCAACTGCAGGGAACTTGGGGCGGCAACACCGACACGGCTCCCACGATTCCGACAGGTCAGATCAGCGGCGGCCCCGGAAATCCGCACACCTTCAGCTTCACCTTCAACGATGCGAGTTCGGCTGAGAATATCCTTCTAGGTTACGTTGTCTTTAACGAAGACTTGACCTTGAATAACGGCTGCGTCGTCGCGTATTCCGCCGAGGCCAACGCGATCTATTTGTTGAATAATGCCGGTACCGGATTGGCGGGGTCGATTACGCCCGGCGGCGCGGGGACCGCCTCCAACAGCCAGTGCACCATTGCCAGCGGCGGCACCGCCTCGCTGGCGGGCGCCACCTTAACCTTTCCCGTGAACATTACCTTCGGAGCCACCTTCGGCGGCCTGAAGAATGCCTGGGGCTACGCCGTTAGCTCAGGGGGTAGCAGCAGCAGTTGGGTGAGTATTGGCTCATGGTTAGCCACAACCAACGTTGCTCCCGGGACGATCACGGCCCCGGCGCCTACTGGTTCTGGCGACGGCCCGCTTACCTTCCAGATCACGTACTCGGATGCCAATGGGTATTTGGACTTGCAAGATACCTTCTTTTTGGTGAATTCTTCATCGACCGATGTCGGTGGTTGCGAGGTTCTTTACGTGCCGGCATACAATGTGGCGTTTCTACTCAACGACGCCGCGACCGGATTCGTCAGTGGGTCCGTTACGCCAGGCGTTGCCGGCTCGCCCATTTCAAACACTCACTGCTCGGTGTCGAACGCCGGCGCGACAACCGGCAGCGGGACAAACCTTACACTTCCCTTGCAGGTCACGTTTACCAGTTTTTCGGGCACCAAGACGGCGTATGGCTACGCGGTCGATGCCAGCGGCGCTGCCAGCACCTTTCAGACCCTCCGAACTTTGAGTCTTCCATAGGAACCTTCTCGGGAGCGAATGACTACCCTCCTCACGCGCACGCGACGGTGGACCGCTGAGGCGGTTCATTTGGCACTGGCGGCGGCGGCGCTGGCCAGCGCGTTTGCGTTGCGCTTTGAATTCTCGATCTCGCATTTTTACCTGGTCATGTTGGGCCGGGCGCTGCCCTGGGTCCTGCTGATTAAATTCTGCGTGTTTCGCGGCTATTCCTTGCGCGATCTCGGATGGCGGTATCTGGGCTTTGAAGACCTGCTCCGGATTGTGGCGGCGAACGTAGCCGCTTCGGCCGTGGTGACGGTGGTGTTACGCGTGCTACTGGGCGTAGCGTTTCCGCGCTCGATCTACATTTTGGACCCCCTGTTGTGCATTGCGTTCCTCACCCTGGCGCGAGCCGTAACCCGGCTGTCCTCCGACGGCCGATGGTTCTCTAGTGCCGCAGACGGCCGGGGGAATGTCTCGGGCGTCCGGCAGCGGATCTTGATTTACGGCGCGGGCGAAGCGGGAAGGCGCGTGCTGGCCGAGGTCCGCTCCCATCCAGAGCTAGGCGCCAATGCCGTCGGTTTCATCGACGACGATCCCAACAAGCGCCACCTTCACTTGGCCGGCCTGCGCGTGCTGGGAGACCGCGGTGACCTGCCTGCCATGGTTCAGCGCCACAGGGTCGACCAGGTATGGCTGGCGCTGCCGGCCGCTAGCGGGCCGGAGATCGCGGCCAGTCTGGAGGCCTGCCAGGCGGCCCGGGTGGCCACCAGGCGCATCCCTCCGCTCACCGAATTGATTCAGAGCAAAGTTTTAGTCGATCAACTGCGCCCCGTGCGGATTGAGGATTTGTTAGGCCGGCCACCCGTGCACATGGAAGACACAGGCGTTCGGGCACAACTGGCTGGCCAAGTGGTACTCGTGACCGGCGCAGGGGGCTCGATCGGCGGCGAATTGTGCCGCCAGATTGCACGCGCGCAGCCGGTGGCGTTAATTGGCCTGGATCACTCGGAAAACGCTTTGTATCAGATCGACCTTGAACTCCGTGAGCAGTTTCCGGGCGTTCCCTTTTACGCTGAAATCGCCAACATCCAGAATCCGCGCCGGCTGCGCGAACTCTTCCTTGAGCACGCGCCCACTATCGTCTATCATGCCGCCGCGTACAAGCACGTCCCGATGATGGAGAAGCAGGTCTTTGAGGCCATTGAAAACAACGTCTTCGGCACCCGTAACGTCGCGCGGGCGGCCCAGTCGAGCGGTGTTAGAACCTTCGTGTTGATCAGCTCGGACAAAGCCGTGCGCCCGGCCAACGTGATGGGGGTCACCAAGCGATTGGCGGAAATGCTGTGTTTGGGGATGGACCCCGCAAGTCCCCAGCCGGGGCCAACCCTCCCGGAAGGGGATCCATCGCGGTTTCTCGCGGTCCGCTTTGGCAACGTGATGGGGTCCAGCGGCAGCGTAATTCCGCTGTTTCAGCGCCAGATCGCATCCGGGGGCCCGCTAACAGTGACGCATCCGGAGATGCGGCGCTACTTCATGACCATTCCGGAGTCAGTGCAATTGGTGTTACAGGCGGCCGCCCTGGGTTCCGGCGGGGAAATTTTCATCCTCGATATGGGGGAGCCGGTAAAGATATTGGAACTCGCCCACAAAATGATTCTTCTCAGCGGACTGCGGCCGGGCGAAGACATCCAGATTCAATTCTCCGGAGTCCGCCCGGGTGAAAAGCTCTTCGAGGAGTTACACACGGCAGAGGAACACACGCTGTTGACGCCACACCCTAAGATTCGCGTCTTCCGCAGCTTTGATTCTGCTGTTACCGGATCACTGGCGGATACGGAAATCCTGTCGCGCAAATTAGACGCGCTTCGGGGGCAGGTGGCATCCCGTGATTTCGCCGCAACCGTGGCCTGCCTTAGGGAACTCGTTCCGGAATACAACCCGAGCGGCACAGTATTGCGCGCGCAATGGCCTGCTTCCGTTGGTCGAGGGTGAAAGCAACACCCAGATCACCATCCGCGGCGCATAGCGAAAGCTTCCCTGTTCGTGGCCAAACAGCTCAGAGAAGATCGGCGATGGCGCCAGGGCCGCGCAGTTTTACGCTGACGAAAGCGCGTTGTGATCGGTGGGATCGCTTATGAATGGCCCGTACGAGCAGTTCCTTGCCTTTACCGGTCTCGCTGATGAGCACGCTGGAATCGGTGGGAGCAAACTTGATATCGGTGCAACCTTCGACAATACGCAGATCAGCCAAGTTCCCACCAACGGATGCAAGTGGGGCGGCCTGATGACGCTCACGCGGGAGCCATCGATACCGGGGCGGACAATGGCGCGAGCGTGTCGATCCTGGGGCCAAGCTTCTATCCAGCGGGCGGGTGACCTTCGGGCAACTCCTGCGTTGTAAACTGTTGATGCATCGCACTCTACCAGGGAGGACCGCGTGGGCGAATCGAGGTTCGTGATTCTCGGCGGAGGAATGGTTGCGGGATACGCAGCCAAGCAGTTTGTCGAACTAGGCGTGAAGCCGGGGGAGCTAGCAATCCTGTCGGCGGATACTTCCCTCCCTTACGAACGGCCTCCGCTGTCGAAAGGCTTTCTCGCCGGCAAAGATAGCGAAGATGCCATCCGGATCAATCACGAAGATTTCTACCGCGAGCACGGGATCGAAGTCAGATGTGGCTGCGAGGTTTCGGGCGTGGATCCCAAGCGCAAGCGGCTCACGCTGAAATCGGGCGGGGAGTTCGGCTTCGATAAGCTGATCGTGGCGACGGGCGCCCACCCGCGAACCTTGGACATTCCGGGCGCAAAACTGCGAAACCTGCACTATCTGCGCTCGCTGGACGACTCGAAGGCCATTCGAAATTCGGCGAGCACGGTACGGCGTGCAGTCGTGATCGGCGGTGGATTCATTGGAATGGAAGTAGCGGCTGTACTTGCGCAGAAGGGTGTCGAGGTCACCATGGTTCTGAGCGACGACCGCATCTGGAAGCGACTCTTCTCCCCGGAGATGTCCAGTTTTTTTGAGGCTTATTACGCGGCGCGCGGCGTGCGGTTCGTTAAGGCAGCGAAGGTAACGGAGTTGCGCGGCGATGGAGTGGTCGGTGCAGTCGTGCTTGGTGGCGGCGAGGCGATCTCCTGTGAGATGGTCATTGCAGGCATCGGAGCGCGACCCGTGACGGACGTGCTCGCCAACAGCGGGATCGACGTGGCGGACGGCGTGATCGTAAATGAATACCTCGAGACGAGTCATTCCGATATCCTTGCCGCGGGCGACGTTGCAAACTACCGGGATTTGCTCTTCGGAAAACGCCGACGTGTCGAACACTGGGACAATGCAGTTTCGCAGGGGCAGTACTGCGCGCGGGCTCTGATGGGTGAACGAGCTCCGTTCCAGCACGTCCCGTATTTCTTTTCGGACGTCTTCGATCTTTCGTATGAATATTGGGGCGATTCATCCGATGCGGACCACATCGTCCACCGCGGCGATGTTTCCGGCAAGAGCTTCAGCGTATGGTGGCTGCGACAAAAGCGTGTTGTAGCCGCCTTTACGATGGATCGCCCTGATGAGGAGCGAGACGCGGCGCCGAAGTGGATTGAGACCAAACAATCCGTGTCTGGCGCAATACTGAAAGACGCCTCACGTCCTATTTCGGCAGCGTTGGAATAACTTCGTTTCGAAATTCAGCGGTTTGAGCGAAAAACTATGACATTCACTGGCAAAGTCGCGTTGGTAGCCGGCGGTACGGGAGGGTTAGGGCGCGCCGTTAGCCTCGCCTTCCTGATGGAGGGCGCCGAGCTGATCGTTACCTATCGAAACGATCGGGAGTTCGCTGCCTTGAAGAGCGTCGCTGGCGCAAACGCTTCCAGGCTTGTCGGGCGCCACGTCGACGTGACCGACGAAGCTGCAGTGCAACAGCTCATCGCCGGAATCGGCGCCGAAGATAAGCGCCTCGATGTCCTGGTCAATACCGTGGGTGGTTACGTTGGCGGCATGAAGTTGTGGGAACTGGAAACCAGAGTTCTTGACCAGATGCTGGCGCTGAACCTTCGCTCGGGTTTCATCTTGTCGCGTGAAGCGGCGAAGGCCATGCTCCAACGGGGGAAAGGCGCCATCGTGAATGTTGCGTCGAAAGCCGCGCTGGATCACGGTGCGGGCGTCGCCGCTTACGCGGCATCGAAGGCTGCGGCGGTGGCCATGATGGATTCCCTCGCTGCCGATCTGAAGGGCAGCGGAGTGCGCGTGAACTCCATCCTGCCCAGCATTATCGATACGGAAGTAAATCGGAAAGCAATGCCCGGTTCGGACTTTGCGAAGTGGCCGAAGCCCGAAGACATTGCGCGCGTCATCCTGTTCCTGTGCAGCGACGATGCCAAAGTCATTCACGGAGCAGCGATACCAGTCTACGGGGATAGCTGAAAACGCTCGCCAGTTTTTCCGGACCCGGCAACGGGGCTGACGGTGAGCCGCCCTAGCAGCCACACGGCGTAAGGAGCACCAAACGTTCTTGTGGGCCCTGGGAGATCAACGACGCGTAACCACAATGGGACCCATGGCCGCGGACGGCAGTTTCACTCCCAGAATGGCCGCCAAAGTCGGAGCGACCTGCCGCATATCGATGATCCCCAGATCTTGGCTCGTAGCGAGGCCGCGTCCCAAGAGAAAGAACGCCGATCGCATCTCTGGCCGGTCCGGCAAGTAGCCGTGTTGGCCAGTGCCCGGAACGGGTGTGACCATTGGTCCTGAGGCGGGCCCTGACGCACCTGTACCGAGCGCGTACCCCAGCTTCAATTCGACGAAATACGCCGCGTCCGGGAAACCACCCATTCGTGCGACCTCAGCGCCGTCAAGCACACGCGCGATTCCGTACTCCGGATTGGCCGCGAGTTTGTCCAGCATCGCTTTCACCCGCGCCTTGGTTCCTGAGGCCTCGGGCTGATGCAGTATCACCGCGATGCCCGGACCCGCCGGCCATGGCGCCGCATCCCAGGTGGGCCCGGCACCGGAATTCGCTCCGGGCTTGATGAATCCCTGTTCGATGAACGGCAGCGTCAGATTCACGCGAACGTCAGTCCGCGCAAACCCATGATCCGAGACGACGGCGACGACCGCGTTGGCATCGTTGGCGAGAGCGGCGGCAGTCAAGCGACCAACCATCCCGTCCAAGGCTTCGAGCGTGGCGTTGCTCTCGGCACTGAACGGCGCGCTTTCATGCTGTGTTTCATCGAGCGCCGTCAGATGCAGCGTCATGAAACCCGGCTTGACGCGGCTCAGAATTTCGATCGCGAATTTGGTGCGGATTTCATCGCCGTGGACCGTCGTATCGTCACCGTTGGTGTAATCGCCGAGCTTGGCTTCGAGTTCGGTGAGAAAGTCTGCCGGGCGAGTCAGCGCTTCCAGAAGTTTTCGATCCTCCGGATTGCGTGCGCGCCAATACTCCGGAATCAGGTACCGCACCGGTTTAGCGGCCACCGTCACGGGCCAGTTGACGCTCGCGGTGACGATGCCGGCCTGGTCCGCTGCTTGCCACAGCGTGGGGACGCGAATATCCCTCCAATACCAAAACCGCTGTGTTTCACTGAAGGGATCGAAGGTGTTGTTGGAATAGATGCCGTGTTGCGCCGGCCACACCCCGGTTACCAAAGTCGTGTGGCTGGGAAACGTGATGGTCGGCACCACGCCGGTGACTCCCGTGGCGTAGACACCTTCCTTCATGAAGCGCTGGAGGTTGGGCACCTTCAGGCCGTGCTCGGCAGCATGGGTGACCGCGTCGGGACGCATCCCGTCGATGGAAATCATCAAGACCGGCGCGCCCCATATCGTGGAGCCCGCGAGCAACGCGGCGGCCCAGAGTGAAAAAATAGCCTTCATTTGGTTAAAGCATCAGGGGTTAGAACAACAGTTTTAATCCGAACTGGATCTGCCGGGGCGGATACGTCGTGGTAATGGTTCCGAATGCGGCGCTGGTGGTGGTGTAGTTCGGGTTGCCGAAGTTGCTGTGATTCAAGACGTTGAAAAACTCACTCCGGAACTGGAGCCTGAATCGCTCGCTGATGCGAAAGTTCTTGTTGACGCCCAGGTCCCACTGCTCCAGTCCCGGCACCCGGAAGGAGTTGCGGCCCAGATTACCGAAAGGAGCGCTGGCCGGCGGCGTAGTAAACGTGTAGCCGGCGAAATAGGTCAGCAGACTCTGCGCCGTGCTCTGGCTGACAGCGCTGCCGGAGACGTTCGGCCGCAGCAAGGCTACGCCCCGATAATCCGCGTTCTGAGCGATGCCTGTGACATCGTTGGCGGCAGACGGAGCGTAGTTCAAGCTGACAGGCAGGCCCGTGTTGGCCGTGTTAATCGTGTTCAGCTCCCAGCCTCCGACGATCGCGTCGAGCACTGGATTCAAGCGGGATGCAAACTGCTGGCCCTTTCCGAAGGGAAGGTAGTAAACCACACTGCTCACGTTGAGGAGCTTGACATCGAACATGGACGGTCCGAATTCCGAATGGAGATTGTGAATATTTTGCGGATTGGCAGCTTGGTAGGTGTTTAAGGCTTCCAGTACCTGCTCGGAATCGCCCATCGCGTGGCCCCAGGTGAAGGAGTTTAGGAAATACAGGCCATGGCTGAAGCGATGCTCAAAGCGGGCCGACAGACCGTTGTAGTTGTTGTTGCCTGCGGGATCCACCCAGGTAATCGGACCGAAGCTCGGATCGGGTACTCGCGCTTGAACGCTCAGCGATTGCCCTGGAAGGTTCGGCGCGGCTTGGTTCCAATCGGCGATAATCGGCAGCCGCAGGCTGTGATTGCCGTTATAAGCCAGCTCAAGCAGCGTATTCCGGTTGATCTCGCGCTGAATCGAAAATACCCAGGATTGGGTATAGGGCCAACGAGTATCTGCGGGAACATACAGGTTATTGGAATTAACCGGAAGTGGGGTATTTACTTCACTCAGGTGACCCCTACCGGTTGTGGTCGGCGTCTGAGCCGACGGCGGCACACCTGACCAGAGATTTGTATGGCACTGGATCGACGACAACCGCCTGCTGCACGAGGCGGTAGAAGAGTTT
>DATNJC010000022.1:0-6989 GCA_035604115.1 Bryobacteraceae bacterium | reverse complement strand
CGTTCCCAACGCCGCCAACCATTGCTCGATCTGTTTCTGCTGATCCTCAGACACGGCCAGTAAGCGTGTTGGGCGGGGCATGCTTGAGTATGAAGCAGTCCCGTTTGAATGTCCAGCTATTTGTTGGACACTACACTAGCGCCTTTCTGATGTCAGCGGCCATGCAGGCCGCCGACAAACCGCGGGTGTTCATCACCGAGAGCCATCCGATCCAAATCTCCGGTCAAGCCACGGACGGAGTTACGCCCTTCCTGGTTTCCGGCGGCACGTCGCCGGAAAACGTCGAGGTCATGAAGAGTTTCGTCGCGCTCTGTCCCAGTGTCGTGGTCACCTCGAACCGCGAGAAAGCCGCGTATGTGGTACGGCTGGATCACGAAGGCGTCAATCCTACTACGCCCTTCACGCACGGGAACAAGGTGGCCGTGTTTAATCAGAAGGAGGATTTGATTTACAGCGGGTCGACGCGGTTGCTGCGGGCGTCGGTCAAGGCCGCTTGTTCGGCGATCGCCGCGGCCGAGCGGAAGTAGTTCGCCAGGAAGCGCGGACGCCCGAGGCCCTGTAGAAATGCCCTGGAAGTGACGATCAGCCGTGCGAGGGGCTACCGTGGCCACAACCCAAACTACTCAGCGCCGGATCAAGAACCGCAAGATGAGCGACGTCCGCATCGTGCGGTTGCAGATCAAAGACCGCATGGGACACCCTCGCTGGCTTACCGCTGATCTGATCGACACGTCCGAGGCGGGAATCGGGATCTCGCTGATGACGGGGCTGCCGGTGGGTTCCAAGATCACGGTTCGCTACGACCTGGAGGACGGCCGCACTAACGTTGTCAGTCCCGCCACGGTCAAGTGGTGCACGGAAAAAGTCAACGGTAACTTTCACGCCGGCCTGGAACTGGACGGGGGCAACCCCAGGACCCACGCTTCCACCGAGGGTAAGGGGAAAGCCCTCGACGACCCGGATTGGTATGAGGTGATGCAGTTGAGCCCCCAGGCCGACTCCGAGACGATCGCCCGCGTGTACCGGATTTTGGCGACGCGGTATCATCCCGACTCGGCGACGGGGAATCAGGAGGTGTTCGTGAGGCTGTGCGAGGCGCACCGCATCTTGAGCGACCCTGAGCTGCGCGCACAGTACGACGCACGGTATTGGGAAACCAAAAAACTCCGCTGGAAAATCTTCGACCGTGCGGAGATGGCCACATCGCCCGAAAGCGAACGGCGCAAGCGGCGGGGTGTCCTGGAGGCGCTGTACGCCAAGGCGCTCCACGATCCGGAAGGGGCCACCATGAGCGTGTTCGAATTCGAGGAGCTGCTGGGCTGCCCTCGCGAGCACCTGGAAGCCGCGCTGTGGTATCTGAAGGGCAAAGGGCTGGTGAAGCGCGGGGACAATGGACGGGTGGCCATCACGGTCTCCGGCTTCGATGAAGTCGAAGGCGCTGTCGAGGGGCGCGGGAACGGCGTCCGGCCGCTGCTCGAAGCCGGCGCTGACGGGTGAGTTCCGAACGGCGCACCGGCCGGTATTAATATGTCCGCCTCCGTTGTCGAGTTCTATAGCGGCGTCTCCGGCGACCATCGCGGCCGGACTCTTGAAGAGCTTCTGGGCTGGTCCGACGATCGCCTGGAAGCAGTGCACGACTTCATCCAGTGGCTGTTCCCGCTGCCGGAAGCGAGCCCGGTGAATCCCTCCGCGCCGCTGCTTACGCGCGAAGCGATCGAAGCCTTTCATGCGCGTCCGGAGTTGTGCGCCCGCCTGCGGTCGTCGCTTGAAGGCATGCTCAAATTCTGCGGACTGGAACTTCGAGACACTGCTCTCGGCAGTCCGCTCGAAGTGATCGCCGGGGGGAACTTTAAGGTACGGGCCGCCAACTGGCTCGGGCCCGGCAATCACAATCATTTGCGGATCACGCGGATTTTGAAGTGCTGCGCGTTGGCAGGCCTGGACGCTGAGGCCCGAGCGTTTCTCCAGCGCCTGGAAGCGATTTACAGCGAGCACCGCGCCGGGATCACCGCCGAGTCTCTCCGCTATTGGCGCGAGGCTGTTCGAGTCATGCCGGATTAATTGCTCTTGGGCGTAAACTTGAAATCCGAGATCGCGATCTCGTCGTCGCCCTGCACCAGGAACCCGAACTTCCCGTCGGTGAAGTTGCGCTCGGCGTCGGTCCAGGAATCCATCGAAAACCACTTGTTGTCGATCAGGATCGTGTGCACCACGCGCTGCGGCGTCACTTCCACTTGGACCGTGAACATTTTCACCTTGTCCAAATTGAGCTGAGTCTTGGCGCGGTCGCTGGTTTTGCCCTTGACCACTTCCTTGGCCCAGAAATTCTTGTTTTCCAGCTCGAATAGCGCGTAGTTCTTGCTGTCCGTGTAGTTCAGAGCCCAGCGGATACGCCCGCCGCGGAACACGCTGCCCCCTTTGACCAGCTGCACGGTGAATTGAAACACGCCGCGCGGGACCGGCTTAAAAGGTAAGAACGCCGCGCCCCGGTGGCTCCACACATCGCCTTCCTGCTTCCAAGCTGCGGGATTTTCAAAATCCGCCATGGTCCCCAGTTTCACCGGAGGCGCCACCACCACTTCCTTGGGCGGCGGAGGCGGAGGGGGTGGAGCCTTCTTGACCTCCACCGGCGGAGGAGCCACGCGTTCGGCCGCCAGCACGACATCGGAACCGCTCAGACTCACGGCCTGGCCCGCGCGGAATGTACGATCCAACTTTCGAGGGACGAAATGTTCGCGCCGCAGTTCGATCGAGTGGTCGCCGGGCGCAACAGTCCCGTCCGTGAAGCTGCCATCGGGGCCGACGACTCCCACCGGATTGTTATCGACCAACACCTCGGCTCCGGCGGTAGCTCCCTGAAGCTGCAAAGTGGCAAACTGCGGCAGCGACTTCATCTTGAATTCGAGCCGCAGCTCGGCGCCCTTCTTCACTTCTCCGGTCTGGGCGGCCAGCGTCTCGAAGCCGTCTTTGGCGACGCGCACGGACACCGGTCCGATGGTCTGAATCCTCAGTTGGCCGCGCTGGGTGCGGCGCGGATATTCCTTGTTGTTAACGAACACGCGCACGTTGTCCTCGCCGGCGGAGACGATCAGCGTGCCGATGTTCTGGTCGGTCTTGAGGAACACCGTGGCCGTGGGTGCGGGACCAAAACTCTCCTTCATGCTGCGCTGGTCCTTGTCGGCGCCCACGATCAGTTCGTCCACGCCGGGTTGAAACGCGTGCAGATCCACCGCGTCCGGACCGGCGTCGGCTTCCGGTTGGCCGTTGACAGCGAGCTTCAAGGGACCCGCGCTCGTGGTGAGACGCCCGCGGCCGGCCATGCTGGTGACCACCACCGCGAGCAGATTGTGGGCCTGGATTTTGCCATCGACCGACGGCACCTGGGCATCGGCCAGATGGATCGACAGCGAAGCGTCCGCGTTGGGGCCGGTCACCTTCAACATGTGCGGGCCGGGCGCCACTTTTTCGAGCACCACTTGGCCTTCCTGCAGGTCGACGGGAGCCTGGTCGTCCAGCGCGACTTTGCCCTGTGCCAGGTCGGTGAGCACGCGAATGGTTTGCGGCAGCGGCTCCAGCGCCAAGGCGAGCGGCGGTACGGGCTTTCCGGTGGCGACGGTGACTCCACTGGCCGCGGGTTCATAGCCGTCCAAAAAAGCGGTGATCTGGTGGTCGCCCGGCGGCAGCTTCAATTCGCAGGGCGAAGTGCAATTGGGCTGTCCATTGACGCGCACCGAGGCTCCCGCAGGCGTGGTTGCGACAGACACGGAAATTTCCTTGGGCCCGCTGGTCCGTTTCCGTGCGATTAACAGGCCGATTCCGAGCGCTCCGATCAGAATCGCGATCAGTGCGCCGACCATCACCGGGCGCTTCCAGTTCTGGGGACTGGCTGCCTGCGGCGGAGGCATCGCGGAGGGCGGGCCGGGAGTCCAACGTTGAGGCGGGGCTTCGGTCGCGGCCGATGGCATCTCCAAGGGCCTCTCCGACAGCATCGGGGGCGGCGGCATGGGCGGGGCCATTCCCGCCTGCGCCATCGGGCCGGTGGAAAACGGACTCCCCGTCGTTTCTGCGGCGGGTACCGCCTGGGTGGGGAACAGCGGCGGTGTGCTCGCGTCAGGAGCCGGCGGGATCGATGGCGAGACCGAGGGCGAGAATGATGGAGCCGGCGGCTCAGCCGGAGCGAATTGACCCGACGACATCAATTTGCGGGGCGGCTGCAAGTCGCCGGTAAACGACGCGGGAAAGGGCGGCGGAGCCGCGGAGGCAAAGGCCGGCGCGTCGGGCATCGGCGGCGGAGCGGACAGCGATGGAGCCCCGCCCGGAAGCGGAGGAGGAGCGGCCGCGGGCACTCCGCCCGTCGCGCCCAGGGCCGGATTCGATTGCGTGGCAGCGCCGGATAGCTCCCGTAGCTTCACGCCGCGGTTGATCAAGTGCTGCTTAACGTCGCCCGCCACCAACTGCACTTCGAAGTCGCCGGCGTTGGCCTTCGCGATTTCCTCCAGCCGGTAAAAGATCGGTTTGAGCCCGGCCAGGTCGCCAATAAGGTCGACCTGAGCGTCCAGACTCTTGAGTTCATCAAGAGGATTCATGTTCTCAGAGCCCACGATGTTATCCTACACCCCGTGACTGTCGCGCTGGATGCCACCCCTATGACTGTATCGACAGGTGGGGTCGCGCGCTATACAGTGGAACTCGCCATTGCTCTGGCGCGAAGTTACCAGGACGACCATTACTGGCTGCTATCCGACCAACCTTTTCAGATGCCTCAAGGCAGCCCGGCGAATCTGCATGCCGGCGCTGGTCCGCGGACGCCCGCCGAGCGCAAATGGTGGTTGTGGGGCTTGGGGCGGGAGATGGCGCGTCATGGCATCGAATTGTTTCATGGCACGGACTTCGCGGTGCCGTACCTGGGGCAGCGGCCGGCCGTGATGACGCTGCACGATCTGTCGCCGTGGCTCGATCCCGCCTGGCAGCCGGACGCTGCGCGGGTGCGCCAGCGCACTCCGCGGCTGCTGCGATGGGGGTTGGCTACGATGGTGATTACGCCTAGCCAGGCTGTGCGCAAGCAGGCGATCGAGCGGTTTGGGTTGCATCCGGAGCGCGTGGTGGCCGTGCCCCTGGCGGCGCGCGAGTGGTTCCGGCCGGTACGGAGCCCCATCCCGAACATAGACCCGCCATCCGGTCCAGAACAAAGGCCTTACTTTTTGTTTGTAGGAACTCTGGAGCCGCGCAAGAACATTTCGCGATTGCTGGAGGCGTGGCGCGCCGTGAGGTGTGAAGACGCCTATCGCGAGTGCGACGTCGATCTCCTGCTGGCGGGCCGCACGCGTGCGGATTTCCCCCAAATTGAGCCCGAGCCCGGTTTACGTCTATTGGGCGCGGTCGCGGATGCCGATCTACCGGGTTTGTACTCGGGCGCGCGGGCTGTGGTGTACCCGTCACTGTACGAGGGCTTCGGGCTGCCGGTGCTCGAAGCCATGCAGTGCGGGGCGCTGGTGATCACCTCGCGGGATCCGGCGATTGAGGAAGTGACCGGGGGCTCGGCGGCCCTTCATGTTGACGCCCGCGATACTCATGCGCTGGCCGAAGCGATGCGCGCGGCGGCGAGTTCGCCCGAGCAGTTCGCGGGGGTGAAGGAACGCGCGCTGGCCCGGGCTCGCGAATTCTCCTGGGAGCGCACGGCCCGTCTGACACGGGAGGTTTATGACGCCGCCCGGCGCGTCTTCGAGTAGTGGGTCTTCCAGTAAAGCCCGCGCGCTGTTCCTCACACCCGAGGAACCGGCGGCCGGGGCGGGCGGAGGTGGATTGCGGTCGGCATCCCTGCTCGAATACTTGCGGCGGCACTACGAGGTGGACGTGGTGCGGTTCGAATTGAAGCCGCATTCGAAGGCTCCCATCGCTCGGGCCTGGCGGAACGCGATGCGGCTGGCGCGCGGACGGCCTCCGCTGTTCGATCGCTACTCGGGGTATGAGGCGCAGCTCAGCGGAATCCACGACCGGTACGACGTCGGCGTGGTGGAACACTTCTGGTGTGCGTCGTACGCGGACGCGTTGCGCCCGCGCTGCGGACGGCTGGTTCTGGATCTGCATAACATCGAAAGCGAACTGGCAAGCACGCACGCTCGGGCTGCACGCTGGCCGGCGTCGTGGGCATCGGCGCGCTTCGCGGACGCGTATCGCAAGCTGGAGCGGTACTGGCTGCCGCGCTTCGATGTTCTGCTGGTGGCCTCGGAGGCCGACCGGCGGCGCGTCGTTCATACAAGCGCCCATCCTTATGTGCGCGTGTTTCCGAATGCGCTGCCCGAGATTCCGCTGCCCGCCGCGACCGAAGCCGCCGCAATTGTGTTCAGCGGGAATCTCGAATACCATCCCAATGTCGAGGCCGTACGCTGGTTCCGCTCGCGCGTGTGGCCGCTCCTGCTTGAAGCGACGCGCGAGGCCGAGCCGGACCTCGAATGGCGGCTGGTGGGCCGCAATCCGGAGGCGATCGCGGGATTGGTTGCGGGCGATCCGCGCATTCGAGTGATTGGTCCGGTCGAAGACGCAGTGGCGGCGCTCGCCGAGGCGCGCGTGTGCGTCGTGCCGCTGCTTTCGGGAAGTGGAACGCGTTTCAAAATTCTGGAGGCGTGGGCCGCGGGGCGGGCCGTGGTCTCGACCACCATCGGCGCTGAGGGATTGGAAGCGCGCGACGGCGAAGACCTGCTGCTGGCCGATTCTCCGGAGGACTTCAGCGGCGCGGTGCTGCAGCTGTTGGAGGATTCGGATCTCCGCGCGCGTTTGGGCCAGGCCGGCCGGGCGCACTACCTCGAACACTTCACCTGGCAGGCGGCTTGGCGGGAGCTCGAGGCCGTCTTCTAGACCATTTTCTGAGTATTTATAGACCATAGCCGCAGTGGCGAAAATGGGCTGTTGCGTGTTCTGAATTCACCGCAGTAAGGGCCGCGGCCACGGCATGCTCCAGCAATTCCAGTTGGCGGATCTTCCAAGCTCGC
>DATNJC010000021.1:0-21725 GCA_035604115.1 Bryobacteraceae bacterium | reverse complement strand
TTCCCGGATCGATTGAGATCGTCGATCTCTATCATGCCCGCCAGCATCTCTGGGAGCTTTCCGCCCAGTTGTTCCCCCGGCAACCACAGGTCCGCAAGCCTTGGATGGGACGCGGCCTCAAGCTCCTCGATCAAGGCCAGGTGGAGCCCTTGGTGAAGATCTTGCGCGACCTGCATCCGGACGGTGAAGAACTGGTCCGGTGGGTGCGCAACCAAGCCGAATACTTTGAACGCAACGCCCAGCGGATGCGCTATCCGGCCTTTCGCGCGCAAGGTCTCTTTGTTGGCTCAGGAGTGGTCGAAGCCGGTTGCAAAACCGTAATCGGCGCTCGGCTCAAGCGCTCTGGCATGTTCTGGACGGTGTGCGGAGCCAACGCCATTATCGCCTTACGCTGTTCCCGCCTCAGTCACAGGTTCGAGGATTACTGGGAATCCCGATCGCGGGCCGCATGATTCCCAACATCTATGTCGCGCACCCAGGACACCAGCGCTGCCATAAGAACCGCCGAAGGCCAAGAATCAAGGGAGTCCACCACACCGGATTTGTCTAACCCCCGAAAAGCTGGTCACCACGCTCGAAAATTTCTTTCTACCCGCCTTTGCAACACATCCCCGTCCACTCCCCCCAGATTCGCCCCCGCCTCGTGCTAGTGTTTGGCCGGGAAAGGAAACCCACTATGTCCACTCCAGCGCAAGCCGCAACCTCCCGCGCCAACGGCGCACAGTCCCACGGACCGGTGACCCCGGAAGGGAAAGCCCAGTCCGCGCAGAACGCCATCCGTCACGGTCTCCGTTCGGCAACCGTGCTGATCCCCGGTGAGGACCCCGAGGAATTCGATCGCCACCGCGCCGCCTACCTCCAGCGCTTCAAGCCCGCCGACGCCCCCGAGCGCGATCTCGTGGAAGCCATGGCCAACGCCCGCTGGCGCCTCAACCGCATCATGAGCCTGGAAGCCCAGCTTCTCCAAGGCGACGATCTCGCGCGAGCCCTCTCCACCGTCGCCCGCTATGAAGGCCAGCTCACCCGCGCCTACGATCGCGCCTATCGCCAGCTCCAGGAGCTCCAAGCCTGCCGCCCGCCCGAGCTGAAATCCGCGCCAGCCGCAAAGTTTCCAGCGAAACAACCGAACGAACCCGGCGAACGCGAAGTCTTTGCCTTGCTGGACGCCCTAACCGCCCCTCCGGCCATCCCCGCCGCAGCGCGCAAGCCGTAGAGCAGGCTTTAGCACGGCTCATCGCCCAAAAAAAAAGAGCCGGCGAATCCATCCGCCGGCCCAAACTGCGTTGAATTTGTCGCTCGGACGCCCGTCCTGCGCGATCCGCCTACGGACGAGCGAAATCCGGAATCCGAACCCGGTTTTCCCAGAAGTCCTTGTTGTTCTCCTCGCAAGAGTACTCGATGATCTGCCAATCCGGCCGGTAGATGAACACGCGGCTGTTTTTCCACGGCTTGGTGTAGGTCTTGGGATCGTCGACGGTGACTTCGTAGTTCAAGTGGCCCAAGTCGGTGCGGGTCCAGCGCTCGGTCAGGTGCAACTGGTCGCTCATGGGATGGCCGTTGGTGTCCAGACGGGTTCGGCCGTTGAAGCCCACCGTGTCGATCACCAAGGTGTCGCCCTCCCACTTAGCGATGGTGTCGCCGAACCAGGTGCGCGTGTAGTTAGTCAGGTCGGGATGCGTGGCCCGATCCAGATACGCCAGGTGGAACCAGGAGTTCTGTTCGAACAGAAACCCGACGGCACGCTTGTCCTGCATGACATAAAGCGGATCTGGCGAATTGATCGACCGCATCCACCCGAACGGCAGGCAGGCGCCTGTGTAGTCGCCCTTCGCGGCGTCGTAGGCGTCCCACTGCTGCTTGCCCCACGCCGTGTAGGGGAGCTCGGCTCGGCCCCGCGCGTCCTTGGGTAAGGAGGGGTCGGCTTTCTGGTTCCCGTTGCCGGCCGTGGCGCTCATGTCGGGCGTGTAGGGGCGCTGCCACAACCCGCTGAGGTCGGGATGGCCGTCCGCGGCTTTGGGCACAGGCCCGGTGAGCGGCTTGAAGCCGTCGCCTTGAGCGAAGGCGGGCCCACTCAACGCGCCCGCCACTAATAGGATGCCCACCGAGGCACCCACGGAATTCAATAATGGAATTCTCACGTCTTGAAATCTCCTCTTTCCTGTTCACCTTACGGAGCGGCCGTCCTAAAGACTACGCTTGAGAAGCAGGCTTGTCAAGCGGCGTTAAGCGCCGCCGCGGCGTTACTTCGCAGGACGAGCCACAAATGAAAAGAGACCTCCTGATGGAGATCTCTTCTCGAATCAAATGGCCAAATCAAACCTTTGCGCGGCGAATCCCGCGAAGGAGTTATTCCTGCTTGGCTTGCTTCTTGCCCTTGTCGCGGTTGATCGTGACCGGGCCGCCGTCTTCGGTCGAACCGGCGAACACCGAGCGGCCATCCGGCAATACCACCGAGCGAGAATTGCAGGAGTTGGAGCCGTCCTTCGCCAGGTAGCCTTCGATGGTGACCGCATCGCCAACCTTCAGCGAGTTCTTGTTCCACCCGTTGCGGGTGAGGGAGTTCGGGGCGCCGCCTTCGCACTGCCACGAGGCCGACTTGCCGCTGGCGTCCTTACCATCCAGATAAATCCAGATGTGCGGATTCATCCACTCGACCTTGGTGATCTTGCCCTGCAACGTCACCGGTTTCTTGTCGTCATATTCCGCCGCGAACGAGTGGTGTGCCAAAATCGGCAGCGCCGAAATGCACAAACCCAACCCAGCAGCCAAAACGCTCAACTGAACTTTCATCTGTTTACCTCCAAGAATTATTGAGTCGGACCACCATTCGCAAACCCACCGGCAACCTTCGGCGGATCATAAAACTATGCCTCGGACACCGTCGGAATTGGCAAGCGGGCTAGGCTTTCGCTTCCCCCTCGCTTCCCCCAAAAGGTTCTCCAATCCAACGTTGGGAGAATATCATGCGTACACATGGTTGTCAAGGAAGCCGCCGGAAGAACTTCAAGGCCGGATTTCCGCGGCGGACTTCAGCCCCATCGGCGGCAGATACTCACCCATGAGCCGGCGCTTCCACCACGCGCCGGTCGCGCGCCGTTCGCTGAATTCGGTGAAGGCGTAATCGTAGAGCTCCGCCCGGACGAACCGGGGCGGATGCTGCGGAAAGGGGTTCGTCTCCAGCAACGCCAGCACCTCCGGCGAACCTTCCAGCAGCCGCGCCGCGAATCCCACGAACCACAGGTTCGACTGGTAGTTGCCCAGCGCCGCGAACCACATCTGCCAATCCAGGCGCGGCTGGTGCGGAGCCACCCAGCGCGGCGCGCGGTACAAGTCGCCGGGCTTATAGCGGAATTCGTAAGGCAGCCAAGTCTCGCCATCGTTGGAACCTTCGACGACGATCTCCGGCCGCGAGGTCGTCATCACCGCGAACAGTCCGTAGGAATTGACGATCTGAAACGGCGACACCGAATTGACCACCGCCGGGATCGGCTCGGGCAGGCCGGTGATGTAAGTGAAGATGTGCGCCAGACCCAATCCCAGGACCAGCAGCGAAAGCAGAGCCAGCGCCAATCGGTTGATGCGCGGCGTTTCCCGAAGCGGCTCCGCAAGTTCGTCGCGAACGCGCCGGGCGAGCAGGCGTGAAACCACCCCCCGGATCGCTTGATCGTCGAACAGAAACAGCGTGAGCGCGATGGTCAGCCAGTTGAAGAACGTGTAGTTGCCGGTAAAGATGATCAGCGTCTGCAGTCCGATCAGGCCCCACGCACCGAACATGCGCCAGCGGCGCGGCGTGAAGATCAGGAACGGCAGCAGCAGCTCCATCGCCAGCACCATGAACGTGGAAAAATGCTGGAACCCCGGCGGCAGCTTGTCCACGTACCAGGACACTCGGTTGGGCAGAGGTTGCGTCTCATAGTGGTATTCGAGCGCGGTGAGATTCCGCCAGTTGGGATCGTGGCTCGCCAGCTTCACCAGGCCCGAAAGAAAGTACAAGCGGAACACCAGCCAGCGGAACAACCACCCCAGGGTCCGCAAGCCCAGGCGCGAGCGCCCGAAAAAGATCGCCAGGAATCCGGCTTCGAGCAGCAAGGAGTCCCATTGGAACGAGAGAAACTCCTGCCCCGCGCCGCTGAACGACAGGTACAGCAGGTACAGCAGGATCAGCATCAGCCGCTCCACGTACCCCGCCAGCAGCAGCATCGCCAGTCCCACGCCGCACCACGCCGCCGCTGTGAGAGCCCCATCGGAGGAATTGGTCCAGAACAGGCTGGGCAGCGCCAGGTAGCGCATGGGGCCGAACTCGCGCGCAACCGCTTCGAAGTAACTACGCGCGGGCGTGATGCCGTGCTCGCCGATCAGGCCCGTCACCTGCACGGCCAGCGACCCGAACGCGATCATGTAGACCACCGCCAGAGCGCGCAGAAATACCCACTGGACGTGTTGGAATCGTGCCGGCTCCAGGCGCGTGCCGAAGGTGAAGCGCGTGAGCTGATAAAACAGGTTCCGCCGGGCCGCGATGAAACGGTAGCCCCACTCCGCCGCCGCCGAGAACAGGCGGGAGGATTCGTAAACGTGCTCCAGATCCAGCGTCTCGAAGATCGCCCGCGCGCCGCTCGCCACCGAGCCGTCGGGGCGCACCAACTGCACCGCTTCCGCGAACGCCTCGCGCGGAATCTGCGGAAATCGCGCACCAGCCTCCTGCGAAGGCGCGTAGTCGACCCGGTCGCCAGTGAACAGCTTCCAGTAATCGATCCAGATCTTGCAGAAGCCGCAGCGGCCGTCGTAGATGAGGAGAGGCTTCGAAGGAGGAGTCACAAATTAGAAGGAGGAGTCACAAACACGACGCGCGGAAACCAACCCGCTTGCGCAAGAAGTTGGTCCGCTGCTCGATGGGCAAAGCCAGCCGCCGGCGGATCAGATCGCGCAGGGCGAGATCACTCTCTTTCTTTAAGGCGGCGAGTCGCTCTTTTCGGCTGCTTCGTTTTCGTTTCATCCAGGGCCTTCTTCAGAGTATCCAACACCGCCTTGTCTTGTGGCCGGCCAGCCGCGCGTTTACTCTCGATCACAGCCTCCAGGCTGGCCACCCGCAGCTTGTGACCCCCGAAAACCATCGCCTCCGACCGCGCCCGAAGCGCTTCAAACGACTTCACGCCGTCGATGCTCGTCATGAAGTCGATCTGCATGCCGTCCCGATCGCGGGACAGGCGGAACAGCCCGGAAACGGGATAGTACGGCCGCAGGATCACCGCCTCGAGCGCCTTGGCGACAGCCTTGAGCTTTTGCAAATTGCGCGGAGTCTGCCGGAACATCAGATCGATATCGATGGTGGTCACCGGCGCACCCTGCAAAGCCGCGGCCGCATTGCCGATGAGGATAGCCTCCAGTCCGGTTTCTTCCAGCAACCGAGCCAGCGTTTCGAGAAACGGGCGGGCGTCCATTCTACTTCGGCCGCCGCTTGACCTTCTGCATCACGCCGCGGCACTGCGCCGCGCCGCAGCGGCAGGGATTGCGCCCGGTGTTCGTGTCGAAGTTGTAGTCGATGGTTAGCTCCTCGCCCGGCTGGATCGCGCGCAGGCTCATGTACAGCACGTGGCCCTTCATCACGCGGCTGATCAGGTTGGGTTCGCAGCAATGGTTGATGATCTCGGCGCCGCTGCCGCCCACTGCGCCGTCCAAGGTCCAGTACCGGTCGACGGCGAACAGGTACGTGTAGTCGCCCAGGGCGCGCGTGCTGGCCTGGGCGCGATTGAGGCGCTCGCCGGTGTATTCGATCACCTTGCGGTTGGCGGGGATGCGCTCGAGCGCATAGACCCCGTAACGATGAATCTTGGAAGGCCGGATCTCCAATTCGAAGCAAGCCTTACTCAGGTCGATGCGAGGAGCTTTTACGAGCGCGGTTCCCATGTCGAAAGCCAAGGCCAAAGAATGATCTCTCGATTCTAGCGAAGCCCGCGCCCGGTTGCGCGAATTTCTTCGATCCAGCGCTCGATTCGTTCCGCCTGCGCACCCACGCTAAATCGCTCCGCGCGAGCCCGCACGGCGCGCCGGCCGAGTTCGGCGGCCAGACCAGCGTAGTGCGCCAGCGCCGCGATATCTCCGCGCTCGACCAAGAAACCGCTGACCCCGTGCTCGATCACTTCCGAGGGGCCTCCGCCCGCGTAGGCGACCACCGGGGTGCCGCAAGCCATCGCCTCCAAAGCGACCATTCCGAAAGCCTCCGTCCACTTGGGCGTGAACAGCATGGCCTGGCTGCGGCCCAGTACGGAAGCCAGCGCGTCGTGAGACAGGAATCCGTGATGGGTGACGCTCGGACCAGCCTGCGCCCGGCAGCGCCGCCAATACTCGTGATCCTCGACCGTGCCGCAAACGTCCAGGGGCAGACCCAGCGTTTCGGCCGCGGCGATCGCGTCCTCCAAGCCTTTCTCTGGCGAAATCCGCGCGCACCACGACAGCCGCGGCTCTGGCTTCTCAACCCACCCGAACCGCTCCAGATCCACGGCGCCCGGTATGATCCGCACGGCCCCGCACTCGACAAACGCAAACGAAGCCGCCTGCGCCCGCGAGTAGAACGCGAAGCTCCCCGGCTCCTGCCGGTAGCGGATCTCCATCATGCGGTCCACCGAATCTACCAGCGCCGCGACCGAAATCCAGTGCAGTACCGGAATCCGGAAGAACGCCGCCGCGTAAAACGAGATCCAATCGTAGCTGCAGTTGAGAATCGCGTCGTACTGGTCCTGAATCGACGCCGCGCGCTCCCAGGCGCGTTCCAGGAAACCCTCCGGGGACACCGGCTGCACGTGCCCGCGATCAACCTGCGTCACGCTGACCGCGCAGGTCCCGGCGACCTCGATGACCTGGCCCGACAATCCTACGCTGCCTTCAGGAGCGAGCGTCGCGACAGCGATCCCGCGCCGGTTCAGTTCGCGCGTCAGCAGGATGAGCGTGGTTTCCAGGCCCCCGCCCACACCGGAACCGATAGGCCCGGCAGGCGTGGAGACGATCAGAATTCGAGGGGTGCTGTCAGAACGAGAAGCCAACCTTCGCCATCATAATACGCGGCGCCACGAAGTGCGTGCCGCTAAAGGTCGACAAAAAATTGTACAGCGCCGTCACATTGGTCAGATTCGAGATCTCGAACGAAGCCTCGATGCGGCGGCGGCCTTCCACGTGCAGCAGGTTGTCCGTGCCGACGCCGACGTTCAAAAGGCTGCGCGGCTTCACCCGGTCGGGGTTGTGATCGTCGTTCTCCTGGCCGGTTTGGGGCAGCGTCAGCAGCGTGGATGTGCCCTTGCCGCTGCACGCGGCAATGGCCTGACCGTAAGTCGCCGGGACGCCGTTGCAGGCGAAACCAATGGCCACTTGCTGCGCCGCCGTCAGACCCAGAACCGCCGCCACATCCGGGACGCCGCTGACCACCAATCCACTGTCGAAGCGCCAGCTAAAGGAGATCCATTCGGCGTTCTTGGGGCGTTGGTAGCGCGTCAGGACGGTGGACTGCAACGCCTGATCGTGGTCGATGCGGAACACGCCCCCCGCCAGCGGAGCGCCTTGCGGGACCAACCCTCCCAGTTCCGGCGGGAAGAAGCGCGCGCGGGTGTGCCCGAAAGTCCAGTAAGTCTGGAATCCGCGCAAGTTGGTGGTGCTGATGCGGCCCGTGACGCCGTCCAATTTCGACTGCTTCCACGAAATGGGAAACGTGATGGTGGTATTCAGCAGCGTGCTGAAATCGAAAGCGTTGGTGGTGTACTTCCAGAAATAATCCGCGTCCAACAACAGCCATTTGCGGAGGGCCTGCTGTAAGCCGACGTTATACTGATTGCGCACTCCGGGCTGGATGGGCACGGACTGGCTGCCAAACACATTGGCCGCCAGACCGCCCGTACCGGTGGCGCTCGAGAGCAGCAGGTTCTCATTGAACGGCGTCTCAAACGTGCGCGAATAGGCCCCGCGCAGCACGGTCCCGGTTTTCTTGACGTGGTAGGCGACCCCGATGCGCGGGTCGACGCCCGAGGCCGATACGATCCCCTGATAAATGTCGCCGCGCAGCCCCAGGTTGAACACCAAATTTCCCAACGTGATCGAATCCTGCAGATAGAACGCGTATTGGTTGATGTTCTTGGCCCCCGTGAACTGGAGCAATTGGCCGCCCCGCGTGAGATCGTACGGGACCAGACCCGGGTTCAGGTTCGGATTCGGCATCAGGCCCTGAGCCGTGCAGGCATCGGGATTCAAGACGGATGACGCACCCGCGGAAGCGCCGCTCGAATCCACGCACACGGGATTGAAATTCGGGTCCGTAATCCCGAAAGCGAACCTCTCGAAAAGCCGCGTCTGTTTCAAATCGATTCCGTATTTGATGTTGTGTTTGCCTTTGATCTGCGACAGATCGGCCTTCACTCCCCAATCCATCAAGTGGCGATCCTGGCTCTGCGTCGCCGGCGAATCGGCGAAGGGATTGCGGCTGGGATAGTAGTCGAACTGATCCTTGCGCACGTACGGATTCACCGTCAGCAGCGTACGCGCATTGAAGGTGTGCTGGTAGCCCGGCGCCACGCTCCAGGAGAGCACGCGCTGATGCTGATCCTGCGACAACTGGTCGTAGCTGTTGGGAATCTGGATCCAATTGCGCGCCGCGAACAGGTTCAGATGGAACACGTCCTTCGCGCCGGCCAGATAGTCGAAGCGGTCGAAGATGCTTTCGTTGTTGCCCTTGTCGTGAAACGCGGCCAGCTCCGGCGTGTCCAGAAACCGCCCGCTGCGCGAACTCTCCATCGCCAGGAAGTTGCCGAGCTTGGCGTTGCCGAAGCCGAGACCGATGCTCGTCCCCGCCGTTCCAAACCCTCCGTAGCTGGTATCCACATTCCCGAACACATGTCCGGCGCCCAAGCCCGAGCGCGTTGTGATCTGCGCCACCAGGCTGGTCTTATCGCCAAATTCGGCGTTGGGCGCGCCCGTGTCGAGTTCCATGTTCTGAATCGCGCTGGTGGGAAGCTGCGTGGAGAACACCTTGCTTTGCTGATCGCTGATCGGTTGCCCGTCGATCACGAAGGTCACCTGCGCGTGATCGCCCAAGGGATGGAACAACCCGTTGCTGTCCGCCGCCACGCCTCCGGTGGAATAAACCACGGCCTGGCTCAGACCGCCGCCGGGATCGGAGAGCGGCAGCTTGCTGAGGGCGTTGCGGTCGGTGTCCACGTGGGCGGACGGGTCCAGTTCCACCAAGTCCTGTCCCGCGGCTTCGACAGTAACCGAAGTTTGAGCCCCGGCCACCGTCAACTGGACCTTCGGGAGAACGATGGGCACCGGGGTCCGCACATCCACGTCCGTATCGTACTTGGTAAATCCGGGGACCGTGACCGCGACGTGGTACTGGTTCAGTGGAACGTTATTGAAGCGAAACAGCCCGTCGGCATTGGTAGCGACGGCTTGGCTGTAACCGCTGACCGGGTTCCGCATCTCGACCTTGGCGTTGGGAATCGCGGCGCCGGAGGGGTCGGTGACGGTTCCTTGAACGGTGCCGCTATTACCCAGGGACTGGGCCGCCGCGGAAACGGCGCAGGCGCACACCACGAGGCAAAGAGGAAAGAATGGTTTCGACATCTGGAAAAAGACGCGCGCACACCCTGCCTTCGGCAGCGGTACACTTCTTCTTTATTAATGACATGAACACGGCGGCGGAACCAAGCGAATAACCGCAGGCGGGCCCCAGGATGCCATGAGCGGGACGATTTCTTCGGGTAGCCGGGACTTTGGGTATCCGGGACTTTGCGACCGAAGACGGCCCTGTAGCGATTCCCCGCCGGCTGAATCTCTTGAATTAGGGGACCCTTTCGCCATGCGCCTGTTGCATACTAGGAGAAGAGGAACCGGAGGTACCATACCGGTGTCGAATCTCTTATGAAGTACTGGGGTTTCCTGGCAGCCAAGTTGGCTGCCGCGGCCGCGCTCCTGCTGGGATTACGGCGTTTGATCGCCCATAGCTTTCCCCGGCCGGAGCCGATGCACTTCGGAAGGTACGTGCTGAACCCGCGTCCCGATCCATTCGCGACGGACTTGAATTACACGTTCGTCATGATGCTGTTCGGTTTGGTAGCCGCGGGAGTACTGTGGGCCGTGGTGTGGGATCAGCGCTACCGCTGCCGCACCTGCCTCCGGCGCTTGCGCATGCCGATCCAGACCGGGTCCTGGACTTATCTCTTATTAGTGGGGCGGCCGCAGACCGAGTACATCTGCCCCTACGGCCACGGCACTCTCAAGGTGGAAGAGCTGCAAATCACCGGGCACCAGGGTCCGGACTGGGAACCGCACGAAGACATGTGGAAAGAGCTGATCGCCCTTGAAGACTCGAAGAAATAACGTGGAGCACGCACTCGTGCGTGCCACGTCGAGACTCGTCTCGACGCTTGCTTCATACGCAGAGGAACGTGCCGGCACGAGTGCCGGCATGGCACGCACGAGTGCGTACTCCACAGTGGCCATCAAAGGAATCTAGTCTTGCCTATTAAGCTCCGCAGATCTCTATTCGCGCGTTTCCTGCTGAGTCCGTTCGGCAAGATAACGGTCCTGGCCGTGGCGATGCTGGCCACCGTGGGCGTCGGCGTCTTCACCTTCTACTACGTGAAGTACGCGCGCCTGATCGAGGAAAAGCTGCGCGACGGACCCTTTGCCAATACTTCGACCATATACGCGGCGCCCCGCCAGGTGAACGTGGGCGACGGCGCGGATGCCGAGGAACTGGCCGCCTACCTCCGCCGCTCCGGCTACACCGAGTCCAACACCAGCCGCGCCGGATGGTACCGCGTGCGGCCCGACGCCATCGAAATCAATCCCGGCCCGGACGCCTACGATCCGGAAGGCGCGGTGCTCAAGATCGAGGGCGGCCGCGTGACCGAGATCATCTCGCTGGCCGATCACACCCCACGCACGCAGTATCAGTTGGAGCCGGAGCTGATCAGCAACCTGTTCGACAGCAAGCGCGAGAAGCGCCGCATCGTGCACTTCAACGAAATTCCGCGCGTGCTGGTCAGCGCCGTACTTTCGGCCGAGGACAAGCATTTCTTCGAGCACAACGGCTTCGATCCCATCGGCATCGTTAGGGCGGTGTGGGCCGATTACGTCCGGAGATCCAAGCGCCTGGAGGGCGCCTCCACGCTGACGCAACAGTTGGCGCGCACGCTGTGGCTGGGCCAGGAACGCGGCTGGCAGCGCAAGCTCCCGGAAACGTTGATCACCCTGCATCTGGAACAAAAGCTGAACAAACAGCAGATTTTCGAGTATTACGCCGACGACATCTACGTCGGCAGCCAGGGCAGCTTCCGCATCCACGGCTTCGCCGAAGCGGCCGAAGTGTATTTCGGCAAGGACCTGCGCCAGATCACGCTGCCGGAAGCCGCGCTGCTCGCGGGCCTGCCGCAAGGCCCCGGCGTTTACGATCCCTTCCGGCATCCCGACCGCGCCACCAGCCGCCGCAACATCGTGCTGCGCGCGATGCGCGAAAACGGCTACATCAATGAGCACGAGTACCAGGAAGCCGCCGCCAGTCCTCTCAAGGTGACGCGCGAGGCCGTGGAATCGAGCGATGCGCCGTATTTCGTGGACCTGGTCACCGACAATCTCCAGACCAAGTTTCCGGATCTGGATTTGCAGGGGAATTCGTATCGCGTCTACACCACCCTCGACATGACCCTGCAAAGAGACGCGGTGGACGCGGTGCGCAAAGGCATCGTTGAAACGGATCAGCAGTGGAAAGCACGCTCCAAGAAGTACGGGACCGACGAGTTTCCGCTGGCCCAGGTGGCGCTGGTCGCGCTGGATGCCGAGACGGGCGCGCCCCTCGCGATCGTCGGCGGACGCAGGTATGGAGACAGCCAGCTCGATCACGTGCTGGCCAAACGCCAGCCCGGATCGTCGTTCAAGCCCATCGTCTACACCGCGGCCTTATCGAGCGCGCTTGACCCTAACGCGCGCACCGTGCTCACGCCCGCCACCACCGTGGTGGACGAGCCCACCACCTTCTGGTTCGACGAAAAGCCCTACGAGCCCGCCGACTTCGAGAGCAAGTACAGCGGGACGGTGACGCTGCGCCAGGCGCTGGCGCACTCCATGAATATTCCGGCTGTGAAAGTGGCCGAAATGGTGGGCTACGACAAAGTGGCCCAGACCGCCCGCAAAATGGGGTTAAACCTGGACATCAAGCCCACGCCCTCCATCGCGCTGGGCGCGTATGAAGTGACGCCGCTCGAAATCGCGCGGGCCTACACGGTGTTCCCCAATGGCGGCGATTTGCTCAACGCCAGCTTCATCAGGTCCATCCGCAACCGGCAAGGCGGAACCGTATTCTCCTCGCAGCCCGAGCGCACCCCGGCCATCGATCCGCGCGTGGCTTACCTGGTCGAGCAGATGATGGAAGAAGTGCTGCGGTCCGGCACGGGCGCCCGCGTGCGCGCCAGCGGCTTCAGCCTTCCGGCCGCGGGTAAAACCGGCACCTCGCGCGACGGTTGGTTTGCCGGGTTCACCTCCAAGGTGATCTGCGTGGTGTGGGTGGGCTTCGACGACAATCGCGACTTCAAGCTGGAAGGCGCGCGCAGCGCCTTGCCCATCTGGCTGGAGTTCATGCGCCACGCTCATCAGCATCGCCAATACCGCGACGTGCATGCGTTCGAACCGCCGGACGGAATCGTCACCGCGGAGATCGACGCCGAGACCGGGGAACTGGCCACCCCCAGCTGCCCCAAAATTCGCACCGAAGTGTTCATCGCGGGGACGCAGCCGGTGCAGGCCTGCCATCTGCACGGCAGGGGCGGAGTCACTCAAGTAGCGGGATGGGAGCCGGTGCAATCGCAGCCCGCGGTCTCGGACTCCAGACCGGTGGTGGCCGAGGCTCGCCCGGCGGCTCGATCCAAGACCCCACAGAGCATTCCGGTGACGCCCACGCCGCAGGAACAACCCAAACCCAAGGGCATTTTCGGGCACCTGCGGGACCTGTTCAAGTAGGGGACGGCTCTAAGTCGTTCGGCGTCTGGCGCGGGACTCATGGACAAGCCGCGGGATGTCGCGTTCCTGGATGCCAGCCTTCCTGGTTTGCTTTGCGCCGTACGCCCTGAGTTGGGCGTTGAGAGACGTGAGTTGCCGGCGGCTCATCGGATTCTCCCGCGCGTCTTGGAGAATCTCCAACACCCTTTCGAACGGGTAGTCTTCGCCCGCAGGGATCTTGGGCACGATCGCGATCACGCCGCCCCAAGCCTTAAATTCGAGTTGTTGGCCGCGCTTAAACCCGGCGCGCCTCAAAGCGGCTGGGGGAACGACAACCGGCGGAGTGTTCTTGACGGCAACAGTCATCAGAAGCAACGGTCCGAAGACGCGTCCGCTTTCAGTGTACGGGGCCCGGCGAGCCCCGTCAATTCGCTGGCGGTTCCCCGCCAAGAAGAGAGCCGCGGCTCTTACTTGCCCGGATGCAGGATCAACTTCTGCACGCGCCAGTTCAGGATCTCGGCCGTGTACACTTCGTTCTCGCCGGTGCAGGCGATCTCGTGGGTCCATCCGAACTGCTTCATCTGCCGGCCGGCGCGGCCCAGATAGCCGAGGAGTTGGCCGTCCAGCGTCAGCTTGTACACGCGGCCCGGGAAAGCATCCACGCTGTACAGATACTGGGTGCCCGGTCCCGGCGTGACGCACACCGACCACGGCGCGCCGCTCTGGGCGGTCGCCGCCGGTCCGGTGATCGGATTTCCGTACCACGGCATGGCGTTGGGCGGCACCGGGACGTCGATGGTGATGATCTTGATCAGGTTCCCGTCGTGATCGAACTTCTGGATGCGGCGGTTGCCGCGGTCGGCGACGTAGATGTTTCCTTGCGCATCGGAAGTGATGCCGTGCGGCGTGTTGAACTGTCCGGGTTTGGGGTTCGCGCGATCCTCCATGGGCACCGGCACGCCCCAGGATTTCACCCAATCGCCGTTCTTGTCGTACTTGGCGACGCGCGAGTTGATGTAGCCGTCGCTGATGAAGATGTTGTCTTCGTTGTCCCAGGTGACGTCGGTGGGCTGGCGGAACTGGCCATCCACGGCCGGGCGCGGCGGATTCACGCGGGTCCACGGCCCGCCTTCATCCGAGGCTTCCTTCTTGCGCCCGAACACCATCTCCACACGGCCCTCGGGGTTGAACTTGACGATCATATCCGAGCCCTTGTCCACGGCCCAGATGTTGTCGTGCCGGTCGACACGGACGGTGTGCGCAAACGACCACGCGTACAGGTTATGGCCGATCTCGCGCACATACTTGCCGTTCTGGTCGAATTCGAGGATCTGCGAGGCGGTGGCGCCATAGGCCGGTCCGGTGGTGTTGCCGCGGGAGAAGACGAAGATGTGTTTCTTGGAGTTGATCGCCACGCCGGCGGCCTCACCCAGGTGCAGGTCGGGCGGGAGTTTCAGCAGGTTGGGGACGGAGTCAAAGGGGATTTCGGAAGCGCCGGCGGTCGCGGTATCGGCCGCATACGCGCCCGCGCATGCCAGCAGCAGAATGGGGAGAAGTTTCACGGTAGCCTCCTGTGGGCGCACAGGCGTCAGTCCGTTGTGCGCCAGTGAGCGGTCCACTTGGGTACGATATCACAGCCGGCGGATGAGGGTGGGGCAGCCCCCGGCCTGCCTAGAGCCGTTGAGCCCCGTCCAGTTTCCCGAGCGAACGGTCGAACGTCCCCAAGGGAAGGTTTCCGGCCTTCCGCGCAAGCTCGACGATCAGACAATCGGTGAAGCCGAGTGCCGGCCGCGCGCGGAACAACTCCAGCGCCGCGGCCACCGCATCCGAATCTTGAAGCACCAGATGCTTGTGGGCAAGAAGCATCCCAATCGCTGCCGCAACTTCGGGGGGAGTGAGTTTGTAATCCCTGCGAAGCACCCAGACCGCGTCCGCGAGAGCCAGAACCGGCACCCAGGCGGTGTCTTCGATGAATTGGTCGACCGAAGCTGCTTGCCGGGCGTCGTCCCTAACGATCAGCCGGACGAGCAGGTTCGTATCAATGGCGCGCACGCGTTTCCCGGATGTGCTGCTCGATTCCCTCCTTCAATTCCTTGAGAGTGCGGCGTTTCGGAGGCCCTTCGGGGAACAAGGCCCGGTGGATGTCCAGGGAGGTATACTTGCCCGCCCGCCGCACCACGATCTGGCCGCCGAGTTCTTCCCATTCGATGGTGGAGCCGGGGCCGACGCCCAGCCGCCTGCGAATTACCGCCGGAACCGAGATCTGCCCCTGCGCGGTGAGCTTGGAATGGGCGATGGCCATGCCTTTACATTACCACGGTAATGTGGCTAGGGCTTGGGGATCGCGCAGGCGAAGTTCGCGGCTTCGTCGATGCTGCCCGAGCCGGAGTAGCGCGCCACCTGCGGATAAGGACACAGCGGACGAGTACGGACCACGCCGTTCGACGGGTTGCCGTCGGCCTTGAATTTAGTCGCGATGATTTTGTCCGGCGCGGACCGCTGCTCCACCCATCGCTCCAACGCCGCGATCATTGGCCCGCCGAAACTGTTCGGCCCCGTGCCAGGGTTGCAGTGTTGCAGGCCGGGGACCATGTACAGCCGAGTGAAACTGTCGGCGTCCTTCCGGCCCATGTTCGAAACCACGCTTTGGTAGTAGTCGATGGTGGCCGTCGGGGCCAGCGCGCCGTCGCTCCAACCGTGGTACAGGACCAGTTTCCCACCACGGTTCTTAAACACCTTAAGATTGGGGTCTGTGGCATTGAGCCTTTGCCCCATCGTGTCGTCGGCGATTTTCACATCGCGGTCCGGGTTGAAGGTGCGGTAATTCCAGTCGGCGTTCTGAAATATGAGATACGCCCCGCCCTGCGTGGCGAATGCATAGTGGGCGCTCTTGCCTGGACCTGGGCCGGTGAGCCAAGCGGTCCAGCCACTGGGGCCAGTCTCGCCACCCGGCAGGTAGCCGGGATAAATCTGCTCGCCCTTAGAGGTTCGTGCACCGGCATAAATCTTCCTGAGGGCTACGACCTGAGGCTGAGTGAGACAGGAGTCGGACTCGGCGCTCGTGCACAGCAGCGTCCCCGGATCGAAGTGGCATTTCCTAGGATCGTCGATGACGCCGTCTTTCAATCCATCGAGTGCATCGCAGGCCGAAAGCACAGCCGACCCGATCGCCGGCAACTTCGCTGAAGAAATGTAGCTGGCCGGATCGTCTTCGGTCGCCTGGATGTCCAAGGTGAACGCCGCGAGAATGTGCGTAAAGGAGGCCGCGGGAGCACCAGCAATGATCCCATCGTAATCGGCGGGGAACCGTTGGGCTTCCATCAGGGCCTCTCGTCCGCCGTTGGAGCAACTGTCGAAATAGGAATGCTTCGGAGCCTCTCCATAGAAGGCGCGGATGATCGCTTTGGACTGCTCCGCCGTCTCGTGAATGGCCCGGTAGCCAAAGTCCACGACCTTTTCGGGATGCCCCAGCGCCCACTTTGCGTCGGTGGGGCCGCCCTTGTGCCCGGCGTCGGTAGCGGAGGCCGCGTAACCGGCGGACAACGCATCGGCCAGGCCAGGAACATTTCTTGCGGGCCCCTCGACATAGTCGATGCTCCCGGCGAATCCGCCATTACCAACGCCGAAGTATTTTCCGTTCCAGGCCGACGCGGGCAGCCACACTTCGAATTCTGTGTGCGAATCGCTCGACGGCTGGATCACTCCTTGCACGCGGCAAAACGCGGGCAGCGTTTTGTAGATCGCAGGCACGGGGGCATTCGGCCTCGCGCCCGGCGTTGTGAACGCGCCCTCCGCCACCGGCTGGGCCGCCGTGATGCTCGTGTTCTCCAGCTTCAAACTGGCCAGGTTGTCGCAAGTCGCCGCGGCAACCGGCACGCCAATCAGAATCGCGCAGACAAATATTCGTTGGATCATTTCGGCCCCAATCCGTTCTTAACCAGAAACTCGCGAATCGTCACATAAATCCGCGTCCGCTCCTCGGGCGTGAAGTTGCCGTGCTTGCCGCCGGGGATGGTCAGGTGTTGATTCACCACACCCGCCTTGGTCAAAGCAGCGTGCAGCCGCACGCCTTGATCGTAGGGCACCGTGATGTCGGCATCGCCCTGGATGGTGAGAATCGGCGGCAGGCCCGGACGAACGTAGGTCAGGGGCGAAAGCCGCTTGGCGAGCTCCTCGCGGTTGGGCAGGCTTCCCAGCCACGTCGCGGCGATGTTGGCTTTGTGTGGGCCGTCGATCACGTCCATCACGTCGGTGACGCCGAACCAATTGATCACTGCGGCCACCTTGGGCAGGGGCGGACCTTCGCATTCGCGCGCCAGGCCGACGCTCTCCGGGATCATGCCGAGCGATAGCGCCAAATGTCCGCCCGCCGATTCGCCGGTCACGACGATCCGGCTGGTATCCACGTTGTACATCTTGGCGTTGTTATTGATGAAGCGCAGGGCGCACATGCAGTCCTCGACGGCCGCCGGAGCCAGTGCAACTTTGGCCAGACGATACTCGACGTTCACCACGTTCCAGCCCATCTCCATCCACGGCAGGAGCTTCAGGATCGCCCCTTCCTTGTTGCCCGCGGCCCAAAATCCGCCGTGGATGTAGATCACCGTGGGTTGCGGTGTGGTCGCACCGCGACGCTGATACACGTCGAGCTTCAGATCCACGCCGCCCGCCGTCGCATAGGTGACGTTGGGAATCGCCTGGTATTGATTTTCGGCGTGCACGGCCGCCTCGGCCGTCGGCGACAACTGCGCGAAGCCCGGCGGCGTGGCCAACAGCGAAAACAATGCGCACGTCGAAATCTTAAGCGCCGAAATCTTAAGCATGGATGTCTTGGACATCGGTTTCTCCTTGAAAGTTGTTAGGGCAGCGCCACCGTGCGCAGGTCGATCGAGCCGTCCGCGTCGGTCAAAATCAACGCGGTCGCGTCGTCCATTTTCTTAAGCTGGTGCACGCGCTTCCAGTCCGGCATCCGGGTGCGCGGAATGCCGCTGGGGCCGACATGATTGGTGATCGATTGGAAGGACTCCAGGTGGTCGGCAGGAAGCCGCACCACGCCTCGCGAGGAATTGGCCATCAGGATGTAGTCGTGGCCGCCCTTGCGGTAGGCGATCAGGTCCAGCGGCCGGTTCCCCGCTCCGACTTCCGCGATGGTCTCGCCGGTCACACGATTCCCAGGCTTCAACTCGCTCACCGGAATCTTCACCAGCGGCGTGCAGGTGTAGGCCGCCAGAATGTACGGTTCGCCGCCTATGGTTACTGGGACGAAAGTGCGGACGGGCGCGTCGGTTTCGTAGTTGGCGTGGGAGGTTTGGAAGATCTCGATGCCGGTACCGGCCGCGGCGCGCTCAGAAGGAAACGGAAACGGGATCGACCGCAGGTTCGAAGAGAACTCTTCGTTCGACAACCCGGCGACAATCACTTTGCCCTCGACGTACTGAATACAAGTGATGATGTCGATCCGCTGATTGCGGGCGTCGTCCAGGGTCGGGGCCAGGGAGGGGGCCTGCGCGGGGTCCGGCAGCGCGATCCAGGAATGGCGGATCTGGTCCAGCGCCAACTCGGTCATCTGGCCCGCGCGATCGACCTTCAGGATTACCGGAATTGCATCCGGCCCGCGGCCCCGCGACACGGCCACGTAGACGTTCTTCGAGATCGGGTTCACCGCGGTGTCGTAAATCAGAATTTGACTGGGCGCCGTTCCCAGCAAGGCGGCGATCTTTTGGTCGACGGACCTTACGTCCAATTTGACGTCGGCCGTGCTCGGTACACGATCGCCGGTGTCGAGCGCGAAGACTTTCGCGCCGACCGAATCGCCTAGGAAAAGGACGCCGTCGGGACCAAAGGCCAGCGGTCCTGGCGATTTCACCTCGGCCCGGCCGGTCTTCATCCCATCCGTGCTCGCGCCCAGCGCCACGGCCACCGCGAGCAGGAATACGCTGCAAATTCTGGTTACAGGCACTCGATCATGAGTACCATGAATCGCCGCGTGACTCAACCACGGTGTCGCGGCTGTGTTGAGGGCGCACGGAATCCCCGGGCTCACGCCCGGGGCTGTGCCGGCTCCGATCGCCAGAGCGGGGATTTCTGCTTCAACGAGATCGCGCCGGTCAGGCCGCGCCGCTCTTACGCACGGGACGGGTGAGCCGCGCCAGCGCCAGCGTGCTGAACCTGGCCTTGGCCCGCGACTTGTTCAACCGGAATTGGGTCGGCGTTAGGGTCATGTCCGCGCAGATCTGCTCCTGCGAGTGGCCGTCCAGATAGAACCGGATCAGAATCTCGCGGTCGCGCGGCTTCATGTGCCCCAGCAGCGAGTGCATCATTTCGCGCTGCTCGGCGTCCATACGCGAGCGCTCGGGCGTGGGCCGCTGGTCGGCCAATTCGGGACCGTCGGCCGGACCGTCGGTCTTGCGCCTGCGCACGGCCCGGCGGATGGCGGCGGTGGCCTGGTGGCGGACCACGGTCTTTACGAACCCCATTAAGCGTTCCGGCTCACGGATGGTTCCGCTGACGATGGCCTCGACCGCGGCCAAGTAGGTGTCGTGCAAACGGTCGTCCATCTCGGCCTGCACTCCGGGAGAGCCTAGCCGCCAGCGCAAGTACGGGACGGCGCAGTCGTGCACCAGGTCGTAGAGTTCCCGCATGGCGCTGTCGGACCCAGCCTGGATCCGCGCTACCAGACCAGCCATGCTGGCCGGTTCGGTTCCATCTTCACTTCCGGGACGAATCGGAAGCACTCTGCCCGGGGGAGGCGGCATTCTGCTGGTCATAACGCACCTTTCACTGCGATTCACTTCACTGCCGATCACGTCACTACCAAGCATCCCCCGATGCACGCGGCCGGACGCGACGCACGACCGCAGCCTCAGGTCCAACCGCAATCAAGCATGAGTATACTCGGGGAATAACATGCAATACATCCGCAATCTTTCGGAGATTACAGATAAATGTCGCGAGTTCTTGTAAATGTCCTTGGCGTCCAGGCCCGGAAAACCCTCACCGCGACCTGCGTGGTGTTGCGGTGTGAGCTAAGCACCATGCGCGTTTCTCAGCGTTTCCCCTCAGCTTGATCTTCTGGCGGGCGCGGTTGCGTCCGGTCAAAGCGGCACGATCAGTGGATCGGTGTTCACGCCCTCGGGCGAATCCTTAGCCAACCCCCCAGTGCAGGCGCGTAACGCGCAAGGCGGGGTGTTTGAGGCCTCCGTAGTGGACCGCGTGGGCTTCGACGACCGGGTCCGGAGGAATCAGAGCGGACATCCGCATTCCGACAAATTGCACATTGTCGAACGGCACCATCGGACCGTTCTGGGGCATATCGAGACCGAGGTCACGGTGGAAGATCCCGGCGTGCTGGCTCGCCTTCCACCATGAAACGCGTCTCCGAGCTAGCCGCCGGCATCGAAATCAGCGAGTTCATCTGCACCTAAAACGAGGGCGACGGCCGGGCGTCTGGTGGCCGATAGCACAGGCTTCAACCTGTCGGCGCGTGCAGACGGTCTGCTTTCAGTTGTATAATCAGCCCGGAAGGGGGAACCCCGTGAAGATTTGCATTACCCTGTTGGCGGTGTTGGCCTTCGCCGGCTTGACTTGGGCGGACGACTTAGACGACGCCTACGCCCAGCTCAAGGACGCCCAGGAAAAGAAGGACGTTGACGGCGTCAAGAAATGGGCCCAGGAGACCTCCAAGTTAGCCCGCGCCGAAGCGGGCCGCGCGAAGCCCGAGAGTGCTTCCGCGGATGCCTGGAAGCAGCGCGTGGATTTCGCTAAGCAGCTCGACACGCTGTCGGAATACGCGCTCGCCACGGCGGCCGTTGAACCGGGTCTCGACGCCGGTAAAGTCGTGGACCTGGTGGATACCTTGCTGGTCCAAAACGCCAAGAGCCAGTACGTGAGCATGTGCACGTCGGCCTACCTGGGCGCATTGGACAAACAGAGTCCCGGCAAGTCGCTCGAAGGCGCGAACAAGATCATTACCAACAACCCTAATAACGAAGACGCGCTGTTCACCCTGGCGAACGGCAATGCGGCCAAGGCGCCGGATAAGGCGTTGGGATTTGCCAACCGCCTGTTGACCGTCATGCGCTCGAAAGCGAAGCCTGAAGGCGTCGCCGAAGCCGATTGGGAGCGGCAGAAGACTACGATGCTGGCGTACGGTTATTACATCGCGGGCACCATTAACGGCTCGGGCGCGCGCCCGGCGTTTGTGGATTGCGACAAGGACCTGCGCGCCGGATTGCCGTACATCTCCAAGACGCCTGGGCTGCTCGGGAATGCCTATTTCTACCTGGGCCTGTGCGACTACCAGATCAGCAAGCTGACCAACGACCGCTCGAAGCTGCAGGAAGCGCAGAAGTTCAGCGAACAATCCGCCGCTATTTCCGGACCGATGCAGCAGAACGCTTCCCGGAACGCGGCGCTGATGAAGCAGGAACTGGGGGCGCCGGTCGTCCGCCGCTAGAGCTACCGAGCCGGTCAACCCGCTTGCGCGCTCCTGGATTTGGCCAGGATTTCATACACGGGCTTGTTGTCGGCGTAAACGCGCCACTGTTTCACTAAGCCGTCTTCGACAATGACGAGCCACGCGGCTGGCGTGCGCCACTGGTTCTCCGGCTCGACGTTAGACCATTTTCTGAGTATTTATAGACCATAGCCGCAGTGGCGAAAATGGGCTGTTGCGTGTTCTGAATTCACCGCAGTAAGGGCCGCGGCCACGGCATGCTCCAGCAATTCCAGTTGGCGGATCTTCCAAGCTCGCA
>DATNJC010000020.1:0-33051 GCA_035604115.1 Bryobacteraceae bacterium | reverse complement strand
GCGAGCTTGGAAGATCCGCCAACTGGAATTGCTGGAGCATGCCGTGGCCGCGGCCCTTACTGCGGTGAATTCAGAACACGCAACAGCCCATTTTCGCCACTGCGGCTATGGTCTATAAATACTCAGAAAATGGTCTAAGCGCTTCTTGGCATTCCCGGCAGTCTGAGGATTCAATTCGCGGCCTTGTCCTCGAGTTCCGTCCACCGTGCGTACAGCAAGTCGACTTCCTGCTGTAAGGCTTCGATCTCGCGATACCTCCGATCCAGAGAACGTGCGTCCTTCAGCGCGGCCGCTTGCAGCGACGCGCGCTTTTCATGGAGGCTTGCCTCCATCGCAGAAATGTTCTGTTCGATCGATTCGTATTCGCGGCCTTCCAGGTACGACAATTTCTTCTTCTGGGGCGACGTCGCGTGCGCCTCTGGCGCCACCGCTTTGGGCTTCGCCGGCTTGCGAACGGCCTGATTCGCGGCCCACTGGGAGTAGTCGGCGAAGGCTTCGGCTCTCCCGCTTTCGTCCAAGCCCAGGACCGTCGTCGAAACCCGATCCAGCAAGTAGCGATCATGCGTAACCAGAACCAGCGCTCCCTCGAATTCGAGCAGGCTCTCCTCCAGAACCTCCAGCGTGGGAATATCGAGATCGTTGGTGGGCTCGTCGAGGAGCAGCAAGTCGGCGGGCTCCAGGATCAGGTTGGCGATCAGGACGCGCGCCCGCTCGCCTCCCGACAATCTGCTTACGGGCTGGTCCAGTTGCTCGCTCGCAAACAGGAAACGGGAGGCCCACGAAGCCACGTGAATCACGCCGTCGCGATAAATCACCGAGTCGCTGTCCGGCGCGAGCGCCCGCCGGAGAGTCAGATCGGGATCGATGTAGCGGCGCTGGTCGAAGTAGACGATCCGCAGCTCCTCGGCGCGCTGAATTTCACCTTGGAGGGGCGCAATCTCACCGCGCAGTAACTGCAGCAGTGTGGTCTTGCCGCTGCCATTGGCTCCCACCAGCCCCACTCGCATCCCGCTGGTGATCGTAAAGTTGAGATTCTCGAATAGCGCCCGGCTTTCAAATCCAAATCCAACGCCTTCCAGATGGATCAAGCGCTTGGTTTTGCGGCCGGTTTCCGTGAAATCGATGCTGGCGCTCGCGGTCTGGCTTCTTTGCTTGAGATCCGACAATTCGGCGATCAGCTCGCCCGCGTTGTCGATGCGCGCCTTGGCCTTGGTGGCACGCGCCTTGGGGCCGCGCCGTAGCCACTCCATTTCAGTGCGCACCCGGTTCTCGAGCGCGCTCTGACGCTTGGCTTGGGCATGCAGGAACTCGGCCTTTTGTTCCAGAAAGGAGCTGTAATTGCCGGCGACAAAGAAGATCCCGTCGGGATAAACACGGTTCAGCTCCATCATTCTGGTAGGAACGTTTTCGAGAAAATAGCGATCATGGCTGATCAGCACGCATGCGAACGGCGCGGCTTGCAGGGATTTCTCCAGCCACTCGATACCGGCCAGGTCCAAGTGGTTGGTGGGCTCGTCGAGCAGGAGGATATCCGGGCTCTGTACCAGAGCTTCGGCGATGGAGAGCCGCTTGCGCCAGCCTCCCGAGAGTGTCGCTGCTTCGCTGTCGAAACTTCGGAAGCCCGCGCGGCCCAACGTCTCCGCCTCGCGAGCTTGCCATTCCGCTTGCGGCACGCCAGCGGAACCTAGAGCGCGCCGCATCACGCCGCGGATGGACTCTCGAGGCTCGAACTGAGGGTCCTGGGGGACGTAAACGAGCCGCGTGCCGTTGCGGAGCGCCATATCCCCGGAGTCTCGTTCGATGCGCCCAGCCAGGATTTGCAGCAAAGTGGATTTGCCTGAACCGTTTGGTCCGATCACACCCAACCGGTCGCCTTCTTGAATGCTGAGGGATACGTTGCGAAACAGCGGGGCCGCGCCGAACGATTTCGAAATCTTGCTGGTGTTAAGTAAGAGCGCCAATTTGAGAGGAGTAGGAGGAGTTCGCTCCGCACGTGCGGCCGCGGGCCTCTATCCCGGGCCTCAATTCATTGTCCAACAGTTGAGTCCGGGACTTTCGGAGTACCGCTACTGAATCGTCGCGGCCCCTATCGTCGGTCGGGAAGCGCGAACACATACAGCGCGTTGCCCGTGGCGGGATAGTGCAGATCCGGCGCGACTACGCTGGGCACGCCACGCGGACTGCCTCCACCGTTGCTGGTGGTCACCGCCAGGTACTGTTTGCCGCCCACGGTGAACGTCAGCGGGAAACCTTGCACCGCGGCTCCCAACCGGGTCTCCCACAGAATGCGGCCAGTCGAGGCGTCGAAGGCTCGAAACATGCGATCGAGGTCGCCAGCGAACGCCACGCCTCCCGCGGTCGAAACGATGCCGGTAAGGAATGGAGCCCGCTGTTCGTATTTCCAAATCTCCCGCATGGTCCGCACGTCGTACGCGGCGAGCTTACCGATGTTACCGTTCGACCCCGGCATCTCAAAGAATCGCCGCAGAGCGGCGTTTCCGCTGCCGCCGCCCGCGACTTTCTCGACCGCTTGCCCGTTCATGTCCAAGCACGTCTGACTCAGTGGAACGATCAACCGGTTACCCGGCGCATAGTAGGTCATGGCCGGCCAATTCTTGCCGCCCTCGGTCGAAGGACACGCCGACACCCACTCTCCGACGCGCTGCTCGACGATATCGTTGCGATAATGCGGCTCCCCGGTGCGCGGATCGATAGAATCGTAAACGTTCTGGAACACCATTTCCTTGTAACCCAGAAACTTTCCGGTCTTGCGGTCCAGCTTCCACAGGATGCCCGTCTTGCCCGCGCTGAAGACGTAGTTCTGACCCTGATCGTCCACCAGCACCCGTTCGAAAACTTCGTCCAAGTCCAGCGTCTCGCCCGGCGCGTGGCTGTGGTACCAGGCCAGCTTTCCCGTGTCGGCATTGAGCGCCAGAGTCGAGTTGGCATACAGCGTCGCGCCGTTGCCGGAGCCGCGGCTAACGCGCATCCACGGCTTGGCTTGCGCCGTGCCCCAGTAGGTGAGGTTCAAATCCGGATCGTAGCTTCCGGTGATCCACGTCTCGGTGCCCGCGCGGAAAGTGTTCGAGAGCCCTCCCCAGGTGTCGCCTCCGGGTTCGCCTTCGAGCGCCACCGTTCGAAAGCGCCACGCTTCTTTGCCGGTCTTGGCGTCATAGGCGCTGATGAAGCACTTCTCTTCCCGGTACGTCGCGCAGGAGTCGCGGCCGAGTCCTTGAATCAGCCGGCCCTTCACCGCGAGGGGGCCGCTGGTTTCGGCGTACTCGCCCTTGGAGCGGTCGCCGATGGTGGTGTCCCAGACGACTTTGCCGTTGCGGGCGTCGAGAGCCATCAGATGCGCCTCGGCGGTAGCGACGAAAATCTTGTCATCGTACATCGCGATGCCCCGCATGGCGGGCGCCGTCGGATTCGTGCCGTAGCGATTCTCCCAAATCAATTCCCCGGTCTTAGCGTCCAGAGCCTGTAGCACCATGCCGGCGTTGTTCACGTACAGCACGCCGTTGTGCACCAGCGGCGCAGGCTGGTTGCCGTTGCTCGCGCCGTCCTGCATGGACCAAGTCCAGACCAGCCGCAGGTCGTTGACGTTCTGCGCGGTGATCTGGTTCAGCGGGCTATAGGAGTTGGCCTTGTAGTCGCGGCGAAGCATGAGCCAGTCGCCGGGATCGGGATTGCGCAACATGGCGTCGCTGACCGGAACGTAATTCTTGACTTCACCCGCCACTGTGATTCCTCGGGGCGCCTGCTTGCCTTGCTTCTCCTGTTTGCCTTGCTGAGCGACACGAGGCGAAGGCGCCGCAGCCCCCGGCTGCAAGTACGCCGCTCGCTGTCCCGATGCGACGCCGCGGATCGAAACTGCCGATTCGGCAGTGAGCCTTTGATCGCCCGGCCGCGCGCCGTTAGCGTCGAGAATGAATGCCGCGAGATTGATATAGCTATCGCCAGGAAGAGGTGCGGCTCCCGGAGGCATAGTGGATTGCATGAAGTTGATCAGCGCGCCCGCGGTCCGGTCGCCCCACTGGGTCAGGAAGGTCGAGCCGGCCAGTTGCGGCCCTTCGCGCCCGTTGAGGTCGGCCGCATGGCAGGAGGCGCAGTTGGTTTGGTACGCCGCCCGTCCGGCCGTGACCTGGTCCGTTGTGTACGGCCCCGCCGGACGCTGCTGCGCGAATACAAGCACCACACCGCAAGCGGCGACGAATGCCGCCGCTACGATCATTCGACTCTTCATGTGCCGTCGCCTCCTGCTCTTAGCAACCAGCCCACGGGAGACTTAGCACGCGGGCTGTTGTTTCGCGCACTTGTGGCTGCGCGTCGAGCTTTCAGCAAGTATACAATCCGGCATCATCCCGCGCCGCCCAGGGAGGATCCTTCTCGCCGGTCTCTATCTCTCAGCCGGCGCCCGAAGCGCGGAGGTCACGCGGATTTTCATCGCCCTCATCTCGACTCGCTCCGCTTCCGCGAAATCCTGGCGCGCGCGCAGAACCGCGGCATAACGTTCCATCCAGGCCACCAGCCGGCCGTCGCTAGGGCCCCAGGTGCGCATCAGAATCTCGGTTGCGCGCTGGTACGCCTGTTCGGATTCTTCCAACTTGTGCTCCAGCCAATACGAGGTAGCCAGGTTGCCGAGGGTTTCGCCTAATACAGGATCGTTGAGGGGCTCGCTGTGTTCCACGATTTCGACGGCGCTTCGCAACAACTGCTCCGCGTTCGCATAGTGCTTTCGCGCAGCTTCCAGCGCAGCCATGGCATTCATCCCCAGCGCGATTCGGACGTGGCCCGGTGGAAAGTTGTGGCGTTCGATTTCGTTGGCGCGCTGCAGCAGGCGCTCCGCGTCATCCAGACGCCCCCGCGACTGCAGGATGCCCGCGAGACTTTCTAAACTCGCCGCCAGGTCGGGATCATCCGACCCGCAGCACTCTTCCCGCTCACGGATGGACTCTCGCAGCAACTGCTCGGCGCTCTTGCGACGGCCTTGGGCTTCCTGGACCCTGCCCAGGTTATGCAGCACCGCGGCCATGAGCCGATCATGCTCCCCGCCGCGGGCTTGCGTCCGCAGAATTTGCAGCGCGCGGCCGTAGAGCCGCGCCGCGTCCTCAAGGCGGTTCTGCAGTCTGTAGGCCACACCCAGATCGTTCAGTGTGCGAGCCAACGCTCGGGCATCCATCGGTTCGGTCTGCTCGCGGATGGCCAACGCCGTCTGCAAGGCCTCGGTTGCCTCAACTAGACGCCCCTCGCTGTCCAGTTGCACGGTGCGTGCCAGAGCATCCGCATCTCCGGCGACGGGCCGGGAGGCCTGACCTACAGCCAACAATGCAGACAACACCAAATGTCGGACGTGCCTCATACCGCTATTAAGCGCCGCAAGAGGCGTTTTCGGAAGTAATGGCGGGGTTATGCCGCGAATCGCTTACGGTAAGGTGGGCCTCGCTTCGGCGTGCGGCATGCGCCTAGTTAGCGCGAAGCGGAGGCCGAAGCCTCCGTTGCATGCTGAAGCCCGCTCCACCCCGGAACTAGAATCCGGCGCGCTTGAGCAGCCGCGTAAAGCGCGGTTCGCCGCGCAGAGGATCGTATACCGGATGCACCTTAATGATAGTGATGCCGATCTCGCGCCGCTCCGCCGCCTTCTCCAGCCAGTCCAGCGTGCGCGCCTTCTGGCCGAGCCCTAGGTGCAGCATGGCGAAGCACGTACAAGGAACCTGCGCCCGCGCCGCCATGCTCTCCAGATCCTTCAAGCACTGGAGGGCCTGTTCGGTTTGTCCCGCCAGCCCGAAGGTTTGTCCTAACGCCGCTACCACGCTGGGAACATCCGTGGCCTTCTGGCGCGCCGTTTCGAACATCTCGATGGCTTCGTCGTACCGGCCCATCAGACTGAGCGTGCGCCCCATGGATGAGTAGCCTTTGAAAAAGCCGGGCTCCAGCGCCATGGTTTGGCGCAGGGAATCGAGGGCCGTCTGGTAGTCCCGCCGGAGTATGTGAATGTACGCGTATCCTTCGTGAATGATCAGCGACAACGGGTCCAGATGGATCGCAGTGTGCAGTTCCCGCAACGCTTCCTCGAACCGCCCCAGCAGCGCCAGGAAGTCGACGGCATACCAATGGCGCGCTTTGGCATATCCCGGATTCAAGGAAATCGCCCGGCGGTAGAGTGTTTCCGCTTCGGTCCATTTCCAATCCACCAGGGAGCGGATGAACGCCAAGGTCGAGAGCGCCTCGGCCGACTGGGGATCGAGCTCCAGCGCCCGGAGCGCCGCCGCTTCCGCCTTGGGCATGGTCTCGACCGTGTCCGCCAAGCCGTACTCGCTCAGCAGGGTCAAGGCGCCGGCGAGTCCCGCGTGCGCCCCGTCACAAGTGGGATCGATCCGCACCGCCTCGGCGAAGCATTCGGCGCTTTTGCGCAGTCCCGCCGCGGTGCGCATATTCGCGTGGTAGCGCCCTTGCAGGCACAGGTTGTAGCACTCCTTGGGCGCCACGCGAGGCGCCGAGGGCTTGACCAGCGCCAGCGCCGGACGGAGCGTGGCGGCAATGGCGCGCGCTATTTCTTCCTGAATCGCGAGCACCGCGCCCATCTCGCGATCGTACATTTCCGACCACATCACCGCGCCCGAATCCGTGGCGATCAACTGCACCGTGACGCGCATTCGCGTTGCCGTGCGCCGAACCGCGCCCTTGAGAACCGAGTCCACTTTCAGGCGCTCCCTAACCGCGGCCAGATCCTGCTCGTGGCCGCGCAGTTGCGACGCCGAATGCCATGCCACTACGCGCAGGCCTTCCACGCGGGTCAGCAGATGGATCAACTCCTCGGTGAGTCCATCGCTGAAATAGTCGCCCGCTGGCTCCGCGCTTAGGTTGGCGAACGGCAGTACGGCGATGGAGGAGTCCGCGCCGCGCGGCTTCACGGCCCGGCGGCGTGGGGCGGCGGTGGTGCGGACGCGAAACACGGGCGCATACGCGCCTTTGGGAAACTGAACGATCACCGCGTCGGTCTTTCCGGCGGACGCGTAGTAAGCCTTCAGCTTGGCGCGCAGCCTGCGGGCCTCGACACGCACAATCGGATCGATGCGCGGATCGTAATCCTTTTTGCGGTCGAAGACCTCGACGCCCAACACGTATTCCTTCAAAGTGTCGCCCGTCCCGGCCAGGGCGTGCTCCACCGCGAAACTCAGAAACCGCGCCATGCGCGGGGACCGGGCGAAGAGCCGGCTGGCCCGCACCTGCGCTACGGCGGCGTGGATTTCGGATGCTGTAGGCTCGCCGGGTTGATCTGGGTGAAGCGCCCCTTGCGCCCCGGCGACAGGGGAAGGGCTCATCCATTCAGTATATCGAGAGGCGAAGTGCCGCCCCCTCGCCCGCGCGGCCGGTGCGCCAGCTCCGAGTGACTAGGGCAGCGCGAAGGCAACCAGCGTGTCCGAAGCCGACACCGCCACGTACTGCTTCCCGTTTCTAGCCTCATACGTCATGGGAGTCGCGTTGGCCGTGCGATCGAGCTTGGTGACCCACAGTTCCTTCCCGGTCTTCGAATCCAGCGCGCGAAAACGATTGTCGTTGGTGGCCCCGATAAAGAGCAGCCCGCTCGCTGTCACGATCGGGCCCGCCAGGCCCGTGCGCCCGGTGTTCTGCTTCCCCGCCGGAAGTTCTTCGGTGATCCCCAGCGGAACCTGCCACGCGATGTCTCCGGTGTTCGCGTTCACCGCGGTCAGGCGTCCCCATGGCGGTTTCTGGCAGGGCCAGTTCCCGCCGGCCACCACGCGAACATCGAAATTGCCGCGTCCTCCCTCCAGAGCGGTCTTGTCATAAGGGAGCGGCGCTCCGGCCTTGGTCTTCTCGACCCAGCCGAAAATACCGTCGTCCATGGCCATCACGAACACATAGCCCGACTTCGGATCCACAGCGGTCCCGCCCCAATTCGCGCCCCCAGTGCCGCCCGGGAACACCAGCGCCGCCTTCACCGGAGCGCCCTCCGGCCGGAAAGGCCAGGGCGTATAGGGACCCGCATTGTTCAGCCCGCCGTTCTTCTCCACGAGTTCCTGGCAAGCCTTGGCGTGTTCGGGAGTCGTATCCGCCGCGGTCACCAGATCCTCCGCCTTCATACTCACCCGCGCGAGCGGCGGCGGCTTCAAGGGAAAAGGTTGCGTCGGCCAGGACTCCTCGCCCGGCACATCCGATTTCGGCACTGCGCGCTCCTCCACGCCGAACACCGGCTTGCCCGTGACGCGATTCAGAATAAACATCCACCCCGACTTCGTCACCTGCGCCAGTGCGGGGATCTTTTGGCCGTTGCGCACGATATCGATCAGCCCCGGCGCGGCGGGCGGGTCGGCATCCCACAGATCGTGATGGATGGTCTGAAAATGCCATTTGTATTTTCCCGTGGCCGCGTCCACCGCCACCACGGCGTTCCCGAAAAGATTGGCGCCCTTGCGGTCCCCGCCGTAATAATTCGCCGAGGGCGACGCCACCGGCAAGTAAACGATGCCGCGTTCCTCGTCCACGGTTTCATAGAATCCCCACACGTTGGTGCCCGACCGGTTTTTCCAGCTATCGCCCTCCCAGCTATCGTGCCCGAGCTCGCCCGGCTGCGGAACGGAATGAAAATCCCAGAGCTTGACGCCGGTGCGCGCGTCGTAGGCGCGGCCGTCGCCGGGCGGCCCGATGGGCGTGCCCCCAGGATTCGCTCCCACCATCACAATGTTCTTGAAGATGGTCGGGACCGAGTTGTAGGCCACCGTCATATCCACCTCGCCCTCTTTGCCGAAGCCGGGATCGAGTGTGCCCTTGGCGGCGTTGAGCCCGATCAGCCTGCGGCCGGCGGTAAAGATGATACGCGGCGCACTGTTGCGATCACCCGGCCAATAGGCCACGCCGCGGCGCGACGGCGCCGTGCCGGCCACATCGTAGTGCCAGATTTCCTTGCCCGTGTCGGGCTCCAGCGCCACCACTTTGTTCGCGGCCGGAAAATACATGACGCCGTTGACCACGATGGGTGTGGCCTCGGAGTTGCCGCCCGCGCCCCCTGCACCCCCGCGCCCCCGGCCCGCCCCCGGCGGTGCATCGCTAGCCAGCTTATAAGTCCAGGCCAGTTTCAGATTCGCAACATTGCCGGTCGTGATTTGCGTCAACGGAGAATAGCGCGAGCCGCCCAGGTCGCGATTGTAAGTAGGCCAATCGGCGCGGGCGTCTTTCTTGGCTGGAGCCTTGGCCTGGCCCTTGGTCTGGCAATAGACACACACCGGCGTAAGCACGAGTATCGCGAGGCAGGTGAAACGCATGAATCAAGATTACTACCAGGGACCAGCAGAGACGATGGGCACTCCCGCAGAGCTGTCAACCCGGAAGTCTGGAACTAGTGGGGCAGCCAGTCTTGTCTGCAGCCGCCTTTCAGGCGGCTCCGCGTGTTCATCTTTGAGAGTGGCGCTCAAGCCGGCCGATTCTTCTCTTTCCGCCAGCCTCCAAAGTTGTGCGCGAAATCGTGCGCAGCAGAGATTTCGCTCCTCCAGCCCGCTTCCGCTAGCGCCCGGAATTGGCGGACTGCGGATGCATGATCAACTTCTGCACCCGCCAATTGGAAGTCTCCGCGGCGTACACCTCGTTTTCCGAGCGGCACGCGAGTTGGTGGATTCCCGAGAACTGCTTCAACTGCCGGCCAGACCGGCCAATCACCCCCAGCACCTTGCCGTCGAGCGTAACTTTGAAAAGCCGCCCAGGGAAGGTGCTTTCTCCCACGTACAACACCTGGTTGGGACCGGGCGTGATGCAGATCGAATTAGGAGCCCCGGTAACCGCGGCCAGGCGCTCCCCGGTCGGAGTGTTGCCATTGACCGCCTTCGTTCCGGGCGCCGGAGGCACGTCAATGCTGAACATGCGCAAAAACTTACCCTCGGTATCGAAAACCTGGATGCGCCGGTTCGTGCGGTCCCCCACATAGATGTTATTGTTGCGATCGATCACGACGGCATGCGGGATTTGGAACTGCCCGGGCTTGGTGCCTTTGTCGCCCCATGACTTCACCCAGTCGCCATTCTTATCGTATTTCGCGACGCGGGAGTTGACGTATCCATCCGTGATGTAAATGTTGCCCTCCGAGTCCCAAGCGACGTCGGTGGGCTGACGGAAGAGTCCATCCACGGCGGGAAGCGGCGGGTTGAGAGAACGCTCCCAAGGTTTGGCGTCATCGGCCGATTCCGACCGGCGTCCGAAGACCATCGTCACGCGGCCCGCCTGGTTGAACTTGATGACCATGTCGGAGCCCTTGTCGATGGCCCAAATGTTGTCGTCCTTGTCGATCCGCACGGTATGGGCCTCCGCCCAGCCGTACAGGCCCTTGCCGATTTCGCGCAGAAATTCGCCGTCGGCTCCGAACTCCAGCAACTGCCCCGCCGCCGGCCCATAAGCGGGACCGGTAGCGGTGTTCGAGCGCGTGAACACGAAGACGTGCCCAGCGGAATTGACGGCCACGCCCGGCACTTCGCCAAAATTCATGCCCGGCGGCAGCTTGAGAAAGTCAGGAACGGAATCGAACGGAATGTCGGGTACGCTGGGTTGCGCGAACGCTAGCGGAGCGAGCAGCACGCACACTGCGAATCGAAGAGTATTCATGGCGGCCTCCAAGGCGGATCTTGTCCCTCCCAAGCATGATACAAGAGCATGATACAAGCGCCACGAGCCTAATGCTGGCCGCAGTCCCGCCCGCCACGACGACCCTACTTCACATATTTCTTCAAATCCTTCGGTCCCACCTCGGCCCCGTACACGTTGCCCTGATGATCCACCGCGACGCCCTCCGATATGCTCGAACCGCCCGAAGGAGCCGGGTCCGGAATGTAAGCCGTGACCTTGGCGTCCGAAAGCTTGCCGATCCGGATGCCGCGCTGGCACCCCGGGTTGTACCCGTAGCCCTGCTGCTCCCGCGATTCCGAGTCGGTCACGTACAGGACGTCTTTGTAAATGAAAATCCCGCTGGGCCGCCCAAACTGCTTCCACGCCGTGATGAACGTGCCGTTCTGATCGAACACCGCCACGCGGTTGTTGGAGCGGTCGGCCACGAATAACCGGCCCTTGGAATCGAAGGCCAGCGAATGCGGGAAGTTCAACTCACCCTCGCCCGAGCCTTTCGTGCCGAACTCCTTGATGAACTTCCCATCCTTCGAGAATTTCACGATCCGCGAAGGGCAATTGCAGCCATTGTGCGAGTCGGAGACAAAGATGTCGCCATTGGGAGCGGCGATGGCATACGAGGGCGCGCCAAACGCGTCCGGCCCGCTTCCTGCGACGCCCTTCTTGCCCAGCGTCAGCAGGATCTTGCCTTCGGGACTGAATTTGAAAACCTGCAAGCCCTTACCATCCTTGGCTTGATCGTCGGTGACCCACACGTTCCCGTCCTTGTCGACCGACAGACCGTGAGGCTGCACGAACAGCCCCTTGCCGAAATGCCGCAGGAGTTTGCCGGAGGTGTCGAATTCAAGAATGGGATCGAGATCCGAATCCGTGCAGGCATTCGCGCCGCAGCGGTCGTAGGCCCAGATGTTTCCATCCGGCGCGATCGCCACGCCGGCCGTCGATCCCCACTTACGGCCATCGGGAAGCTGCGCCCAGCCCGTCACGGTGCGGTAAGGATTCGGCCCGGCGTTGGGCGGGTCGTAACTGGGTTGAGAAACTGCGATCTGCGGGACCGCGGCGAGGATGATCGCCAGAGCGGTCAGAAATCGAGGCGCGTTGCGAATGGCGTATTGCATGCCGTCGATTTTCTCATATAGCGAAGTGAGAGACCATGCGTCGGGGCACCCGCCTCACCGCCCTGGCCGCGGCGATCGCCGCCGGTGTGGCCGTCGATGGAAAGACATTGCCATGCTGTGATCGCTTTTGGAGACCAGCGAGAACGAAAAGAAAGGCGTGACGCTGTGGGTGAAGGGCCACGCCATCGGCGGCGCGGTCACCAACTTGGACACCGAGTGGGTCGAGTTGCGCAGCCGCGAGTATAGCCGGGTCGTGGTGAAGATCGAATCCATCGACGGCGCCGCGACGGCGTAGCCGTCGGCTTACGAGCTTCGCACTTTGGCGGCCAGGATCTGCGCCATCGTCCCCCGCTGGCTGGCAGGAATGCGAGCCGTGCCACCCTCGGCCGGTCCGCCGGATAGAACCGAATTGGTGCCAATGAGCACCAAAGCGTCGCCGTCCCAACGGTAGCGATCCACCTGCTGCCAAGTGAGGAAGTGTGCTTTCTGACCGCTCACGGCAGGGATCTCAACGCCTCCGTCGAAGAACCTGATGCGCGGGTGGAGTGCATAAGTCAGGACCGCCAACGCACTAGGCAGGGCGCCGGCGTAGAAATCGCCCGTCTTCCAATATTGAGCGGCCACCATCGCCACCGTCAGGGCCAACAAGGCCCAGATCAAAGCTGTACTGAGGACCGACCGGACCCAGACTGCCAACAACACGGTTCCGCGCTCAGCGCTCTTTCCCATCGCGCTCTTTTGCTTGTTTTGCTTTTTGCTTCTGCCCTCCCCCCTGCCCGCCGCGGGGTGGCGGCGTCGTATTCGTTGGGGACCGCGCTTCGGGCTGTGCGGGGACGGGTCTGGACGCCGGTTGTGACTGCGGTAACGGGCTGCTTGCCTGTCCGCCGGGCTGGCCACCTTGCTGGCCCACCGCCTGGCCGCCTTGCTGGCCGCGCGGCACCGTGCCGCCACCACCCTGTGGGACGGGTTGTACGCCACCTGTTTGGCCAGCACCTGTCTGGCCGGTGCCGCGGTTAACGCCGCGCACCGTTTCGACCTGTTCCCGCGGAATCGTCCCGGCACCGCCCTGGGCGCCTCCGGTCACGGAGACCGGCTGGTTTCCCTGCCCTCCGGAGGGTTGGCGTCCCACGAAGCTGCCACCGCCTTGTCCACCCGCTCCGCTCTGTCCGGCGGGTCCGACCTGCCGTACCATCGCGCGCGGAGCGGGAGCGCTCTGCTGCATCTGTTGCACGGACGCTCGTGGCAGCGGTTGGCCGGGATTCCGCTGCAAGGCCTGCTGCTGTTGGGCGAACGGCACCGGCGCGGGCGGCGGTACGTTCTTCGCGACCACCTGGCGGTTCATCACGGCCGGGGGCGGTGCGGCCACGGTGTAATTGCGTCCACCGCCGGTTACGGCTTCGCGCTGGGGCGCAACCGCGGCCACCGGCGATATCTGGGCGCGATCCACCGCGCCGCGGGGAACGGCAATCGCGGCCTGCTGCACCGGCTGCCCGCGCGTCATAGCGCTCTGCGGCATCGCGGACACCGCGCCGTTTACGTTCTGATTCGCGTAGGTGACGTTGTTGGTGACATTGTTGGTCCGGTTCACGTACACGTTGTTGACGGTGACATTATTTACCACCGTATTGCTGACGTTGACGCGGTTGAAATAACCCGCGCTGACGCCATAGCTGGGCACCCAGACTTCTCGCGGTCCTAGCGGGAACCATCCGACCGCCGCGACGCCCACGCCCACACCGATGCCGACACTAACGCCGCCTCCTCCGACCCAGGCCACCATCGCCGGCGCGTACACCGGGCGGATGCCGACCACGACAGGCCCCGGCACCCAACCCCACCCGCCGCCGATAAAAGCCCAGCGTCCGTAATGGAACGGCGCATAGCCCCAGGGCGCGTCGTCGACCCAAGTCCAGCCCCACGGCGCGATCCAGGCCCAATGCCCAAAATGATAGGGAGCCCACCCCACTTCGACGTGCGGAGCCCACACCCAGCCGTAACCCGGCTCGTCACGCCAGACACCCGCGCCATCCAGATCGTGATAGCCCGGGATGTCGCGCGAAACGTGGCGGCCCGATTCCGACATGTCCTCGCGACGGTCCCGGTCCGCGCACCAGTTGTCAAAGCTGTCGGCGGGAGTAATGTCGCGGCGGTCGTAAGTGGGGTGGTCGGTTCCGGTGACGCGCACCTGGTCGCGAGCCTTGATGGGGAAAGCCTGTCCGTCCGAAGTCGCTTCGGCCTCGCCCCCGCGCACGCTGACAATGGAGGTGTCCCCGGCCTCGTTCACTTCAATGCGATACTCGCCCGGACGCAGCAACGAAAGAGCCAGTTGTGGAGTGTCGATCTCGAAGCTCTCGTCGTCGGCCAAGCGGCGGACGCGCACGCTCAGCGTCCCCAGCGAGAGTTGGATCTGCGCGGTGCGATCGTCCAGGTTCAGAAATGCGAAGTTGCTGCGCCCGTTCAGGCGCAGAGCCGCGGAACCGATGTGCATCTCCGCGCGCGCTCCGCCTTCGGTCCACAGGCGGTCGCCGGTAGTCATGGGGCGGTTAAGCGTTGCGGGAACCCAATCCTCGACGCTGCCGGGCTGAAAGGAAACCGTGCCCGAAATATAACTAAGGCGCGCTGCCCGGCTAGGCGGATCGTTCTCCCCGCCCTGTTGCTGAGGCGGAGCCAGCGGCGGCTGATCCTGCGCCAGAGCCAGGGGAGCAAGCGTGACCGCAAAACCCGCCAGAGCCACTCTCAATCCGATAGGAAACGTGTGCCGCATAAATCCCCTCCCACTCATTCAACACGGTATCACCATTCGAAGTTTTGGATGGAGCCAAAACACGCGCGGTTACGCGACAAAAGCGCTAAAGCGCTTAAAGTCCCTTAATCGGCTGCGCGGAACGTTTCTGTTAGTGGTACCGCCGTGGAGCACGTACTCGTACGTGCCACGTCGGCAGTCCTGCCGACGCCTGGCGGGCCCAGCGACATTCCCTCAGAGCCCACTGTCCCACGACCACCCTCCAATTTATAGGTTCTACTAGCCGGCTCCCGCATCTACCCACATGGTAAGAATGGATGGACTGACCTGGAAAGCGAAGCCGCGCTCGCCAGGCGCCGGCATTAGTGCCGGCGTGGCACGTACGAGTACGTGCTCCACAGCCTACTAACCGATCAGGCGTTCCAGTTTGGACCCAGGGCGGATGATGGTCTCATTACGCTCCGGCCCCGTAGAAATCCCGCCGATTTCCACGCCGGTGCACTCTTCGAGGAAAGTCAGGTAGTCGCGCGCGGCCTGCGGGAGCTCGTCGTAGCGCACGATGCCGCGCGTCGTGCAATGCCACCCGGGGAGTCTCTGGTAAACGGGCTGAATCGCCTCCAGACCCCGGTAGGTCGCCGGCATCTCATGGATCTCCGAACCGTGCAAGCGGTAACCGGTGCAGACCGGGATCACTTCGAGCTGGTCCATCACGTCGAGCTTCGTAATCATCAGCGAATCGAAGCCGTTGACCATGGCCGTGTAGCGCAGCAGCGGCACGTCGAACCAGCCGCAGCGGCGCGGCCGTCCGGTGACCGCGCCGAACTCGTTGCCCTCGCGGCGCAGCAGATCGCCGCCGCCGTCGTGGCTTTCGGTCGGGAACGGACCCGAGCCCACCCGCGTAATGTAGGCCTTGGAAACTCCGATCACGCCGTCAATAACCGTGGGAGGCACGCCCGCACCGGTGCAAGCGCCTCCGGCCGCAGCGCTGGAAGACGTAACAAAAGGATAGGTGCCATGGTCGATATCGAGCATGGTCCCTTGCGCGCCTTCAAACAGGATACGCTTGCCTTGGGCGCGCGCCTCGGCCAGCAGAACGGCGGTGTCGCAAACCAGCGGCCGGATGCGCTCCGCCATCGTTTCCGTCAAGTGGCGAATGTCGGCGTAATCGATAGCGCCGGTCAGACTGAAGGTCGCGGCCAGGGTCTCTTTGTCCTCGGCCAGCGTGTCGTAGAGCGTGTGGAAGGATTCGGCGTCGTACAAGTCCGCGATGCGAATCCCACGGCGGCCGATTTTGTCTTCGTAGCAGGGCCCGATGCCGCGCGCGGTGGTGCCGATCGGGATACGATTCTCGCGCGCTTCCGACATCTTTTCGACCAACCGGTGGAACGGAAAGATCACGTGCGCGCGGTTGCTGATGCGCAGATGCGAGGTGACGTCGAGTCCCGCGGCTTCGAGCGACGCCATCTCCTCGGCCAGTGCGGCCAGGTCCACCACCACGCCGTTGCCGATCACCGCCAGCACGCCCGGGCGCAGAATGCCCGAGGGAATCAGCTTCAGAACGAATTTCTTTTCGCCGATGTAGACGGTGTGCCCGGCGTTGTGGCCGCCCTGGTAGCGGGCGACGATATCGAAGCGCTCCGCGAGCAGATCCACGACTTTGCCTTTGCCTTCGTCGCCCCATTGAGCGCCGAGGACGATCACGTTGGACATGGTTTTCTGGGGTGGTGGTTTCTTGCCAGGGCGCGAGATCGGCGCGCGCAGGCCCAAGTGAACCATTGTAACAGCGAGCCGTTACAATATCTCTGATGCAGCTTTCCGATATCTTTCTAGGGCTCGGCGAGGACACTTTTCAGCAATTGATGCGGGCGGTCTCGATCGGCCGGCTCAAGACCTACCAGATCTTCGACCGCGTCAAGACGCGGCTGCATCTGACCAAGCTGAACTCCGAGACGCTACGTAAAGCCGCGCCGCGAATCTGGGCCCGCCTCCAGGAGCGCGACGAAGAGTTCGCCACCGATGTGGCCCAGACGATTTTGGTCTCGCATCTGGATATGATTCGCGCGGTGCTGGACTTCCTGGAAATCCCGCATGAGGACGGTTTCTTCGCCAAGGATGCCGATGTCACCAGCCACCTGACCGAAGGTTGGCGCGAGCGGGTGTGGGAGAAGTTCCATGCCACGTTCCCGCCGGCGGCGCTGCTATTCTATATCAATCACCTCGCCTGGGAGATGGCCAAAGCTGAGGAAGTCTTTCAGCCCGCGGCGTGACCGGCGAGGCCCGGCTGAGTTTGGCCCAACCATGAAAGAACTTTTCGAAGCCGTCCGGGCCGGAGATCTGTCCAAAGTCCAGGCGCTGGTGGACGCGAACCCGTCGTTGGCCGTCTTCGCCGCGTCGATTCTGGGCCAGTCGGATCGTCTTGAGACCATGATCGCCGGCGACCGGTCGCTGGTCTCCGCGGTGAGCGAGGATGGCTGGACGCCGCTCCACTTGGCTGCGTTTTTCGGCAAGGAAGAGGCCGCCCGGCTGCTGCTGAACAAAGGAGCGCAGACCGCAGCGCGGTCCACTAACGCGATGCAGAACACCCCGCTGCATGCGGCTGCGGCCGGAAAGCATGTGGCCCTGGTGAAGCTGCTGCTGGAGCGCGGCGCGAAGGCCGACTCGAGACAGCACGGAGGATGGACTCCGCTGCATGCCGCGGCGCAAACCGGCGACGTAGAAATGGCGCGAGCGCTGGTCGAAGGCGGGGCTGACGTCGCGGCGCGGGCCGACAATCAGCAGCGGCCCATCGATCTGGCGCTCACCGGCGGGCATCAGGCCATGGTGGAGTTTCTCGAAACCCGCGGAGCTGCGGTGTGACGGCACTGGATCAAACCATTTCGGAGTTGCGCGATGCCGCGCTGAAGGCGCTCGAATCGGCGGCGACGCTAGAAGCCGTCGAGGCCGTGCGCGTGGAGGCGCTGGGGCGCAAAGGCAAGCTCGCGGAGGTCAGCAAGTCGTTCGGAAAGCTGTCGCCGGAAGAGCGCGCGCAGACCGGCAAACTGCTGAACGCGGTGAAGGAAGAACTCGAAACGCGGTTGGAAGCTCGCAAGGCAGCCCTGGATTCGATCGCCTTGGAGGCGCGTCTGGAGTCCGAGTGGATCGATCTCACCGCTCCCGCGCCGGGCGCGCGGCCGGGCAGCCTGCATCCGGTCACGCAAGTGCAGCAGGAGATCGAGGACCTGTTCGTTTCACTAGGGTTCGCCGTGATGGATGGTCCCGAAGTCGAAACCGAGCATTACAACTTCGACGCGCTGAATATTCCTCCCGACCATCCGGCGCGCGACATGCAGGACACGTTCTGGCTAAAGGACGGGCGCCTCCTGCGCACGCACACGTCGCCGGTGCAGATCCGCGCGCTCGAAAAACTCGGGCCGCCGCTTCGCATGATCGCGCCGGGCCGGGTGTTTCGCAACGAAGAAGTGGACGCGTCCCACGAACACACGTTTTATCAGCTCGAGGGCATGATGGTGGACCGCGATGTTTCCGTCGCACACCTGATTTACTTCATGAAGACGCTGCTGTCGGCGATTTTCCAACGCGACGTGACCGTGCGCCTGCGTCCCGGTTTCTTCCCGTTCGTCGAGCCGGGATTCGAACTGGACATTCAGTGCCTGATCTGCGGCGGCGCGGGCTGCCCGGTCTGCAAGCGATCCGGCTGGGTCGAGCTGCTGCCCTGTGGGTTGGTGAATCCGGCGGTGCTGCGGGCTGGCGGCGCGGATCCCGAGGAATGGAACGGCTTCGCTTTCGGCCTGGGCCTGACGCGTCTAGCGATGATGCGTTACGGCATCGATAATATCCGGCTGTTTTCGAGCGGTGATTTGCGGTTCTTGAAGCAGTTTTAGCTAGATGAAATTCTCCTACAATTGGCTGCGCGAAATGGTCCAGGGGCTGGAGACCGCGCCCACCGAGCTGGAGCGCTGGATCACGATCAAAACCGCCGAGTGCGAGGGCGTTGAAGCGCACGGCGACGATCACGTCATCGAAGTAGACAACAAGTCCTTGACGCACCGCCCCGACCTGTGGGGCCATCACGGCATGGCGCGCGAGGTGGCCGCCATACTCAGCCATAAACTGCTCGACCCGGTGAAGCCGGTGAAGTTCCCGTCGCAACCTTCGGCGGTGCGTGTGATCGTAGACGATCACTTTCTGTGCCCCCGGTATTCGGCGCTGGTGTTTTCGAACGTGAAGGTGCAGCCATCGCCCGATTGGCTGCAAAATCGTTTGGAAGCCGTGGGGCTGAATCCGATCAACAACGTCGTCGACGTGACCAATTTCGTGATGGCGGAAATCGCACAACCCATGCACGCGTTCGACTCGGCCAAACTGCACGGGGATGAGATCCGCGTGCGGCCGGCGCGCGCGGGGGAATCGTTCGCGGCGCTGAATGGCGAAAGCTATACGCTCGATGCGGCCGACCTGGTGATCGCGGATGCGGACGGAGCGATCGGTCTGGCAGGCGTGATCGGCGGCGCGGGCAGTGCGATTTCCGATGCGACCACGCGCATCGTGCTCGAAAGCGCGAATTTCAACGCGTCCTGCATCCGCAAGACTTCCTCGCGGCAGAAGCTGCGCACCGACGCGTCCATGCGGTTTGAAAAAGCACAGGACCCGGTCAACACCGTGCGGGGCCTGGAGCGCGCCTACGAATTGCTGCAACAGGTTTCGCCGGGCATCCGGCTGGTGGGCGGCCTCGCCGACGCGAAACGTCTGCGCGCGGCCGCCGCGCCCATCCGGCTGCCGCTGGACTGGCTGGATCGCAAGCTGGGCCGTGCCGTTCCGGCGGCTGAAGTGAAGCGGATTCTGGAAGCGCTCGAATTCCATGTAGAAGAAATCGAGCCGCGCACATTCTCGGTGACCGTGCCAAGTTGGCGTGCGACGAAAGATGTCGGCATCAAGGACGATCTGGTGGAAGAGGTCGGACGCATGGTGGGATATGCGTCGATCACGCCCACGGCCCCGCTGACTCCGGCGCATGTGCCGTATCACAACGCGGAACGCGAGTTCCATCATCGCGTGAGCGAAATGGCTGCGGCGCAAGGTTTCACCGAAGTGTTCAATTATTCCTTCGTGAGCGAGGAGATGGTGCGCGTGTTCGCACTGGACCTGGCGGCGCACGTGGAAGTACTGAACCCAATCGCCGCCGATCAGAACTTGCTGCGCTCCAGTCTGCTGCCGGGGATTTGGAAAAACGTTACCGATAACGCGCGGCACTTCGACTCCTTCCGGCTGTTCGAGATCGGCAACCAGATTCACCCGGACGGGGAAGTCCCGCACTTCGCCGCAGCCATCTACGCCAAAGACGATGGCGCCGCAGGATTGTTCGAACTGAAGCGCCTGGCTGAATGCCTGCTCCCCGGAGTGAAGGTTCGCCCCGCCACGGACATTCGGCACTACGAGCATCCGCAGCGTGCGGCCAACCTGCTGCATGGAGACACGCCGGTTGGCCGTCTGTTCGAGCTCCATCCAAAGATGGTGGAGGCCGGGCGCGCAGCGGTGCTCGACCTGGATCTGGCCGTGGTTCAGAAGCTCGAGCCCGAAGCGGCGCGCTATCGCCCGTTGCGGCGCTTCCCGGAGAGCGCGTTCGATCTGTCGGTGGTTGCGGGGCCGCGGGTGCTAATCGGCGACGTGCAATCGGCGCTGGAGGCGCTGGCGGGCGAGGCGCTGCTCTCGATCGAATTTCTGCGGGAGTTCGCTCTGCCGGATGGAAATCGTAGCGTGTCCTACCGCCTGACAGTCGGCGCGCCGGACCGGACACTCGCCGCCGAAGAAGTGGGCGCGGTGCGCAGCCGCATCATCGAGGGGATACAAGCGGCTGGATATCAGCTTCGGGTTTGATAGCATGACCTTGTTAAGACAAAGACGATGTTCCACCGAATAAATCTCGCCGGTCTGATCTTGCTCGCGAGCGCAGTGGCGGCGTGGGCGCAGCACGAAGTCGATCCCACGGAAGTGGAGGGCGGCGCGCGCTTCTATCGCACGACTTGTTCCGGATGCCACGGTCCGGATGGAAACTTGGTGCCGGGCGTGGATCTGGGACACAACAAGTTCAAGCGAGCCTCGACCGACCAGGAACTGATCCAGATCATCCGCACCGGGATCGCGGGAACTGCGATGCCTCCCGGCAATTTCACCAACGAACAAGCCGCGAGCATCGTGGCGTACCTGCGGTCGCTGGCGGCCGACGCGGCCAAGAGCGCCGCGCCTCCCGGCGACGCCGCTCGCGGGAAAGTGGTGTTCGAAGGCAAGGGCGCGTGCACTAGTTGCCATCGCGCGAGGGGCGTCGGGTCGCGCGTGGCCCCGGACCTGAACGACATCGGCTCCCTGCGCAGGTCGGCGGAGATCGAGAAGTCGATCCTGGACCCGGATGCCGAAGTCACCGAAGACCATCAGAGCGTGCGCGCGGTGATGAAAGACGGCACAGTGGTAACGGGACGGCTGCTGAACTGGGATACCTTTACAGTCGAGCTGATCGATAGCAAAGAACAATTGCGGGCGTTGCAAAGGTCGTCGCTCAAGGAGTTCGCGATTTTGAAAAACTCGACGATGCCGAGTTATAAGGGAAAGCTCAGCTCGCAGGAGTTGTCGGACGTGGTGGCGTACTTGGCCTCTCTGATTGCGGCCCAGTAGTGCTGGGGCCGGTAATGCCGCGGCCCAGTAATTGCCGCAGCGGACAGCCCATGTTATCGTAAGAGTTACCCCTTCGCTGGACCGGCTCTAGCGCTAGCTCATTTGGATCTTCACTTATGGCTTATGTAATCGCGGAACCCTGTGTGGGCGTCAAGGATACGGCCTGCGTCGACGCGTGCCCAGTCGACTGCATCCACCCCAAGAAGGACTCGGAGAAATTCGAGGCCGAGACGATGTTGTACATCGACCCGGTGGAATGCATCGATTGCGGCGCGTGCGTCCCGGTCTGCCCGGTGTCGGCCATCTTCGCGCTGGATGATCTGCCGGCCAAGTGGTCCGACTACGCGCAGAAGAACGCCACGTATTTCGGACGCTGACTTAGCCGCTCGACCCATGCCCTCGGCCTACGGAGCGGAGTCCACTAGAATAGCGGTAGGCCCTGCGCCTCCGTAAAAATGTTCCTCGGTAAAATCAAGCTGGAAAACATCCTGTCGTTCAAGGATGCCGAGCTCGAACTCCGCCCCCTCAACGTCCTGATCGGCGCGAATGCCTCGGGCAAATCAAACCTCATCCGCGCACTCGGCTTGGTCAAGTCGTTGCCGCGCGACATGCAAAAGGAAATCTCTGACGGTGGAGGTCCAGCGGCGTGGATCAATCGGAAGACCAATGGAATTGCAAGAATCACACTCTCGCAGCTTGAAGGCTTCGCTTCGTACACGATGGCTTTTAAGGTGACGGTCCAAACGTACGAGATCGTGGAAGAATTTGCACCGGGGGTCTTCCGCCGAGACTTCGGCAAGCTGAATATTCCGGGAAATAATCCCGATGCGGATCTCGCCGAGAGAACGCGTGTCCGCGAGACCTTCAATCTGCACGAATATCTGGAGAATGAGGCCAAGCTAGCTGCGCTGCTTCTCTCGTCCCAGCAGTCCGTTCTGACACAAGTTCGAATTCCGGGCCGGCCGATCGCAGCGCTTGCAGGCTTGCTCGATGGTATCCGCCTTTACCGTGAATTCAAAACCGGTCCCGGCACGCAGGCTCGGCTAGGGATCAACGCTAGCGCGCTTGCGGAATTCTTGTCAGAGGACGGAAGCAATCTTGCCTTAGTACTGAACGAACTCAACCTTCAGAGCAGCCTGAAGCGTGTGAATGAAGTCCTGCACCGATTTTGCGACTTCTTGACTGATGTGGTCCCGGCAACCAGGGGCGGAATCACGCAATTGTACGTCCGCGAAGAAGGCGTCGCCGAAGCTTTCGCCGCGGCCAGTCTCTCGGATGGCACACTACGCTTACTTTGCCTTCTCGCAGCGTTACTCTGTCCGACCCCGCCACCGCTCGTCTGCATTGAGGAACCAGAAATGGGCATGCACCCAGACGCTATTCGGATGATTGCAGACCTGCTCGTCGAAGCTTCCTCCAGAACGCAACTCATCGTGACCACGCACTCCCCCGCGCTCGTCGACGCGCTCTCCGATCAACCCGAATCAGTTGTGGTGTGCGAGCGAGATTTCGACGGGTTCACTGAATTCCGACGGCTACAAAGCGCCGATCTCGATGCATGGTTGGAGCGCTACTCGCTCGGCGAGCTATGGCAAAAAGGCGAAATCGGCGGCAATCGGTGGTGACCGAAATCTGGCTTTACGTCGAAGGCGCTAATGCGCTGCGCGAAGGCTTTCACTGGTTTCTAAGTGAGATCGTCGAACGGGCCCGCGACAAGCGAATCAAATTTCACCTCCGGCCCTGCGGCGCTACCGCAACTGAGGATTACCAGCTTGCGTTGAAGAAGCATCCAGACGCGCTCAACATCCTGCTGCGGGACAGCGACGGCGTGGAAGTCCCAAATCCTCCTAAGGACTCTGAGTTCTGGATGGTCGAGCTCATGGAGGCTTGGTTTCTTGCCGATCCCGAGGCTCTGGAGGACTACTACCGCATTCCGTTCGCGCGAACCTACAATTCGCGAGTTGAAGAGATTCCGAAGGCCGACGTGATGGGCCGCCTGAGAGATGCGACCAGGCACACTCAGAAGGGTCCGTATCACAAGACAAAACACGGTCCGCACATCCTGGAGCGTCTCGATCCCGCCAAAGTCAGGCAGGCCGCGCCTAATTGCGAGCGGCTGTTTAGTGAAGTACTCGCCAAACTCTCGTAGCAGGCGCTACGGCCGGTAAGTCGCGCTCTGGATCTCCGTCTCCCACACCTTGACCTCGCGGATACGCACGGGCACGGGAGTATCGCGTAAGCCCTCAGTTAGCTCCCCGCAGAAGTACACTGCGATGTTTTCGGCCGACGGGTTCTGGACGTCGAAGGGCGGCACCTCGTTCAGGAACTGGTGATCCAGTTTGGCGATCACTTCGCGCATCTTGTCTTTCACGTCGATAAAATCCACCAGCATCCCAGTCCCATCCAAACGCTCGCCTTCGATGGTCACCTGGACTTTGAAATTGTGGCCGTGCACGTTTTCGCACTTGCCTTTGTAGTCGCGCAGCGCGTGTCCCGCCGCGAAGGTTTGTTCCACGGATACTTCAAACATATTCCACTCCCGCCCACAGGCTAAGCCTGTGCTACCCGAAAAACTTCTCCACGTCTTCCCGCCGCGTCGTAAACCGGTAGGGCGGCAGGCTATCGAAAAATATCTGGCCGTAACGCGTCTTGGAAATTCGATTGTCCAACAACACCAGCACGCCGCGGTCCGAGCGGCTGCGGATCAACCGCCCGAAGCCCTGCTTCAGCGCGATCGCGGCTTGCGGGACCTGATACTCGCTGAAGGGCTCGCCCCCATCGCTGCGGATAGCCGCGATGCGCGCCTCCACCACCGGATCGCTGGGCACGGCGAACGGCAACTTATCTATGATAACGCAGCTCAACTGTTCGCCCGGCACGTCCACGCCTTGCCAGAACGACGACGTGGCGAACAACACGGCGTTGCGCGTGGACCGGAATTCTTCGAGCAGCGCGCTGCGCGGGCCGGTACCTTGCAACAGCGTCTGGTACGGGACTTCGAGCGACACGCGATCGTACACCTGGCGCATCTGCTGATAGCTGGTGAACAGCACGAACGCCCGTCCGCGGCTGTGGAGCAGCAGCTCGATGATCTCGCGCGCAGCGGCTTGCACGAACGCGGGGCTGCGCGGATCGGGCAGCGATTGCGGGACGTATAACAGCGCCTGTTTCGAGTAGTCGAAGTGACTCGGCACGATCAGCGTGCGCGCGTGACGCAAGCCCAAGCGCTGCTGCGTGTATTCGAAACCGCCCGCTACGGCCAGCGTCGCCGAGGTCAGCACCACCGTGTCGATGGCGTCGAACAGACGCTTGTCGAGCACTTGCGACACATCGATGGGCGTGGCCTGCAGGAAGGTGCGCCGGCCGCGGCACTCGATCCAATACACGTAGGACTTGTCGCCACTCTCCATCCAGAATTCCAGACGCCGCATCATGTCGCGGGCGCGAGTGACCAGAGGGATGGCCTCATCGGGCGCGGCCCGGAGCAATTCCAATTGCAGCGCCGCCAGCTCCAGTGCGTGCAGCACGTCGCGATAGGGCTCCTCGTTCTTTTCCAAGAACGCTTCGTGCGCGCGGAATCCGGTGCGGCCGTCGGCGGCGTTGAACAGCATGAAGAAATGCGCGGCGCGGTCGCTGAGCATCATCAGGGTTCGATCCAGCTCCTGGCTGCCGAACTCCTTACGGCGCGCCAGTGCCGAGGTATCGCGCACCAGCTCCTCGATTTGCTGGCTGGAAATGGACACGCCGAAATACTGGCCGGCGACGTCCTCGACCTCGTGCGCTTCATCGAAGATCACGGCGCCATAATCGGGAATGATCGCGCCCCGCTCGTCGCCCTTCACCGCCAGATCGGCGAAGAACAGGTGGTGGTTGACGATGACGATGTCGCTCTCCTGCGCCTTCTGATGCATCAAGGTGATGAAGCAGCGCTCGAACTGAGGGCACTTCTGGCCCGAGCACAGATCGGAGCGCGCGTCGAGTTTGGCCCACACGGAGCTGTGCTCGGGAAGCGTCTTGATCTCGGCGCGGTCGCCGGTTTGCGTGGTGTGTTCCCACCGGCGGATTACCTCGAAGTCGGCGACTTCCTCCAGGCCCTGCAGGACCGGCTCCTTCTCGGCATCGTAGATTTTCTGGCGGCAGGCATAGTTGGCGCGGCCCTTCATGTAGCACACCCGCAGCGGCACGCCCAGATGCTTTTCGAGAAACGGAACGTCCTTGAAGAACAGTTGCTCCTGCAGATTCTTTGTGCCGGTGGAGATCACCACGCGCTTGCCCGAGAGAATCGCCGGGACCAGGTAGGCTAGAGTTTTGCCGGTGCCGGTGCCGGCCTCGACGATCAGGTGTTTCTTTTCGGTGAGCGCCTGCTCGACCGCCTCGGCCATCTCCAGTTGCCCGGCACGGTATTCGTAGTTGGCGTGCCACTGCGAGAGCAAGCCGGTCTTGCCGAAGAACTGGCGGACCGTGAGGGGCTTGGTGGGTTGAGGCACCGGTCAGTTCAAGCCGGCGCTGGCGGCGCGCTGGCGTATCGGGACGTGGCGGCGGTCGAAGGTATGCACGCTCTTGAAGCGATACTTGATCAGCGTCCACAGGGCCTCGACGCCATCCTGCCAGCGGATTTTCTTGCCTTCGAGAATTCCGCGCGGGTTGTAGGAGATGGGCACCTCGGCGATGGCGTAGCCCAGGCGCCGCAGCTTGGCCGTCACTTCGGGGCAGAACTCGAAGCGCACGCACTTCAGATCGACGGACTCCAGGGCGCGGCGCGTGAAGGCCTTGTAGGCCGTGGCCTCGTCGGTGATCCGCGCGCGGAAGAGCACGTTGGCCGCGAGGGTCAGGATCTTGTTGGCGATCCAGTTGCGGCGCTTCATGCCGTGGACTCCGTTCACGAAGCGCGAGCCGTACACCACTTCGGAGCGCCCGTCGACAATGGGCTGAAGGATCTTAGTGTAGTCGCGGGGATCGTACTCCAGGTCGCCATCCTGCACCATCACGATGTCGCCGGTGGCTTTGGCGATGCCGACACGCAAAGCCGCGCCTTTGCCGAAGTTCACGACGGACTGATGCACCCGCATCAGCGGCGAGTTGCGGTAGCGCTCGACAAGGTCGGTGGTTCCGTCCGTCGAGCCATCGTCGATCAGCACGATTTCCTTCTCGCAGCCGGCGGGCAGCGGCGCGGCCACCACGCGTTCGATGACCAGGGGCAAGGTCAGGAACTCGTTGTACACCGGGATGAGAATGGAAACCTTCATCCGGTGGTTTCTCCGAACGCGCTAAGCATCCACTACAGGATAAACCGCCGGCCTAATTCTCGGTGGGCGCCTTCTCCGCGTGGTCGACTACGAGGACATCCAGCGGGCCTTTGCGCGATTCCAGCTTCAGGCCGAGTTGTTCTTGAACGGCGGTGAACAGCGAAGCGCCTGACGCACCGTCGGCTGCCGGGGCCGTTGCTGCCGTAACGTCGCCGGAAATGGCGCGGCGGTCCTCGGGCATCCATTCGAGCGCTATCTCATATGGCCCCATGAGTCCTGTCAGGTCCACAACCGTTTCGCGTTCGAAGCGCGAGAGCAGGGTCGCGACGGTGCTCAGGGGCATGATCCCGGCGATGCGGCCGGGCAGCTGGGGCTGAGACGTTGAACTGGAAATGTCGACCTGCGCCTTGCGGATTTTGGGCCCGTTCTTTCCCACTTCCAGCGCCAGGTAGCGGAGTTGCCGCTGCTCGTGATGCATCGCCAGTTTCAATCGATCCTCAAGCAGCGTCTGGAGCATCAGCAAGAGTCGGTCGCGCGGGGTATCGACCGGAGCCTGCGCAACCACGTCGTAACGCACGCCGTAGGTCCTCATCCAATCCGGGCCCGATAGCAGATCGTCGGAAACGATCCCATAGGCGAACTTGAGGCAGTCGCTCAAGGAGGCGTTGGTCAATGCGACCTTCCCATTGCGCGCCGTACCGATGTTAATGGACATTCGAGTCGGATCGGACGGCGGCGGCGACGACTTGACCGTCGCGACTTCGAATTCCGGGCGGGGCGCGGTTTGGGCGCGCAGTCCGGGCGCGGTCGCTAGTTCGATCGCGGCCGCGGCCAGCAGGAGTGTCTTCATTGGGCGAGCGTGTAGTTGACGTCCACCTGGGTGAGGACTTCCACCGGGTTTCCGTTGAGCAGAGTCGGCCGGTAGACCCACTGCCTGACTGCCTCAATCGCGGATGGGACCAGCAAAGGATGGCCGCTGATGAGGTCGATGTTGTCGACCGTGCCTTCTTTGGTAATGGTCACCGACAGGCTGACGGTGCCGGTGATCCGCCCCTGTTTCGCGAGCGGCGGATAGTTCGGCGTCACCTTGGTGATCAGGTTCTGGGACTGGACATTGCCGCCGACGCGGATGCGCTGCGGCGGGGTCGATGCATCGGCCGGCGTGGCTGCGGGAGGGGGAGGCGGAGGAGCGGCTGGCTGTGCGGCCGCCAGCGCGATTACTAGGATCACGGGCCCGCCGTCGCGATCTATCTGAACTGTCAAATTCAGGTGGTGATCCACCGCATTCAAAGCCGCTACTGTTGAGGGGAACGTGTACTGCGTGTAAGCGTCTCCCTTGTGCACCGGTATGCGGCTCTCCACTTGCTGCTGCAATTCGGAGCTCAGGCCGGTGAAGCGAATGTCGGAGATCGTGCCGGTCCAGTGCGCCGCTTCTGAAGGCAGGCCGCCTTTCACTTGCGGAAACTGTGGTGGCACGAACGGGGCTGGTGCGCCGCTGGGGGCGCGATCGAATTTCACAGCGATCCGCACGGTGGGCGGCGGCGCGACATCCGCCGAATAGTGCCAGTCCAGCACGCTCGCCAGCACCGGCTTGCGCAGTTCGTCCGGACCGCTCAAGGCGCGCACGTCGATTACTTCGCCCTTGGTGTTCAACGAGGCCTCAACCAGCACTGTCCCCGCGGCGTTCACTCCCGCGGGATAGCGCACCGGCGCGCGGTGCAGGAGCTTCGCGCCGGCATCCACTGTGACGCCGGGATCGTCGGCGAGCACTTGCGCGGGACTCTGTAACGGGAACATCCATACGGCCAGGACGGCGGCCGCGCAGGCGGCCGAGATCGCGGCGAAGACACGGGCGAACAGACGAGAGGCGGACATATTGGTCTCCTTGACACCATCCTTCACGAGGGCGGCCAGTCGCGACGCGAGCTGGCGTTTCTTCAAAAACAGCGGCGCCGGAGCTACGTCCGGCTGAAGCTTGTGGGCTGCGACGGCGAGCAGCGCGTCTAGGTATCCGTCACGGTCGTGGGTGAGCGCGACGGTTTCGCGGTCGACGGCATGCTCGCGCGCCAACTGAACTTGACCCAGCGCGTACCAGATGGCGGGATGAAACCAGAGCAGGCTGCGGAGCACTTCCTCGGCGATCACGAAGAGCCAGTCGCGGCGGCGGACGTGCACCAATTCGTGGCAGGCGATGGCGGCTCGCAAGTGACCGGGCAGTTCCTGGACACGCTGGGGCAGCAAGATCGACGGGCGCAGCCAGCCGAAGGTGACGGGCCCGGTGATCGAGCCCGATTCGAACCATCGCGCGCGGGCGGCGCCGAAGCGCGAGGCGTCCAATGGCGCTGAGGCCAGCGGCGTCGAGAGCCGGCGAAGCAGCCTTAGGCGATAGCAGCCGATGCCGAGCCACAGCAGCCGGAGAACCGCGCCGGCGGCCACTAGCTCCAGCGCGTGCCGGCTGCCCATCAAGGGCGGGCGCGCTTCGGAGACATCATCGGAAGACAGGGTGGCGATCGAAACCGCCCCGTCCGCTACGCGCGCGATCGGTGCAGGCTGTTTCCACGGGGCGGCGAGAGGCAACAGGACCGCGACCACGATGACGCCTTGCCAGAAACGCAGGCGCGATTCCGGGTGCGCCAGCAGACGCGACACCAGCGCGGCGGCTGCCACCAAAACTGCGATTTCCAGACTCCAGGACCACAGATTGGACGCGAGCAGAGCGGGTGTCATTGGAGTTTCTTGCCTCCCGTTGGGCGGATGCTTCGGCGCAGTTCTTCCAGATCCTCGGCGGTGAGCTGCTCATCCTCCACCAGGTGCACCAGCAGCGGCTCGGCGGCGCCGTTGAAGACCCGGTCGACGAACTCGCGCACCATGGCGCGGATCACCTGGCGCTCGGGGCGGCTGGGCGCGTAGACGAACGCGCGTTCGGCGGCCTTCTTCTTGAGGAAGCCCTTCTGCTCCAGGATGTTCATCATGGTCATCACGGTGGTGTAGGCGATCTTGCGATGGCGGAGCAGGGTTTCGTAGACCTGGCGGACGGTGGCGGTCTTGAGCTGCCAGACCACTTTCATGATTTCCAGCTCCTGGCCGGTGAGGGTGAATCCCTTGCGCATACTAATCTTTTAGTACGAACTGATACGTACTGTCAAGCGATTTTTTTGGGGAGGCGGCACCGGGTCGAGACACTGAACGTGTGGGGCGGAGTTCTCGTGTGGGGTGGTGGGGCTAGGCGGCTAGAATCTCGTCTCCTTCTTCGGGCTGGGTGGGGGCTGAAGGGGTTGTGGGATGGGGATGGAAAGGCGAAAACGCGGGTTTGGCGGGTTCGTTTCGTAATTCTGGTAAGTGGCTTGGGGTGGTGGGGTTTACGAGCGCCGGTGCGGTCGCGGGCGGGGGGAGGGCGGCTTGGCGGGCGGACTGGAGACTTCTCAGCTGCCTGAAGGCGCGGTCGTAGGTGCGGTTTAGCTGGCCTTCGTAGCGTTGCAGCAGGGCCAAGGTCGTGCTGGTGTTGCACATTTTGTTAACGGTCCAGGCCAGCTTGCCGGCGTCGTCGAGGCCGGTGAATTCTTTTTCGATGGTCTCGTCGTGGCGGGACATCTCTTGTTCGAACAGGCGGGTTTCGAGCGACACCAGGCGATTCATGCGCCAGCGGGCGGCGGCTAGCGTTTCCACCAGGTCGAGCTGGGACTGGGTGGAGGGGTGGAAGTCCTGGAGGTAGTTGTTGAGGAGTTGCTCGAACTCGGCTGGGTTCTCGTGGGGCAGTACGACGACTGACGCGGTGAGCCCGTGACGCAGGGCGTTTTGGGACGATTGGGCTTGGCCCTCGGGCGTGACAGGTCCGTGGGATTTGGCGCCGTTCTGGCGGGATGCTGCGGATTGACTTTTGCTGGGCATGGTTGCCTCCGCTTTAGAGTACGCCGGGGAGTCTAATATTGCGGGGGATTTGGGGGGAAATGTGTTGGGAATAGGGGAGTAATTCGGTTGTGACTGGGGGGCGCGCATCCTCAATGTTGTCCCCGCCGGGGCGCGGGTCTGCGCGGGCGAAACAGACCTCGGTGGTGAATGTACTCTCCGGGATTGTTATCAGTACTCTGATGACTGAATCCCCGCTCTCACGGAGGGGTTATAGCTCCGTCGCGTTGGTGCCGCTGACAGCGCCGCGACGCGCCACGTCGCGACTCATCGCGACGCCGCGGAGCTGCTCAAACCTGCCAAGCGTCGGCACGAGTGCCGACGTGGCACGCAAAAGTGCGTGCTCCACGGCGGGGGGCGGCTGGAGCGCGTAAAATGGGTTCATGGCGCGTTCCCTTACTGTCGTCGCGTGGGTTGCTGCAATGGGCCTGCCGGCAGTGTTTGCACAGAAGCAGCCGTTCACTGTGGACACGCTGTTGCAACTCCAGCGGATTGGCGAGCCCGCGCTTTCTCCCGATGGCAGGCAGGTGGCGTTTACCGTCCAGACGCCGGACATCGAGAAGAACACCAAGCCCACGCAAATCTGGATCGTGTCGGCTACGGGCGGAGCGCCTCGGCCGCTGACGCAATCTTTGACCGACGGCGCTACTAACGAACGTCCGCGCTGGGCGCCTGACTCGCGCACGATTTACTTCGTTTCGAATCGCAGCGGTTCGTCGCAGATCTGGGCTATGGACATCGATGGACGGAATGCGCGCCAGATCTCGCACCTTTCCACGGAAGCGTCGGGGATTTCCATTTCGCCCGACGGCAAAAAGATCGTGTTCCTGTCGGAGGTGTATCTGGAGTGCGGTGACGACGACGTCTGCAACCAGCGCAAGCTCGACGAGGACGCGAAGAACAAGGTCAAGGCGCGCCAGTACACTTCCCTGCTCTACCGGCATTGGAATGCGTGGGAGAGCCAGCGGCGACAGCATGTGATGGTGATGGGCACGGACGGCAAGGGCGTGCGGGATCTGACGCCGGGGCCGCGCCAGGCGCCTCCGTTTTCTCTCGGCGGTACGGATGATTACGCGATTGCGCCGGATTCCACCGAGGTGGCGATCACGATGAACGTCGATGAGAACTTGGCTACAAGTACGAACTCGGATATCTATGTGGCGCCCATCGATGGCGGCGATTTGAAGAAGATCACCACGGGCGCCGGGGGCGATGACGCGCCGCTGTATTCGCCGGATGGAAAGTACCTCGCGTTCCGCTCGCAGGCGCGGGCGGGTTATGAGAGCGACCGCTGGCGGCTGATGGTGCTGGAACGCGCGACGGGGCGCACGACGAACCTTACGGAAAGCCTGGATCGATGGGTGGGCAGCGTCACGTGGTCGCCCGATTCGACGCGGCTGTTCTTCACCGTGGAAGACCGCGGGCGGACGGGGCTGCAGATGATTCCGGTGACCGGGGGCGGGTCGCGCACTATCATCTCCGGACCGTCGAGCCTCGACGACGTGCAGTTCACCTCGGACGGGCGCACCATGATCTACAGCGAGCAGAGCGGGTCGCGGCCCACGGAATTGTTTCGCGTGTCCTCCAGCGGCGGCACGGGCGTGGCGCTGACGCACTTGAACGATTCGCTGCTGGCGCGTTCGGCGCTGACGCCGCTCGAAGAGATTTACGCCGAAGGGGCGGAGAAGGCTCGCGTGCATGCTTTCGTGGTGAAGCCGCCCAACTTTAGTCCGCAGGGCAGGTATCCGGTGTTGTTCCTGCTCCACGGCGGGCCGGAGGGATCTTGGGGCGAGAGTTGGACGTACCGCTGGAACGCTCAGGTGTTCGCGGGGGCGGGGTATGTGGTGGTGATGCCCAATCCGCGGGGCTCGACGGGGTACGGGCAGAAGTTTATCGACGACATCAACGGCGACTGGGGCGGCAAGGTGTTCGACGACATCATGGCGGTGGTGGATCAGGTGTCCACGCTGCCGTACGTGGACGCGAACCGCATGGCTGCGGCTGGAGGTTCTTATGGGGGCTACATGGCGGATTGGCTGCTGGGCCACACTAGCCGGTTCAAGGCTCTGGTCACTCACGCCGGCGTGTACGATCTGCGCAGCATGGCTGGGGAGACCGAAGAGCTGTGGTTTGTCCAGTGGGAGTTCAAGGGGATGCCTTGGGACAACCCGGAGATTTACGAGCGGTGGTCGCCGAGTTATTTTGTGAAGGATTTTAAGACGCCGACGCTGGTGATTCATGGGGAGCAGGATTATCGGGTGCCGGTCGGACAAGGGTTGCAGTTGTTCACTGCTTTGCAGATGCAGAAGGTGCCTTCGAAGCTGCTGCTGTTTCCGGATGAGGGGCATTGGGTGCAGAAGCCGCAGAATAGTTTGTTGTGGTATCGGCAGTTTTTGGACTGGATTGGTGAGTGGACTGGGCGGCCTTGAACGGGTTGGCAACCTGCCTGGGCGGGTGTGGACACCAGCCGGCCGGCGCCGGTTGGCAACCGGCGCGCAGGATGCCATCCTGCCCCGCAGAGCAGCATAGCCGCAACCAAACAGACGAGGCGTTTCCTATTTCTCGGTACGATGTCGTTGTTCGAAGACAACAGGCACTGAGAAAAGAAGGAAACGCCATGAACGAGTTTATCTCACGCTACAGCGATCAGATCAGCGGAGTCATCACGGGATTCGACCGGCTGGTATGGCGAGGGAATCTGGCCTTGAACCACGAGGCCGGCATGAAAGGATACCTGTGGGCGAAC
>DATNJC010000019.1:0-11382 GCA_035604115.1 Bryobacteraceae bacterium | reverse complement strand
ACTCTTCCAGGCTCTCTTCCCCCTGCTGATGCGCCTCCAACAACTTCCGTCGTAGATCGTCAGAATAGGCCTTCGCCATCTCTTGCTTGCAGCCGGATCGCCAGAGCTGGTCTATATTATCTCAGAAAATGGTCTAGCGCGACAGCCCCACTCGTGAGAGTAGGGACCGCCACAAATTCGCAGCCAAAAATCGGAGATTTCCTCGCAAAGACGCCGAGGCGCAAAAGAACCTAAGACTTTGTGTTTCATACTTAGCATCTCAGCGTCTTGGCGAGATCCGAAAGTCTAGCTTTCAGTGCTACGGAATGAAGAAGAAGTGACGTCGAAAGCGCAGGTGGAGCTTGATATCGGGCCAGAATTCGGTGAGGAGATTTGAGATCGCGTCGTTGCCTAGCTGCATGGCGTAGCGTTCGACGCCCTCGGAAGCCGACCGGCTGTCGGGATAGTACAACGCGGTAGCGGCGACGACGCCGGCGTTACCGGCGATCTCGGAGAAGTTGAAGCCCGTGCGGCCGTCGTCCTTGCGAGTAACCAGGATGCGAGAGGTGGCGTAAAACGTCCGGTGCAGAAACGTTCCGCTTCCCAGCCGGAAGAACCGGGGGTCCTCGTGCAGCAGGGTGGGCAGGATCGCTTCAGTGACATAATTGCCTATGATTTGGTCCCCCAGCCCGCGGGCATAGAACTTGGCGAATCCGGCGACCCCGCCGTTATGGCTGAAGCCGCCCGAGGCAAGCTGCGATTGGAAGGCATAACCCGCCAGCAGGAAGTAGTTCGGCCAGTCGAAGCTGTCGTTGCGCGCGATGTGGAATTTTTGGGACGGCGTGAGGGGCTGATAGCTTCCCAGAGTCTGGTCGGCGCGGTAATTGGGGATGAAACCGAACAGGCGCTTGGACACGGGATTGGATACCGGATCTGACGCCGGCTGCGGGGTTTCCAAGACGGCCGGCTCGGCGATTTCAGTGGCTTCGGCGTCCGGCGGCTCGGCGGCTGCGGGCGCGTCGAGAAAGAGCGGCTGCTCTTGAGCCAACGCTACTCGCCCCAGCGCACACACAAAGAGCGTAAATACAAAGGCCGACGGTAGTTTGGATCGCAGCGTGAGAGGTTTCAATAGCTGCTCTTCCCGGCTGTCATGGAGCGGTTCCCACCGGTGGAGTGTCGCAGGTCACGGCGAGAGGGCATACCTGTCAGCTGAAGCACCTATCCAATAGACGAAGAGCGCCCTAAAGCGGTTACATGCTGCAAAATCCTTAGGTGTCAGGCGATCGCCCGGCGCTTCCGGACCAAGAGGGCGAAGATCCCGGACAGCGCCAGCGCCCCGGCCATGCACCATTGGCCGCCCGAGTAACCTCCCGTGCGCGAGCTGAACCAGCCGATCAGATACGGTCCTGCGAATCCGCCCAGGTTGCCGAAAGAATTGATGAGTCCGATACCGGCCGCGGCGGCGGCTTCGCCCAGGAATGCCGACGGGATGGCCCATAGCGCCGGGTACGCCGCGACTACTCCAGCGGTGGCGATCGCATATAGGACCAGGGCAATCGGCACGCTATCCGAACCCAGCGCCAGAGCCAAAGCGGCCATGGCTACTCCGGCGATGATGCGGGGCAACGCGGCGTGCCAGCGGCGTTCGCCGGTCGAGTCGGAGTGCCACCCGCAGGCCAGCATCGCGGGCACGGCAAAGGCCGCCGGGATGGCGCTCAATAGCGAGGTCTGGACCGCGCTCAAGCTACCCAGCTTCTGAATCATCTTGGGCATCCACAAACTGAGGCCGTAGTTGCCGGCGGTGCCGCCGAAATAGGCCACCGCCAGCAGCAGCACGTCGCGATTCCGCAGGGCGTCCACCCAGCGAACGCTTTCGCGTTGCGACCGGGCCTGCTGTTCGGACGCCAGCGCGGCATTCAGCCAGTCGCGCTGTTCCGGTTTCAACCAGCGGGCTTGCGAGGGACGGTCGGTCAGGTAGAACAAGCTCACAACGCCGCACACCACCGCCGGAGCGCCTTCTAAGATGAGCAGCCAGCGCCATCCGGCCAATCCGGCCCAGTGGACGCTCATCAACGCGGCCGAAAGCGGCGCCGCCACCACCTGCGAGACCGGAATCGCGGCCATGAACATGGCCACCGCCTTGGCCCGGTCTTCGGCGCGATACCAGTGGCCCAGATAGGCGATGACTCCGGGAAAGAATCCGGCCTCGGTGACGCCCAGCAGAACGCGCATGACGTAGAACTCTTGCTTGGTGTGGATCAGCCCGGTGGAGGAAGCCACGCAGCCCCATACCAGCATGGTGGTGGCTAGCGCCTTGCGGGCGCTCCATTTTTCGACCAGCATCGCGCCTGGGATGCCTAACAGCAGGTAGCCGGCGAAGAAGATGCCCGAGCCCAGGCCGAAGACCGCGTCGGAGAAATGCAGATCGCCGGTCATTTGCAATCCGGCGAAGCCGATGTTGATGCGGTCGATGTAGGCGATCAGGTACAGCAGGAACAGGTACGGCATCAGCCGCAGGGTGACGGCACGGCGGGTGAGCGCCGGGAGGTCCCCGTCAGCGGCGCGCGCGGTGGAGGCGTTGGCGATTGGACCAGTCTATCGTGTTTCCGCGGCTTGGCGGCGCTTAGTTTCCCGCTGCTCAGGTCCCTGCCGGTCATTTTCCTGCCCGCTCAGGGCCGCGGTCAGTTCTTTGACTTGTTCCTCGAGCTCTATTTCCCGGGTGCGATCGACGGTCAGGCAATGATGGCCCACGAAGCGGGCGCGGTGGTCGTGCACCGCCACCATCGCCATGCTCAACCAGACTTGCGAGCCGTCGGGGCGTGTCACGAAAATGTCCATCGAGGCGATTCCCAGCAGCAGCATTTGGCGGTGCGCCCCGCTGACATTGTCTCGCTCCCGCTCGGGAAACATCGACAGCCAGTCCTGCCCATCGAGCGCGCCGCGATCGATTCCCAAAGACCCCGCCAAGGACGGATTCATGGAACCGATGGTGCCATTGGCGCGCACCCAGGCGACCCCACTCTGCACATGATCGATGGCGACTTTGGAGGAGTATAGCTGGTCGTCGAGAGGCTTCTGCCGGCGCAGGACGCGCCGCAGAGCGATGACCAGGACGGTTACTGCTGCAAGGAGGCAGAGCCAAAACATCGCCGGACTTAACTCCAAGCTGTCTATCGGCCGAATGAGGTTAACGCTTTAGCTGGCCTAGAGGAAAGGAGTAAGGCCCAGTGGGGCATTGCGCAGGATCCCGCGGGGATCAGGTGGCGAAACAATTGAGGCTGTTCATGGCCTGGGAACGCCTCTTGTGGGGGCAGGTTGCCAACTGTTGGCAACCTGCGGCCGATTGTCAATCGGCCTGTACGTGGGTCCGCCCATCGACAGGCGGGTTAACAACCCGCCGCAGGATGCCATCCTGCCCCACCATCTCTATCGCGCTTCCAAGGTCTTCAGGCGGCCCAGAGCCGCGGTCAGTTCCTGGACTTTTTCTTCCAGCTGCTTTTCCCGCGTGCGGTCCTCGGCCAGGCAATGATGCCCCACGAAGCGAGTCTTGTGGTCGTGCACCGCCACCAGGACCATGTTCAACCAAGCCGGCGAACCGTTCGCCCGTTCGATATGGACATCGAAGGCGGCGATCCCCTGCAGCACCAGTTGGCTGCGCACCTCGCGCACCTTGGCTCGCTCCCGCTGGGGAAACAGAAGCAGCCAGTCGTGCCCGTCGAGCTCGCCAGGTTTGATTCCCAGGATCGCGGCGAAGGCCAGATTCATGGAACCAATGGTGCCGTCGGCGCGCACCCAGGCCACCCCGCTATGGACGTGATCGACAGCCACTCGAGTGGAATACAACTGGTCGTCCAACGGTTTCTGCCGGTGGACCACGCGCCTTAAAGCGATGGCCAGTACGGTGACGGCTGCAAGTAGATAAAGCCAAAGCATCGCGAGTTGATCTCTAAGCTTCGTATCGACCGATCAGGGCAGGACACGAGTTGAGACCTAAGGCAAAAAGGTTAGGTGCAGCGCGGCCCCGCGCCGGCGCTGGCGATCAGATCCGGTCAGCCCGCCAGCAGGTGGCGGAATTTGGGCTGATCATAACCCGGGAACACGGCGCTCAGCTTGGTGTTGCCCAGATGGCGCTGGACCAGCTCGCCGAGCACGTCGCGGAAGTCCGTGGTCAGATTCAGGTCGCGGCCTTCGTAGAGCTGTTCCTGCTCCAGGCCGGGCCAGGCGCCGTAGACTTTGCCGCCCCGGATGGGACCGCCCATGGCGAACATCACGTTGGCGTGGCCATGGTCGGTGCCGCGGGTGCCGTTTTCCTTGGCGGTGCGCCCGAACTCGCTCATGGTTACGACGACGACGTCTTGCATGCGGTCGCCCAGGTCGGTGTGGAACGCGGCCAGCGCTTGCCCGCTTTCTTCAAGAATAGACGGCCTCCGCAAGATTTTTCGCTCCCCATCTGCCGTTCAGGACTCCACCGCACTATGCCGATGGTCTAGGATGCAGAAAATAAACGTGTAAACTGGACTTTTCGCTTGCGTCCCCGCCCCCCAATCGAGTAGCCTGAGTGAGCCATGGCCAGCAAATACCTCGCGCTTACCGCCGTCCTAGCCGCCTGCGGGGTCGTCACCCTCACCGCGCGACTCGCCGCCCAGCCCGGCGACCGGCCCGCCGTCTTCACCGCCCAACAAGCCGCTGGTGGCCGCGCCGCCTACGAGGAAACCTGCGGAAAATGCCACACCCCCTCGCTCACCGGCCGCAAAGGCGATCCCGGCGAGTTTCCCGCCCTCACCACCCTCCCCGCCGATTGGCAAAAAGTCGTGCAAGACGCTGGAGGCCGCGTTCCCCCGCTGGTCGGCGCGAGCTTTATGGCCGTCTGGGGCCCCCGCACCACCAAGGACCTCTCCCAGCGCATCAAAGAAGCCACCCTCGGCGGCTTTCCTCCCCAGGGCGCGACTGCGGAGACGGCGCTCGACATCGCCGCCTACGTCCTCCAGTCCAACGGCGCCCGCGCCGGATCGCAGCCGCTGACCGCCGACATCGCGGTCCCGGTAAACTCCGTCGCGCCGTAGAAACGGCGCCCGCAACCTGCTTGGCGCATCATTACTTCATCTGAATCCTCAAACCCTGTAGGTATGGACCACCACAATCGTGATGATGTCGTCAATCATGCCGATTGCGTGCCACCTCTGCTCGCCATCATCTATTCTTTCAACGAACGACACACAGAAGGGACCTTCCAACGCCAGTCGAGCCGTCTCGAAGGCAACACCGTGCTTCGCGGTGTTGCGACCGTTCTTGACCTCGCCCCACTCGAATCTCCTCACCCTGTACCTACAGTACATACATCGTCCTCAACTGAGCAGATCTGATGCAAATTCTAGTTGCGGCGGATGAGCGCGCAAACGGGCAGGCGTACCGTGAGAATCGCTGAGCGTAATCAACCGGCGATCAACTGCCGAAAGTTGGGCTGCTCGTAGCCCGGGAACACGGCGCTCAGTTTGCTGTTCCCAAGATGGCGCTGGACCAGTTCGCCGAGCACGTCGCGGAAATCCGTGGTCAAATTCAGGTCGCGGCCTTCGTAGAGCTGTTCCTGCTCCAGGCCGGGCCAGTCGCCGTAGACTTTGCCGCCCCGGATGGGCCCGCCCATGGCGAACATCACGTTGGCGTGGCCGTGGTCGGTGCCGCGGGTGCCGTTCTCCTTGGCGGTGCGGCCGAATTCGCTCATGGTTACGACGACGACGTCTTGCATGCGGTCGCCCAGGTCGGTGTGGAACGCGGCCAGCGATTGCCCGAACTCGCCTAGCAGATTGGCGAGCTGGCCCGCGGTGGATTTGGCGGCGACCTGGTTCACGTGGGTGTCCCAGCCGCCCACGTCGGTGAACGCGACCTCCAGTCCGACGTTGGACTTGATCAGACGGGCGATCTGGGTCAGGCTCTGTCCCAGGCGCCCGTTGGGGTACTTCGCGCCGTTGGCGGGCGTGTACTGCTGCTTCTGGATGGACTGAATCAGCTTGACGGCTTCGAACGTTTCCCGGCCGGTGCCGTTCAGAACCTGGTCGCGGGTGTTGGCGTACATGGCCTCGAAGACGTCGGAGCCCTTGGGATCGCGGACCTGGAATTCGCCCAGGTTGTTGATCGCTACGGCATCGTTGCGTCCGCGGAGGGCGCGGGGTAGCGCGGGGCCTAGGCTGACGGCTCGGATTGGCGATGGCGCTCCTTTACGGTCGCGGTTCGGTGGCGCTGCGGGGAGGGCGCGATTCAGCCAGCCGTCGGTGGTGGCCTTGAGCCCCGGTGTGCCGGATTCCATGTAGTCCTGCGCGTCGAAGTGCGAGCGGGTGTTGTCGGGCGAACCGGCGGCGTCGATGATGGCTAGCCGGCCGGAGTCGTAGATCGGCTTGAGCGTCGCTAACGCGGGATGGAGGCCGAAGAAGCCATCCAGATCGACTGCGGATTCGGGCGTGCCGTTGGGCTTCGGAATCGCCAGGTTGGGGCGGAGGTCGTAGTAGCGTTGCTCGCCGAAGGGGACCACTACGTTCAAGCCGTCTACGGCGCCGCGCTGGAAGATCGCTACCAGGATTTTCTTGCGCGGACTGGGCGCGTCCGCGGCGTACAGCGCTCGGGAGAGCCACGCGGGGGCGGATCCGATGCCGAACATGGCTAGGGCTGAGTTTTTTAGAAAAGTGCGGCGGTTAGGCATGGTGTATCTCCTTTGGTTAGCTGTGGAGCATGCACTTGTGCGTGCCACGTCGCGACTCATCGCGACGCTGGGCGGTGTTGCGCACGCTCGCCGGGCGTCGGCACGAGTGCCGACGTGGCACGCACGAGTGCGTGCTCCACGAGTGCGTGCTCCACATGACAGTCATCTCCTTTGAAACTCCGGCGAGCCGATTACTAGGCCGGCTACCATCGCGGGCGTCGGGCCGCCTTTTTTGCCGGCTTGTAGAGCCAGCGCTTTCTGGATCGCGTCCAGCGTTTGCGGGCTGGGCGGGCTGAACAAAAGTCCTTGTGCCACCGTTGCCGGAGTGGCCACCTTGGGCTCGTGTTTACCCGCGGGCTTGGCCGCTAGCTTGTCCCCAAACTGGGCTGTGTCCACCTTCACGCCGGGCACGCGGTTCTGCGCCAACTGCAGGGCGAAATTCATGCGGCCTAGCAGCGACGCGGAATTGGTCCACTCGGCGTTGGCGCTCGGGTATCCGGTCGGTTCGAGCTTGCGGTACAGCGGCTCGCCTAGCTGGGCGATTTGATTCGCCAGCGGGGTCGCGTAATCCACTTCGGCGCCGGTGGCGCGCACGGCGCTCACGATCATCTCGAAAGGCGTTTTCATTTTGGCGCGAAACGCTCCGGCGGAGAGGAATTCCTTGGAGTCGAGCATGGTTTCCAGGACTGCGCGGATGTCGCCCTGGGTTTCCGTGAACGTCTTGGCCATATGGTCGAGCAGCGCGGGCGGCGGGTCGTCGGCGACGAAGCGCTGGGCTAGTTTTCTCGAAATGAAGCGCGCGGTGGAGGGATGCGCGGCGAGAATATCGAGCACCTTCTCGCCGTCTTCCTGGCCGCCACCGGCCGGGATGGTCACGCCCAGTACGACTTTCTCGCCTTTGTCGTGCACGCGGTCGTTGAAGTAGAAACCGCCGCCCTGGTTGGGCTGCCGGATGGTCCAGCCGGTAAAGCAACGCGCGACCTCGATGATGTCCTTCTGTGTATAGCCGCCGTCGACGCCTAGCGTGTGCAGCTCCATCAGCTCGCGCGCGTAATTCTCGTTGAGGCCGCGCGTGGGCCGCTGCTTGCCTTTCTGATTGGGGCGCGGAGCCTCCGGCGCGACGCTCTGCCAGTTGTCGAGGTAGAACAGCATGGCGGGGCTGATGGCGGTGGCTTCGAGCAGATCGCGGAACTTGCCCAGCACGTGCGGGCGGATGGATTCGCGCTCATACGTAGGCACCAGAATGCGCTCGGCGCCTTTGTCCAGGAAGACGTTGAAGTGGTTGTACCAGAAATCCACCAGCTCTTCCTGAAGCTGGCGGTTGCTGTAGACGGCGCGGTAGAGCTTGGCTTCGTTGAGGTCGTAGGCGACCGCCTGTTGCGGAGCGTTGGCCACCACCAGGCGGCGGCGCATCACCGGATCGGCCACGGCCATCAGTTGCTGGCGTAGCCCTTGCGGCATGGCGATGATGGCGTCGTCCATCTGCTCTTCGGGGATGGATTCGAGCGCCGCGCGGCGCTCCTCCGGCTTGCCGTTGCGCAGAGTCTTGATTTGTTCGACGGTAAACAACTCCTCGAGCGGGCGCACGGGCCGGGCAGCCTCGCTCTCGGGCAGATCTTTGCGGAATTTGTAGCGGCGGACCAGGCGCTCAACGGCCGCGCGGGCCACTGGATCTTCCGGCGGCTGCTGCAAGCCCAGGGCGACGGCTCGGATCATCTGCGGAGTCGGGTATTTTGCCACCGCCTCGGCCTGGTCGATGCGCAGGGAATCGAGCGGCTCCAGGCGCTTTGCCAGGGCCGGGTTTTCGGGGATGCGGTCGGGATGAAGCTGGAGATCGATCCACTTCTTGATCCCCAGTTTCTTCACTTGCGCAGCGTCGCCGGGGCGCGGACCGAACGTCAAACGGTCCAGCACATGGATGATCTGTTGGTCGTGCGCGAGCCTTTGATTGAACAGATGATAGTCGGGCTTGTTGGCGGACGTGCTGGCGACAGTGCTCCCGACGAACGTTGCGGCACACAAAATCGCCAAGCCTGCTCGAAACTTCTTCATGACTGCGGGGGCCTCTACTACTATCTAACGCAATTGCGGGGAAAAAGTTATCATCCTAATGCCTGGACGGTATGCTACGGGGTTCACCTTACATAGATCTGGACGATCACGCCGGATGCGACGCCGCCTCAGCCGACACTCGACGCTTCCAACTCCGCGGACAGTGCCTCCCATTGCGCCACTGTTGCGTCCAACTGGTTGCGGCGCGACGATACCAGCTCGCTGAGCCGCATGGTTTCCTCGACGCTCTTGAAGTCCGCCAACGCGGCTTCGTGCTGCGCGATCTCGGACTCGAGTTGCGCTACGCGGCCTTCGACTTCTTTGAGCCGGTCCTGAAGTTTGCGCAGCTTCATGGGGTTGGTGCGCTTCCTGGAATCGGCAGGTTCGCCGGCTGAAGCCGGCGCTACCATGGCGGGAACAGGGGGAGCGGTGGTGGCGGATAACGCTTCGGGGCCGCCCTGCTTGCGCCACAAATAGTCTTCGTAGTTGCCGGGGAACACGTGCACGTGGCCGTCTTCGATCTCGAAGATGCGCGTGGCCAGGTTATCGATGAAATAGCGGTCGTGCGAGACGAACACCACGGTGCCGGTGTAGCCGCGAAGGGCCCCCAGCAGCACGTCCTTGGCGCGCATGTCGAGGTGGTTGGTGGGCTCGTCGAGCAGCAGAAAGTTGGACGGCGCCAGCAGAATCTTCGCCAATGCGTAGCGGTTGCGCTCGCCGCCGGAGAGCACGCCGATCTTCTTGAACACGTCCTCGTCGCTGAACAGAAAGCAGCCCAGCAGTGTACGCAGCTCGGTGGTGGTGGCGCGGGTGGAGGCGCGGCTTAGATCGTCGAGCAGGCGGCTCTCCGGGTCGAGCTCCTTGTATTGGTCCTGGGCGAAATAATCCGGCATCACGTTGTGACCCAGCGTGTAGCTGCCCGTGGTCAGCGGCTCGGTGCCGGCCAGCAGCTTGATCAGCGTGGATTTACCCGCGCCGTTGATACCCACGAGAGCAATGCGGTCGCCGCGCTCGATGATGAACTCGGCGCCGCTGAAGACGTGTTTCGCTCCGTAAGACTTGGAGACGCCCTTGAACTCGGCCACGATGCGCCCGCTGGGCTTGGGCTGCGGGAAGCTGAAACGGATGGTGGTCTCGTCGGGCGGGATTTCGATGCGCTCGATTTTTTCTAATTCCTTAATCCGGCTTTGTACCTGCTTGGCCTTGGTGGCCTGGTAGCGGAAGCGGTTGATGAAGGCTTCCAGTTGTTCGATGCGCTCGCGCTGATTGCGGTAGGCGGCTTCGAGTTGCGCTTTGCGCTCGGCCTTCTGGCTCAGGTACTTTTCGTAATTGCCGCTGTAGAACTGGACGCGTTTGTTCCAGATCTCGACGGTGCGGTTGACGGTGACGTCCAGGAAATAGCGGTCGTGCGAGATGAGCACGCAGGCGTGGGGATAGTTCGCCAGGTAGCCTTCGAGCCAGTTGCGGGCTTCGAGATCCAGGTGATTGGTGGGCTCGTCGAGCAGCAGCAGATTTGGTTTTTCGAGCAGGAGCTTGGCCAGCGCCAGGCGCATCTGCCAGCCGCCGGAGAACTCCTCGGTGCGGCGGGTCCAATCCTCTTTGCCGAAGCCCAGGCCGTTCAGGACGGAGCCGACTTGCGCTTCGATGGCGTAGCCGTCGCGATTGCGGAATTCGGTGTCGATGGCGTGCATGCGGTCGGCGGCGGCGGAGTATTCGTCGCTGGCGGGGTCCAGTTCGGCGAGGCTATGGTGGAGAGATTCGAGTTCCTGCTCCATCTCGCGGAGGCCGGCGAAGACGCTCATGCATTCGTCGAAGACCGAGCGCCCGGAGAGCGACAGGCCGTCCTGCGGTAGATAGCCTTTGGTGATGCCTTTGGTGAAGCTGATGGAGCCGTAGTCGAGCGTTTCCAGGCCGCAAAGGATTTTGAGCAGGGTGGTTTTGCCGGTGCCATTGGCGCCCACCAGGCCGGTGCGCTCCTTGGGCGTGATCAGCCAGTCGCAGTCTTCAAACAGAAGCTTGTGGCCGAAGCGTTTTCCGGCCTTTTGCAGTTGGATCATGAAAGAGGATCTAAAACGATTTTAGCGGTAGGGGCGAGGCCGCTGCGACGAATCGAGTCAGGCTGGGCTTCTGTCCGCCCGGAGAATTGGGGTCAATCCCTACGTTTCGGGAGCTGCGAGGACGAGGTTACTGTGGGTGCTCCACGGATACCATCGCACCAGTCCTCCTCCTGTGGCTTAGAAACCAGAGGCAGGCTGCCATTGCGAAAAGACCAAGAGTCCCGAGTGTTACCAGCCGGGCGTGAGCCAGTATTTCGGGCAGCACGAGGTGCAGGAAGCGGAGCACGTCTTTCGCGGCATCGCGAACGTCTTCAAAAAGCACACCCATCTCAAAGGAGACCAGAAATGCCGCCGCATAGAAGACCCTGGGGGCCGCGTCCGCTAACGCGAGCACGCGCATCGCGAGTCTGGGCCGCAGCGCCTCAACCTTGAGCGCCGCCCACACCACCGCGATTCCGATCACGGCGCCCGCGACGAAATCGGAGGCCCAGTGGATACCCAGGAACATCCGCGGCAAGCAGATCCATACCAGGGCATACAGCATCGCCGGAAGGGCCAGCCGGCGCGATAGATACGCGAGCCCAAACGCGAGAGCGAAGAAGA
>DATNJC010000018.1:0-5939 GCA_035604115.1 Bryobacteraceae bacterium | reverse complement strand
CTCGGCCCACCCTACGACTCGCAGGCGCAAACTTGCCTTCCCCTCGCATTCCCACCCCTCGCTTTGCCAGCCACCACCGGAAAATCGTTCTATCGACGGGCGCAGGTGATGACAGCGGTTCCCTACAGGCGGATTACGGGGCGCGTCTGGCATTCCTATTCGCTTCACGATCGATTAAACTTAGGCGAATCGCTCACCCGGGGCGAAAGTGGAGGGCACACCATTATGTTGAGGGACGGGAACAAGAAGCATTCGAAGCCGCACCGCTGGGTGCCGGCGGGTTTGGTTGTGGCGGCCGTCGCGGGCATCATCGCTCAGGTCGCGACCGTCTCTGGAGTCGCGCAGAGCCGCGGCACGCAGGCTCCTGCAGCCTTAAAACTGTATGTGTTCGATATGGGAACTCTCAAGAACGCCAATCCACAGCCGCTGCTCGACCGGGGCGTCACGACGACCGATATGTCCGTAACCGCGTACCTGATTGTGCACCCGCGAGGCACGCTCCTGTGGGATACCGGTCTCATTCCCGACGAACTCGTCAAGCCGGAAGGAACGACGGAAGCCCGGGCGACCGTACACAAGACCTTGACCGGCCAGTTGGCGGAAATCGGCTACAAGCCCTCGGCGATTACCTACCTGGCCCTCTCGCATAATCACTACGATCATTCCGCGAACGCCAACGAATTTGCCGGCTCAACCTGGCTGGTGCAAAAGGCGGAGCGCGACTTCATGTTTCCCGAGAAGCCGCCGGAGAAGCAGAACACCGCCGCTCCCCGATTCAGCGCTCTGAAGAACGCCAAGACCAAGCTGCTCGACGGAGACTATGACGTGTTCGGCGACGGCACCGTGATCATTGTCTCCACACCGGGGCACACGCCGGGACACCAGTCACTGTTCGTGAAGCTTGCGAAAACCGGGCCTGTGGTCTTGAGCGGCGATCTGTATCACTATCCCGCCGAACGCACCTTGAAGGATTTCAATCCCTACGGCGGCAAGACTTCGGATATGGAACTTGCGTCGCGCGCGAAGCTGGAGGCGTTCATGAAGGAGAAGGGCGCCACGCTGTGGATCGGACACGATATTCTGTGGTTCGCGCAAGTCAAGAAGTCTCCGGCGTATTACGACTAGCGCGGGGACGGTGGCAAGCTGAGTCCACCGGGCGGGACCAGGTGGGCTTGACCCCTGACCCCATTGCGATACAATGCTCTTGAATTCGCAAGATTGCCTGCCAGGAGGTTCACGATGCTCCACTGCTGGTTCTCGGGCGCTAACCTCGCTCCTCTTTCACTCTCGTTGCTGCTAACCGGATCGATGGCGTGGGCCGCGGACACGACGCCGACGCCGACCTTTTCCAAGGACATCGCGCCGATCTTCGAACGCGCTTGCCAGAACTGCCATCGTCCCGGCTCGATCGCCCCCATGTCGCTGCTTACTTATAAGGACGCCCGGCCCTGGGCCCGGTCGATCAAGGAAAAAGTGGTGAAACGCCAGATGCCGCCGTGGCACATCGATCGTAACGTGGGCGTCGACAAGTTCAAGGACGACCCGTCGTTGACGGACGCGGAGGTCGCGACAATTTCCAACTGGGTGGACCAGGGCTCTCCGGAGGGGAGTCCGGCCGACATGCCGCCCCCGCGCCAATTTTCCGATCTGGATAAATGGCACATCGGCAAGCCGGACGTCGTGGTCTCCATGTCGAAGCCGTATATCTTGAAGGCCAAGGGCGGCGATGAGTACTACGATGTCGAGGTCGATCCCGGATTCACCGAGGACGTTTACATCGCGGCTCTCGAAACCAAGCCGGATCAAGGCTTCAAGGTGGTGCACCATTGCACGACCAACTTGATTGAAGATCCCGAAGACGACCCGGTGGGCCTGTTCCTGAACGAGTACGCCGTGGGGAAGAACGCCGATATTTTCCCCAGCAACTCCGGCCGCCTGATCAAGGCGGGTTCCAAGATCCACTTCAACCTCCATCTCCATCCGGACGGGCAGGAGACTCCCGTGCAGATTTCGCTGGGGCTGAAACTGTATCCAAAAGGAACTGTCCCGAAGTATGTCGCCTTCACGCAGCACATGGGGGATACCGCCGAACTGGATCTGCCAGCGGGGCAGATCACGCGCAGCGACGGCTACTTCCGCCTGCCGAAGCCGGCCGTCATTACGGCCTATCAACCGCACTTTCATTTCCGCGGGAAGGCCCAGTGCATGGAGGCGATCTATCCCGATGTTCGAGCCGACTCGGCGCGCCCAGGAGCGGCCAAGACCGAGACTCTCAGTTGCGTGAGCGATTACCAGTTCGGGTGGAGTCTCACGTATAACTACGCCGACGAGGTGTCGCCGCTTCTGCCCGCGGGGACGGTGATTCACGTCACCACCTGGCACGACAATTCCGATAACAACAAGTTCAACCCCAATCCCAAGAACTGGGTGGGAAGCGGGCAACGGACCAACGATGAGATGGCGTTCGCCTGGGTGAGCCTGTTCTATATCGACGATGCCGACTACCGGCAGCGCGTGGAGGCCCGCGCGAAGCTAGCGAAGAACGAGGGCCGCTAATGGACGGCCCCGGCCCTGACCCTGACCCTGTGGAGCACGCACTCGTGCGTGCCACGTCGAGACTCGTCTCGACGCCTGGCCAGGGAGAACGTGTCGGCACGAGTGCCGACATGGCACGCAAGATTGCGCGCTCCACAGTGTTACCCATTGCCCTCCTCTTTCTCGTCGCGTTCGTAGCCGCAGCCCAGCCCCCCGCGCCGACCTACATCAACCAAACCAAATTCGCGCGAGGCCAGGACGTAGTACCAAGCTTCGATGGCTGGCTTCGAAACCGCGACGGCACCTTCACGATGGTTTTCGGGTACCTGAACCGGAACTACGAGGAAGAGCCAGCCATTCCCGCGGGCCCGGATAACAAAGTAGAACCCGGAGCCGCGGACCAAGGCCAGCCCACATTCTTTCTGCCGCGCAGGCACGCCTGGGTATTTCGCGTCAAAGTGCCCGCCGACTGGGGAAATAAGGAACTGGCGTGGACGATCACTGCGCACGGCCGCACCGAGAAAGCCTATGGAAGCCTGAAATCCGACGAAGAAATCCTGGAAAGGCTGATCATGACGCGCGGGAACCTGAGTCCAGGGCTGGACGATCCCAATCAACCTCCTTCAGTTTCCATTGCTCCAGTTGCAGGAGCGAGTACCCAAGCCCCACTCACGCTCACGGCATTGGTGACCGACGACGGACTCCCCAAGCCTCGCGTGCCGAAGCCGCGTCCAGCAGCGGAACCGGGCAAGGCGCAGACCAACTCCGCAACCGGACGTCCCCGGCTCGGCCTCAACGTAACGTGGTTCGAGTATCGAGGGCCGGCGAAGGTTACGTTTGATGACGCGGGTCCAGTGCTCGTCAGCAACGGCCAGGCAGTCACAAAAGCGCACTTCCCCGCGCCCGGGACGTACGTCCTTCGAGCCACCGCGAACGATGGAGAATTATCGGTCGGCACCGACATCACCATCCAGGTGACCGGCGACACGCGCTGAGGCGAAGGACGTTCACGGCAGCTACTCGGGTTCCTCCCGGCCGCATCCGCCGCGACCACCTGCCGGGACCCCGCGGACTCTGAGTGTTCGTCATTTCATTGTTGAAAATCTTGCGTATTCTACTGTCATGCCCACCACGCAAACCAACGTCGATCGCAACACTCCCATGGGTGCGAATGTTCTTAACGGCGGAGTAACCTTCCGGGTGTTCGCGCCCGCGGCCCGCGAGATGTACGTGCTTACGGGAGCATCGCTGGCCGCCGCGCAGGCGCCTGGATTCGTGCCCTCCGCCTCCGATCAGCTCTTCAATCTGGGCGACAACACCTGGGCCGCGTTTCTCGCCGGTTTGGGCGAAGGCGATCCTTACCGCTTCTGGGTGGTCGGCAACGCCGGCGCCGGGCTGAAGCGCGATCCGCGCGCCCGCGAACTGGGCATCAATCCTGCCTATCCGAATTGCGACTGCATCGTTCGCTCGCCGGCGACGTTCCCCTGGCACGATCAAGGCTTCCGCCCGCCCGCCTTCAACGATTACATTTTGTACCAGCTCCACGTAGGCGCATTCTATCGTGTGGACGCTTCCGGAGTCGACCAACGCAGTCACATCGCCCGTTTCCTGGACATCCTCGACCGCGTCGACTATCTCCGCGATTTAGGCGTTAATGCCGTTCAACTCCTCCCGATTCAGGAGTTCCCCACAGAAACCAGTCTGGGCTATAACAACCTCGACTTCTATGCTCCCGAAATGGCGTACGAAGTCGCCGATGCGACCGACCTTGCGCGCTATCTGACCAAGGCCAACGCGTTGCTCGCCTCGCGTGGGCAGAGTCCGCTGACTCTGGCGCAGCTCAGCCCCGGTCCCAACCAGCTTAAATGCCTCATCGATATCCTGCATCTCAACGGCATCGCCGTATTCTTCGACCTGGTCTACAACCACGCCGGCTCGCCCGGAGGCTTCGACGCGCAGTGCATCAACTTCTTCGATTTCGAGTCCACCACCGACGAAAATCTCAGTCTCTACTTCACCGACCAAACCTATGTGGGTGGACGCGTCTTCGCCTACTGGAACCAGGACATCCGGCAGTTTTTGATCGACAATGCCCTGTTCTGTATCGAAGAATATCACGTAGATGGAATCCGCGATGACCAGGTGAGCGACATGGAAGGCTTCGGCGGCGGACCATGCAGCCAGGCGATGACCGGCACGGTACGGTTCGTCAAACCGCAGGCGCTTCAGATTGCCGAATACTGGAACAGCGACCGCGCACGCGGGGTCACTCCAGTCCCGGACGGGCTCGGCTTCGACGCCGAATGGGGCGACCAACTCCGCGATCAGGTTCGCAGCATGATCGGCCAGCTCTCGGCGGGACAATCCGCCAGCGTCAATCTCGATAGCGTGCGCGCTTCGTTCGACACGCCCGACGGTTTTTCGGCCGCCTGGCGCGTGGTCACATGCCTGGAAAACCACGACATCGTTAAGCAGGGTAACGCACCGCGCATTCCGGCGCTGGCGGATTCCTCCGACACGCGCTCCTGGTATGCCCGGAGCCGGTCCCGGGTGGCCCTGGGCCTTCTGATGGCCGCCCGCGGCATCCCCATGCTGTTCATGGGCCAGGAGTTTTTGGAAGACCAGCAGTGGGACGATGCCGTGGAACTCTTCCCCAATCTCCTGATCGACTGGGCCGGCTTGGCCAGCAACAAGGTGATGCAGGATTACCTTCAGTTCACCAAGGATCTGATCGCCCTCCGCCGGGCCAATCCCGCGTTACGCAGCGAGCAATTGCGCGTCTCCACCGCCGACAGCTTTACCCGCGTGATGGCCATTCATCGCTGGATCGACGGAGTTGGCGCAGACACGCTATGCGTGTTCAATGCGCAGGAATTCAACCGCTTCGGCTACCGCATCGGATTCCCCGGCGCCGGCCAATGGCGCGAGATTTTCAATAGCGATTTCTACGACCAGCTGCCCAATCCGACGACGGCCGGCAACGGAGGAAGCATTCTCGCCGACGGGCAGCCATGGGATGGCATGCCCAATTCCGCGGACATAGTGATCCCAGCCAACGGCTTCGTAGTTTTCACCCGCTGAGTGCGGTCCATCGTGGGGCAGCACCGGCAAACATCATTCCGCTTGCCGCACGCACTACCCCCGCACCGGTTTCGGAATTATTGTAGTCCCCACTCTCACGAGTGGGGCTGTAGCGCGAATCATTCCAGCCCCGTCCCGTAACGGGGGGAGCAAAATGGCGGTTTACACAAATCTCGAAAATCGTCTAGTGTCCTGAGTCATTAGTTCGTCTACATAATCTGGCGATAGAGTTGAGGATGTCGTCGGCGCTCTTGGTCCAGACGAAGGGCTTGGGTTGGGCGTTATGCAGGTTCAGATACGTGCGGATGGCCTGCTCCAGTTCG
>DATNJC010000017.1:0-40784 GCA_035604115.1 Bryobacteraceae bacterium | reverse complement strand
GATCGCTGTAGCGTGAGATAAACTCGTTCATGGCGTTTCCTTCCTTTCTCAGTGCCTGTTGTCTTCGAACAACGACATCGTACCGAGAAATAGGAAACGCCTCGTCTGTTTGGTTGCGGCTATGCTGCTCTGCGGGGCAGGCAATTTCGCCTGCGGGCGCCTTTCGAGGCGGCCTAGTGGCGTTTGTCTGCAACTGTGATGGCTGGGGCCCCGCCCTCACGGAGCGGGGTTATAACCCCGTGGCGTGAGCCCGGGGATTCTGTTGTTGGACGCCGGGTGAAACCCGGCGGCGGCCAGCATTGGCCGCCGCACGGTTCACACTAATTCCGGGCGGACTGGACTTTAGGAGCGGCCACGTAGCCCGTGATCATGTCCTTGCGGACTTCGTTCACCACCAGTTCATAGGGCAGCGTCGCCTTGGAGAGCATGAACTGGACGGGTTCATTTACAGTCCGGTCCTTCTTCTCCACCTTCTTGTCGTCGGCGATCACTTCTACCGTGTAGCGATTCTTCTTGGGGTCGGCGGAAGTGAGACGCAACTGGAGATCGCCCACCTTGCGCGGAGTCTTCTCCTTGGCCAGCTTGAATTCGACATAGTTGCGCTCGCCCAGTTGCTTCAGAGCAGCCAGTTCCTTGGAATTGGTGGCGATCAAACCGCTCTGGATGCCCATATCGCCGTTGGTGCGCTTCAAGTCGGCGATGGTCTTCTCCAGTTCGCTCTTGGTGCTGGTGAGATCGGTTTTGACGGTGCCCACTTCCGACGACACTTCGCCGATCTTGCTGTTGTTGGCCGCAGTTTCGGTCTTCACCGAGGACAAGTCGGTGCTAACCGCGGCGACCTGCTTAGCCTGCTCGGCCTGCGCCGCTTGCAGCTTGGCGGCGAGATCGTCGGCGTGCTTGGTAGCCTCGACTTTGGCTTCTCCGGCGGCGGCGTTGGCCGCCTGGCGGGCTGCCGCCACGTCCTGTTTCAGCGAGTCCACCGTGCGCTTGTTGGTTTGGGAAGTGACGCTGGAGGTTTCATGCAGACTGTCGATTTGCTTGACCAGTTCGTCGCGGGTCTGGGCCAACTCGGCGCGCATGTCGCCGATTTGCATGTACATGTACACCGTCGCGCCGATGAGGGCGAGTACGGCGACGAACAGGACGACCAGCTTCCATCCACCTCCCGAGTCGGGGGTGGGTGCGGGTGCGGGACTAGGAGTGGCAGTAAATGGAGAATCCATAGTGTTTGTTCTTCCTGTAATTGGGACGCCCTTAATGCTCCCTATGTTTCATTGTAGCCCCTGCGGAGCGAACCCCGGTTAAAGGGGATCGTTAGAAGGAATCGGCCGGAACGTCCTAAAACATCAGCTTGAGGGCGAACTGGAACTGGCGCGAGTCCTGGGCGCTGGCACTGGCGAGCCGCGGGGCCTACTTCTTGACGAATTTCTGCACTGCGCGGTTGACCGAATCGGCGACCCAGATGTCGCCTTTCGGGCTGACCGCGATGAAGTGGGCTTCGCCGAACTCGCCCGGTCCGTTGCCCGGTTTGCCCATGGCGGCCAGGACTTTGCCGTCGAGATCCAGCTTCAAAATCTGGCCCGCGAATCCGTTCGCCATGTAGATGTTCTCTTTGCCGATTTCCAGGGAACACGGCAATCCTTTGAACTTCACTTCGCGGATGTACTTGCCGTCCTGATCGAAGATCTGGATACGCTGATTCTCGCGGTCGGTTACCCACAGGAGGCCTTTGGCGTCGATGGCCAGGCCGTGGGCTACGTCGAACTGGCCGGGATCGGTGCCTTTGCCGCCCCAGGTCTTGATGAACTTTCCGTTCTTGTCGAATTTGAGAACGCGCGGATCGCCTTTGCCTGCGCCGGGTGTGTGGCCTTGCGTGATGAACACTTCTCCGTTGGCGCCGAAGACTACGTCGTTGGGCTCGTTCAACAGGCGCGATCCGGCGGCTTCATCCCACTTGCCGGCTTTGCCTTTTTCACCCAGCGTGAGCAGAGTCTGTCCTTGCGGGCTGAGCTTGACCACGAAGTGCGCGCCTACGTCGGTCACCCAGATGTTGCCGTCCTTATCGAAGCGGATGCCGTGGGTGCGCGTGAACATGCCTTCGCCCATCGCGCGGACGAATTTGCCGTTCTCGTCGAACTCCATCAGCGGGTGCTCGCCGCGATTCAGGACCCACAGGTGGCCTTTCGCATCGAACGCCACATCCGAGGACGCGCCCATCGGCGTGCCCTCGGGAATCGAGAGCTGGTTCGGCACCGGCACATAGTCGAGCAGCGGAGCGACTTCCGGGATCAGCAACGCCGGATTGGACGGGCGCTGCGCGAAGGCGCTTGCGGCCAGGATCGCGAAGGTTAGGGCGGCGGGTTTCATAACACTTTCGCCTTTCGCATGACGCCTTCGGCTTTTTCTTTGATCTTCGTCGCGACTTCGTAGGGGTCGCCGTTGGCAAACTCCGGCAGGAACAACTCGACCGACAGCGAGCCTGCGTAACCCTTCTCTTGCAGCTTGTGCAGGATCTTTTCGATCGGCGCGATGCCGTCGCCGGGAATGACGCGGGTCTGGTTGGTCAGCAGCTCGCGAGGCATGTCCGGAGTATCCTGGAAATGCACGTGCAAAAGCTCGCCCGGCTTCAACATATCGAGGTCTTCGAACTTGCTGAGTCCCGACCAGAAGTGATAGAAGTCGAGGTGCGGACGCACGTTAGGATGCGCGGCCTCGCGGATCAGATTGAGCGAGGTCCTGAGGTTGGCGATGAACGTGGAGTTGCGCGCGAATTCGATCATGGCGTTGAGATTGCGCGCCTTGGCCACGTCGCCGAACTCGCGGATGCAGGCCGGCGCGCCCTTGTAGTCTTCGGCGGTTACCATGCCGGCGGTGACGGCGGGACAGTAGGCTTTGTCGGCGCCCAGGGCCGCGAACTGATCGCAGCGCTTCTTCCAAGTCTCCAGCGACGCGGCGCGCGTGGGGCGCGGGATGAACATGTCGGGCAGCACGCCGGCGCAGGAGACCAGCTTGAGGCCGTTGTCGGAGATCACCTTCTTGGCCCCGTCGAGCGTGTCCGTCTTGAGGAAATCGTCGAGCATGGCGTCGGTGATTTCGACATGCTTGATGCCCGCCTTGGCCCAGCCTTCGAGCGACTTGCGGTAGCCCGCGGCGCGGGACGTGTTCTGATGCATGCACAGGGTCATTTTGGTGGAGGCCGCCACGGAGGGGATCACGGAACTGGACGCCGCCGCAGCGATAGGAGCCAAAAGCGCGGTTCTGCGAGAAAGCATGAGCTTTACTATACCGCCATTGACGGCGGTCCTCCAGGGGCGGAGTTGACAAGGGGATGGAGTTGCGCGGAGTCGAGAGACACTGCGAGCGAGGCGACGCAATTCCTTCAGCTTCAAAGAACAATAAAGTCGGGAGCTCCCGTACCGAGGTTTATGCTTCACCGGCAGAAGCACTGGTTTAGCGTCGAGCTATCGACGGCCATCCTGCTTGGACGTTGCACGCGGAGCCATGGATGCGTGCGCGGTGGAATCGGCTCTCAGATGGCGAGCGCTCGATCTCCTCGGCTTCACGATACACCCGGCTTGTGCGGACGGCGGCGAAGTCCAGACGCAAGTGATTGAGAGGGAGGGAAATCGAGTTGGGCGTTCGCAGTGAATGCTCCACGGCCTTCGGCCACAACGGGGTATGAAAAAGATTCGAGCGGTTTTTGTGGAAGGCTGCTTCTTGGCCATGAATGAACGTGAATCAACATGAATGGATGGGACGAAGGACGAAACGCCTAAACTTGTTGTACTCGCAGGGCCTTTCTGCTGGTGTTTTTCGAAGGATTCCGCCTGGGAGGGCGTCTTTTGGTTTGGGCGGGTGTAGGCAGGGGCGAACTGGAACTTACGGCTTCCTATTTCCGTACCCAGTAGGACAATGAAGACAGTCCCGACCTCCGGCGCCCGCGCCGCCTTGGCCGCCGCGATTGCGGTTTGGACGGCGATCGCTCTCCTGCCAGCCAGCCGCCTTGCGCCTCTGCCCGCGAGCGCCGAGGCGCAGAAGTTTTCGGCAATGCGCGCGATGGTTCACGTGGAAGCGATTGCACAGAGACCGCATCCATTGGGATCAATCGATCACGACCGCGTACGCGACTACATACGCGCTGAAATCGCCAAGCAAGGATTGACTTCGGAAGTACTGTCAGGGACCGCCGAGTACCACTGGCGTAGCCAGAGTGGTTCCGCCAGAGTCGAGAATGTTCTGGCGCGTTTGACGGGCAGCGATAATACACGGGCGGTGATGCTCGCTGCACACTATGATTCAGTTCCCGAAGGACCGGGCCGTGGGTTGGCATGTCGTAGAAGTGCCCGTTAGTCAGGCGTTCAGTCCGATCCGCGCGGGCCTCATTTGGCAGCGGCGAGGTTCCAATTCTCCTATCGCGCCGTGCGCGACGCGGTCTAAACTCGGCTATGACTACAGCAGCAGAAACAGCGGCGATTGCAAGGCGGGTGTTGGCGCTGGAGCGCGCGGCGCTCGACCGCTGGGGTAAAGGCGATCCTGGAGGCTGCCTCGATCTGTCCGCTGCCGAGGTGTCGTACTTCGATCCGTTTACCGAGCACCGCCTGGATGGCCACGCCGCCTTGAGCGCCTGGTACGAGTCGATTCGTGAGAAGATCCACATCGACCGCGACGAGATCATCGATCCGCGCGCGCAGGTGGCAGGAGACTGCGCGATCCTGACCTTTCGATTCGTCAGCCAGGGCAGCGAAGGCACGGCTCGGTGGAATTGTACCGAGGTGTACCAGCGCTTTGGCGAGGAGTGGAAGATCGTCCATTCCCACTGGTCGTTTACGCGGGCCGAGGCAGCTGCGGGGATGGGTCCGGGCTCCACGGGTTGAAGCTGGGTGAAGCGCTCTTCTCCGGCCTGGAGGCCGGAGCTACATCGCTGCCATCGGCGGGGGCCTGTGCAACAGTTAGAGAAGGGCTCCCATGCGATTCCTGCTGCGCGTGCTGGTGATCGGGTTTTCGGTGGTGATCCTGCTCTTGTTGGCCGCGGCCGCGATCGACCTAAACAACGCGCGCTCGATCACTGCTACGGCGGCCGGGCTGGTGTCGGATCAACTGACGATCACGCGGCTACTGGACGAAGTGGAGCGCGAACAGGGCGTGTTGAACGCGGCATTCTACCGGCTCTCGCGCACGCCGGAGAACGTGGATCGCGAGCGTGTGCTGGCGGACCTGGACCGTAACGACAAGGTGATCGAGCAACTGGTCGAGAGCGCTTCCGGGGGGCCCGATCGCGAGGCTTGGCAAAGCTTGCGGCGCGCGATGGAGGGGTTTTCCAGCGAGGCTCGCGGGTTGCTCGGCGCGAAGCAGCTTCCGGAGGCAGGGTCGCGCGACTTGTTCTTCCGGCATGAAGATGTGACGGCGGAGGTCGCGCGGCTGGTGGACTTGAGCTACGCGCGGGCCGCCGATGCGCAGAAGGGGATGGAGCGGCAGTCGGCGCGGCTGGCGCGGGAGTCGACGTTGCTGGTCGGAAGCTCGTTCTTTGTGGCTCTGGTGTGCGCGGGGTTTACGGTGCGTCTGGCGGCGCGGGTGTTCCGGCAGATGGAGGAGCAGTCGACCGAGTTGAGCCGCGTGTCGTTCCGGCTGCTGGAAGTGCAGGAAGCCACGGCGCGGCGCTTCGCGCATGAGCTGCACGACGAGTTGGGGGGATCGCTCACCGCGATCAAAACCAATTTGGGGTTTCTGGCGGCTAATCCGCGTCTGATCCAGGCGGAAGATCAGGCGCGCGTGGAGGATTGCACCAAGCTGGTGGAGGAATCGATCTCGAATGTCCGCGAGCTTTCGCAGTTACTGCGGCCTACCATCCTGGACGATTTCGGATTGGACGCGGGACTGCGGTGGCTGGTGGCGCGGTTTCAGGAGCGCACGCGCATTCCGGTGCATTACCAATCCGGGTTCGACGGACGCCTGCCGGATCTAACCGAGACACATTTGTTCCGGATCGTGCAAGAGGCATTGACCAATATCGCGCGGCACTCGGCTGCGACGGAGGTTTCCATTCACGTGGAACGTGCGGACGGAACGATCCGGCTGCGGGTGGCGGATAACGGGCGGGGGCTCGCGGCGGACCGCCGCAACGGGATGGGGCTGTCGGGGATGCGGGCGCGGGCGCGCAGTGCGGGAGGCGAGTTGACGCTGAAATCGGAACCGGGGGGCGGCGTGGCGATCGAGGTGTGGGCTCCGGCGGAGAAATCTCCATGATCAAGATTCTGCTGGCCGACGATCACGCGCTCGTACGCCAGGGCTTTTCGATGATGCTTGCAGCGCAGCCGGACATGCAGATCGTGGGTCAGGCGGGCAACGGGCGGGAGGCGGTGGAACTGGGCGCGCAACTGCATCCGGACGTGGCGATCATGGACGTCACCATGCCGGAGCTGAACGGCATCGAAGCGACGCGGAGGCTGGCCGAACTCTCGCCTCGCACACGCGTGCTGGCGCTCAGCATGCACAAGGACTCGGTGTATGTGCGAGAGATCCTGCGTGCCGGGGCGCGCGGATATCTGCTCAAGGATTCGAGCGATGCGGATTTGTTGGCCGCGGTGCGGGCGGTGGCCAAGGGCGAGGGCTACATCAGTCCGGGCGTGTCGGAGGCCGTGCTGAGCGACTACCGGCGGCATGTGAGCGATCCGCTGGATTTGCTGACGGGTCGGGAGCGGGAAGTGCTGCAGTTGATCGCGGAGGGCCAGACCAATAAGGAGATCGCCACCGCGTTGAACCTCAGCGTTTACACGGTGGAAGCGCATCGAGGGCGCGTGATGGAGAAGTTGAATTTGCACAGCACGGGGGAGTTGGTGCGGTTTGCGCTGCGGAGCGGGTTGATCGATTAGAAAACAGAATACAGAAGACGGAATACAGAATAGCGCGATCTACCTTGGCCGTCGCAATTCGCGCGCGGCTTGGGCGGCGTGGTCGAAGGCGAGCTCCATATTGGGACTGCGCAGTTGTGCGCGTAACTCTTCCAGCCGGGCGATGAATGCTCCCAGCGCTGCGTCAATGGGTTCCGCGTTGGTGGCGAAGATGTCGCGCCAGATGTCGTAGGGGCTCAGGGCCAGGCGGGTCAGATCGGTGGCGGCGGGGCCGGCTATTTCGGCGGCTCGGGGTTCTTCTCCGATGGTGGCCGCTAATGCAGTGGAGATCAATTGCGGCAGGTGCGACACCAGGGCCACCAGGCGGTCGTGTTCGGCGGGGTCCAGAATTACTAGGCGTGCACCGATGAGTCCGATCCAGCGTTCGAGTTCCGGTTCGCGGCTGGTGAGCACATAGGGGCGGCCTCGGAACAGGTTGGCGTCGGCCTCTTCGACGCCGCGCGATTCCTTGCCGGCTAGGGGATGGCCTCCGATGAATCGGCCGCGGCGGATGTTCTTGGATGCGTGCTCCACGATCGCGCGTTTGGTGCTGCCGGCGTCGGTGATCAGCGTGCCCGGACGCACGTGCGCGTCTACTGCAGGGAGCATGGAAAGAATGCGCTCGATGGGCTGGGCTAGATAGATGAGGTCGGCAGCGGCGGCGGCTTGGTCGAGCGGCAATGCGTCGTCGATGACGCCGCGGGCACGGGCTTTTTCGATGGTGGCGGGCGAGCTGACTCCGATGATGCGGCCCGCGAATCCCGCCTGGCGCATCGCCAGGGCGAACGATCCGCCGATTAGGCCGACACCGGCGATGGCGACCGCGTTCACGCAATTCGACCGACGGCGTTGGCCACAGCGCGCACTTTGTGCATCATTTCGTAAAATTGCTCGGGCGTGATGGTCTGCGCGCCGTCGCTCATGGCGTGGTCGGGATCGGGATGCACTTCGACGATGAGGCCGTCGGCGCCCGCGGCTACGGCGGCGCGCGCCATGGGAAGAACCATGTCACGGCGGCCGGTGCCGTGGGACGGATCGCCGATGATGGGCAAGTGCGAAAGCTTCTTCACCACGGGAATCGCGGCGATGTCCATGGTATTGCGCGTGTAGGTTTCGAAGGTGCGAATGCCGCGCTCGCACAGAATCACTTCGTAATTGCCGCCGCTCATGACATATTCGGCGGCCAGCAGCAGCTCTTCGATGGTGGCGGCGATGCCGCGCTTCAGAAGCACCGGCTTGCGCACCTGGCCGACGGCTCGCAGTAGATTGAAGTTCTGCATGTTGCGCGCGCCCAGTTGCAGGATGTCGGAGTACTCGCACAGTAGCGGGATCTGGGTCGAGTCCATCACTTCGCTCACCATTAGCAGGCCGTTTCGGTCGGCGGCGGCGCGCATCAGCTTCAAACCCTCTTCGCCCAATCCTTGAAAACTGTAGGGCGACGAGCGCGGCTTGAAGGCGCCGCCGCGCAGCACTTGCGCTCCGCCCTTGGCCGCGATCTCCGCGCACTGCTCGATTTGCTCGGGCGATTCGACGCTGCAGGGACCCGCCATCGTCACAACTTTGTTGCCGCCGATTTCGACATGGCCAATTTTCACGACGGTGCCTTGCGGGCGCCAGTTCTTGCTGGCGAGTTTGTAGGGCGAGACGATGCGGTGGCACTCCTTGACGCCTTCCATGGCCTCGAAGTCCGCCGGATCGAATTCGTCCACCGGGCCGACGCCGCCGAGCACGGTGTGCATCACGCCGGTGGAGCGATGCACGGTAAAACCCATCGACACCAGGCGGTCGATGACGGCTTGCACGTTCTCCTCGGAAGCGCCCTGTTGCATGACCACCAGCATTACGAATCTCCTCGCCTGGCGTTTTGCTCGGCAGCACGGCGTTGTTTCTGCAAGGTGCGCATCTCGTCGATGATGCGTTCGAACACGCGCTTCAGCGCTTCGCCGGAGAGCGGGCCTGCGTTGGCGGCCTGTACGTTGCGGTAAACGTCGTCTTCGCGCTTAGGTTCGTAGATGGCCATTTTCGCGGCATCCTTGGCCTGGCCAATCTCTTGCACGGCAGCAGCGCGCTGGTTCAACAAGTCGACCAGCCTGGTGTCGATGATATCGATCTTGGCGCGGTTTTCGGCCAACACACGCTGGATTTCTTCCGGTGACAACGTGGTCTTGGTCATGAGGGGCTTCCTGGTGGGGAAACGGTTTCGGAGGACATCGCCTGCGCTAGCGATCGCGCGAAGGCTTCAAGCTCGCCGGGCGTGGCGTGCTGTTCGATCATCCGGACTAAGGCGCTGCCGACGATGACGCCGTCGGCCATCGCCGCGACCGCGCCCGCCTGTTCCGGAGTCGAGATGCCGAAGCCGACCGCCAAGGGCAACTTGGTGACGCGGCGCATCCGCTCGATCAGGGGCGCGATGGAATCGGACAGCTCGGCGCGCTCGCCGGTTACGCCGGTGCGCGAGACCAGGTACACGAAGCCGCTCGAATACTCCGACACCAGCTGGAGCCGGGCATCGGTTGAGGTAGGCGCGGCCAGGAACACTGTGTCGAGTCCGCCTGCGCGCATCACACCGATGAACGGATTGGCTTCTTCGACGCTGAGATCGGTGAGCAGGAGGCCGTCGATGCCCGCGGCTTTCGCGTCGCGCGCTAGTCTGTCCCAACCGTAGCGCAGCACTGGATTCATGTAGGTGAACAGCAACAGGGGCACCTGCGACGCGCTGCGGATCTGACGCGCGATCTCCAACACCTTGGCGACATTGGTGCCGGCTTTGAGCGCTCGGTCGGCTCCGCGCTGGATCACCGGGCCGTCGGCGATGGGGTCGGAAAACGGGACGCCGAGCTCGATCAGATCGACGCCGCCGCGTTCGAGTGCTGCGACCAAAGCCGAAGTCTCCGCGGGAGTGGGATCGCCCGCGGTGATGTAGCCGATGAGGGCGGCACGCTTTTCCGCGCGTGAGCGTTCAAACAGGGCCTCAAGTCGAGTTGGCATTATTTCTTGCTCGCAGGCATCCCACTTGCTCGAAAGGGACTTTCGCCTGTGCGCTCCAGCTCCGGGAAGTTTTCGCGATAAATGTCGGTGTCCTTGTCACCGCGGCCGGACAGGTTCACCACGTACAGCTTGCCCCTCGCCTGCGGCGCTCGGCGGATCGCTTCGGCTACCGCGTGTGCGGATTCGAGCGCTGGAATGATGCCCTCGGTGCGGGCAAGGGTGCGGGCGGCGGCTAGCGCGTCGGCGTCGGTGCAGGAGGTGTAGGTGGCGCGATGCTGGTCGTGCAGCCAGGCGTGCTCGGGGCCGATCATCGCGTAATCCAGGCCCGCGGATACCGAGTGCGTCAGCGACACTTGGCCTTCGTCGTCCTGCAACAGATAACTGTAGGCTCCGTGCAACACGCCGGGCGCACCGCCGGAGAAACGGGCCGCGTGTTCGCCCAGTTTCGTGCTTCGTCCGCCGGCTTCGACGCCGATTAACTCCACACTCGCATCGCCGATGAACGGATGGAACATGCCGATGGCGTTGGAGCCTCCGCCGACGCAGGCAAAAATCGTGTCGGGCAGGCGGCCTTCGCGCTTGAGGATCTCCGCGCGCGTTTCCTCGCCGATGACGCGGTGAAAATCTCGCACCATGCGCGGATACGGGTGCGCGCCCAGCGCCGAGCCGAGCAGGTAATGCGTGGAATGGACGTTGGTGACCCAGTCGCGCATGGCTTCACTGATCGCGTCCTTGAGCGTGCGGCTTCCGTTGGTCACGCAGACCACCGTCGCACCCAGCAGGCGCATGCGGAAGACGTTGAGGCGCTGGCGGCGCATGTCTTCCTCGCCCATGTACACGACGCATTCGAGGCCGAACAACGCGCACACTGTGGCTGTGGCGACTCCGTGTTGTCCCGCGCCGGTCTCGGCGATGATGCGCTTCTTGCCCATGCGCCGCGCGAGTAGCGCTTGTCCCAGGCAGTTATTGATCTTGTGCGCGCCGGTGTGGAGCAGGTCTTCGCGCTTGATGTAGATCTTGGCGCCTCCCAGCGTTGCGCTTAGTCGCTTGGCGAAATACAGCGGCGTGGGGCGTCCCGCGTAGTGCGTGAGCAAATCCGCCAGCTCGGCTTTGAATTCGGGATCTCCGATGGCCGCTTCGTAGGCGCGCTCCAGTTCTTCGAGCGGCGCCATGAGCACTTCCGGGACGAAGCGTCCGCCGTAGGGTCCGAAGTGTCCGGTGGAATCCGGTTGCGATGTAGTCATTCTGCTTGGAGCGCCGCCTTTACGAATTGCCGGACTTTGTCGCGATCCTTTATGCCGGGGGCGGTTTCCAGACGCGAGCTGGCATCGACTCCCCACGGGCGTGTCACGCGAATGGCTTCGGCTACGTTCGAGGCGTCCAGTCCTCCCGCCACGACGATCTTGGTGGCCGCGCCGCACGCTTGTTTCCAGTCGAACGAGACACCGTTGGCCGGGCCGTCGAGCAGCACCGCCTCTGCGCCCGAATCATCGAGCGCACCGGATCCGGGTGGAAGCGGTAAGCGAAACGCGCGCCACACGCGCGGGGCTTGAGGCGTTTCGCCGCCGTAGAGCTGCACGACGTCCAGATTCGCGGCGCGCATCACCGCTTCCACCGCTACTGGGCTCTCATCGACGAAGACTCCCACCTTCCACACGTCCAAGCCCTGGCCCAATTCGGCGGCGCGTTGGGGCGTCACGTAGCGTGGGCTCTTCGGATAAAAGATGAAGCCGATGGCGGTGGCTCCGGCTTCGGCCGCGAACTCGGCGTCTTCGCGGCGCGTGATGCCGCAGACCTTGATTACTATGCGCGGGATCATCATGCGCGCAGATCCCGCAAGGCCGCGGCCGGATTCTTGGACTTCATCAGGTATTCGCCGACCAGAAACGCTTGATAGCCGGCCGCGCGGAGCCGCGTTACGTCGGCCTTCGAATGGATGCCGCTTTCAGTTACTCGGATCACGCTCGCGGGGATCTTGGCCACCAGATCCACCGACGTGTCGAGCGTGACTTCGAAGGTGCGCAGATTGCGGTTGTTCACACCCACGATCTCCGCTCCCGAAGCGAGCGCGACGTTTAGCTCTTCGCCATCGTGAACCTCGACCAGCGCGTCCATGCGGTAGGTGCGGGCGAGCTCGCGCAGCCGCCGCAGGCTGGTTTCATCCAGGATCGCGGCAATCAGCAGAACCGCGTCTGCGCCGTGCGCGGCGGCTTCCACCACGTGCAGTTCGTCGATGGTGAAATCCTTGCGCAGGACGGGAACGTTCACCGCGGCGCGCGCGGCTTCCAAATCCTCCAGGCCGCCTTGGAAAAATTCGCGGTCGGTGAGAACGCTCAGCGCCGCGGCGCCGCCGGATGCGTAGGCGCGTGCGATTCCCGCGGGATCGAAATGGCCGGTGAACACGCCTTTGCTGGGGGACGCCTTCTTGACTTCGGCGATGATGGCGGGCGGGGCAGAGGTCAACGCCGCGCGGAAATCGCGTGTGGCTCCCGCGTCCTCGACACGCGCTTGGGCGGCTCGCTCCAACTCCGCGCACCGTGCGCGAATTCCGCTCAGTGCGGCGCGTTTGCGCGCGACGATGCGGGACAGGATATCCGGAATTGCGTCTACCATTTCTTACCCGCGCACGACGGACTTACGCCGGTGCGTTAAACATGACAGGCCAGCGCCCTCGGATGCAACGGCCATGCCGACCAGCGGCAGGCCAGCTTGCAAGGGAAACCATCATGTTAGCATCACGTGGTGTTTCGCCCCAAAACTGCCGCCGGAGTTTTTGCGAGCATGGAGTCTATGCCAACTCTCATCTCACAACCGAGCATCATCCAGCCCGCGGGCAACAAGCCCAAACGCATCGCCGAGTACATCGGCCGCGTGAATTCCGCCACCGATGCGGCGAGCGTTGCGCACATGACCAGTCCCTCCGGCTGGCAGGAGCCGGGGCAGACGCCGGAGTTCGACGAGTACACGGTGGTTCTGCGGGGGACGCTGCGAGTCGAGACCCGCTCGGGTGTGTTGGAAGTTCAGGCCGGTCAGGCCATCATTTCTCACAAGGGCGAGTGGGTTCGCTACAGCACGCCTGGGGAAGCGGGCGCTGAGTATATCGCTGTATGCGTGCCCGCGTTCTCGCCGGGTACCGTGCATCGCGACGAGTAGGGTTACCGGCCTAACGCCGACTGCCAGTTTTCCACTATCGTGATGGAATCCTGGCGGCGGTCCTGGTCTTGCGGGAGCGGCACCAGGAAACGCTTGCCGTCCGGGCTGACGTCGTACTCCGTCGCAGAGGGGAGGTCGAACAGAGGCTCGGGTTGTCCCAGGGACAAAGCCGCCCCATTCGCTTTCACCGCGACCGCCATCATCTTGCCCCCCCTCGGTCTCATAAAACAGCTCTCTTCCGTTCCGGTTCCATACGGGAGACCCGCCACCGGTGGTCGATACCTGCCACTTGCCATGCTTGTCTGGAAAGTCCTGGATGTAGACTTGCGGCTGACCGGATTCGTCAGATTGGTAAGCCAGCCAACGTTGGCCCGTGGCGCCCGGTGAAAAACGAGCACGGCCCAGGACTGCCACATGCACGAATACGAACGGTTTTCCAACCTTTCCGGCGGCCTCCATCGGCGCCGCCCAAACCTCGGCTCCTGCGGTTGAAAGCTGCCGGTACAGAAGCCATTTACCATCCTCGGACCAATCCAGCGGAATTGTGTTGCCTGATCGCTTCAGAAGTTCCACGGGCTCTCCGGCGCCGGAAGCCGCTTTGCGGAATACGCCCGATCCGTTAACGAATACCACGTCCCGGCCGTCCGCGGACCACACTGGGTTTGCGCCGGCTGAAAAAGTGAAGCGAGTTTGGATGTTGCGCAACAGATCGACGCGCCATAGGTCAACCGCTGGCGACGCATGTCTGACCATTACGCTGTTGCCGTCGGGAGAGATGCGGAGCACACTGAGCGCGGCTTCGGCGAAGGGTTCAGACCTCTTGCCGGTGCGATCGATCCACGTCAGGCGGTACGAACTCTGGCGCGAATTCCCGTAGGCCAATACGCCCGTCTGCGATGCCGAAAGGTCGGCATACCCATTAGCCTCGGTTTCACCGATCAACTCGGCCACCGGCACGGCGTCCCCGCTGAGTTTCAGCGTGTCCGGATTGAAGGCTTGCGCCATCAAGCTCTGGCCCTGCACCCACAAGAGGTGGCCTTCCCCCGGAGTCGAGGGATTCGGCACGAAAATGGCTCCGAGCTGAGAGTCAACCAACTTCACGCGCTTCTTTTCTTCCGGCTTGTCGTCCAGGGAACCGACGTAGACGGCGCTTTGCGTGAGGGGTTGCGCGCGAATCAGATACAGAAAATGCTTTCCGTCGGGAAGAAACTGTGGCCAGTAATGAAATCGTTCGGCCTTCTCGTCGAGCACCGTAAGCGGTTGGGGAGCGCCACCGGATGCTGCAACCCGATTCAAAGCTTGATTGGTTCTCGAATTGAAAATGATGACGCCATCCGCGTTCCAGGTTGCGCCGCGAGCCTGTGTCAAATCGCAGACGACTCGCGGTGCGCCCTCATTCACGCCGATGCGCTGGAGCTTTCCATTGGCCTGGAATCCGATGTTGCGGCTATCGGGCGACCAAAAGGGGCGCGCGGCGCCCTCGGTCCCCGGCAACGCCCGCGCGATAAGCGAATCGAGCGGACGAACGAAGAGGCTCGACTTCCCTTTGACGCTGGCCACGAACGCAAGCAGGCGGCCGTCGGGCGAGATGGCGGTACCTCCGGTGTTGGCGTCCAGAACGAAACCTGAGGATTCCTCGGGAGGGAGGATGGAGGTCCGCACCACGGGCGCTTCGGGAGGCTTCTCACGGAAATGAACCGCCGAGAGTGCGAGGGCGGCTGCGGCGGCTGCGCCGGCTGCGATCCATCCCCATTTGGAGGGGACCTTTACGGGAACTTCTACCTTGACTTCGACGGGAACCTCGACCCGGACTTCTTTTACTGTTGTCGCCGCTCCGTTTTCGACGGGATTTGACAGCTCGATGCGGGCGTCGGTGATTTCACGCAGGCGGTTGCGGCGGTCCTTCACTAGGCAGTGCCGGACCACGCGCCGTACGTTCCACGGCACGTCCGCGGGCAACGCGTTCCAGTCCGGTTCCAGCTTGACCACGGCGGCGAGAATGTCGGTGCTGTCTTCGCCCGGGAACGCTCGCCGTCCGGAGAACATTTCGAAGAGGGTTGCGCCGAAGGCCCAGATGTCGGCGCGCTTGTCGACGGCCTTGCCACGAGCCTGCTCGGGAGCCATGTATGCTGCAGTGCCGAGGATGGTTCCGAGCGCGGTCATGCCCAGGGTCATGGTGGGGGAGTTGTCGGGGCTCTCCGGCCTGAAGGCCGGAGCTACCTCGAGAGTCTTGGCTAGGCCGAAGTCGAGCACTTTCACGCGTCCTTCCGGCGTGACCTTGACGTTGGCAGGCTTCAGGTCGCGGTGGACGATGTTCTTGTCGTGGGCTTCTTCAAACGCTTCGGCGATCTGGAGGGCGATGGCTGTGGCTTGCTCGATGGGGACAGGACCTTCTTTGATCAGCTCGGCGAGCGTGGGACCTTCGATGTACTCCATCACCAGGTAATTGGGGCCGACGTCGAACAGCGTGCAGATGTTGGGATGGTTGAGCGCGGCTACGGTGCGGACCTCGCGCTCGAAGCGTTCGGTGAATTGGTCCTTGGAAAGCTTGATGGCCACGATGCGGTCGATGCGGGTGTCGCGCGCCTTCCACACTTCTCCCATGCCGCCCGTGCCAATGGGCGAGAGGATCTCGTACGGTCCGAGCTTATCGCCCGCGGAAAGGGGCATAATTGAGCGATTCAGCTCAGTTTAGCCGATTAAAAGTGCGGATTGTGCCGGGATTATTGCGCGTCCGGCAGATCGGCTTCGTTCTGCTCGGCTTTGCTCAACTCAACTTAGAGCGGACGCGATCGCTCATCGCCTTGCCGTCGACGCGCTTGCCGGCTAGCTTGGCCTGCGCGGCCTTCATCACTACGCCCATTTGCTTGACCGAGGTCACGCCGGTTTCAGACATCGCCGCGGCAATGGCGGCATCCATTTCCGCGTCGGTCGGGGCCGACGGCATGTAGGACTCAATCAGCTTGAGCTCGGCCTCTTCCTTCACCGCCAGTTCCTCGCGGCCGCCTTTGCGGAACATGTCCGCCGATTCGCGCCGCTGCTTTACCAGCATGTTCAGCACTTGCAGCTCGGTCTGCTCATCGAGCGGCTTCATGCTGTCGACTTCGACCTTCTTGAGCGCGGTCTTGACCATGCGCAGGGCGTCGAGACGCAATTCTTCGCGGCCTTTCATCGCCGCTACCATGTCCTTCTGAATCTGATCGAGCAAAGCCATGCTTCAAGTTTCGCAGTTTGGCGCGGAGGTTGCTTCTTTTTCGAGGAGCGCCCGCTTGCGCTCCATATTTAAAAGTGCTCGCTTGCGCTCGACGCCCCAGCGGTAGCCGGAGAGCGACCCGTCGGTACGCACTACTCGATGGCAGGGAATCGCTACCGCCAGCCGGTTCGCCGCGCAAGCCTGCGCTACGGCTCGCGTCGACTGGGGCGCGCCGATCTTCGCGGCGATCTCCGAGTAGGTCGCCGTGGAGCCCGGCGGTATCGCGATCAACGCGTTCCAGACACGCTGTTGAAAGGCGGTCCCGCGCACATCCATCGGGAGATGCAGGCCCAGATGCGGAGCTTCGACGAATCCCACTACCTGCGCCATCCACGCCTCGAATTCGGCGTCGCCGCCCAGGAGTTGCGCCTTCGGGAAACGATCTTGAAGCGCGCGCGCCAACGCCTCCGGATCGTCGCCGAAGAAAATGGCGCAAATCCCTTGCTCGCTCGCCGCCACCAGGATCGAGCCCAGCCAGCATTCGCCGATCGCGAACCGCATCCGCGTGTTGACGCCGCCGGCGCGGAACTCGGCTGGCTTCATGCCCAGCACCTTGGAGGACGCAGCGTAAAAGCGGCCACTGGAGTTGAAGCCCGCTTCGTAGATCGCGTCGGTGATGGTTTCGCGCCGGGCCAGCTCCTCGCGGACGCGCTTCGTGCGGTGGGCGGTCGCGTAGGCCTTGGGCGTCAGCCCCGTGATCGCTTTGAAAACGCGGTGAAAGTGAAAGCGACTCATGCCCGCCGCGGCGGCCAGCGCGTCCAGATCCGGCGTCGCGTCCGCTTGTTCCATCAGACGGCAGGTTTTGGCGATGGCCTTCGCGTGCCGATGCTCGAGCGGCTCTAAGTCCGGCCGGCACCGCTTGCACGGGCGGAATCCAGCGCGCTCCGCGGCGTGTCGCGTGGCGTGGAACCGGACGTTCTCCCGACGCGCCGGACGGGCTGCACAAGCAGGCCGGCAGTAGACCCCCGTGGTTGACACCGAATAGTAAAAGACGCCATCGGCCGCCGGGTCGCGCCCCACCACGGCGGCCCAACGCTCGTCATCGGTAGGGAAAAACGCCGAAAGTCCGGGGGACACGGCGCGTCGATCAGTCTCGATCACAGAATTCATCATAGCGATCCCAGAATAGGCGTTCCTGGCCGCACTAGCACTCCGTTCCTTGCTTTTGAATCCTTTACGCCCGGCGCGGCCACCCGTCCGGCTTCCGTAGTAGGATAAAAAGGCAGGAAGTACCGCTCGGAGAGGTGCGCGCTGCAACGCGGTTTTTGGTAACGGGGACCGCGGGCAACTTCACGCATAAAGGAGGCGCTTCTCGATGTGGAACCGCCGCAAGGAAGAAGAGTTTGTACCGAAGCCGGTTTCGGCTCCGCCGAAAGCATCCGAGCTTGCCAAGGAGGGGATTCCCATGTCGACGCTTCCGAGCCGCGGCAGTGAACCCGCTTACGATTCACCCCGCGGCGGCACTACGGCCGTGCTAGGGAAGTCGGTCATTGTAAAAGGCCAGATTGTCAGCCGCGAGGACCTGACCATCGACGGCGAGGTGGAAGGCACTGTCGAATTGCAGGAACACCGCCTTACGGTGGGCCCCAACGGCAAGGTGCTGGCTTCGGTGAAAGCGCGCGAGATTGTGGTCCTGGGCACGATTCACGGGAACGTGGAAGCCTCCGAGAAGATCGACATCCGCAAAGAGGCCAAGCTGGTGGGCGACATCAAGACCGCGCGCATTGTGATCGAGGACGGGGCCTACTTTAAGGGCAACATCGACATCGTGCGCGTGGAAGCTTCCCGGCCTGCGGCGCCGCGTCCCCAAACGATGGCCGCCTCGGTGCCAGCCGGCGGGCCGGTTGCCGCTTCCTCGGCCGCGGCCGGACTCGGCGCCGCCGAAGTCAAGCGATGAGCCTCCGCAGCGCGGCGTCCGGACCTGCGTCAGGCTCCGCCGGCTGTTGACTTCATGCCGCACAACGAGCGCGCCCACAGTTTAATAACGCGCGCGCTGGGCTTGCGCCTGTGCGTTTGTGTCTCGAATGGGAGTTCTGCCGCAGTCTCCAACCCGGAATAGCAACGGCCTGGATCAGTTCTGCGCCCTGCTGACGGAGAGTCCTGGGCTGGCGGTCCTGGATCTGGCGGGCGCCAACCAGAACACCATCTCCTTCGTCACTAATCTCGGCCACCGCATCTACTCCGACGATCTGCTGCGGCAACTGGATCGCTGCTTTGGTCCGGCCAGCACGCCGGCTCAGGAATTCTACGAGCGCCAGACCGAGGCCCAGCGCGTGGCGGAATTCCTGGATACCACGCTGCATTTCCCCGACAACTCCTTCGACGGAGCGCTGGTGTGGGACACGCTGCAGTATCTCGCGCCTACGCTCTTAACCACCGTGGTCGATCGCCTCCACCGCATGCTGCGTCCGGGGGCCAGCTTGCTGGCGCTGTTTTACTCCGAGGAGCGTAACGGGTCCACACCGGCCTTCTCCTATCGCATTTCGGACCATCGAACCATCCTGATGAGTCCGCGGGAGGAGCGGCGTCCCGCGCAGCACTTCAACAACCGGCACCTGGAGAAGCTGTTTCAGCAATTCGCTTCGGTGAAGTTTTTCCTGACGCGCGACCATCTGCGCGAGGTGATCGTCAAGCGGTGATGCACGCGCAAGCGCATCAATCCGATACGCGTATCCTGGGGCGCAGGACTCTTCAACGGGACCATTCGCATTTGGCGGGGTTACTGCGGCCGGGACTGGATGTTCTGGATGTCGGTTGCGGAACCGGGGCGATTACGGTGGGGATTGCCCGGGCTGTGGGGATCGATGGATTGGTCGTAGGCGTCGATCGCGATACGGGTCTTTTGGAGATTGCAAGGCGGGAACACCAGGGAATCGCGAATTTACGGTTCGAACTCGCGGACGCCATAAAGCTGCCGTTTCACGCCCGATTCGACATTGTGACCGCGGCTAGAACGCTGCAGTGGATCGGCGAACCGGGTGAGGCAGTGGCTCGGATGAAGCAAGCCGCGAAGCCTTCCGGTTGTCTGGTAGTGCTCGATTACAATCATGCGCAGAATCAGTGGGAGCCTGATCCGCCAGTTGAGTTTCAAGCTTTCTACCGCGCGTTTCTTAGTTGGCGCGATGCCGCCCGCTGGGATAACGAAATGGCGGATCATCTGCCGGCGCTGTTCGAATCCGCGGGACTTGTCGATATCGATAGCCACGTCCAGGATGAAATCGCCCAGCGCGGGGACGAGGCGTTCGCCGAACAAGCTGCTTTGTGGTCGCAGGTAATGGAGAACGTTGGCGAGCAGATCTCCAGAGCGGGTTTCTTTCAGGAATCCCGGCTCCGGGAGACCCGCGAAGGCTATAAGGCGTGGACGCGAACCGAGCTCAGGAAACAGGTACTGAAGATGCGTGCGGTCGTAGCGACAGTCGTGTGACCGCAGTGGGCCGATCGCTGAAAGCTGAAAGCTAAATCGCGTCCTCTATACTGCATTAGAGGAGACCTCTCGACTTGTCCCTGGAAGACGACCTATTCGCGCAGCGCCTGCGCCGGACCCGCGACATCGAAGCGCTGGGTTACAAGCCCTACGGGCAGCGCTTCGATTTCACCCACACCATCCCCGCGATCCTGGCGAAGTACGGCGCCAAGACCGCTGAGGAGCTGGCCGATCTTGCTCCGGACATGCGCATGCGCATCGCGGGTAGGATTCAAACCATCCGCCGCATGGGCAAGGCCGGCTTTATGCATCTGATGCAGTCGGGCGAGCGAATCCAAGTTTACGTCCGTAAAGACGCCGTTCCCGATCACGCTTACCAGTTGTACGAGGGGCTGGATCTGGGCGACATCGTCGGCGTCGACGGCTATCTGTTCCGCACGCGCACGGGCGAGTTGAGCGTGCATGCCGAACAGCTCACGTTCTTGTCGAAGATCCTGCTCTCGATGCCGGAGAAGTGGCACGGTCTGGAAGACGTCGAGATCCGCTACCGCCAGCGCTACCTGGATCTGATCGCCAACCCCGAATCGCAGAAAATCTTTCACACGCGAGCCAAAGTGATCGCGTCGCTGCGGCGGCAACTGGAAGCGCGGGGATTTGTGGAAGTGGAAACACCCATGATGCAGCCGCTATATGGCGGCGCCACGGCGCGGCCGTTCATCACGCATCACAACACGCTCGATATGGACTTGTATCTGCGGATCGCGCCGGAGCTGTACTTGAAGCGGCTGATTGTGGGCGGCCTCGAACGGGTCTACGAGATCAACCGCAACTTCCGCAACGAAGGGGTTTCGACGCAGCACAACCCCGAGTTCACCATGCTCGAGTTTTATCAGGCTTACACGGACTATCGAGGCTTGATGGAATTCTCGGTGGAGTTGTTGCGGCAGACCGCCGTCGACGCCACCGGGTCGGCGCAGGTCGAATACCAGGGTGTAACGCTCGACTTCGACAACGTGCGCCGGCTGTCGATGCGCGACGCGGTAGGCGACTCGGGCCTGAGTGGACACGCGCTGGTCGAAGCGTTCGAGGCGCGCATCGAGCCGACGCTGATCCAACCCACCATCATCTACGACTATCCAGTAGAGGTTTCCCCGCTTTCGAAGAACAAGCCCGAGGACCCGGCCTTCGTGGAGCGCTTCGAGATTTACGCGGCGGGCATGGAAATCGGCAACGCCTACACCGAGCTGAACGATCCGCAAGAGCAGCGTCGCCGCTTCGAGATGCAGTTGGCGCTGAAAGCCGCGGGCGACGAAGAGGCCCACCAGATGGACGAAGACTATCTGCGCGCCATGAGCTACGGCATGCCGCCCACCGGCGGCGAAGGCATCGGCGTGGACCGCCTGGTGATGATCTTGACGAATTCAAAATCGATCCGCGACGTGATTTTGTTCCCGTTGCTAAGGCCGGAGGGGGAGATTGGGATGGCGGAGAAGCTGAGGGGGTAGAAGACAGAATACAGAAGACAGAATACAGAATGAATTCGCGCGCGGCTGCTAAATCGTTTCGGGATCTGTTGGTGTGGCAGAAGGCTCACCAATTTGTCTTGACGGTGTATTCGTACTCCGCCGGTTTTCCGCGGGTTGAGACCTACGGGCTCACGTCACAACTTCGCCGCGCGGCGGTTTCGATTCCCGCCAATATTTCCGAAGGTTTTCGTCGCCGTGGCAAGCCGGATAAGGCACGATTCCTGAATATCGCCCAAGGATCGCTAGAGGAGTGCCGTTATTACTTGATTCTCTCCCAAGACCTAAACTACGGCTCAACCGAGGAACTGATGAATCAGATCGAGCAAGTAAGCCGAATGCTGCAAATGTACGTGAGGACCGTAATTTCCGACGCCTGACTTCTGTATTCTGTATTTCTGTTTTCCTCTTCCAATGTTTGAACACTTCATCGCCCGCCGCTACCTGCGCGCTAAGCGCAAACAAGTGGTGATTTCCGTCATCACGGCGATTTCCGTGGCAGGTGTTGCCGCCGGCGTGATGGCGCTGGTGATCGCACTGGCCATCAATGCGGGCTTCAGTCACACGCTGGAGCGCAGCCTGTTGGGAGCCACCGCGCCGGTTTCGATTCTGACCAAAGAAACCGGAGCGGGGATCGAAGGCTGGGAGGCGATTGCCGAGAGGCTCTCGCACCTACCGCATGTCACTAGCGCGGAGCCGGGGCTTTACGACGGCGGATATGTCAGCGGACCGGTGGCCGGATCGGGCGTTGAGATCAAGGGCATCGTCGCGGACGGGAAGGCGCCGCTGCCGGACGCGTTGCTGCACTTGAAGTCGGGTTCGATTGACGGGTTGCATAGCGAAGGCGGGGAATTGCCCGGAATTATCTTAGGCGCGCGGCTGGCCGACACTGTCGGAGCCGTGACGGGCAAGCAGGTCACGTTGATCGTGCCCAACCGCGAGATCACGCCCTTCGGCATGCAGCCGGGCAATGTGAAATTGCGCGTCGCGGGTGTGTTCGAATCCGGATATTTCGATTTCGATATGTATTGGGCGTTCATGTCGCTATCCGACACACAGCGAGCCTTTGCGCTCGACGACGTGGTCAATAGCATCGAGCTGAAGGTCGACGACATTTACCAGGCTTCCACCGTAGCGTCCGCGGCGGAGGGCATCATCGGACCAAAGCTGGGCGCCACTACTTGGGAAGAGCAAAACCGCCAGCTCCGCAACGCTCTTCGCATGGAGCGGATCGTGACCTTTGTCACCATTTCCCTGATTCAGATGGTGGCGGCGCTCAATATCCTGATCGCGCTGGTGATGATGGTCATGGAAAAGCACCGCGACATCGCCATCCTGATGTCGATGGGCGCCCGGGCGCGGCAGATTCGCAACATTTTCGTGTACGAAGGCGCGATGATCGGCGCGGTGGGAACCACCATCGGACTGGTGCTCGGGTACACGCTATCTTTTTTGGCCAACCGTTACCGCTGGCTGCCGCTGGACGCGCAGGTCTATTCGCTGTCGTTTGTGCCGTTCGAACCGCGCTGGACCGACGGCGTCTGGATTGCGGCGGCTGCCATGGCTTTCAGCCTGGTGGCGACGTTGTACCCGGCGTATAGCGCCACGCGGATCGATCCTGTGGAGGCGCTGCGCTACGAGTGATCAGCAGGAGGTGGAGCGGGCTTTTGAATGCAACGGGTGCTTTAGCAGGCCGTGTCGATGCGGAGGCTGAAGCCTCCGTTGCAGGCTAAAAGCCCGCTCCACGAAGAGTCATTATGCAACTCAATCTCACGAATAAAGTCGCGATGGTCGCGGGCGCGAGCCGCGGCTTGGGATTCGCGGTGGCTCGCGCGCTGTCGTTAGAAGGCGTGAAGGTATCCATGTCGTCGCGCACTCCGGAAGCTGCGGGCGCTGCGGCGGAGCGGATTCGCAAGGAAACCGGCGCGGAGATTTTCTCAGCCGGTGCCGACGTATGTTCCGCGGAAGCTCTGACGGCCTGGCACAAGGCCACCCTGGACCGCTTCGGCGGCGTCGATCTCCTGTACACCAACTCCGGCGGCCCGGCTCCCGGCCCCGCGCTCAAATTCGACGATGCATCCTGGCAGAAGGCGTTCGAGCTCCTGCTGCTGAGCGCCGTGCGGATGGTGCGACTGGTGGTTCCGTCCATGGAGGCGCGCGGCGGAGGCGCGATCGTCTTCCCCACGTCTTCAGCTGTGCGCGAGCCGATCGGGAATCTCGCGCTCTCCTCGATCGTTCGCACCTCAGTCTCGTCGCTCGCCAAGACGTTGTCGGTCGAACTGGCGCCCAAGAAGATCCGCGTGAATCATTTGATTCCCGGACGCATCGACACGGACCGCGTGCGGGAAATCGACGACGACAACGCGCGCCGCGCCGGCATCACCGTGCCGGAGCAGCAGAAGAAAATCTTCTCGACGATTCCTATGTCCCGCTATGGCGACCCAGCCGAGTTCGCCAGCGCCGCTGTGTTCCTGTTCTCCGATGCGGCGTCCTACGTCACCGGCGCCAGCTTGCAAGTGGACGGCGGCCTGATCCGCGGCATCTGACGGATACGAGCGTGTCTCCTGCACTCGACACGGAATTCGATTTGGTCGGCGTGGGCCTCAACGCCACCGACACGCTGGTGGTGGTCGACCGGTATCCGCCCTGCGGCGGCAAAGTTCCCATCGAAGCCGAGATCGTCAGTCCCGGCGGGCAGGTGGCCACGGCGCTGGCGACTGTCGCCAAACTCGGACTGCGCGCCAAATACATCGGCACGGTTGGCGACGACGAGCGCGGCCGCATCCAAATGGCCAGCTTGCGCGCAACCGGCATGGAGCTGAACGATGTGGACGTCCGCGCCGAGTGCCCCAATCAGAGCGCCTACATTGTGATCGACCGCGCTTCCGGCGAGCGGACCATCTTCTGGAACCGTCCGGACTGCCTGCGCCTGGATCCCGCCCGCATCACGCCCGGCATGATTACATGTGCCCGCATGCTCCACATCGACGGTCACGACACGGCCGCAGTGGAGCAAGCTGCGCGCCTGGCCCATGAACACGGAATGCCGGTCTCCCTGGATGTGGACACCATCTATCCCGGCCTGGACCGCGTGCTGGGGCTGGTGGATTATTTGGTTTCGAGCACCGAATTTCCCGCGCGCTGGACCGGCGAGGCCGATCCACTTCGCGCTCTCGAGATTCTTCAAACCCGTTTTCGAATGCAGGTGGCGGCGATGACGCTGGGAGCCGACGGCGCTCTCGCGCGGGTCATGCACGACCGTGGGCTTAACAGCGAGGCCGGCTACATCTATTCGCCCGGATTTGTCGTGAACGCGACCGATACCACCGGAGCCGGGGACGTGTTTCACGGAGCGTTTTGTTATGCTGTGCTCAACAGGGCGACGATGCCGGAAACGTTCGAATTCGCGAATGCCATGGCCGCGCTGAATTGCACGCGCCTGGGCGCCCGTGGAGGCATCGCCACGGCCGCGGAGGCCCATCGGTTGATGGAACAGGCTCGCTTGGACCCGGCCGCGCGGCGGCGAACCCCCGCTTTCGTCACGGCTTTGGATTCCAGTAAGTGAGTCACTAAGTGAGCTGGGCATGATTCCTCTGCGCTCGACGGAACGAGTGTATTCACGCACCACCGTCACGATTTCACTGATCGCGCTCAACCTGGTGATCTTCCTCTTCCAAGCCGCGATGGACCCTTATTCATTGGAAACTTTCGTAGCGCGCTGGGGCATTGTGCCGGATCAACTGCGACTGATCACCCTGCTCACGTCCATGTTTCTCCACGGCGGCTGGTTGCACGTGCTGGGCAACATGCTGTTCCTGTGGGTCTTTGGGCGCGCCGTCGAGGATTTGATCGGCGGCCCGAAATTCCTCGCGTTTTACATCCTGTGCGGCCTGCTCGCGGCGGTGGCGCAAGTGATCATCAACCCCTACTCGCGCATCCCGACGATCGGAGCCAGCGGCGCCATCGCCGGGGTCATGGGCGCGTATTTGCTCAAGTTTCCGCGCTCGAAGATTGTGACCTTGATACCCGTGTTCGTGTTCATCACCACCATGGAGCTGCCCGCGGCGCTACTCCTGGTCTACTGGCTGGTAGTACAGTTCTTCAGCGGCATCGGGTCGCTGGCCCAGACCGATTACACCGGCGGTGGCGTGGCGTGGTTCGCGCACATCGGCGGGTTCCTCGGGGGCATGCTGCTGATCAAACTCTTTCCCGCCCGCCAGCGCTGGCGCAACTGGTACGAGCCAGACTAGTCTCTCACCCCGGCAGGATCACGGCTCGCGACAAATACTAAAGTCCGCCCCTGCATCGGCCGATGACCAATTAAAGGTCATGATCAGCGTTACCCGCCTCGTCCGGCTAGGTGTGCGTCTGGCCACCTGGGCCACGCCGCATGTGAAGGAATGGCATCGCCAGCGCCATTTTAACGCTACGGAGGGCCGGCGCCATCTGGAGTCGCACCACTGGGCCGATGCCGAGAAGCACATCAAGCTGGCGTTAGCCGAGCGCCGGCGCGCTATCCCGGAGCGCATCGAGCTGCTGCTTAGCCTCCAGAAAGCGCAGCGGCACCAGCACAAGCTGGCCGAAGCCGAAAAGACCGTGCAGCAGGCCATTGCCCTGGCGGGTAAGGTATGGGAGCGCTCCTGGCGTGCCTTGACCAAGGAAGCGCTGGTGGACCTTCAACTCGATCAAGGTAAATATTCCGAAGCTGAGCAGACCATCAATGACATCCAGAAGTTGGAAGCGGGGCAATCCGCGCCCGGCCGGGCTCGGCTGGCCCGATGCTCGCTCAAACTGGCCAAAGCGCTCCTGAGCACCGGCCGCCGCGAAGAGGCCGTGGAAGCCTGCCGGCGGGCCGTGGAGTTGTCCGAACAAGCCTTCGGGCCAGAGCATCTGGAGACGGCCAACGCCTTATCGGAACTCGGCGCGCTGCATCACGAACACGGCAATCACGCCGAAGCGCAACGCTGTGTTCGCCGCGCGCTGGAGATTCATCGTTCCGAGTTGGGAGCGGACTCGCTTCAAGCCACTCAGGATCTGCATCGACTGGCGGATTTGCTGGAGGAGTCCGGCGATCACACCGGCGCCATGGCGGAGTACGAACGGGTGCTCGCCATGAACGAGAGACAAGTCGGCGCCGATCGCAAGGACGTGGCTGAGACCCAGGTGCGTCTCGCGATTCTGTATCTCAACGCGGACCGCAACTCCGCCGCGCGGGAACTGCTCACCCAGGCGGTGGGTACGCTGGATCGCTCCGGGGGCGATTGCCTGGCCTTCGCGCTGAAAACTCTAGCTTCCATTGAAGAGGACGCTGGTCGGCCGGCGGAAGCCCTGCGCTGGCGCGAGAGGGCCTCCAAACTGGCGGCAAAGCCCGTGCCTGCTTCCACGGTTTGACCGAGTACGACAAGGCTTGGAAGCATCCTCCAAGACCTGGAACTCATCCTCAAGGTGGGGCAGGCAATTCTGCCTGCAGCCGCCTTGTGAATGCTCCACGGCCTTCCGCCACAACCGGGTATGAAAAAGATTCGAGCGGTTTTTGTGGAAGGCTGCTTCTTGGCCATGAATGAACGTGAATCAACATCAATGGATGGGACGAAGGACGAAACGCTTAAGCTGTTGAATTCGAAGGGCCTTTCTGCTGGTGTTTTTCGAAGGAGGCGGCTCCGTGCGGACACCGCGCTGATCGTTCGAGCGCCGGGTCGAAACCCGGCGGCGGCCAGAATTGGCCGTCCCACGTGCGAACTCACTCTGTTAACCGTCGCGCGGTCTCAAACACCTCCCGCAGCATGGCCGCGGTCAAACGCCCGGTCGACGTGTTCTGCTGGCTCGGGTGATACGAGCCGATCAACACCGGATCGCCCGGCGCTGTGGAGTGCACCACGTGGTGGCTGAAGTTAAATGCCGACAGGCTCGTGATGCGGCCCCGGTCGCGCAGCACGCTGAGGTACGTCCGAAACGCCACGGCGCCTAGCGCCACCACCACTCGCACGTCTTTCAACAGGTCGATCTCGCGCTCCAGGTAGGGCCGGCAGTTAGCCAGTTCTCCGGGCGTCGGCCGGTTACCCGGCGGAGCGCAGCGCGCCGCGGCGCTGATGTAAATTCCCGACAGCCTGAGGCCGTCCTCGCGCGACCGGCTTTCGGGCTGCGCGGCGAACGTGGTTTCATGCAGCGCGCGATACAGGAAATCGCCCGACCGGTCGCCGGTAAACATGCGTCCCGTTCGATTCGACCCGTGCGCGCCGGGCGCCAGGCCAATCACCAGCACGCGCGCCCGTGGATCGCCGAACCCCGGCACGGGCCGTCCCCAGTATTCCCAATCCCGATACGCCCTGCGCTTCACTCGTGCCACCTCCAGGCAATGCCGGCGGAGGCGCGGGCATTTTTCGCAGGCGACGATCTCCCTGGTCAAAACCTTCAAGGCGGCTTGTGCGCTGGCGGCCAATCCTTACAGTTGTAGCGCAAGCCGCCGCACTACTGTTGCATCACGAGCGCCTGATAGGTCCCGGTCTGTCCGCTGGTTTTATCGATGGCTTGAGAACTTACCGAGCAACCGGAACTGGACGCCGAGGTGTTCACCGGAGTATGCAGCGTAACGATGGGTTGTACTTCGGCCCGCTGTCCGGATTGCAGGCCCAGGACGCTCGCGTCGAGGTCCAGCGCCTGCGCATGGCCGGGACTCAGATCGACCGGAATCGAGGGACCAACGGGGTTGCCAAAATGGTCGGCGAAGCCGAGCGTCGCCACGCACGGATTGGGCGCAAAGGCCGATACCGCGAGCCGCAGTAACTGGCCTCCGGCGACGCCTTGCGGGCCCAGTAATGATGCAGGCTCAGTCGGGTCGCCGGTGGCGATGGTCAATACCTTGCCGATACCGGTCTGGGCATCGGAAACCTCGGTCGACGCGTAGATGCCAGGTACAAAACCACTGGGAGGGAACAGGATCACCGGCTGCACGCCCGCGAGCTGTCCGGCGGCGTGGACCACTTGGTTGGCATTCAAACTCACCGACGCCACTTGGCCGGGGAGTAGCGTCACGGGGGTCAGCTGTCCGATCAGGGTGCCGTTGAGGTCCAGGAATCCAAGTTGCGCCTCGACCGGAGATCCAGGCGGGGGCGTGACCGGCCCGGCCATGATGACAGATAGGACGACGCTCGAGCCGTACCAGGTATAGACGGGCGGGGAAGAGGGCGCCGCTACGTACTCAAACGTTACGGTGCCGCTGCCGGCGAGTGTATAGTGATCGCTGTCATTTCCGCCGACGTCGTTCACCTCCAAATGACGCAGGCCCGTTCCGGTGTAGTCGGAGAGTACGGCGGCATCGGTGATGTCGGGCTTGTCGAAGGAAAATTTGAGTCCGGCTCCCACTTTAGGAAACCAGTCGAAGGCCAGATCGGGCACGCGGCCCGGGTCCGCGAGCCCCAGCGTAGCGCCCTCATCCGCCGGAATCCCATGGCCGGTGTAGTCCAGGGTTCCGGATATACGGACCGATATATGAACCAACGTTCCCATGCTCGGGTCAAAGGCTTTGAATTGGGAAGTGGGCACGCTGCCCAGGACCCCCATGCTTCCGGAAATCGTGATGCTCTCCTTGACCACATTTCCCCAAGCGGGCGCGGAACAAAGAGCCAGCGAAGCCGTGACTGCTGTAAGGGCCCATGGTGAAAAGCGCTTCATGTTCATATCCGTATCCTCCGCCCCCTTACGCGTGAGAACGGTCGAGATCGGATCACGCGCGCGAATCCGCCCTTGCGATCGCGGGTGGACAAGGCGAGAATCGCTGTTTATCATCACGGTTTGTCATCGCTGTATATTTGCTCAGGGAGGCAGATATGAAATTCACTGCGGGCCGCTGGATGGGGGCCGTCCTGGTGGGTGGCGCGATTTTGTTGTGGAGCGCTTACGGCGCCTGGGCTAGGAGCCACACGCCGGTTCCCGTGACGCGGCTCTACACCGGCGCCGATAGCCTTACTCACGCCGAGGTCATGGAAGCGAAGCTGTCGCCCCGGCCCGGCGGCGACTTGTATGAACAAGGGGACATGCTGAAAGCCACAGGTGCACAGATTGTGCGAGCCGCCCCCGGCTACGTGCAGGACTGGCACACCGCGCCTCGCCGTCAGTATGTGATCACCATCAGCGGACGGGGCGAAGTGGAGCTGGCCGGCGGGAAAAAGGTCCCCATGGTTCCGGGACAGATTCTGCTGGTGGAAGATCTCACCGGCAAGGGCCACCTGACGCGCACCATCGGCAATCAGGATCGGGTCTCGGTAATTGTTCCGCTGGCGGATCAGTAGTCGCGGCCAACCGCCAAGCGTCGAGACGAGTCTCGACATGGCACGCACGAGTGCGTGCTCCACAATCCTAATGCCGGAAATGGCGCACGCCGGTGAATACCATCGCCAGCCCTAACTGATCGGCGGCGGTGATGACTTCGGCGTCACGCACGGAGCCGCCCGGTTGGATCACGGCGGTGACACCATGGCGCGCGGCCTCCTCGAGCCCATCCGGGAAAGGGAAAAAAGCGTCCGAGGCGAGCACGCACCCGCGCAGCGGCAGCACGGCTTTCATCGCTCCGACCTTGACCGAATCCACGCGGCTCATCTGGCCGGCGCCGACGCTGATGGTTTGTCCGGCTCGCGCGTACACAATGGCGTTGGACTTGACGTGCTTGACGACTTTCCATGCAAACTCGAGCCCCGCCCATTCCTGCTCGTTAGGGGCCCGCTGGGTCTTAACTTCCGTTTCGTCGCGCGATAGTTGATGCACGTCGGGTGTCTGGGCCAAGTAGCCGCCGCTGATCGATCTCACCACCAGGCCCGGAGTTCCGGCGTCCACGCGTATCAGGCGCAAATTCTTCTTCGGGGCCAGGGCTTCGAGAGCCTCGGCCGTGTAATCCGGCGCCGCGATGGCTTCGACAAAGGACTTGGCGATCTCCGCCGCGGTCTCGCCATCCACGGCTCGATTGAAGGCCAGCACTCCGCCGAACGCCGCGACGGGATCGGCTTCGAAGCTGCGGCGGTAGCTTTCCACGAGCGAATCAGCCTCCGCGCAGCCGCAAGGATTGGTGTGCTTGATGATGGCCGATGCGGGCTGGTCGAACTCGCGTACAAGCTGCCATGCGGCGTCGAGATCGACCAGATTGTTGTAGGAGAGCTCCTTGCCCTGGAGCTGCAGGGCTCCGGCGATGCCGGTCGCGCCAGTGGCGTACAGCGCCGCGGACTGATGCGGATTTTCGCCGTAGCGCAACGCCAGCCTGCGTGGCGCGCGAAGATCGAGAATCGCGGGCAAAGCCTCGCCCGTGGGCGGGATCTCCGCGAGGCGCAGCGCGACGGCGCGGTCGTAGGCTGCCGTGACCGAGAACGCCTGCTGGGCGAGCCGCCAGTGCGTGTCGGCCGAGAGCAACCCGCCGCCGGCCTGGAGCTCGGCCGCCAGCCCGGCGTACTCGCTCGGCGAGGTGACCACAGCCACGTCCTGCCAGTTCTTGGCCGCGGCGCGGATCAGGGTGGGGCCGCCGATATCGATTTGCTCAATCAACTCTTCCAGCGGCGCGTCCTTGTTCGCCGCGACTTTTTCGAATTCGTACAGATTCACCACCACCAGGTCGATGGGCGGAATCGCGTGGGCCGCTAGCGCCTGCATATGCTCGGGCTTGGAGCGCATTGCCAGGATGCCTCCGGCGATGCGCGGGTGGAGCGTCTTTACGCGGCCGTCGAGCATTTCCGGAAATTGCGTGACTTCGGCGACTTCGCGCAAGGGCGCGATGCCTGCTTCCTGGAGCACTCGATAGGTGCCTCCCGTCGAAAGAATTTCGACGCCCAGGTCCGTGAGAGCACGGGCGAAATCGACGACTCCAGTCTTATCGGTAACGCTGAGTAGGGCGCGATGAATGCGGGGCATGAACCACTCATTGTCCCATGCCCAGTTGGTTGCGATAGTTGGTTGCGGTAGTCTGATCTCTTATGCGTCTAGTCACCTTTCAACGCGCTGGGGACGCACCCCAAGCAGGCCTGGTCTCCGGAAATCAAGTCACGCCCTTGGGCACCGATATGATCTCGATCTGTGCCGCGATGAAAGTGCCGGAGCCGACAGGGTCACCCTTAGCTCTGGACTCGGTGACGCTGCTCGCGCCGGTCCCCCGTCCGCCGAAATTCATCTGCGTGGGACTGAACTACCGCGACCACGCCGCCGAAGCGCGCCTGGAGATCCCCACGGTTCCGACCATTTTCAGCAAGTTCTCAAACGTGGTGATCGGGCCCGGCGCTGCCGTGATTCTGCCCAAGGCTTCCGCCAAGCCGGATTACGAAGCGGAGCTGGCCTTCGTGATCGGGCGCGGAGGGCGGCACATTCCCGCGGCGCGCGCCTATGAGCACGTGCTCGGCTACACCATTGTCAACGACATCAGCGCACGCGATTTTCAGGCTGCCACCTCGCAATGGCTGATGGGCAAAACCTTCGACACCTTTGGGCCCATGGGTCCGTGGATCGTGACCAAGGACGAGATTCCCGATCCGCACGCCCTGGATATCTCGACCGAAATCGGCGGTGAAATCCTGCAACATTCCAACACCCGCGAGATGGTGTTCCACATTCCAGCGCTGATCGAGTTCATTTCGACCGTGGTGACGCTCGAGCCCGGCGATGTGGTGGCAACCGGCACTCCGGCCGGGGTGGGCTTCGCGCGCAGGCCTCGACGGTGGCTCCAGCCCGGAGAAGAAACCATCGTGCGGATTCAGGGAATCGGCGAACTGCGGAATCCGATCGTGGCGGAACCCTGAGCGGCAATGCTAAACTGACGTTGAACACGCCCCTGCTGGGACGTCGTCTAATGGTAAGACTGCAGACTCTGGATCTGCGTATCGGGGTTCGAGTCCCTGCGTCCCAGCCACTCATTCCCAAGCACTTCCTGAATTTCTGAAAATTTCTCTTGACACGGGTGTTGCGCGGGCGTTGCGGATTGGTGCGGAAACCCCGGCCTGTCCAGCTGGTCTACGAAGGAAATGTTAGCGCCCGGAACCAGGTGACCGTAGATGTCCACCGTCACCTGAATCGAGCTGTGGCCCATCTGATCCCGCACGTAGGCCAGGGAAGCGCCGGTCTGGATCAGCAGGCTGCCGAAGGTGTGGCGCAAGTCGTGAAAGCGGATCGTTCGCAAGCCAGCGGCCTTCAATAGCGGCTTAAATACCCGTTCCGAGAAGTTGTTCATTTCGATTGGCGTGCCTGCTTCGGAGGGAAAGACCAGTTTCCTTGAGATGGTTGTTTTCTCTCCGCCTGAGCCGGCGGCTGTGCCACGCAGCCTAAGCAAAGTTTGCCTTAGCTCTCCGCTCATGTCCACTCGGCGCGACTTGCTATTCTTCGGGGTCAGCATGGAGCGGGACCAGCGGCGGTCATAGCCGCGCTGGACCAGGAGATAGCGGTCCGGCCCCTCCTGGCTTTGGCCAAAATGGATGTCTCCCCACTCAAGGCCCGCCAGTTCACCCTCCCGCAGACCCGCTCGCAGCGCGGTTAAGAGCAGGGTGTAGTCGCGGAGAGGCAGTCCCTCTTGGGCTACCCCAAGCAGCTGGCTGGCTTCACCCGGCGTAAGGGAAGTCGCCTCTCGTTTGGCCTTCTCGGACTTTACGAAGCGTCCCAGGCGCTGCGCCGGATTTTGCTCCAGCAAGCTGTCCTCGATGGCGGCGTTCAGGACAGCCCTAAGCGTGGTCAAGGCAAGCCGGATGGTATTCTTCGCCAGATCCCGGTCCCGCAGTTCACTGATGAACCGCTTGGCGTCGTCTCGCTTGATGGCGTCCAGCCGGCATTTCCCAAAGCGGGGCAGGACGTAAAGCCGCAAGTACTGGCTGTAAGAAGCGGCCGTGCTGGGCTTGCGTTCGTGCTCGATGTGCTTGAGCCACCCTTGGGCGTACTCCTGCAATGTCGGCAGGAGCGTTGATTCGGGTTCAAGCGCGGCAATCCCGCCCGTTGCCAGGCGGGCCTCCAGATCTCGCTTAACCCGCTCCGCGGCCTCCCGACTGCCGACAGCCTTTGTCTTGCGCTGGCCCTGGTGATCAATGACCACGCACCAGGACTTTCGGCCTTTGGGTTTTCTGACTTTAACGCCCATGGGGTCGCCTCTGCAGAACTTCTTTCACGATAGCATCCAAGTCCAGCGTATCCACGGGCTTGATGCGATGCGCCTCTAGCCAAATATCCAACTGGGTGCGGCGCACCAAAATCTTGCCCCGAACCTGCACGGCAGGCAAAGGAGCAATTGGGGCGTGAATCCAGGCGCGGACGGTTCGCTCCGAAACGTTGGCATAACGGGTCACTTGCTTTAGGCTTAACCACTCAGTCTCGATCCTGTACAAACCGTCTGGGGGCATAGCTGGTTCAAACCCATCCCGTCTTGTGGTCGTTGATCCACTTGTCCAAATCGAGCCGGTCAAGAAATACGTGGCGCTCCGAGAGGACGGCCGGGATCTTTTCTGAGCTGACCAAGTGCTGCACTGCGTCACGCGTCTGGCCCAAGTAGACTGCCGCCTGGTCAACGGTCATGAGCCGGGGATAGAGGCGGCTCGGTTCCTGAGAGAGCCTGGCGGCCAACTTCTCTGCCAGCAATTCAAGCAATCGATTAAAACTGAAATCGTTGGTATCGCTCATGACGGCAGGATAGGCGGCGGAGAACTTCCGCCAAACTTTCGTACAGCGGCGCGCGAAAGGCAACTGGCTAGGAAAGAAAGAGGGAGTTTGGAAGGGCGGGCGGGAATTCAGCGAGCATTAGCGGCCAGAGACCCCGACGCTTCTGGTACCTTTGGGCAGTCATGAGGAGCTACAAATCCTGGAGCGGCGCGTCGCCCGGACGCAGGTCTTTCCAGATGTTGATGAACGTCCGCGGTGTGATCACCGACGTGAACTTCCAACGTTTCTTGGGAAAGTGGTCCGTGTTGCCCGTGATCAGATAGTGAGCTTTCGCGGCCAGGGCACACTCCAGAAAGATGTTGTCGTCCGGGTCTTTGGTCACGTCCAAGCCGCCGGCCGGAGTGTACATTTCGCTGGCCGCTCGGATCTGCCGGAGCAGAGTCTTGGCCCCACGCCGGTCCATTGGATAGCTCTTGCGCTGCAGCAGCTCTTGGTACTCAGCCAAAATCGCTTCCGAAACGCAGGGTTGAACGGAGCCGGCCAGGGCAAGTTTCAAAATGAAAAACGGCAGACCTTCTTGGTTGAGGTATGCGGAGACGATGATGTTGGTGTCTAATACAACCCGGATCATTTCGCCGGGCTGGTTAAAGCTGCCTTTTCGCGGCGTTCGCGACGCGACGCGGCGATCTCAGCGTCAATCTGACGCATGGAGAGCTTGTTCAGGCCTTTGCGTTTGGCCTCGTCGCCGATGCTCTTGAGCCAATCGGGGGTGGGGGCTATGGTGTCGATGTAATCTTTGATGCTCATGATAATCACGGCTGGCTGGCCGCGGCGGTCCACCAGGAAACGCTCATTCTTCTGACTTGCCCGGCGCATGATCTGGCCGAACTGGGTTCGGGCAGTAAGAGCGGAAACAACATTGGTCATAGGTTTGGATGCTTGCTTAATGGTAAGATCCTCCAGCGAACTGATTAATCAGTTCACCTGAACTATACCGGCTGGTCCGAAGACTGTCAAGCATTACGAACTGGCCGATTCTGCCGCCTTGAGCCGGTCCTTGATGGCCTTGATCACCAAGGTCGGATAGTTCTGGTAGCCGCGACTCCATGTGTGCGATTTGCCGTCGCTGCGTGCCTGCCAGGTCTTGGGGATGGGAACGTGCTGTTGGTCTAACGCTTCGCAAATCTCGATGAGGTTGTCGTCCAAGATCCAATCGTCTTCGTAGCGGCGGATCAATGCGGCAACTTTGAGGTGGTTCTCAATGTCCGGCTTGGGGCCGCGCTTGCGCTGCGGTTTGTGCGGCTTGTCCGGTTGCTCGGGTTTGGTCCAAATGCCGGACTGCCCGGTGCGGTCCCAGATTGGAGTTCTGGCTTTGCGCTCCGTCTCCGGCGCGGGAGTAGGCACTGGAACGGCCTGTGCCTCGGCTGGCTCGTCTGACTCAGCCTTGGCCGCGATTGTCTGCTGTAGTGCCGCTTCCTGCTCGACTAGCAGGCGATCGACTTCAGCCGCGGGCAAGGCCTGCTGCTTTTCGTGCTGCCGGTCAATGTACCAGTCGAGGTTCTTCCGGGAATAGTTGAAGGTGGTGACTGGCTCCACAAAGGGCACGAGCAGCGGCTGGGTTTCCTGCTGGCGGATCTCAATGAAGCAGTGGCGCTGGAACTGATGCTTGAGCGCGGCGGTGAGTTCGGTGAGCTGTTCATCCAGGCTGTAATACTGCACGCTGGACAGCTCCTGGAAGGGGACTGGGAAGAAGATGGGGATGTCCACTTCGGACTCGCCGCTGGAATCGCTGTAGGCATCGCTATAGCCGGAGCCGGAAGTGGTGGTGGAGCCGGAGCTGCTGACTTCACTGGTGCCCACGGGTCCTGCGCCGGGGCCAAACCAATTGTCGGCGGTGTAGAACGTTTCCCCGGAGGCCAGGCCGCTGAAGGCAGCTGAAGCTGTGCTCGCCATGGTGCCGTGGCTGCTGCCCGTGGAAGATGACTTGCCGTAAGCCTTGTCCCGCCGGTACTCCGGCCAGAATTTCGTCTGGTAGATGGATGCCTTAATCTTCTTCGGATCGAGCTTCCCTATAAACAGCTCCTCGGCCATGCGGCGGGCGTTGCCCACGGACAGGCCGCCGAACACGGCCTTGATCTGGCAGTTGTTGAGCGCGGCGCTGGTGATGTCTTCATCGAGCTGCTCAAAATACTGATGGGCCAGCACCAGGTAGAGGCCAAATTTTCTGACTTCGGCCAGCATTCGCGCGATATCCAGACTCACGAAGTTTTGAAATTCATCGAGGTACAGATAGTACGGCTTGGGGTCACGGCCACGGTCGTCCCTGCGCCGTTCCAACGCGGCCTCGAAAAACTCATTGACTAACAGCGCGCCAAAGGTCCTGGCGCCCTCATGAGAGAGATGCTTGCTCTGCTTCAGATTGACCAAGAGCACCTTGCCCTGGTCCATAATCTCGCGCATGTTGATGGAAACATCCGGCAGGCCCATGAACCGGTTCAGGCCGGCAGACGTGAGCAGTTTGAACAGCCGGTTCTTTGCCGACAGAATCTCCTCACGGAAGTCGCGGGCCTTGAGTTCGTGGAGCTCCTTCCATTCGCTTCGGATCAAGGGCGTCTGGAGCCGGTCAATCAAAAACCCGCGGACAGTGCGGGCGTTGAAATCGAGCAGGTGCTGAATCTGGGGCAGGCCTAAGCCCTGCTCCAGCATCACGGTATAGATCAGACGCAAGGTGCGGGCCAGCGTCGGTGTCTGGTCGGCGTTGGGTACGCCCCAGGCGTGCATGGTGGCAGTAACGCGGCGGTCAACCTGGACGGAAATGTCGCCTTCAGGATGCCGGCGGAAAGGGTTGAAACCGACGACGCTGCCGGGTTCGGAGAGATTGAGCAGGATGATGTCGCGGTCCAGCACGTGGCGCGCGGAATACGCTACCACGGCGTCATAGAGCTCGCCGTGGGGGTCGATGAGGCAGAAGCCCTGGCGGTTCTTCAAGTCTCCGCGGATCATCCATTCCAGGAAGCGGGATTTGCCGGAGCCGGAGGAGCCGATGACATGCATATGGATCTTGCGGTCATCGGGATCAAGGCGAATCGGTTTTTTGCGTACATCGTAGCCGAGAAACAAGGGCTTCATACCAGGTACCTTGCCAACTGCTCGCGTAGCTCTTCGCGTTTGTCCCCGTACATATTCTGGAGCCGTACCCGTTCTTCGTCGTCACGGGCAGTTCTGACGGCGTCGGCCTCCAGCCGGTCCAATTCGCGCAGCTTATCCTCAATTTCCATTCGTTTCAGTCGGCGTTGCTGTTCCGGCGTGGTCCTGGATTCGGCCTCGGAGGTCTTGTCCACGCTCTTGATGTCCTGTTGCAGCAGGGCGATTTCCTTCTTGAGTTGGAGCTCATCGCGCTGTTTGCGGAGTTCTCGCAACTGGGTTTCGGATTTCAGCCGGGCCTGGACGTCCTCCTTGCGGATCTGGGTTTCGATTTGCTTGATCTCGAACTCCTTCTCTTCCAAATGCAGGTCGTGGAGGATGCCGTGCAATTCCCGGTTGAGCTTGAACACCTCGATGACTCTGGCCATTAGCTGCAACCGGTGCTGGGCGGTCTTCAGATCCTGGTTGAGAATCATCCGGCTCTTGATGGAAGCGACGACGTGGGCCAAAATACTGGGCTGCTCCTGATGGCGTTGCAGCATCTTGGTGATTTCGCCGTCATCCCATTTCGTAGGCAGTTGGACGGTGACGTTGGAAGATGGGACCATTTCAAGAATCCTCCGTTGGTGGATGAGAACTTTGACTGCGGCCAGCAGGCAGACGACACCTGCGCTAATCAGCGCGTAGGATTGTGTGAGCGGGGTCATGGCTGCTGGGGTTGGGTTGTGATCGGCTGGGAGCCGTCGGACGCGGGCGGTGGGGTGTCTGTGGCTCCGGCGGCGGGTGTCGAAGCGGGCGCTGGCGGGGGAGCGGGGTGCTCGATACTGAACCTAGCGTCCAGGTCCTGGAACACAACCAGCAGAACACGGCGTTGGTCGAAGCCTTCCCAGGGTTTGTCGTTTTGCGCAGCCGGATGCAATGCCAGCATGGGAATGCCGTCGACTTTGACGGGCAATTCGTGCTCTTCAACAGGTGAAAACCACCACTGTTGACCCTCGGGGATTTCTACGGTTTTGCCGAATTTCCAGGACTCCGGGGGTTTCAGCTTACCGTCAGCGCCCTGGCACTGGAAACAGGGACGCACGGCGGTGACGGTGCGATTGACGTAGTAGGGCGGGGTTTGAGGTGGTTGAGGGGGCGGCTGGTGGGTGTAAAGCCAGAATCCGGCCGTCTCAAGCCCGGCCGCAAGGAGCAGAAGCAACAGAAAGGGGCCGGAAATGACGAATTGAATTCGGCGGGCATTCTTCGACATTGAGCGGGCCTCGGGGATGATTATAAGGCAGATTGCGTGGTTCTGGGCACTCGCCTGTTTGAGGCGAGGTTGACGGAACCTTCGGAAGTGCTACACTTTCCTTAAAGCTGGGGCTCAGCTCCAGCCTTCCGCGGTCCATCCCCGCCACCCTAGATAAAGTGATTTCGGTCCAGAACCGAGCGGTCGGAAGACCGTTACCGACTGGGCCTTGCAATTTGGATTGCTGACCAGGTATGATCTCGTACTTGCGCTCGCGGAATTTTGCCAATCCTCAAAGACAGGAGAAAAGCGGGAGTCGAACTGGCAGGGTGGGGACACCGACGGTCGGGTCGAACAGTAACCGCGAGTTTGTGAACTGATGGAGAAACGCGTTGTCTTCTTCTACACGTCCCGCTATCGAGCTCAGGATGTTCATTCATCCCAGTGCTTACGTGCAGGACCGAGTGGCGTGATTTATTTGACCCCGGACAACTTAGAGTCTGGAGCGGAAGCCGCTGCGGCGTTGTCTGTGAAGGGCCACGCTGTCGAAGTCCGGTGCGAAGTCGAAGTTGAGTCGACCGACTTAACTGGCCCAGTTGCGGCACTTCCACTATTTGGTCCTGATGGTGATATTCTTAGGCCCGGCGGCGGGCGGGAATACGTTTGCAAAGGTCCAACCCTACATTTAAAGCATGCGCCTCAGTGGAAACACCTCACAATCCCATGAATCTTATTAGCAGAGGTCCGGTGGTTCCCCCAGGTGTGCTCTTTAGAGAGCCACGTTAACTTCAAGGAGGATGAAGAAAATGGGGCAAGCCCACGATCACACGCAGTTCTCACCGGTAGAGTTCATCCCGTATGCTCACGACATCACCGCGTCCGTGAAGGCGTTTGCAAACGCCCATCTTCTCGAATGCCACCCTTTCTACCATGATCTGCCGGTGTGGATACTTCACGAACCTAAACGCCAATGCGGAAGGAATCGTCGTATCCAGATTGTTGCTTACATGGTCAGTCAGCAACCCTACCTGTCGATTGTGAGAGCTGTTGACGTATTTCTGACTCCTACCACAATGTTGGTGCCAACGAGATGTCCGGCGGCTTGTTTTCCCACATGCGACGTTGTGAGCAACCAGCAGTTCAACGCGCAGAAGTTTTCCGAGCTTTTGGCGGCGGCGTGGCAAGAAACTGCAACGCTCGAAATACCCGATGAAGCGATGATGGAGGTCGCGGTCGCGAGCGAAGTCTAGCCGACTGTTTGTTGTTCTCGGGAGCTACCACCAAACGGATCTGAAATCGTTGTAGGAGTAGCGCTCAAATACGAAGCCGCTCCTGGAAGAACTCCAGGAGCGGCTTTTCTCGTTCCAGCGGGACGTTACAGGGTCAAACTCAGGTTGCAAGACAGGGGTGCTGATGTTCGGTGAAGAACTGGCTCTCGACCGGATTGGCGGTCTCGGAGATCCAGAAGTAGACCAGAATGCCCGAGAGCCAGTCAATCACGGTGATCACGAACGCGGAAACCCAATCCATCCAACCGAACAGCAGAGCGAAGTTGAGCGCGAATGCGAACGGCAGAAAGAGCGGCACGGTGTTCACCTCAACTTCATGATACACTCAAACGCTCTAATGTCAAGAAAAATGCGGCACTTCTCCTATAGCGTATAAGTGACCTAGAAACATAGCGTTACAGGGAAAGCGGCCTGTGCATACGCGCGGTGGGCAATGATAAGAAGTCCCCACGGCAACTGCAGCCACTTTTTTTGCGAATTGGAAAGTTTTTCATTGTTGAACAATCGTAGCTTTCAGTAGAATTAGAAGCTAACTTATGCCGAAGAACAAAACACCAGACCTGCCAGAGGCCATCTTTCATGCGATTGCTACGGTGATTCAAAGGCTGGTGTACATAGTAGAAAAGGAATGCGGCATCGCTCCTATAGATCTGTTGACCCTCTGGTATATTGACTACTTCGGCGTTAACGATGGAGAAGGTAGGAGCATCATCTTGCGACGACAGTTGACTCGAATGCTCACAATCAAGTTCAGGATCAGCGATGCCCAGATCACCAAAATGCTGGACGACTTGCAGGATCAAGGACTCGTCGAGCGGACCAACATGGATCGTGCTGATCGAAAGCGAATTTTCGGGCATGAAGATGGACCGCGGTTGGTCGTTGTCCTCACTGAACGCGGAAGTCAGAAGTTTGACCTGTTCAAGGAAAGAATGCTTGTCCGGTATGAACGATGGCTAGCTACCTTGAAGCAGCCGACGCGGACAGTCGTTAGACGGGTCATTCTTCCGATCGCGGTTCAGTGCGCGCGCTGGATCATCGCGCGATACGACCCCGTGGTGCTGGCGTCGGTAGGAGCAGCCGCAGCAGAGACGAGCGACACCTAGCGGCCAGGCTCTAGCGGCCCCCGACGGGTGGCGGTTGAATATGTCAACGCCGGTTGAAAATTCCCCATTTGGCCGGTCGAAAAATCCCCACCCCAAAGGCCTCCGGCCAGTGCCGGAAGCGGCGTTTCCGTTTTGCCCCCTTTCCCTCATCTTAGGAGGCGTCCCCAGAACGGCCCGGAG
>DATNJC010000016.1:0-15069 GCA_035604115.1 Bryobacteraceae bacterium | reverse complement strand
CCCCCCGGCGGCGAGTAAACATAGAACGGTCCACTGAAAGCGCATGGGAAAGCGATTCTCCTTGGCGGCAGTTCGGCTTCGGTTGCCCGCTTCTAGACGGGATAACTATGCGCTGAATATCCCGGAATGTCAAGTGAATTGATGCGCAATTTTAGCGAAATGCTCTCGTGATGGGCGCGGGGCTTTTGCCGTCATCGGTTTCCATGCGGCGCGTTAGCCGGAATATGCGAAAGCGCCGCTGCGCGAGTAGCGAGATTCGGAAATCCCGCGGAAGAATTAATTCGAAGCCACAGCCGCCTTCGGCATCTTTCTGACCGCCTTCGACACATTCGGGCTCGGCGCGGCCGAGGACGAGGTGTAAATGTCGAGAGTGGTCGGATCGAGGCCCAGCCCGTGCGGGCGGCCCTCGACGTGGACCACATCCAGGATCTGGCCTTCCTTCAAAATCGCGACCGCTCCCGCATTCACGTCGCTCACGTAAATCGTGTCATCCGGCGTGATCGCGATGCCGCCGCGGCACGGAGCCGCCCAGGTGGTGAGAAACTTGCCGTTCTTGTCGAAAACCGACAGACGTTTGTTGTCGCTGTCGCTGGCGATGATCCGGTCTTGCGAGTCGATAACCACCCCGTGCACCAGTTGCATCTGGCCGGGCGCGCTTCCCTTGACGCCGCCGATAATCCGGATGAATTTCCCGTTCTTGTCAAATTGCACCACGCGGGAGTTGACATATCCGTCCGCCACGAAGACGTCGCCGTTCTTCCCGAACGCGAGAGTAGCCGGACGATTGAACGAATCGTGCGAGGTGTCGTCGCCCTTCGCGCCCTTCTTGCCGATGGTCAGGATCACCTTGCCGTCGGCGTCAAACTTATAAATCGCACTGTCGTTCGTGTCCACCCCCCACATGCTGCCTTCGCGGTCGAAAAAGACCGCGTGGGCCTCATTGAACAGGCTCTGGTCACCCCACGCCTTTACGAATTTTCCGCTGGTTGTGAACACCCGGAAGTAGGGCGCCTTGCGCACCATCACGACGACCTGACCCTTGCCGTCGGCGGCTACCCACGTGGTCGTGCCTCCCCACGGCAGGTTGTCGGGCAATTGAGCCCATTTGTTCATATTGACGTCGTATCTGTCGAACAAGCTCGACTGAGCGAAGGCTCCGGCAGCCAGCAAGCCCGCGAGCGCCATCACGTGCGTTAGAGTTTTCATGTGGTTCAATCTCCGCAGGGAAGTATAGCACCCCTGTTGGGGCGTTACTTCTAGTCGGCAGAGCGCGCCATGGGGTTGGGTTGGGAGGTGCATGACATAGAAGTTGGAGTCAGGAGAGTCACGAACCTTTTCTCAGCCACAGATACCACACTGATTCCACACCGATGCGACCGATGCTTTGAGCGTCGTCATCCGTGTGAAATCTGTGTGGTATCCGTGGCCCAAATGGTGTGCGTACGGGTACGCTCGGACGCGCCTCTGAGTTCGAGGACACGCGGGTGTGCGACCTAGAACTGGAAGAGTTCCAGGCCCGGATCAAGAACCAGTCACAAGCCATATCCTGTTGAAACCATTCACAAATACACCCGGTTCTCTGGACACCGCCAGTTATCCTGGGATATGGAGATGTACTTTATGTGACGGCGCCTCTGTTGGCCATCGATCCGACACAATCCGACACATCCGACACCTGCATAAAATCTGTCGGTTGGTAGCCGTTGGGGGACTCGGCCTTTTTTAGGCTGCCTCCGGCTTTTGAGTTGGCGTCGCGAGCCGAGCAGCCCGGCTGCGGGCTGAAAGTCCGACCGCACCGCGAATTTCCCGGCGTAGCTTGCACGCTCGGATTCTCGAGATTTTGCGTAGGAATCCCGGAGGCTCCACTTGTATGTCGCGCACCCTGGGTTGGGGGGGGCTTGCGGTGGGCTTGCCGTGGTGATATTGTCGTCAGCCGATAATGTACTGGACCCGCTACAGGGTCTAAGGGGGTTTTTGGTATGCGTCTCACGCTTGTTTTTGCTCTTTTGTCGATCTGCGCTGTCGCCCTGTTTGCCCAGAGCGATCGCGGGACCATTACTGGCACCGTCTCCGACCCGGCAGGCGCCGTGGTCGCCGGCGCTGCGGTCGAGGCCAAGAACACCGAAACGGGTGGAGTCTACCAGACCTCGGCTTCGACCACCGGCAACTACACGCTGCCCGAATTGCCCGCGGGCACGTATGAAGTTACCGTCACCGTCGCCGGATTCAAGAAGTACATTCGCCCGGGCCTGCTGGTGCAAGCGGCGCAGACCATACGTGTCGATGCCCCCATGGAAGTCGGCAGCGCGACGGAGTCGGTCACGGTCAACGAAGAAGCTCCCTTGCTGAAGACCGAGAGCGGCGAGCTAAGCCAAACCGTCGACGCCAAGACCATGGACGCCCTTCCGCTACTGCAAGTCGGGGCGAGTAGTTCGGGCCTGCGCAACCCCTACGCCATCGTCGCGCTGCTGCCGGGAGCGTATTTCCAACCCGTCAATACGGCCTTCACCACCGGCCCCACCGTGCGCGTCAACGGTGGAGCCACCTCCTCGGAGACCTTTCTGGTCGACGGTCTGGATGGGTCCAATCTGATGGGCCAGGTCATCAACCAGCAGACCGCGCCGAGCATGGATTCGGTCCAGGAGTGGACCGTGCAAGCCAGCAACTACGCGGCGGAGTTCGGCCAGGCGGGCAGCTCGGTGCACAACGTCACCATGAAGTCCGGCACCAACCAGTTCCACGGCAGCGCGTACAACTACTTCCAAAACGAATTCTTGAATTCCGCAACGCCGTTTACCGTTCTACCGGGCAGCCCCAACGAGCACATCCGGCCGGAGGCGCGCCGAAACGATTGGGGCGTGACCCTGGGAGGGCCGATCCGGATTCCCAAAATCTACGACGGCCGCAACCGGACCTTCTTCTTTTACAACTGGGAGCAATACCTGAACACCACGGTTCAACTGCCGACTGCCGGGGTGCTATCCGTTCCCACCGCGGCGTATCGCACTGGCGATTTTAGCGCCGCGATCGGTGCGGCCGGCAATAAGAATCTGGGTACGGATCCCCTGGGACGCGCCATCCTCGCCAATATGATTTACGATCCCAGCACAGTGCAAATCGTGAACGGGCAACGCGTTACCAATCCATTTCCGCTTAACGCGATCCCGCTGTCCCGTATGGACCCGGTGTCGCTGAAGATCCAAAACTTGATGCCGCAGCCGTTCTGCATCGCGGGACCGCCCTGCAACACGGCGGGCGTGATCAGCAATTTCCAGAATACCGAACCCTATACTCGGGACACGAATGCTCCCTCGCTCAAGGTCGACCAGTTGTTCGGCACCAAGGACAAGGTCTCCTTCTTCTGGGGCGCGACACGGACCTACTCCGCCACCTACTACGGCGCGGACGGGTACCCGGAACCCATTTCCGACTCCTTCGGCGGAGCCATCTATACGATGCGGGAGCGCCTGAACTATGACCACACCATCACCCCGACGCTTTTGCTGCATTTGGGCGTGGGCTGGGACGCCGACGATTTAGGGCGGCCGGCCGTGGTCGGCAACTATAATTCCTGTACGGGAATCGGATTGTGCAGCGCGGCGTTCAGCGCCCCGATCACCTTTCCCGAGGTCACCGGTCTCGCCGATTCCTTAGGCGGCGGTTTCGGCGCCGCTACTCAGCCTCTGGGCCCCCCGGAACGCACGGATAGCCTTTACGAGCAATTCACGTCCATCGCCAACATGACCTGGGTCAAGGCAAACCATACCTTCAAATTCGGCGGAGAACTGCGGAACGGGGGAACTTACGCTCAGAACTACAGCACGGACCTGTTTTCGTTCAGCAGCGCGCAAACGGCGATGCCTTACCTGGTGAGCACGTCCACCGTGAACGCGGTCACCAGTGCCGGTCAAAGCACTGCCAATATAGGCGCAAACCACATCGGATTCCCCTACGCCAGTTTCCTGCTGGGTGCGGTGGATACGGCCAACATCGATCCTCCCGCCCGTCCGCGCTACGGCAAGCAGCAGTGGGGGTTCTATGCGCAGGACAGTTGGAAAGTAACTCGTAAACTCACCATGGATCTGGGCTTGCGCTACGACTACATGAAATACTACCAGGAGCAATACGGCCGCTCTCCGAACTTCGCGCCGACTCTGGCGAACCCGACCGCCAGCGGCCAGCCGGGCGCGGTGATTTACCAGGCCACGTGTAACTGCTCCTTCGCCAAGAACTATCCCTTGGCATTCGGACCGCGCGTCGGCGTGGCGTATCAGGTCGCCCCCAAGACCGTGATCCGCGCCGGCTTCGGCATCGTATATGCGAGCACCGCTTATGGCGGTAATACCGGGTCTGCCTCGGCCAGCAATCCATTGGGCCCCCCCTCCATTCCCGGCAATCCGATCATGACTTGGGGCCAGGGAGTCACCGTAAACGGAACGCCGGTGACGCCGCAGCAGATCGCGTGGCCCAACCTTAGCCCGGGCTATTACCCGATCGCTGGAGTGATTCCGGGCACCGGACCGCAGTATTACGATCCCAACGCCGGAAGACCCGCCCGCCAGGAGCAATGGAGTGTCAGCGTACAGCGGGAAGTGGCTCGCAATCTGTTGGTGGAGGCTTCTTATATCGGCAACCGCGGGGCGTACTGGACAGGCGTGGGGCCCCTGGTCAACTACAACGACATCAGCACGGCTCTTTTGAGCCACTACGGGCTCAGCTTGAGCAACCCGGCCAGTCTGGCGGAACTAATCTCGCCGCTCAATTCTCCGGCCGCGGGACCGTTCCAGAATCACATTCCATTCACCGGCTTTCCGCTAACCGCTACCGTAGCCCAGTCTTTGCGGCCCTTCCCACAGTTCAATTCGGGCTTGGGCGCCGTAAACCCGCCGCTGGGCGATACCTGGTATCAGTCGGCGCAGCTCTCGGTAACCAAGCGGCTTTCCAACGGGCTCCAGGCTAACTTCGGTTTCACCTGGCAGAAGTCGCTGGATACCTTTGGCGGGACTCCGGACGTTCAAAATCAGTCGCTGGCCAAGGCGGTTTCGTCCTTGGATCAACCCCTCGTGACCCGCGTCGGCTTCACGTACACCTTGCCCAAATGGGGGTCCAACAAAGAGCTGTCGTACGCGGTTCGCGACTGGTTCATCAATGCGTTTTTCTACTATGCCAGCGGGATACCGCTTGCGGCTCCCACGGCAAACACCACCGGCTACCCCAGCAACCTCGCCTCGGCAACCCTCAACAACCTTATATTCCAAGCGGCCCCCAACGAGGTCCGAGTGCCGGGCCAGCCTCTCTATCTGAAGGATCTCAACTGCCACTGCTACGACCCCAACACGACCATCCTGTTGAATCCGGCGGCCTGGGCCAATCCCGCGCCGGGGCAGTTTGGTGGCGCGTATTACTACGGCGACTTCCGAGGGGAACGCCGCCCCGTGGAGAACGCCTCCTTCGGCCGGCACTTCCAGATCCACGAACGGATCGGCTTGAATATCCGGGCGGAGTTTCAGAACATCTTCAACCGTACGTATCTGAGCAATCCCGGTGTCGCCAGTCCGCAGACCGCTCCGACCTGCAAGCTGCCGAGTGGCGCCAACGGCGCCTGCTCCGCCGGCGAGCAGATTGTCTCCGGTTTCGGATACACCAATCCTACGTCGCTGCTCTACCTGAACCGAACGGGGCAGTTGATCGCGCAATTCGTGTTCTGAGCCCGGCAGGTTCAAAGCGCAGGGTTTCCTGAGCCCAGCATCGGCTGGCGCCGAGGCTCCTCGGCGCTCCGCTGATTAGGTTTTGCGGAAGCGGGCGAAAGTGCGCCCAAGAGCCCGGCACACCTTCCGGCGCACGAAAGCGTTACACCTCTACGGTGACGTGTTGCGCGTCTGTATCACGACCCGGTGGGAGGATCGGTCGTCTTTGCGGCTCGAATGGCTGCAGCAGGTGGTCCATCACCGAATCCCTGCGGATAAACTGGATGCAGGACATAATCCAGCGGGCGGGTGCGCACAGCCGCGAGAGGTGGGGAATGGACACGCCTACGGAACGAGAGAAGGCCAGCCTGAGCGACTATCTCGCCGCCGAGCGAACGTTTCTCGCGTGGATTCGCACGGGCCTGGCCCTGATGGGGTTCGGATTCGTTGTGGCGCGGTTTGGCCTCTTCCTGACGGAGTTCGAACTTGCCGAGGGCGGCGCAGCGGTTCAGTCGCACCGCTTCTCGCTATGGTCGGGGACCGCGTTGATCGCCGCCGGCATCGCCGTCAATCTGTGGTCGGCTTGGAGCCACGTCCACCTGGTTGCTGAACTGAATCGCGGGCAGGTCGTGCTGCCGCGTTCTCCCAAACTGGCGGCGATGGTCGCGTTGTTTCTGGCCCTGGTCGGCTTGGCGATGGCCATCTATCTGACTTTGATCCGAGAGTCCTGACGGACTGATCGTGGAGGAGGCGCTCTTGCAATCGGCGTCCGGCAACGGCATCGTCAACCAGCCCAGCAATCATTCCGTAGACGAGACGATCGAGAAGCTCCAGGGAATCCTTCAGGCCAATGGAGTCGCGGTATTTGCCTTGATCGACCATAGCGGGGAGGCGGAAAAAGCCCGAATGAAGATGCGCCCCACCAAGTTGCTGATCTTTGGCAATCCCAAGGCCGGAACGCCGCTGATGCTCGCGGCTCCCAGCTGCGCCACCGACTTGCCGCTCAAGCTCCTGGTTTGGGAAGACGCCAATCGAAAGGTGTGGATTTCCTACAACAGCCTGGCGTATCTAAAGGAGCGGCACGGTCTGCCCGACGAACTGATGTCCAACATCGCGGTGATCGAGGCGCTGGCCGCGCAGGCCGGCGCTTAACAAGATGTTATTGTCCTATTCAGCAGCCACTAAACTTCTACCCTTTGCCCCGAAACAGGAAGACCAGATCGATAATGAGGATAATAATGACAATCAATTCCATGGTGAAGTTGCGGGATTCGTGGAACTGAGCCACCATGAACTCGTAAAGCTCGCCGGCGGTCTTCAGCTTGCTGTCGACCAACTGGCGATAGTCTTCGGCTCCGACTTTCGCGGCGGCCAAGTGATACAGCCGTGCCGAAAACATGTCGCTCAGGAATTTAATCGAAGTATCGACACGCTCCGTCAGCTCGCGAATATCGAGGCGGATTCGGTTCAGGCTCTGGGCTTGGGATGACAGACGCCAGCGCGCGAAAGTTCCGGTCTTCTTTTCGAGAGAACCGTAGACATCCTGGAGCAGCCGGCTAAGCATGTGATCGTAATAGCGGAACTCGAGCAACTGCGTGTTGGCGTACTCGAGGAGCTGAATCGTGGGCTGCGCTCCCTCCGGAGTATCGTAAATGAAGGCCGCGGTCCAGCCGACGACTAGGAGGTCGTCGGGATAGTAAGACATCCGGGAGCGAAGCGTATCCGCGGTTTCGCCGGGCGAGAGATCGGCGAGTTCGCCGCGAACGATTTTCGCGATCTCACTGCCGTGGTCCTCGACCAAACCGTCGGCGGTCAAACTGGAAGCATCGCTCTTCTTGAGTTGAATGATGTAGTAGTCCTCCGTCAGCCAATCTTCCCGCGGCTTCACTAAGGCCGATTCCACTTTCTTCACTGCGTGGCGAACGGTTTTGGCGGCCGCGGCTTCGAGTTCGGGGGCGGCAATCCAGCGGCTGGAGAGGTCGATCAGCTCCGGCCAGTCGAGATCGAAGGGCAGCTCGAGTTTGAGACTCACCACCCCGTATTCGTAATAGTTCAGCTCGCCTTGGAAGCGATTTCCGCTGGAGAGGACGATAGGCTCGATTCGTTCGACGACGGGAGGGCGCTCGAAGCGGACGTATTCGGGTGAGGGATGGCGGAAGGCCGGCTCGCGGCGCGGTTCCACGCGGAGGATGGCGCGAAGCGTCTCCACGCGGATCTCTTCGCAGATGTCGTAAAGGAAGAGGATCCAGAAAGACCCGGCCAGACGCAAATCTGCCATCGCGTGCCGATTATAGCGAAATCGAGAGCGCACGCTGCCACACCGCGCGGCTCACAGTGCGGGCGAGTCGAAGGGCAACGCGTCCGTCCGGGAGTCCACGGCGTCCCGGGACACTCCTCCCCGCACACTCCCGTGCGTCGGCGAGGTTGGGGGGTGCGCTCTACTTGGACTTGGCCTCAGCCTTCCGCTTCGCCGCCCAGCGCTGGCGCATGCGTTCCGCGGCCGCCTTTCGCTGCGCGGCCGAGAAGGTCCGGCCCCGGCGTTTCGCTGGTTTCGGAGCGGCGGCCGAAGCGGTCGCGGCCAGCGGATTCTTGGGCGGCCGTCCGCGGCGCTTGGTTGGTCCCTGTAGTGCCTCGATGGCCCGAGTGAGTTTGTCTCGCTCGGCAATCAAAAGAGTGAGAATCTGATCTGTCAGCATTGACAGAATCTTAACACTCGGGCCAAGCCCGCCGCCACTGATGCGATGCACTGATCCTGCTTCGACCTGGGCCTCAGGGCGCCAGTGTTCCGATTCGCTCGGCTGTGGGCGGTATGTCGGCGCAGCCCGGAGTTACGGTCGCGATTCAATAGATACTGTCCGGGCCGCAAACGCGGCCCGCGCGGGCGACGGGCCTACTTCCCGGCTTCCTTCCGCGCCTGCTCGAACAGCAGATTGAGCGTCTTCTCGGTCCGGATGTGCCCGGCGATGCGGGCGATCCCGCCGTCCTTTTGCAGACGTGCGCGCGTGATGGCCACAGCCTCGCGGGCCTGTCGGGCGACGCGTTGCACTTCGCGGTCCACCTCTTCCTGCGTTGCCCCGACGGCCTCGCGCTCGCCGATCTTGTCCAGGATCAGCGACGCCTTCACGTCGCGCGTGGCCCGGTCCTTTTGCGACTCGCGCACTTTCTGCCAATCCAGTTGAATGCTCTTCGGGTCCACGCCCTGTCCCGCCAGCGCGCGGAGCTGGTTCTCCACGTTGACCTGGATCTGGCGGTCGATGTAGGCATCCGGCACTGGGAACTCGTGCGCGTCCACCAGCTTGTCCAGCAACTGGTGCTTGGCGTCTTCCTTGGCGCGGTACTCGCGCTCGCGCAGGATGGTGGTGCGGACCGTGTTCTTCAACTCCTCCAGCGTCTGGAAATCGCCCAGGTCCTTGGCGAACTCGTCGTTGAGCTCCGGAAGCTCTTTCTTGCGGACGGCCTTGACCACAACTTTGAACTTCACGGTGCGGCCGGCCAGGTTCTCGCGCTCGTAGTCCGCTGGATAGGTGACCTCGAATTCACGGCTCTCTTCGGGTCCGACGCCGCGCAAGTTCTCGGTAAACGCGGCCATGGTGGCTTGGTCGCCGATCTTCAGCATCAGCTCGTCCTGCGAAACCTTCTCGTCCACGCCCGCCAGGCTCTCGAGCGAGACCACCGCGTAATCGCCGTCCGCAAGCGGGCGCGGATCTTCGTTGATGTATTCGGCCTTCTGATCCCGAATCTGCTCGATGCGCGCGTCCACGTCGGCGTCGGTCACCTCCGGTTCGGTGTAGGTGATGGTGACGCCGCGATATTCTCCCAGCTCAAACGTCGGCGCGACTTCGAAGTTGGCCTTGAAGCGCAGCGGTTCGCCGCTGTGGAAGTGAACGTCGGCGACATCCGGGCGCCCCACCAGTTGCAGACGCTCCTTTTCGACCGCCGCCTGCAGGAAGCGGGGCACCAGCGCCTCCAGCACCTCCTGGCGAATGTCGGAAGCGAAGCGCGTCTTCACCAGGTTCATCGGCGCTTTGCCCGGACGGAATCCCGGCAAGCGCACCTTCGCCTGGATCTTGGCGGCCACGCGCGCGGTTTCCTGTTCGACATCGGCGACAGGAACGGTAATCTCCAGGGAGTGCTTGCATCCCTCAACAAGAGCCACGGGTTTCCTCTTTGTAGTGGTGGAGCAGGCTTAAGCCTCGGGGTGCCCTCTGGGCCGGGTGCTTCAGCACCCGGGCCCAAAGCGCAGGCGAAGCCGCATGGCAGGCCGATGCCCGCTCCCCAGCGTGCTCAGTTCGACGCCGCCAGAGCAGGTTGCGCGGCTTCCTTGAGAGCCGCCGCTTTGTCGGTGGCCTCCCACGAGAAGGTGTCTTCCGTCCGGCCAAAATGCCCGAACGAAGCGGTCTTGCGGTAGATCGGCCGGCGCAGCTTCAGCGCGTCGATCATGCCCTTGGGCGTCAGCTTGAAGTGCGCCCGCACCAGCTCTTCCAGATGCACCTCGCTCACCTTACCCGTGTTGAAGGTGTTCACGTGCACCGAAACCGGCTCCGCCACGCCGATAGCGTAGGCCAACTGCACTTCGCAGCGCTGGGCCAGACCCGCGGCCACGATGTTCTTGGCGACGTAGCGCGCCATGTAGCACGCCGAGCGGTCCACCTTCGTCGGATCTTTTCCGGAGAACGCCCCGCCGCCATGCCGGCCCATGCCGCCGTAGGTATCCACGATGATCTTCCGTCCGGTCAGCCCGGTGTCGCCGTGAGGTCCGCCGATCACAAAGCGGCCCGTGGGATTGATGTGGTACTTGGTCCCGGAGTCCACCATGTTGCCCGGCACCACCGTGTCGATGATGTGCTTCTTAACGTCGGCGCGAAGCTGCTCGGTGGTGACGTCGTCGTCGTGCTGGGTGGAGACGACCACGGCATCGATGCGCCTGGGCTTGCCGTGCTGGTACTCGACGCTGACCTGGCTCTTGCCATCGGGACGCAGATAACTCAGCTTGCCGAAGCGCCGGATCTCGCTCAACTGCCGGCAGAGTTTGTGCGCCATCATGATCGGCAGAGGCATCAGCTCTTCGGTCTCGTCGCAGGCGTAGCCGAACATCATGCCCTGATCGCCGGCGCCGCCCGTATCCACACCCATGGCGATGTCCGGGGACTGGCTCTGGATCACATTGAGGACCCCGCAGGTCTTGGAATCGAAGCCCATGCGGGCGTCGGTAAAACCGATGTCGGCGATCACCTGGCGCGCAAGCGTGGGCACGTCCACGTAAGTCTTGGTGGTGATTTCGCCCGCCACAATGCAAATGCCCGTGGTCACCAGCGTTTCGCAGGCCACACGCCCGGTGGGGTCTTCCGCGAGCACGGCATCGAGTACCGCGTCGGAAATCTGATCCGCCATCTTATCCGGGTGGCCTTCGGTCACCGATTCGGACGTGAAAATATGTCGATCTGCCATGTGCGCACTCCTCTTTCCTTTTCCTTGAAACTCGTTCCGTTTGGGGCTGTGTCTAGCGGGGTGGTCAGTCCTGGCGCGGAAACCAAAACTAAGAGTTTAGCATGGATGCCAAGAGTGCAAATGCTCAGAGAGTGTACTGCAAGACGGCCTGCATAGTATATACTCCGAAGACCGGCCGTGATACTGGTCCCCCGCTATACTGGTGCGATGATCGTTGACCCGAGTTCGCAGCCGCCGCTACACATTTATAAGCTGCTGGTGGGTTCCGTAGTGCCGCGCCCGATTGCGTTTGTTTCCACGATTTCTCCGGAGGGCATCAACAACTTGGCGCCGTTCAGTTTCTTCAACGCTGTGTGCGCCGATCCGCCGACGGTCCTGTTCTGCCCCAACCAGCGGAACCCGATCAAGGACACGCTAGCCAACGTGCGAGCCATGGGCGAGTTCGTCATCAACATCGTCAGCGAAGAAATCGCCGAGAAGATGAACGTGTGCGCGGGCGATTATCCGGCGGGTATAGATGAATTTCAGGTGTCGGGTCTGACGCCCGTGCCCAGCGGCCTGGTGAAGCCTCCGCGTGTGCTCGAAGCCCATGTCAACATGGAGTGCAAAGTCACCCAGATCATCCCCATCGGCGATAACCCCTGGGGCGGAAACGTAGTGCTGGGCGAGGTGCTGCGCTTCCACATCGACGACGCTATCGCGCATGATTTCCGGATCGATCCGGACAAGTTGCGCGCCGTCGGCCGCATGGGCGGCAACGAATACACGCGGACGCGCGACCGCTTTGAGATGATTCGCCCGGTGGTGTGAGCACCTACTGCACGTTTCGCCAGGCTTCCTGAAACAGCTCCGCCGCACGATTGAGTTGCTCTTCGGTATGGGCCGCGCACACTTGTGTGCGAATGCGCGCCTTGCCCATCGGCACCACGGGGTACGAAAACCCGATCACATAAACGCCGCGTTCGAGCAGATATTCGGCCGTGCGTCCGGCCTTGGCCGCGTCGCCGATCATTACCGGGACAATGGGGTGTTCGCCGGGAAGAATGTCGAGGCCGAGTTCGGTCATGCGGCGGCGAAAGAAAGCGGTATTGCTCATCAGGCGCCGCGGCAGATCGTGCGACGATCGCAGAAGCTTCAACGTTTCAATCGAAGCCGCCACGATGGCCGGCGCGAGCGAATTTGAAAACAAGTACGGACGCGAGCGCTGGCGCAGCAGATCGACGATGGGCTTGGCCGCCGCGACATAACCGCCGCTGGCTCCGCCGAGCGCTTTGCCCAAGGTGCCGGTGAGAATGTCGACGCGGCCCATCACACCGGTATGCTCGTGCGTGCCGCGGCCGTTGGCGCCCATGAAGCCTACGGCGTGCGAATCGTCGACCATCACTAAGGCGTTGTACTTCTCGGCCAGATCGCAGATGCCCTTCAGCGGTGCGATGTAACCGTCCATGGAGAAGACGCCGTCGGTGGCGATCAAGCGGAAACGCGCGCTCTGCGCCGCTTCGAGCTGCTTCTCCAGATCCGCCATGTCGCAGTTCTTGTAGCGGAAGCGCTGGGCTTTGGACAGTCTCACCCCGTCGATGATGGAGGCGTGGTTGAGCTCGTCGGAGATCACCGCGTCTTCGGCTCCGAGCAAGGTTTCGAACAGGCCGCCGTTGGCGTCGAAGCAGGACGAGTATAGAATGCTGTCGTCCATTCCGAGGAAATCCGCGATGCCGTGTTCCAGTTCCTTGTGCTGTTCCTGGGTGCCGCAGATGAAGCGCACCGAGGCCATGCCGTAGCCCCAGCGGTCCAGGGCGGCGCGCGCGGCGGCGATCACGCGAGGATCGTCGGCCAGCCCCAGGTAGTTGTTGGCGCACAATACCACCACGTCCTGCCCTCCGTGGAGCCGGGCTCCCGGCCGCTGCGGCGAATCGAGGATGCGCTCGGGCTTCCACAGTCCCGCGCCGCGAATTTCTTGAAGTTGCGATTCGACGTGCTGTTGGTACCCGCCCAGCATGAGTCCTCCTTATCGCGCACAACGGACTGGACGCCTGCGCGCTATTTCAGCTCCTCCCAATTGAGAATCACTTTGCCGCTATTGGCCGAGCGCATCACCTGAAACGCCTGCTCGAAATCTTTGTAGCTGAAGCGATGCGTAATCACCGGCATGATGTCGAGGCCGGATTGCAGCAAAATGGTCATTTTGTACCAGGTTTCGTACATTTCACGGCCGTAAATGCCTTTAATGTGGAGCATATTGAAGATCACATCACGCCAGTTGATGGACATCTCCTGAGTCGGAATGCCCAACATGGCGATGCGTCCGCCGTGGGACATGTTGGCAATCATTTCACGGAACGCCGACGCGTTGCCCGACATTTCCAGGGCCACGTCAAAACCCTCGCGCATGCCGAGCTTCTTCTGCGCATCGGCGACCGAGTCGTGCTTCACGTTGAGCGCCAGGTCCACCTTCACTTTGCGGGCCAGGTCCAAACGGTAATCGTTAACGTCGGTGATCACCACATAGCGCGCTCCGGCGTGGCGGACCACGGCGGCGGCCATGATGCCGATGGGACCGGCTCCGGTGATCAACACATCTTCGCCCAGCACGTTGAACGATAGCGCGGTGTGCACGGCGTTGCCGAAGGGATCGAAAATAGCAGCGGCATCGCGGTCCACGCGCGGATCGTGGCGCCAGATGTTGGTCATGGGCAGCGCGATCAACTCGGCGAAGCAGCCTGGCCGGTTCACGCCCACGCCTGAGGTGTGTGCGCACAGATGCCGATGGCCCGCCATGCAGTTGCGGCAGCGGCCGCACACGACATGCCCTTCGCCCGAGACCAGCTCGCCGGGATGGAAATCGATGACGTTGGAACCTACCGCGACAATCTCGCCGACGAACTCGTGGCCGATGGCCATGGGCACGGGGATGGTCTGTTGGGCCCACGAGTCCCAATCGTAGATGTGCACGTCGGTGCCGCAAATGCCGGTGCGGTGGACGCGGATCAGAACGTCGTTGATACCGATGCTGGGTTCGGGGATGTCTTCGAGCCACAATCCGGGCTCGGCATGCGCTTTGACAAGTGCTTTCACGGGATCTCCAGAATGCTATGGTAGCGACGGCGCTGCCCGTGAATCTACTCGCGGCTACTTGGATTCGCGTTTTTCGAACCCATCGCAAGTCATTACGGGAAGCCGCGGATACTTCGGGAACCGCGCATCCGACGCCGAGAAGCTGCAGCGGAAAAACACAGACCCGCGATCGGAGCGTACGATTACCGAGTGCGCGCAGTTGGCGCAGAGGCCGGCTGCTGTTGGCTCAGGCTGTGTGCTCGGCGGCAGTCGTTGATCGGGCATCGATCTTATGCATCCATGATCTCGGCGGTTTGCGCCGGCGCGACAGCCGTATTGTATACTGGGCGGCCATGAGCAAGGTTTCTCTGATTAATAAGTGGGCGCTGGCCGGATTGATGTGTGTGGGCTTGGGAGCTTGGTTCACGGCTCGGCCGCAGGACGACGATCCGTTGGATTCGCTGAAGGTCTGTAAGGACACGCAGAAACTGATCTTTGAGAATCAATTTGTGCGGGTGATCGACGATATGATTCCGCCGGGCGTCACCGAGCCGCGCCACCGGCATCGGCACGGCGTCGCGGTGTACCTCAGCGACTATGTCACCGAACAGATCACCGACGACGGCAAGAAGACACTGTCGCAACGGAAGTTGGGCATGGCGCAATGGGCCGAGCCTACCATTCACCAGGTGCGGAACACCGGCAATACACCTTCGCATGCGATTCGGATTGAGCTGAAATATTAGACCATTTTCTGAGTATTTATAGACCATAGCCGCAGTGGCGAAAATGGGCTGTTGCGTGTTCTGAATTCACCGCAGTAAGGGCCGCGGCCACGGCATGCTCCAGCAATTCCAGTTAGCGGATCTTCCAAGCTCGCAAC
>DATNJC010000015.1:0-39675 GCA_035604115.1 Bryobacteraceae bacterium | reverse complement strand
GTTGCGAGCTTGGAAGATCCGCTAACTGGAATTGCTGGAGCATGCCGTGGCCGCGGCCCTTACTGCGGTGAATTCAGAACACGCAACAGCCCATTTTCGCCACTGCGGCTATGGTCTATAAATACTCAGAAAATGGTCTAGTCGAACGTAGTCCCAGAGGACCCTTAGTACCAGGAGACCTTAGTACCGGGGATAGTACTTAGACTCTTTTATGCCTAGCACCCTATAGTCCTCGCAATCTCTGTCGATCATCCAATCAAAGTTACTGTGTGAACCATTAGAGGAGCCGACTATGCGCGCGTCTGGCCGTAAGATCCCCGCCGCCATCTGGAAGCTGCTGCTGTGCTGCGGAGCCCTATTGCTTGCCTCACCTGGCAAAGCTTACGGCTACGCCGATCCCGGAACGGGTACGTTCGTTTACCAGGCCGCTTACGCGGCGTTTCTGGGGGGGACGTTCTATCTCCGCAGGATTCTGGACCGGTTGTTCAAACGCCGCCGTTAGTCCGCCGAAGCTCCCGGAGCCACGCCCACATGGTAACCGCCGAGGCTGACGCCCCGACCATAAAATCGTTTCGCGACCCGGCTGGCGCGGTGTTCCGTCATCAGGGACGGATTCTGCGAGCGGTCCAACCCGCGTTCGTTCCCCAACTGGAATCTTTCCTGGCGACGCCTATGGCCCGCGAAGCCATGGCTTCTGGGCGCATGGCGGGGACTGTGCGGTTGTCCGGGGCGGAATCGAGCGGGCTGGGCTTGGAACCGGAAATCGTTTTCGAGCACGAACGGATTCCCTTCGCCAGTTACCCTTATGAATGGCCGGCGGAGATGCTGCAGGCCGCCGGTGTGTTGACGCTGGATCTGGCGGCGGCCGCGCTGGAGGCAGGCTTCGGGATCAAGGACGCGACCCCCTACAACGTGCTGTTCCGCGGATCGGGCGCGGTCTTCGTCGACGTGCTCTCGTTTGAGCGGCGGAATCCGAGCGATGCAACGTGGATGGCGTACGCGCAGTTCGTGCGCACGTTTCTGGTTCCGCTGGCGGCGCACAAGTACTTGGGGATGGCTCCGGGAGACGTGCTGGCGGCGCATCGGGACGGCCTGGAACCGGAAACCGTGTACCGCTGGACGGGGTGGTGGCGCCGCTTGACGCCGCCGCTGTTGGGGCTGGTTTCTCTGCCCGTATGGCTGGGGCGTCGCGAGAGCGAGGCTGTTTATCGCCCCAAGCCGGCGGCGTCGTCGGAACAGGCGCGTTTCATCTTGCAGGGGTTGCTGCGGAGCTGCCGCCGTCAATTGAATGCACTGGCTCCGCTTGCGGGCGAGCAGTCGGTGTGGACGGATTACCTGGGCCACAAGTCGCTGTACGGGCCACAGCAATTGGCCCAAAAGGAAGATTTTGTGCGGGAGGCCCTGGAGCTGGGAGGCTCTCGGCGGGTCCTGGATGTGGGGGCCAACGAAGGGCACTTCAGCTTCCTGGCGGCCCGCGCGGGAGCCAGCGTCGTGGCTATCGATTCCGATCCCACAGTGGTGGGAAGCATCTGGCGGGCGGCTCGGAGGGAGCGTGGGGCCGAACCGTTGGATGTGCTGCCGCTGGTGGTGGACCTGGCGCGTCCGACAGCGGCAACGGGCTGGCGCAACCAGGAATGCGAGTCGTTCTTAGAGCGTGCGTGCGGCGGCTCCGATGGGGCCGGCGGCCAGTTTGACCTGGTCCTGATGCTGGCGGTGCTGCATCACCTGCTGGTCAGCGACCGGATCCCGCTCGAAGACGTGCTGGCGCTGGCTGCCGACCTCACGCGCGGCTACGCCGTGATCGAATTCGTGGCGCCCGAAGACCCCATGTTCCAGCGCATCGTGCGGGGACGGGAACAGCTCCACGCGGATTTAACGGTGGAGCGATTTGAACAAGCCGCCCGGACCCGTTTCGACGTGGTGCGGTCGCGAAAGATCGACGGGCTCAATCGATGGCTTTATTTACTACGCCGACGAGGCTAAACCCCGCCGATCCGCCGCCGCCGAATGGCCGGGGCGAGGCCGCCCGGCATTCGGAAGCATCGGGGGCGGAATCACGGGGGGCGGAATCACTGGGGGCGGAATCATCGGGGGCGGCACCATCGGCGGCGGCACCACCGGCCGCGGAACCATCGGCGACGAAAGCATCGCCGGCGGAATCAGCGGCGGCCGGATCTCATGCGGCCACCTTCGGGCGGAGCGCGCTACGCCATCACCTGACCAACCTGTTGATCGCGCTCTCGGCGGGCTGCCTGTGCTTTATCCGCCGCTGGTACGATCTGGAGCGCCTGGAACCGCGGGCCCTGGGTTACCTGAGGGCGGTTCCCCCCGACCGGACGTTGTTGCTTGCCACGGTGGTGGCCGCGCTGATCGTGACGGCGATCTTCTGGCTGGCTTGGACCTGGGTGGAACGCCATCCCACGCTGTTCCGGCGCAGATTGGGCCACGCGATTTTCCTGCTGGTCATGTTGTCGGCGCTCGAATCGGTGCGGCGCTACTGGAACAGCGAGAGCAGCCGCTTCGATACCGGGAGCAATCTGGCTTTGGCGGTGCTGGAAGGGTTACTGGCGTGCGGTTTCGTAATGGTGTGTTTCGGACGGCCGCGCATCCTGTTCGCGGCGCGGCGGGTGGCTCTGATGCTGACGCTGCTGCTTCCGGCGCTGGCGTTCGACTTCACCAGCGACCTCTTTAACCCCGACGAACCGGAGCAGTTCGCCAACCGGGCGAGCCTGCCGATGCTGCCGGTGTCGGGCGACGCCCCACGCGTGATTTGGCTGGTGTTCGACGAATTGGACGAGCGCTTCGCCTTCGACGAGCGGCCCGCCGATCTGGACTTGCCCGAGCTCGACCGCCTGCGCTCCGAATCCGTCGCGGCCCGCCACGCACTGGAGATCAGTTCCTGGACCGCCGTGGCTTTGCCCTCGCTGATTTCCGGCCGCGTGTTCGAAAGCGCCCGGATGGTGGATGCCAGAACGCTAAAACTGAAGCCGGCGGGCGGCGGCGCCGAGGTGGACTGGCGCAGCCAGCCTAACGTGTTCCAAAATACCCGCCAAATGGGCCGAAATGCCTCATTAGTGGGCTGGCATCATCCTTATTGCCGCGTTTTGGGAGATGAATTGGTGCGGTGCTTCGCGCTGCCCAGCAGCCATTCGACCACCGCGCTGGAACACGAAATCCGGGCGGGCCACACCGGCCTGGTCAAAGCCGTGCCGGACTTGTTCCGGCGCGCCGGCCTGAACCTGCTGGACCTGTTTCGCACGTCGGAGCACTCGCTTTCGGCACAGGTCAATGAGGCGGCCGTGCAGCGCGAGCAACAGCAGCAGTACTTCGCGCTCCGCGACCGCACCTACCTCGATGCCACCGACCCCAGCCTGGGCCTGGTATTCGCCCACCTGCCCACGCCGCACATGTTCCCGATCTACAACCGCCGGGAGCGCAATTTCGACCTGCGCGGGGCGCGGGACTATTTCGACAACCTGGCTTTAATGGATCGCACGGTGGGGGAGCTGCGCGCGGCGCTCGAAACGGCCGGGCTGTGGGACCGGACGGCCATTCTGGTCACCGCGGACCACGGATTCCGTCCCGACAACTGGCGCGGGCGCACCGGCTGGACCGCGGAGTTCGACCGCCTGACCGCGGGCGGAACGTCGCTGACCGTGCCGCTGATCCTGAAACTTCCCGGCCGGCGGGAACACGCCAGCTTCGATACGCCGATTTCCAACGTGGTGGCCAGCGGCCTGGCATTGGCGGTACTGTGCGGGGACGTCTCCACCGCGGGGCAAGCCACCGCTTGGCTGGAGCATCACGCTCAGGCGCGCTAGTGCGGTGCGGCGCAGAATGACATTGATCCGGGGTGCCAAAACGCCCGGCTGAAAGCCCGCGGCAGCCTGAAAAAGCTACCCCACAATGGACCGCCAACCGACTGTACTCGGCGCTACAGTAGCTAAGTCACCGCGAAGTCGCCGCCCGCGGTCTCCCCAAGACTTCCGTTCCAGGGTGTAAGCTAGCATAACGAGCCTGTTCCGCTCCACTATGGTTCGCCCTTTCCTTGTGTTTCCCGCGGTGCTTGCCGCGGCGATCTCTCTTGGGCCGGTTCCGGCAGCCGCGCACGACATTCCGAACGACGTCACCGTGCAGGTGCTTTTCAAGCCCGAAGGACGGGTTCTGCGCGTGCTGGTGCGGGTACCGATGCGCGCCATGCGGGATGTGGTGTTCCCCGAGCTTCCAGGCGGCTTCATGGATCTGGAGCGCTCCGACCCGCTGCTGGGGGACGCGGCCAAGGTCTGGATCTCCGACTCCATCGATGTCTGGGAGGGCGAGACCCTGCTGCCGAAAGCGGCGCTGGCGTCGGCGCGGGCTTCGCTCGAATCCGACAAATCCTTCGCTTCCTATGAGACCGCGCTGGCGCACGTCACCGGGCCGAAGCTCGATTCGAGCGTCAACGTGGTGTGGAACCAGACCCTGCTGGACGTGTTGTACGAGTACCCGATCGGCTCGGACCGGTCGGAGTTTTCGATCCGGCCGGCGTTCGGACGGCTGGGCGTGCGGGTGGTCACGGGGCTGCGGTTTTTGCCGCCCGGGGGCGCGGTGCGGGCGTTTGAGTTCACATCCGATCCGGGGCTGCTGCGGCTGGACCCGCACTGGTATCAAGCGGCGCGGCAGTTCGTGGAGCTGGGCTTCCTGCACATCCTGGACGGCACGGATCACCTGCTGTTCCTGTTCTGCCTGGTGATTCCCTACCGCCGCTTCCGCTCGCTGGTCCCGATCGTCACGGCCTTCACGGTGGCGCACTCGATGACGCTGATCGCCTCGGCGTACAACTTCGCGCCGGACGCGCTGTGGTTTCCGCCATTGATTGAGACGCTGATCGCGGCGTCGATCGTGTACATGGCACTCGAGAACATCGTGGGCGCGAGCACGGTGCACCACCGCTGGATGATCGCGTTCGGCTTCGGCCTGGTGCACGGGTTCGGATTCTCCTTCGCCCTGCGGGAGACCATGCAGTTCGCGGGTTCGCATTTGCTGGCCTCGCTGCTGTCGTTCAACGTGGGCGTGGAATTGGGGCAGTTGCTGGTGTTGCTGCTGATGATTCCAGCGCTCGAAGCGCTATTCCGGTTCGCCGTGGCCGAGCGTATGGGCACCATCGTTCTGTCGGCGCTGGTGGCGCATACGGGCTGGCACTGGATGACCGATCGTTGGGATAAGTTCCGCCAGTTCCGCCTGGAGTGGCCCGCCTTCGACGCGGCCTGGCTGGCCTCGGCGATGCGCTGGCTGATGCTGGCGGTGATCCTGGCCGGGCTGGTGTGGCTGGTGGACCTGCTGGCCCGGCGGCGGGGGCGGGCGCGGCCATCCCCCAGTTCGTGACGCGGTTGCGTACACTGGGAATCGAGCCGCTTTCGCCGGATGGGCCGGGCGGTGCGGGGTGCTGCTAAACATTCCGGCGATTTTTGACGATGGACTAGAGCGCACGGGCGGAGTCTGTTGTGCGCGCTGATGTAGGGAGCGCACAGGCGGAGTCTGTTGTGCGCGTTGGCCGATCGAGGGGGCTCATGCACGATTCCGCACCAGATAGCGAAGCGGTCCTGGCTCAATTCAACCGCCTGATCCAGGAATTGTTGCGCGGCAACATGCATCGCAACACGTTCCGGCCGTGGGAGATCGAGTTGCTGCTGGACATCGAAGCCTGCAATTTGCGGGACTCCAGCCGCCGCGAGATGCTGCGGCGGTATCAACGCGCGGTGCAGCGGCAGATGGAAAAGGGCGCCAAGAGCCCACTGAGGATGTCCGAGTATCTGGAGTCTGTCCGGGCCAAGCGCCAGCCGCAGCCGGCTCCCGCCTCTCCATAGCCGCTGCCAGTATCCCCTTTCTACCGCGGACAAATCGCTGCTAGGATATGAAGTGTTTTAGACGCTTCGACCCCAGGAGGTAGCATGTCCCATTCCCCGAATTTGCGTCGCCTATGGCTAGCCGCGGTTGTGACGCTGGCCCTATTCGCGATTCTCGCGCCGGTGCAGGGCGCGGATCTCAACCCGGCCGCCATCTCTTTCAAGATGCCCGATCAGCTTAAATGGACCACCAGCCCCTCGGGCTCGTCCAACGCGGTTCTGGTGGGCGATCCCGAGAAACCCGGTTTGTATATCGTTCTGACCAAGTGGAGCCCGCACCACATGAGCCGTCCGCACTTCCATCCCAACGACCGCTTCATTACCGTGATCTCCGGCACCTGGTGGGTGGGCACAAGCGCCAAGTACGATCCGGAGACAACTAAGCCCATGCCTGCGGGTAGCTTCGTGACGCATTTCGGGAAACAGATCCACTGGGACGGGGCTAAGGACGTGGAGTGCGTGCTGCAGATCGTGGGCATGGGTCCGGCGACCTCGACACCGGCGGAGCAGAAGTAACGGGCTGGTTATCGCTGCTGCAGTTCCAGGCGGAAGTTGATGTCGACCGCCGGGGCGGAATGGGTGATCGCGCCGCTGGAGAGGAAGTCTGCGCCGGCTTCGGCATAGGCGCGGGCGGTGGCTAACGTGATGCCCCCGGACAGCTCGACGGTCGCACGCCCGGCGATGTAGCCGATCCACTCGCGCGCTTCCGCGGGCGTTAGGTTGTCGAGCAGGAGGTGCTGCGCGCCGCACGCCAGGGCTTCGTCGAGTTCGGCGCGGGTGCGTACTTCGATTTCGACTTTCATTCCGGCGGGGGCTTCGCGAACGCGTTCGAGAGCCGCGCGCACGCCTCCGGCGGCCTCGATGTGATTGTTCTTGATCAGCACGGCGTCGAAGAGTCCGGTGCGGTGATTGGTGACGCCTCCGGCGGCGGCGGCCATTTTTTCCAACTGGCGCAGGCCGGGTGTGGTCTTGCGGGTGTCCAGGACGCGGCAGCCGGTGCCTTCGACGGCTCGGGCGTAGGCGCTGGCAAGGGTCGCTACGCCGCTGAGCCGCTGGAGGAAGTTCAGGGCTGTGCGTTCCGCGGTCAGCAGGGCGCGGGCGGGGCCGTGGACCCGGGCGATTTCGTCTCCGGCTTGCAGACGCGCGCCGGATTTGTGGCATAGGTGCACTTCGCAGGCCGCTGGAGGCGGGTTGCCAACCCGCCGCAGGCTGCCAGCCTGCCCCACAGGGACGGAGTCGAAGATGACTGGAAGTAGCTCTACGCCCGCTACAGTCATCGGCTCACGCGCTATGAAACGGCCTTGCGCGCTGGCATCTGCGGGGACGCACAATTCCGTGGTGATGTCGCCGGCGCCGATATCCTCGGCTAGCGCGCGACGGACGGCGTCGAGAACTTCCGGGTGCGAGGCGTCGAAAGTCACTTAACGGCTAACATGCGCTCGATGGGGAGGGCCGCGCGCCGCATCAGGTCGTCGGGGAGTTCGATGCGCGGCGTGAGATGCATCAGCGAGTCGCGCAGTTTTTCGAGCGTGTTGCGCCGCATGTAGGGGCATTCGCTGCAATTGCAATTTTCGTTGGGCACGAAGTGGAAGTGCTTGTGGGGCGCGCGGCGCATGAGCGAGTGCATCACGCCGCTTTCGGTCATCACGATGAACTCTTGGGCTTCGTTGGCTACGCACCAGTCGATGATCGAGCTGGTGGAGCCGATGAAATCCGCCATGGCCAGCACGTCCGCCGGGCATTCGGGGTGCGCGGCTACCAGCGCCTGGGGATGCTCGGCGCGCGAGGCGGCCAGCCGCCGCGCAACGAAGGTCGCGTGGACAATGCAGGCCCCTTGCCAGATGCGCATATTCTCCCGGCCCGTCTGCTGCTTCACATAGTTGCCCAGGTTGATGTCGGGTAGAAACAGGATGGGCTGCTCAGGGGGAATCGAGTTCACGATCTTCACCGCGTTGCGCGACGTGCAGACAATGTCGCTCTCGGCCTTCACTTCGACCGAGGTGTTGATGTAGCTGACGATCACGTGATGCTGGTGGCGCTCCTTGAACGCGCGCACCTGCGCGGCGCTGCAGCTATCCACCAAGCTGCATCCGGCTTCGAGGTCCGGCAGCACCACGGTACGAGTAGGGTTCAGCGCCTTGGCCATCTCGGCCATGAAGACCACGCCGCAGAAGGCGATTACGTCGCCATCGAATTCTTGCGCTTTCCGGGCCAGTTCCAGGCTGTCGCCGATGGAGTCGGCCAGTTCCTGGATGTCGGAATCCTGATAGTGGTGCGCCAGAATCACGGCGCGGCGCTGGCGCTTGAGATCCAGGATTTCGTCGGCAATCGATTGAACTATGGATGGTGCGGGGGGCATGGGGGAGGTCCCTACTAAGACTGTAGCAGCGCTTGAGAGTCGAAACAAAAATCGCGCGCATCGGAGTGCGTGGCTTCGCGGAAGGGCCGGAGCGACGAGGTGAAGTAGGCCCGCTGGAGCCAGCGGGAACCGCTGACCGCTTGGCGTCCGTGCAGCACGCGATCGTTGCGGAACAGCAGAGCCGTGCCCGGCTCGATGACAATGCGCGCCGGCGTCAGGTCCGAACACAACTTGCGGAATTCGTGCAAGGCATCGTGGGCGGTGGTGTTGCGAGGCTCGATGGCGGAACTCGCCGCGGCCACGCAGGCGGTCGTGTTCTCGTCGCGCCACAGAATCGGACGCCACAGCACGGGACTGGGGCGGGACGCGGCGTCGCGCGAAAAGCTGGCCGGATGGGCGTGGCGGTACCAAGGTTTTTCGAGCACCGCGAGCAAATCGGGCGGCGCCGCATCCATGAGTTGTTCCGCCGTCAGCACCAGCGTCGCCGTATCGACGTTGAGCAGTCCGAACAGCAGCAGGCCGTGCGGGCGAAAGCGCGGCGGAAGAAACGCGCCGTCGGTGTGGTACTCCATGGGCGTGCGTCCGGCGTTGGATTGGGTCAGCTCCAGGCCCCGAACAGGCGCGACCTCATGGATCGGGCTCCCCGATTTTTCGTTGGCGTAGGAAAAAATCTCGGCGCGGCGGCCAATCAAGCCCGCTATCACTGCCTCGGAGACGGCTTGTTTTTGGGCGGGGCGCATGCCGTCGAGGGGAACCGGGGGGAGCTGGGTGTCGACTGGAAGATTCTCGATGATCAAGTACTCCGCGCCCCTGGGTGAGAAAACTTGCTCCAGCGCCGCGTGGATTCCGGCGGGCAGATGCTCGGCGGCCAAGCGCGCCGTCGCTGCGCGGAATTCCGTCCAGGCATCCAGATCGCGGTAATTCGGGTATTCCAGAGCCAGCGCGGCGTTGAGCCACGCTTCGCGACGGCGGTCCGACAGGCGCAAACGCCCGCTAGCTTGCGGGTGAAGAGAGACCGGCAACGGGGCCTGAACCTGCGGGATCATATTTCGGAAAACGTTGTGCGAGTTACTTGATTCTATTTTACCGGATGGCAAGGAGGGCTTCGACGGCTTCCCAAACGTCGGCCGCGACCGCTTCGGTGGAGCGGCCGCCGTCGATCAGTTTCACGCGCCGTGGTTCATCGGCGGCGAGCTGGCGGTAGGCGTCGCGAACCTTGCGGTGAAAGGCGATGTCCTGTTCTTCTATGCGGGTTTCGACGTCCTGGATGGAATCGGCTCGGCGGCGGGCGCGCTCGAGGCCCGTTTCGGTGTCGATGTCGATCACCAAGGTTTGGTCGGGCACGAGTCCGCGGCAGGCGATGCGGTCGACTTCGTAGACCAACTCGGCGCCCAGCCCTCGCGCCGCGCCCTGATAGACCAGCGTGGAGTCGGTGAAGCGGTCCGACAGCACAATCCGGCCCGCCGATAGCGCGGGTAAAATCCACTGGTCGACGTTCTGCGCGCGGCAGGCGAACATGAGGAGCAATTCGGTGGTCGGGCTCAGCTCGCGATTCTTGGAGTCCAGCAAGACGCGCCGGATCTGTTGGCCTATGGGCGTGCCGCCGGGCTCCTGCGATTCCAGCACGTCGTGGCCGGCCTGGCGCAATCGGGCGGCGAGCAGTTTCATCTGCGTCGATTTGCCGCTGCCCTCGGGACCTTCGAAAGTTATGAATGCGCCGCGCCTGGCTTTAGTCGGCATATGTTGTGGAGCACGCACTCGTGCGTGCCACGTCGAGACTCGTCTCGACGCGTGGCGGGGCTGTATCGCCCGCCCGACGTGTCGGCACGAGTGCCGACATGGCACGCACGAGTGCGTGCTCAACACAGCAGCACCAGCTAGTCATACACGTTAGTCATACACGGCGTGCAGCACTTTCTTAAGATCCTCCCAAGCCTCGCGCTTGGCGTCCTGGTTATACGGGCGCAGGAGATAGCTGGGATGATACGTGACGATCAGCGGAATGTCGCGCCATTTGTGCCAGCGTCCGCGCAAGCGGGTGACGCCTTCCTTAGTGGCCAGCAGCGCCTTAGCCGCGGTGGAGCCCAGAGCGCAGATCGCAGCCGGGCGAATCGCCATGAGCTGGCGGAACAGGAATTGGCCGCAGATTTCCATTTCGTCGGGAAGCGGCGTGCGGTTTTCCGGAGGCCGGCACTTCACTACGTTGCAGATGTAGACATCGGCGCGCTTGATCGGGATGCCTTCCTTGGCCGCCGTGTTTTCGATCATCTGGGTGAGCAACTGGCCCGCGCGGCCCACGAAGGGGATGCCCTGCGCGTCTTCATCCGCGCCGGGGCCTTCGCCTACGAATACCAGGCGCGCTTTCTCATTGCCGACGCCGAACACGATGCGCGAGCGTTGCTCGCACAGGCGGCAACGCTTGCAATCCTCGCCGATGTCGGCGCGGATCAGATCCAGGGTGTCGCCTGAGGGGGAAAGGGAAGGGAGCGCGGAGGACTCGGGGGAAGCTGTTACCGCTCTCTCGCGGTCGCGCCTCGGTGCGGGCGCTTCTGAACCGCGCGCGTCGGCAAGCGGCGTGTTGCGCCGGTACAATTCGTCGACGCCCAGGTCGCGGTAAAACTCGAGCCGCGCGCGCAGGGCCTCCTTTTGGGAGCCGGTCATGTGGAGCTGTGCGCCGCCAGGTGCAATTGCATGATCTGATCCAAGACGCGATGGGCGATCTCGCTCTTCGGCGCCCGCTTCAGGGGCACGGTCTGGCCGCCGCGCATCACCAGCACGACTTCGTTCTCGTCCGACTCGAACCCCACGCCCTCTTGAGAAACCAGGTTCGCCACGATCATGTCGCAATTCTTCGATTCCAGCTTGCGGCGGGCTTCCTCGATCAGGTTGCTGGTTTCGGCGGCGAAGCCGATCAGCAGGCGGTCGCCCTTTTTGCGGCCGGCCTCGGCGAGAATATCGGGCGTCGGTTCGAGTTCCAGCGAAAGCCGCGCGGCGGTCTTCTTGACCTTCTCTTTCGGCGCGTCGGCGCGATAATAATCCGCCACGGCCGCGGTTTTGATGATGATGGTGGAGGCCTCGAGGTGCTCCATCACGGCCTTCCGCATTTCGGCCGCGCTGCGCACCCGGATGACCTGAACATCTTGCGGCGGAGTTAAGCTCACCGGGCCCGATACCAGGGTGACGCGGGCACCGCGGGCTGCTGCCGCCGCCGCCAGCGCGTAACCCATCTTGCCGCTGGAACGGTTGCTCAGATAGCGGACCGCGTCGATGGGCTCCTGCGTGGGTCCGGCTGTAATCAGAACGATCTCGCCTGCCAGATCGTGCTTGGTCTTTCGCGTCATGGCCGACGCGGCCAGCACCGCCGCCGCAATCGCCTCGGGGTCGGCGAGCCTGCCGGGACCCACCATGCCGCAGGCCAGCGGGCCGTCTTCCGGTTCCATCACCACATGTCCGCGTTCCCGGAGGACGCGCAGATTCTCGCGCGTAGCCGGATGATTCCACATGTTCGTGTTCATGGCGGGCGCCAGCACCACGGGACCCGTGAAGGCCAGGTACGCCGTAGTGAGCAGGTCGTCCGCCAGACCATGGGTGAGTTTGGCGAGAAGATCGGCGGTGGCCGGGGCGATCACCAGAATGTCATGATCCTGGGCCAAACGAATGTGTTCGATGGCGCTCGAGAGCGTCTCTTCGGCGCTGCCGGCGCTGAACAAATTAGTCAGCACTTTGCGCCCGGTGAGAGCCGCGAAGGTGAGGGGGCGGACGAATTGTTCGGCGGCGGCCGTCATCACCACGTCGACCGTGCAGCCACGCTCCATCAGGGCGCGAGCCAGCTCAGCCGCTTTGTAAGCCGCGATGCCTCCGCCAACGCCCAGGGCGACATTCATGACTATCTCTTACGCGCGCACAACAGACTTGAGCCAGTGCGCTCGTGGGCCGGTGCTATTCCTCGCCGGTTCCTCCGCCAATGCCTTGGCCCGGTTCCATCACGTGCTGGATGGCGGGATCGTCGTACTGCACCAGTCCCCGGCGGACTTCCTCCATGGCCATCACGGTAGGCTTCTTGGAAGTGGTGGGCAGCACGCTGCGTGCGCCGTTCTGCAGTTGCCGCGCCCGCTTGGCCGCGACGATGATAAAGCGGTAGGCGCTGGCTTCCGGATCGTCCGGGATCACGTTCTGTGCAATTTGCCTCAAGTTAGTATCAGGCATGTTTTTCGAAAGTCTCCAGAATCGGACGAATCTCGCGCTCCATCCGCTCGCGCCGGCTCCGCACGGCCAGGACGATGGACACCAGATTGTCCACCGAAGCCTCCACGTCGCGGTTCACCAGCACGTAATCGTATTGCGTATAGTTTCGGATCTCTTCGGCCGCTTCGCGCAATCTCCGTTCGATCACGTCCCCGGAATCCTGGCTCCGCGCGCGCAACCGCTGTTCGAGAATCTCCCGGCTGGGCGCCAGAATAAAAATGGTCACCGCGTCCGGAAGCTTCTGTATCAATTGTCGCGCACCCTGCACATCGATGTCGAGCACCAGGTCCTGGCCGTCGGCCGCAGCCCGGTCCAATTCGCTGGCGTGCGTCCCGTAATAGTGTCCGAACACTTGCGCCCATTCGAGGAATTCGCCCTTGCTGATCCGCGTCCGGAATTCCTCGGGGGTGACGAAGTGGTACTCGTGGCCGTCTTGTTCGTGCCCGCGCGGCGGGCGCGTGGTGTAGGAAACCGAGAAGCGCACGCCCGTAACGCGGTGCATCAGATGGCCCACCAGCGTGGATTTTCCCGAACCGGAAGGCGCGGAAATGATGAACACCGTGGGTATGCGCTGGTTATTCAAGGTTGAGGGACTGCTCGCGGATCTTTTCGATGGCCGCCTTGGCCGCCAGAGCCAGTTCGGTGATTTTAAGGCCGGCTTCGCCCGCCCCGTTGGTTTTGGAAAGAATGGTGTTGGTCTCCCGGTTCATTTCCTGCAACAGGAAATCGAGCTTCTTGCCGGTTTCGCCGCCCGCGTCGAGCAGCGCCGCGAGCTGGCCGGAGTGAATCTTCAGCCGCGCCAGCTCTTCGCTGATGTCGCTGCGGTCGGCCAGTATTGCCGCTTCCTGGGCCAGACGCTGCGGCTCGATCTGCGCGCCCTTCAGCAATTCCTGCAAGCGTTCCTGCAGGCGTTTTTGAAATTGACTCGCGGCGCCTTCGCGAAGGCTCTCCATCTGGGCCGCCGCGGCCGCGACCTGGCAGTTGTGCCGCGTCATTTCTTCGCCGATCTGCGCGCCTTCGCGCTCGCGAAAGGCGTTCAGCTCGTCCAGCGCCTGGGTCAAGGCTTCGAGCAGGACCGCTTCGGTATCCGGGGACGCCTCCGCCGCGGCCGTCACAAACATTCCGGGCACGCGGAATGCGACGTTCAGATCCGGCTGGGCGTGGATCGAATGCCGTTCCGCGGCTTGGTGGAAAGCTTTCAGATAACCCTCCAGCAATTCGTGATTGAGCGCCACGGCGGCGCCGCCTCCCGCGCTGTCGGGCAGCACGATCCGCACTTCGACGTGCCCCCGCACCAGACGCTGTTTGACCATCGCGCGCACAGCATTCTCGAATGGATCCGCGGCCGAGGGCGCGTGCACCTGCACATCCAGGGCCCGGTGGTTCACGCTCTTGATGCTGACGATCGCCTCGCCATCGCCCAGCGGGCGTCGCGCGCGGGCGAATCCGGTCATGCTGCGAAGCGGTGCGGGCATCCTCCTATCGTAATGAATCGGCGGCGGACGGTGGACAGGCTTCGGGCTTCTTCCCCGTTGTTCGTTCTGGGCAGCAGCCACATATCCAGCTCGGGCGTTCCTCAGCCAAATGGACAGGTTGCGGGTAGCCCGTAGCGGAAGGGTTAGACCGAAGGGGCGCAATAGCAGGCTGCTCGGTGTAGACTAGGCGGGAACGGCGGTTATGTGCTCGGGGCGTGTTTGGTTACCTCGAAGGTAATGAGGACTCCATGGATTGGATGGACAAGTTCATCAAGGACGAGGAGCAACAGAGCGAGGAGGCGCGTGCCCGGGCACTACGAGAGAAGGCCCAGGCGGCACCCTTTCAAGGCGAATGGGATCGCGTGAAGGCCGGGATATGGCAGGCTTGTTCTCTCTACAACCAGAAAATGAAAAGCCAAGTCATCACGACAGAGAAACGCGAAGGCCTACCTTCTGTAATCACGGCTTCAAGGCTCATACTGCGCATAGATCATTATGAAGTCGAAATTGAGGCAACCTATTCGTTCACAAATCCAACGCAACTGTTGATCACCCGAACCGTGATAGATACTTCAGAGGAATATGTCCGCGCCCGCCAGAAGGGGCATGGTACGAGCCGCGTACACCGTGAAAACTCACGAATGATCTATGAGCCACAGAGCCATATCGGCGTCTGTGTCTACGACAACCCCGACGCACTAGCGCAACACATATTCAAGTCGTTCATTCACACCATCAGGCTCCACCAACACCCTGAAGAGCGTCTTCGCGGATGAGATTTCGTTCCCTAATTCGGACTTGGACCCACTCCCATTAACACCAAATCGTCTCCTCGGCATGTCGCGGAAGTTCCGTCCGTCGGGCCTTCTCCAATACTCTCACGGATTCACGATCGGATCAGCCTCCAAAAACTGCAATTCGTAAAGCCGCTGGTACAGCCCGCCTTTGGCCGCCAATTGATCATGCGTCCCGGTCTCGACAATCCGCCCTCTGTCGAGCACCACGATCTTGTCGGCGCGCCGGATGGTCGACAGGCGGTGCGCGATCACGATCACCGTGCGATGGGCCATCAGGTTTTGCAGCGCGCCTTGCACCAGCCGTTCGGATTCCGTATCCAAGTGCGACGTGGCCTCGTCCAGAATCAAAATCGGCGCGTTCTTGAGCAAGGCCCGGGCGATGGCCAGGCGCTGGCGCTGCCCGCCGCTCAATTTGTGGCCGCGCTCGCCGATCACCGTGTCGTAGCCGTGCGGCATGCGCTCGATGAACTCCGCCGCCAGGGCGTCGCGCGCGGCTTCGCGGATGCTCTGTTCGCCGGCGTTCGCCCGGCCGTAACCGATATTGGCCGCCACGGTGTCGTTGAACAGGAAGGTGTCCTGCGCCACGATGCTGATCTTCTCGCGCAGCGACTGAAGGCGCAGATCGCGCACATCCTTGCCGTCGATGCGCAGCGTTCCGCCAATGACGTCGTAAAAGCGCGGCACCAGGTTCGCCAGCGTGGTCTTGCCCGCGCCGCTCGGACCCACCAGGGCCAGCACTTCGCCCGCTTTTACTTCCAGATCGATCCCGTCCAGCACCACCCGGTCGGGCGCACTGGGGTAGCGGAAGGTGACGTTCTCCAAGCGAATGGACTTCTCAAATCGCGCCAGCCGCAGAGCGCCGGGCTTGTCCTGAATCTGCTGGTTGTTATCCAGGTACTCGAACACTTTTTGGGACGCTCCCAGGGCTTGCTGGAAGATGTTGTAGATGCCGGTGAGGCGCTTCACCGGTTCCAGCAGCAGCAACAGGGCGACCACGAAGCTGGTGAAGTCCCCGGTGGTCATGGTGCCGCTCTTGATCTGCAAGCGGGCATAGGTGAGCAGGCCCACCACAGTCACCGCGCCGAAGAATTCGATCAGCGGAGAGGCCACCGCTTGTTGCGCCACATATCGCAGATTGCTGCGGCGCAGACGCGCGGCCCGGTCGTGGAAGCGATTCGACTCCGCTTCTTCCGCCACGAACGACTTCACCACCTGGTGCCCGCCCAGCGTCTCCTGCAGCACCTGGTTCAATTCGGCCGCGTCGTCCTGGGCCCGCCGCGTGGTCCGGCGGATGCGCTTGCCCAGACGAGCGGTAGGCACCAACGCGATGGGCAGCACCACCAGGCTCACGACCGCCAGTTTCCAGTCGGTTTGCAGCACCACGATGCCCAACGCCAGCGCGGTAAAGCTCTGCCGCAACAGATCCGCAAGAATATGCGAGCAGGCCACCTGGATCTTTTCGAGGTCGTTCATGATGGACGACATCACGCGCGCCGTCGCGTTGGTCTCAAAGAAGTGAGCGTCCTGCTGCAGCACGTGGTCGAACACATCCTGGCGCAGGTCGGTGATCGCGGAAAATCCCACGTAGTTCACCAGGTAGTTGGCACAGTAATCGCACAGACCCTTGATTGCGAAGACGGCCAGAATGCCGGCAGCCACCATGGTCCACACATTATGGATGGAGGCCGGCATCCAACTGTTGAGATAGACCTCGTGCTTCCAGCCGGGGATGGTGAACAGCAGCACTGGGGCGTCAACGGAGTTGGGGTTCAGAACGCGGTCGAACACCGGGCCGATCAGCCGCACCATCAGCGCCTGGGAGGCGCCCACGCATGCCATGAGAACCACGGAAGCCAGCAGATGCGCCGTGTACGCCCGAGAATACCGGAGGAGTCGCGATAGTTCCATCATGCGCCGATGCGCCTGCCTCCGCGATCCAGGCCGATTCGCCGGCTCAATCCCCAGCTCAATCTTCGATGCGCGCTTCGTCCACCAGCATCACGGGGATGTCGTCGCGGATGGGGTACACCCGCTTGCACTGCACGCACTTGAGACCGTTTTCGTCCTGCTTCAGTTCCACTGGCGCTTTGCACAGGGGACACACTAGGATCTCCAGAAGGTCTTTGCTGATAGCCATGGCAATACGTTAGTGTAGCGCGATCTCGCGTTCAATGCTCTTGACGATGCCGGATAGGGGAAAGGTTTCGATGAATGGCTCGCCGTCCACTAAAACGGTCGGTGTGCGAGCGATGCCCCGGGCCACGCCATCTTGATAATCCCGCTCGACCAGCGCGGCCAGCGCACTATCGGCCAGCGCGGCGGACGCTTGGGCCGCGTCGACTCCGTGGGACTTGGCGAATCCCGCCCAATAGGTGTCGAAGGTTTCGACGCTGATCTTGGGCTGATCGGCCATGACGGTCTTGCGGAACTCCACCGCCAAGACCGGGGAAATGGTTTCCAGGAAGCGCGCGGCGATGGCTGCCTTGCGCGCCCACGCATGTTTGGCCAGCGGGAAGTCGTGATGCTCGAACGCCACCTTTTCGCCGAACCGCGGCAGGAGCTCGCGGTCCAGCATCGCGCGGAAATCGGCGCAGTCCGGGCACTGCAAGTCTTCAAAGATGACCACGCGTACCGGACTGGCTGGATTTCCTTCCACCAAGTGGCTGTCCGCGCCCAACGCCGAGACTGCGGCTAGAAAAAGTGCCCAACGTTTCATAGGGGCGCGGGTGTGGTCCACTCGCGATCAACCCGCGGAGGCCGAACGCGCGTTACGCACGACCGACGCCGGAGCCTTCTTGAGGCCCTCCAGCAGCATCCTGGCGATCTGCCGCCCTTGCAGGTAGGCGTCTTCGTAAACGAGTTTGCGCTCCGCGCGCGTGAAGCCGTAGCCCAGCCGGTACAAGCGCTCCAGCGATAGTCCCACCACGAAGGTGCCGGTCCAGGCAATGGCCGCTTTGGGAATCAAACCGCCGCCGAAAGGGACTTTGCCCACCAGTTCGCGCGCCAGCGCCCGCCATCCGAGCGCGCCGGCGGCGATGGAGGCCACCTCGCCGCGCTGCTCCTTATACCCGATCTTCCGGTCGCTGGCGGCGGCCAGCAGGAATCCCATGCGGATCTGATTCATGGTCAGGAACGCGGCGTCCGACCCGAATTCGCCCACTGCCCATCCAAGCCCCAGGCCGGGGACCACGTCCGGCAGCGCGGTCATCAGAGAAAACAGCGCGTTTTCCTTGGCCACCGCCCGAATGACGTGATGCGCGACAGCCTTACGGAAGGGCGGCAGACGCCGCGCCAGAGGCAGCATCAGATCCTCGCGCCGGCGCACGATCCGGCGCACGCAATCCTCGGGCGAGTCTAAATCCAACGAAAAACTCTCGGCGGGCTGGCGGATCGGCTGCGCGGGAAGCAATAAGTTGGACTCGTAAATGTGAACGTCGCAATCCGGAGAGCCACCGCGGACCAGAAGCCTGGCCGCTTCGGCGCGCCGTGCGGGAGACAGTTCCGGGGGCGCAAAGAACATCTCCATGGCGCCCAGCGATTCCTGCGAAGCCGCCACCAGACCGACCAGCACGGGACGTTCGACCTGGGCCCGAACCTCATCCGGACTCAAATTGGCCAGCGCGTGTCGGATTTGGCCCCAGATCTTCGTGGCGGACATGCTGAACCGGACTCCGAAACATGATGCGGAGTTCCTGTCTCCATTGTAACCCCACTCCGATGCGCTCCACCGGGATGCCCGGCGCCAGGAATCGCAGCACAGCTTCGTTGGCGGGGTGAAACTCCAGCGCCGGGGCCAGCAGGAATAGCCGGGGCGCCGCCCCGCTGAGCGGGACGCCTGGGAAAAACCCGGAGGCCGCGAATTCGCCCCGTTCCAGGTGCCACCGCACCCGCATCCAGTAATCCAGGGCTTGCAAAGGAAGATGAATGTCCTGGCTGGCCTTGATCTCGATCACCGCCAGCCGTCCGTCCCGGTCCACGCCCAACAGGTCGACGATCCCCCTTTCCCCCGCGGCCATCTCCGGAGCCTGGGCGTAGACCGGCGATTCGTACAACCCCGCGTCTACCGTTCGCGGATCGGCGCGCACCATGGATTCCAGCCATGCCTCCGGCCGCCGCGTGTACAGCGGATTGGTGCGATTCTCAGCCTTGGCCGACCGCATCCGTGCCAATCCCCGGGCCAACTCCTCGATTTCCTGGAGCTGCCGCTCGCCGCCGGCGACATGCCGGTCGGCGCGTTGGAAACCGTCGAGGCCGAACAGCAGCACGTCTCCCAACGTGTGCGCGAATTCGAGGCCCCGCACCAGGAGGCTGATCGCCCCACCGGGACGCTCGCGCAACTCCACGCCTGGAATGGCAGCGATCCGGCGGACCCAGTTCTCCAGTTCCGGAGGTTGCACGGCTGGCGCACCGCGGAACGGTTCGAGCCGGGTTTCGAAGTTGGTGTAGTCGCCCGGCTCCACGGATTGCTCGTGACCGGTGGGATCGTGAACGAACACCCGATACCGGCCCGCGCCGGGGTCCAGGTGGCGTATTCGGTGGCAGGTGGTGCGCTCCGCCCCTTCCGGCAGGAAGATCGCCAGGCCTTGGACCGCCAGCTTCGGCTCACGCCGGCGAAGGTAATCCAGCCAGATCAGGCCGAAGCTGAGTGCGCCATCCGGGTCCGAAACCTCCTCGCCCGCTCCGATGGCCGCCCAGGCCGTGACGCCCTGCCGCAGCAGCGCGCGCGGGTAGCTGGGGGAAAGGCTGTGATGCAGGTCCTGTTCGGTGCTCAGTTCCGCGAGCTTCCAGCCGCTAAACTGGCGGAGCAGCGACCGCCGGAAGCGCTCCCGGTACTGCAGGCGGGCGCCGCGTCGCTCGGCAGCCGAGTTCCCTGGATGTTCTATGTCCAGCAGCAACAGAGTGCCGGTGCGGCCGCCGAAACGCTCCACCTCAAGTTCCAGCCGGCCGCGCCGCTGCGCCCGAATCGCCCGCACTCGCCGAGCCAGGTTGCGCGTTTCGCTCCAGCATTCGAGAGTCAGCCCCGCACCGCGCGCCGTCAGGAGGTAGTTGTCCGCGCTGAGCACGATGGCTTCCTCGCCGGGATCGAGCACCACCGGACGCTTAGCGGTCCGCAGGAACACCTCAATCGCCAAGGACAGCGCCGATCCAGCTGGAGCTGGTTCGGGCTCGGGAGCCGCGTGCATAACCTGTAGTGCGGCGAGCGCGCCAAGAATATCAGCTCACAGAACCTGAAGCCATAGATTCTCGCAAAGCCGCGAAGACGCAAAGGAAATCAGGATTTCTCTGTGCTTCTTTGCGGCTTAGCGCCTTAGCGAGAGTCTATCCCCAAAGCGGACTATTCCCGCTTGGCGACCTGGAAGTGACTCAGCGAGTCGGCGTACGCGGCGATGCCTTTGTACAGCGCCTCGGCGATCTTTTGACGCTGCTCGTTCTTGCGCAGCAGCGCTTCATCGCCCGCGTTAGTCAGAAATCCGATCTCAGCGAGAACGCTAGGCATCTGCGCGCCGATCAGCACCACGAACGGAGCTTTCTTCACGCCTCGATTCTGGGCGGCGGCGTTCTGCTTCCCGGAGATGGCCCACAGCGAGGTTTGCAGCCGCGAGGCAAATTCGCGCGACTCGTCGATTTTGTCCTTGAGCGCGATCTTGTTCAGGGTGTCCTTGAGGTCGAACACGCTGCGTTCCGAGCTGGCGTTTTCGCGGGTGGCTACTTCCAGAGCGGTCTTCGAGGTCGTGAAGTTCAGGATATAGGTCTCGACCCCGGCGGCGCTGCGGTAGGGCGAGGAGTTGGCGTGAATGGAAAGAAACAGATCCGCCCGGTGCTGGTTGGCGATGGCCGTGCGCTCCTCTAGCGGAATAAAGGTGTCGTCGGAGCGCGTGTAGATTACTTCGCTGCCCATCCGCTCCTCGACCAGCGCGCCCAGCCTTTGTGCGACGTCCAGCACCAGATCCTTTTCGTACAGACCCGAGGGTCCGTGCGTACCCACGTCATAGCCACCGTGACCAGGATCGAGCACCACGCGCCCGAGTTTCAGCCCCAGCACCCGCGTTAGCGACCGGTCGCCCTCGGCGGATCGCTTGGCGGGGAGCGGCTCGGCGGTTTCGGGCGCGGCTGGCGCGGGGCGTGTGATCTTCGAAGCCACCGCCTTGCCATTCGACTCTTTCGCGTCCAGGTCCCCAGGTAGAGACGGGGGCGGAGGCAGGTTTTCCCGTCGCATGCTAGCTAAAGCAACCGGTGGCTTTACCGCCAGCGGCAAGGGCGGGGCCAGCACAGTGATCAGGGTCTTAGGCGGGGCTGGTCTGGGGATCGAAGCATGATGCGGGGGTGCAACGAAGGTTCGATGGGTCGGCGTCGCTGGCCGGGCAGCCTCGGCCACCACCGGGATCGGGACCACCACGGGTGCCGATTCGGCGGGACGAAGCTTCTCGTCCGGCTCGGCGTGCGTCTCGACCCGCGGGTCTATGTGTGTCTCCGCGTGTGTCTCTGGGTGTGTCTCCGGCGGCGGAACCAGGGTCGCGTTTCTGTTCACACTTACCGAGGGGGGCGCCAGCGGGTCGCTGGGCTTCGCGCCCTTGGTCCGCAGCTCGATGATCAGACGATCGGGATTGGAAAGCTGGGAGGTCGTCTCGGCGACGCCCGATTCCAGATCCAGCACCACGCGCGTCACGCCGGGCTGGGTTTCCGCAACGCGGATTTGTTTCAGCAACGGATCGCCCACGGGTATGGTGGTGTGGGTAAGCTTTTCGCTTAAGCGGGGCTTGGCGCCCTGAATGTCGTAGAACAGGCGGTCGGGGTTGGGAAGGCGATCGGACTTGAACTGGAATTCAGAACTGACTTCCACCGCCACCCGCGTGATGTCGCCCTGGGACCAGAAACGAACCGCGGTCACCTGGGTGGCTGCATCGGAGTCGGCCGGCGCGGATTTCTTGGTGGCAGCTTTGGCCGAGCCAGCTTTTGTAGACGTGTGCGTCTGCCCGGCCGCGAAGACACCCGTAGCGGCGACCGCCGCCAGAAGCCATCCGGCGCGGCCGCGTTGCAGCTTACGGAGACGTCTTGAGAGACAATCTGCCATTCTCATCGACAAGCCGTTCGAGCTTCGGATGCTGGTCCTCTCCCGCGGCGGCCGGCTCCGGCGCGGCCCCGGGCGCCGCGGTGGGCGCCTCTGTTGCCTTACCGGCGGCGGACTGGTTCGGCGTCGTTTTCGCCTGGGCCGCCGCGCGATCCCCGCGCGCCGCTTCGTAACGTCTGCCTACCTGATCCACGTAATTCTGCGTCTCCCGGTACGGAGGCACGCTCTTGAACTTTTCCACCGCCTTGGGACCCGCGTTGTACGCGGCCAGCGCCAGCGTATCATCTTTGTACAGATCCTGCAGGTATTTCAGATACCGCACGCCCGCCTCGATGTTCTGCTGCGGATCGAAGCTGTTGGCGACGCCCAGCATCCGCGCAGTGGGCGGCATCAGTTGCATCAAGCCCTCCGCGCCCTGGGGGGACACGGCGTGTGCATCGTAATTGCTCTCGACCGCGATCACCGCATGCACCAACAGCGGATCGACCGAGTGAGTTCGCGCGGACTGTTCGACCATAGCCGCAATCGGGGCCGAAATCTCCGGCGCCGCACTCTTCGAAGCAGAAATCTCCGGCTTGATGGCCGGGGAAAGCTTGGGAGCGGCCGGCGTGGTTGGTTTTGCCGCCGGCTGCGCGGGACGGCGCACCAGCTTGCCCGTGCGCGGATCGGCACGCACCACGAATGTGGTGGATGTTCCGGCGCCGGCGGCCGGCGTTTCCGCAGCGGACGCATTGGCGGCCAGCACATCAGCAGCCCGAGTGGGGGAGGCGGCCATCATGGCAATTGCCATCAAAAAACAAATATACACTGTTTTGTTCCCGAATACGAGAGCCAACTTCTGGGCTCGCCTAGAACCACTTGGTAACATCATCTCATGAGCGCCCGCCCGCACGGCGTGTCCCCGCCTAAATCCGCCGCAACCAGCCGGGCCGGATTCGTGCGTGCGGCAGGCCGCAGTTCCCGCATGGGCTGCGACAAGGTGCTGCGCGAAACCCGTGCTCTTAGCAGTTCCGGGCTGGCCGACTCCACGTTGATCGAACAGCTCGCGGGCCGCGTACGGCAAGCCGGAAAGGTTACCGTGATCGCGGCGGCCGTCACCGGCCAAATGGAAGGTTGCGGGCTCCTGGGTGGCCTGGTCACGGCTGAATCGGTCATTCTTAGCAAAGAATTCAAAATGCAAGAGTTCGTCTCCCGGATCTGGCCCGCGCGTGAGGCCGCCTTGTTCCGCAACGTCCATGCTCCCGATAATGCTCCCGAGAGTGCTCCCGAGAATACTCCCGAGGACTGGCGCCTCGAAACGGAGGCTCGGTAAGGTTGACGTTTCCAGACAGCAGCTCCCACTACATCGAGTTCGCCGATGTCTATAAGACGTTCGACAAGCCCGTTTTAGTCGATGTGAGCTTCCACGTGGACGCCGGGGAGACGCTGGCCATCATCGGCCGCAGCGGCGTCGGTAAGTCCGTGAGCCTGGGGCACATCATGGGCTTTCTGAAGCCTGACGCCGGCCGCGTCTATGTGGCCTATCAGGACATTACGAACATGCAGGAGCCGGACCTCCGCCGCATCCGCAAGCGGGTCACCATGGTGTTCCAGTCCGGCGCCCTGTTCGATTCGCTCACCGTGGGCGAGAATATTCTGTTTTCCCTGGAATTGCGCGACGACTACAACGAACAGAACAAAGAGGACGTGGTCAACGGTTTGCTGCAGATGGTGGACTTAGGAGGTTACCACGACGCCTACCCCACCGATCTTTCCACGGGTCATAAACGGGCTGTGGCCATGGCCCGCGCGCTGGCCGCCCAGCCCGAATGCATCCTCTACGACGAACCTACCACCATGGTCGATCCCATCATGAGCGACCATTTGATCGATCTGATGCTTCGTCTGAAGACCCAACTGGGCTTGACCGCCGTGGTGGTCACCCACGACCTGGATCTGATGCGCCGCGTTGCCGACAAGGTGGTGGTCCTTTTTGAAGGACGGGCGATCTACTTCGGACCGGTCGCGACCTTAGACCAGTCTCCGCACCCCCATATTCAGGAGTTCCTGGCCGGGGACCGGGTATAGTCGGGCACCGGATCTGCCGATCTGAACCCTAGAGTCCCGGAAGTCAGCCCGGGTGACCTGGAATTCATGGAATCCGGCCAGACGAACATCCATTACGTCCCCCCCAGCGAGGTACCGGCGGAGCCGGATACACCGAGCCTCCCCGTAGCCGCCGCGCCGCCGCCGGTTGCGGAACCGGAAGACGAGCTCCTGGCACGTTTCAGCCCCTCGGCAATCCAGACGCTCGCGCCCCTTCCTCCCGCTCATGCGCCCGGGCCCGTTGCCGGACCGCCCAAATCGTTCGGCCCGTTCCTCACCCTAAAAGACCTCAAAGACCTCTCGCGAAAAAACATAGCGATCCTGGCTTCCGCCGCCGCTGGGCTGTTGATCCTCGGCGTGTACCTGGCCCACCGCGGAGCCAAGGCAGCCGTCCCAGTGCGCCCGCCGGAGATCGTCGAGCACCTGGACCTGACCGAACTTCACGCTTTACCGGAGCCCCTGCAAGCCGGCGCGCAAGCCCTGGTGGCCGGTAATTTCCAGCCGCCCGCATGGCTCCAATCGCTGGAGCGAGGGAGCGGCGGCGACCTGGACTATCCGGTTCAGGAAGCGATTGACGACTTGCAACCTACGCTGCGCTGGTCCTCCTCCGCCACATCGTACAACGTCGCTGTAATCAGCCCGACCCATCAGGTGGTCGCGCGGGCCGAGATCTTCGGGGCATCCGAATGGTTGCTGCCGGTTGAGCTCACCCGGGGCAACATATACACTTGGGAGGTCTCGTCGACGGGGCAGGTACGCAGGAATCGCTTCCGGGTGTTGGATGAGACCGAATCGGGGTTGCTGAACGCCGTGCGTACGGCGCACGGGGAATCCCACTTGTTGATGGGCGTGGCCTCGCTCGAGCTGGGTTTAGTGTCTCAAGCGCAACGGGAGTTGCTCGCGCTGCAGCAAGCCCATCCGCACTCGCCAGAAGCGGCCCAACTATTGCGCACGGTGAACGGACTGATCGTCCACTAGGCCGGGAATTACGAAGGCTTCAGACCGCGGCGGGCGCGGTTTTCTTGCGCGTACTTCTGCGCTTTTCCACCGGCGGCTGGCGGTCGCTTTTCTTAAGATTAGGGAGCACGATCGACAAGACAAACTTCTTTTCGCCGTGATCGTCCCACTTAATTACAATATATTCTTCGCTGCACGAAAGCACGCTGCCGAGCCCGAAACGCGTATGTTCCACCTGCGCCCCCTGGGCGAAGGCTGGTTTTGTGGCCATGTAATCGTGATCCTTTGAAGAGGGCGATGCCCTCTCTAAATCATTGTAACAGAACCGTGCACGTTGCGGATTCCGTCCTCAAACGGTTGCTGTGAGAATACGACCGAAGGATTCCCACCAGTAATACGGAGCCGTTTACCGTTCGCCATGCAGTCGCTGCACTACCAACGCTGGAACCCGCCGAACAGCCCGGTGCGGATCGAATTTCCACACCAATTGGTGGGGGAAATCGCACGGGACTCGCGCGGCGAAACTCGAGGTTCTCTGTACGGGCTCCTCCTGGGCGGCGAGATCCGGGTTCTGGCCGCCCGGACTGAGGGCGACGCCGCGCCCGCGCGAGCGAGGAAAAGGGATGAACAGTTGGTGGGATTGGAGAAAATCGGGACCTTTGTACGCCGCGCCCGTGGTGAAGTCTTCCTCGCCGAGCCGGATCTGGAACGCTTCGAAGGCCAGCGAGCCGCGGTGGCGCTGGTGATCGCCGGAGACCGCGCGGGCTTCTTCGTGCGCCAAGCCGACGGGTCGATTCAGAGCATACGGAGCCATGAGGAATTCTCATTAACAGCGGCCGACGGTGCACCTGTTACGCCCCAGGCAGCGCCGGCGCGACAGGCAACCGGCGCACCCGCGAACATTGCCCACCCTGGACCCTCCGCGCCAAGCCGTTCTGCGCCGAAACCGGGGGCCGCGCAGCCCGCGACCGCCGCCCCGCGCAGCGAATCCAAAGCGCTGACGTGGCCCCGCGCGGCCACTCTGTGCCTGGCTATTCCGCTCGCCGGGCTGTTCTACTTCCGGCCGCCATCGCCTCCGCCAATTGAACTCCGGCTGAAGCCAGCCGGCGACACGGTGGCGATTTCCTGGAATCCAGCCGCCGCGGCGCGCGGGGGAGGGTTGGAGATCCGGGACGGTGCCGCCGGCGCCAAGCTGGACCTCCGGCCGGGTCAATCCAGTCTGAGTTATGCGCCTCATGGCGGCCGCCTCGAAGTACGGCTGACAGCGGACAGTGGCGACGGCCCGGCACAGCTCGACTCTGCGGTTCTGACCCTCGATGAGCCACGCCAACCTGTCGCGCCACGCCAATCCGCGGCGCCATCGCCGGACTCCAGCGAACTACGCTTCGAGATTGCAGCTCTCGAAGCCCAGGCCTCGGAGCTGCGCGAATCCCTCGGTCAAGGGGGCGAGCGCATGGCCCGCGCGCAAAAGATCGTCGATAAACTGACCCACCGCTAGACTACGCTTGATCCTGCCGCCGGGCCGCCCTCCTACAATAGAGGGACAATGTCGGGAGTAATGTCGGGAGCAATGTCGGAGGCAATGTCGGCGGCATTGTCGGGAGAAGTGTCGGGAGAAGTGTCGGGAGAGGCGTCGGGAGAGGCGTCGGGAGAGGCGTCGGGAGAAGTGTCGGGGGAACTATCGGGAGCACTTTCCCGTGTCGAAGCCGAAGCCGTACTGCTGCGTGTATACGGACTCCGCGGCGAGGCGTCCGCGCTGCCGGGCGAGTTCGACGACAACTTCTTGATCCGCACTAACAACGACGCGCGCTACGTGCTCAAAATCATGCGCCCGTCTTGCGATGCCGGACTGGTCGACATGCAGGTTCGCGCGATCGAGCTACTGCGGGCGCACTCGATCGCCGCTCCGGAAGTCGTTCCCACCGCGAGCGGCGCTCCCTTCGTGGAAACTCGCGGCCGCTTTGTATGGATGCTCTCCTGGCTGCCTGGACAACTACTCGCGGACTGGACGCCTCGCAGTGCGGATCTGCTCCGGGAACTCGGCTCGGTATTCGCTCAAGTCGATTTAGCGCTCCGGGAGTTTCACCACCCGCACGCGCATCGCGAGCTGAAGTGGGACCTGACGCGCGCGTCGTGGGTTCGGCAGCACATCGGTTTGATCGACCGCCCGGAGCATCGGGCGATGGTCGAACAAGTGCTCGACCAGTACGAAGCCGGCGTAGTGCCCGCGCTGTCAGGGCTCCGGCGTCAGGTGATTCACGGCGATGGCCACGGGCACAATGTTCTGGTCGCGTGCGGCGATGCCGATCCGCACCTGACTCCGCACATCGCGGGGTTGCTCGATTTCGGAGATCTGCACGAATCGGTCCTGGTGGCCGAACCGGCAGTTGCGTGCGCTTACGCCGCCCTGGGTGAAACTGATCCACTGACCGCGATCGCGGCGGTCGCCGGTGGATATTATAAAGCGCTGCCGCTCACCGGCCAGGAGATCGAGCTGCTGTTCCCGCTGATCCTGACGCGGCTGTCCGTCAGCGTCGTCAATTCCGCGTGGATGAAACAGCAGCGGCCGGGCGACCCCTATGTTGGTGTCACGGAGACCCGGGCGTGGACCGCGCTGGAGCGCCTGACGGCGCTTCCCCCGCGCCTGGCGCACTACACCCTGCGCGCCGCATGTGGACTGGACGCGGTTCCCCACGCGCGCGTCGTGAGGGAACATCTTGAACGTGTGGAACCTGCCGCGGTTCTTGAAGGAATCGACCTCGCCCAAGCCGCGGTGTTCGACCTCGGCGTGGGCAGCTTGCTGCTGGGCGCCGATCCCCGTGCGAGTGAGACCGCGGCCCTTACGGCGACTGTGTTCGCAGCCATGCGCGCGGCGAACGCATCGTGCGGTATCGGGCGCTACGCGGAGGCCCGCCCGCTCTACAAATCCGCCGCCTACGCCGACGGACCCCATCCGACTCATCATCGCCGTACGATTCATCTCGGCTTGGATCTGTTCGCCGAAGCGGGGACGGGAGTGTGCGCGCCGTTCGACGGAACTGTTGCCGCCTTCGCCGACAATCGTGCCGCGTCCGACTACGGACCCGTGATCATCCTGCGGCATCAGACGCCGTTGAATAACGAGACCGGCGTGCCGTTTTTCACGTTGTACGGTCATCTGAGCCGCGAATCGCTCGCCGGCCTGGAGGTGGGCGCAGCCGTCGCTCGCGGCGAACGCTTTGCCTCGCTCGGCGCGCCCGAGGAGAATGGCGGCTGGACTCCGCATCTTCACTTACAGATCATCACCGATCTTCTGGAGATGGGCTGCGATTTTCCCGGCGTCGCGTATCCTCGCCTGCGCGAGGTGTTCTTGAGCCTCTCGCCCGACCCCAACCTGATCGCGCGTGTGCCGCCGGAACGGTTTCCACCGCCGGAGCCGGACCTGGAGCAAACACTTTCCGAACGGCGCGCACGGCTGGGGAGCAATCTTCGCCTGAGCTACCGCGAGCCGCTCAAGATCGTCCGCGGATGGCGTCAGTTTCTCTACGACCATCTCGGCCAGGCGTATCTCGACGTCTACAACAACGTCGCGCTGGTGGGGCACAGCCATCCCCACGTGGTGGAGGCCGCCGCGTGCCAACTAGCGTTGCTCAACGCCAACACGCGGTACCTGCACGACGCCATCCTGCGATACGCGGAACGCCTGACCGCCAAACTGCCGGCTTCACTCTCGGTATGCTACTTCGTCAACTCCGGCAGCGAAGCGACGGAGCTCGCGCTTCGCCTGGCCCGCACGCACACGCGGGGCCGCGACGCGATCGTGCTGGAACACGCCTATCACGGGCTCACCACCACGGCGATCAACATGAGCCCGTACAAGTTTTCCGGACCCGGCGGCCAGGGGCGAAAGTCTTGGATTCAGGTCGCCCCGATACCCGACGATTTCCGCGGGCCGTACCGCCGCGACGATCCCGAGGCGGGCGTCAAGTACGCGAGCCACGTGGCCGGGATGGCCGCGGCGATTCACGCCAGCGGCCGCGGTTTGGCTGCGTTTTTCGCCGAAAGCCTGCCCAGCGTGGCCGGGCAGATCGTGTCCCCACCTGGATACCTGGCTGCCGCGTACAGCGCGGTGCGCGCCGCCGGAGGACTGTGTGTCGCCGACGAAGTGCAGACCGGCTTCGGCCGTCTGGGCGAATATTTCTGGGGCTTTGAAACTCAGGGCGTCGTCCCCGATATCGTCGTGCTCGGCAAGCCCATGGGCAACGGGTTCCCGGTCGCCGGGGTGGTGACGACGCCAGAAATCGCGGCTTCCTTCGACAACGGCATGGAGTTCTTTTCAACTTGCGGGGGCAATCCCGTGGCGTGTGCCGCTGGAATGGCCGTGCTCGACGTGCTCGAGCAGGAGCGGCTTTCGGAAAACGCCCGCCGCGTCGGCGAGGCGCTGATGACAGCGCTTCAGGATCTCGCGCACCGTCACGAGATCATCGGTGACGTGCGTGGCCTGGGACTGTACCTGGGCATTGAGCTGGTTCGTGACCGGGAGACCCGCGAACCCGCGCCGCGCGAAACCGCTTATGTGGTCGAGCGTCTGCGCGAATGCCGCATTCTGACCGGCGCCGAAGGGCCGCATCGCAACGTGATCAAAATCCGCCCGCCGTTGGTGATCGCGCGGGAAGACGTGGAGCTCTTTGTTGGCGTGCTCGACGGGATTCTGAGCGAGTCTGCGATCCGCCGGCGTGCTTGACACCACCTTGCTCGCGCCGGATCATGTAACCCATGAGACTCAACTGGAACCTTGCTTTCGGCGCTGCATTCCTGTGCGTCCCCGTGTTTGCTCAGACCCCGGTCACCGCCGTGCCCGATCCCGAGGCGCTGGTCAAAGACGCGGACCCGAAGCTCGAAGCCAACAAGCGACTGATCTACAATTTGTTCCGGGAGATCCTGGAAGCCCGGCACATGGAACTGGCCGACAAGTATCTTGCGCCAAACTTCATACAGCACAACCCCAACGCGGCCGATGGTCTGGACGCCCTCAAGAAATATTTCGCCAACAGCAAAGCGCAGCCCATTGCGCCCAAGTTGAAGCGCCCCATTGTGGCGATGATCGCCGAGGGCGACATGGTCGCAGTGTTCACTCCGAGTGAACGAACCGACCCCAAGGACAAGACCAAGAAGTACACCACGACGGGGTTCGATCTGTACCGGATTCAGAACGGCCGCGTGGTCGAGCACTGGGACGCCGCAGCCAAGGCCGGCGAGTAAGCGGGCCACCGGGCGCGGTCGCCCGATGGCACATTCTGAGCCGCGACCGTTACGATCGCTGTTCGGTGTCCGGATTACGGCAGAACCGCGGTGATGTTCCTCTTGGGAACTTCTCCCACCGGAATCCGCGCGACTTCCTTCAGCCCCTTAACATCGACGACCGACACAAAGTTAGATGCAGCGCAAGCCACGTAAGCCATCTTCCCGTCCGGCGTGAGCGTCACCCAGTCCGGCGACTTCCCGACTTCGACGCTGCCGATGAGCTTCAACTCCGGCAGAGAGTACATGTAGACCGAGCTATTCAGTCTGCTGTTGACCACGATGGTCTTGCCGTCCGAGGTGACTGCCATGCCGTGCGATTCGCTCCCGCCGACCAGATAAGGCTTCTTCCCCGCCGGAAGCTCCGGAAGCTTGATCCGGTTGATCTCTTTCTGTGTCGCGAAATCCACCACCGCAAATCCGTTGAAGCCGGAGAGCTGGGCAAAGATCCACTTGGTGGATCCGTCGGGATTCACCGCGAAGGTCATGGGGCGGATGCCCTGATCCAGGGTCACCGACCACACCGGGGTCTCGGTCTTCTGATCGATCACGGTGATGGTCTTGGATTGAATCGAGCCGGCGACCACGTATTTCCCGTCGGGGGTGACGTAGGTGTTGTGGACCGAGCCCTTCACCGGGATGCTCTTGACCTTCTCCATGGCAGCGGTGTCGACGACATCCACAGCTCCGGGAGCCATGGCGATCGAAACGTAGACGCGCTTGCCGTCCTTGCTGATTCCGATGTTGTTGGGGTGGCCGCTGAGCGGGATGCTGCGGATCACTTTATACGTTTTGGCGTCGGCGACGTCGAGCGTGCTTTTCCCTTCGTTACTGATGTAGTAACGGCTTCCGTCCGGAGCGGCTGCCGCGCCGTGGTTCACCTCGATGCCCGTGATGGTGCCGACAATCTTGTTAGTAGCCGGATCGATGATGGAAACGTCGTCTCCAGCGCTGTTGGTTTGGATAATGCGAACCGTACCGGCGGCCAGCGGAAGAGCAAGCAGAAGTCCCACACAAAGGAAGTTTCTCTGGGGCAGGTTCATGGTCATGAAGCGCTCCTATACGCCTGGAAATCGAGTCTACTTGCGTTCAAGGCCGGAGTCAAGCGAGGCTCGGGTTCTGTAGCTGGGTTTTTCGGCGGCTTCGGTTGTTGACTACTGCAGCCAGTGGAAGTCCGATACGGCCCCGTCGTTCAGGCGGACGGTCCCCAGTGACCTGTCCCCGTTCACCGGGTCGTGCGAGTAATAGGTGAAGATCTCGAGCAATCCCCCGTCTTCGAACATTGTGATTCGCGCCGCAGGCTCGCCGATCTTGAGCACCTCGGCCCGCGTCATCCCGGTCTGGACCCTTTGCAGGTCTTCCAAAGTAACGGGGGGCGGCGGGGGCGGAGGCGGAGGAGCCACGAACACCACCGGCGCGGGTGGCGCTGCCACCGGCTTGGGCGCTGGCTTAGTCACAACCGCCGTGTGGCGCGGTAGCGGGGGCGGAGGCGGGACATCGTCCCAGGCCGACGGAGGAACCACTACGGGATCGCCTACCTTGGGCGGGGCCGAGGCCGCAACGGCTTTCGCAGTGGCCTTCGGCTTGGTGGCCGCCGCATTAGGCGCCGCCGGAGGCACAAATCCATTTTTGTCGGCCTGGGTCTTGGTGGCGGGTGGGTTGTCGGGTCTCCCGGGGCCAGCCTCGATCAAGGGTGCTTTAGTAGTCGCGCTCTTCGCTTTTCCGGCCTTGGGGTCGCCGACGGCGGCTGCGGCGGCCTGTTTATCGACCTTCTCGAAGATGTTGGTAATGCCTTCGCTGACCTTCTTCCCAGCCGCGCCTCCGACGGTTCCTCCGGCAGCGGCCGCCGCAGCTTCGGTCAACGTCTGCGCGCCAGCGACCGCGCCGAACACGACCGCCAACAGCAAGTTCTTCCATACGGCTCGCATACAATACTCCCGTCCCGATGGTAACCAACCACCTATGCAAGACCTATCGGGTTTTAGCCTTAGGAGCCGGGAACTGTAGTCTGACTCACCATGCGTTGCAGGGGGTGCAAGCGTTCTACGGAAGGCGCGCCAGGGGTACTAAAGCAGCCGGAAGTTGACTTCGATCGAGGCCATCACCGGGACCGGTTTCCCGTCCTTCATGCCCGGCTTGAAGCGCCACTTCAGCACCGCTTCAATGGCTTTCTGATCCAGTCCCAGACCCAGCGACTTGGTCACCTTGATGCCCTGTGCGGAGCCGTTCTCATCCACCACCAGGGACAAAACCACGGTGCCCTGCCACTTGGCCTTGCGGGCTTCTTCGGAGTACTCGGGTTCGACCTTGACCAGCACCGTCGGAGCGCTGACGCCGCCGCCGATGCGGTACGCTCCACCGCCGAACCCGCCGCCAGATCCCGGACCAACGCCCGGACCCCGGCCCGATCCCACACCACCGCCGTTCCCCGAACCGATCCCGCCGCCGAAGCCGCCGCCGTTCGAAGGAATACCCAGGCGGCTGAGCGGATCGCCGAGGTTATTGGCCGTGATGTTGGGGATGTCGTTGGGAGCGACGATCGTCGGCGTCATCGGCAGTTTGGGGTTGTCGATGGGATCCACGCGCGGAGGCGTGAACTGCTTGGGCGCGGGCTTGGGCAGCTTACCCTTGCTGGCGTCGAGCGGCGAACGTGTGCCGCCGCCGCCACCGCCGCCGGACTTATCTTTTTTCACCGACGAGATGTACGGCTTCAGATCCGGAGCAAACAGGGGGATGACTTCCTGGATCGCTTTCTGCACCGGCTTGAGCGAACTCAACCAGAGCAGCAGCGCGATCACGGCAATGTGACCCGCCAGCGAGAGGACTCCCGCCTTGGACTCATTCCCTTTGTACATCCCCCACTGGTCCTTGACATCCACCGGCTTGGAGGTGATCTCCAGCGGCGGAAGCTTAGGGGGATGGATGAGTTCTTTGATGGCCGGGCCGATCGACCGGTACCAGGGGATCTCGACGTTCTGGACCAGGAGGCGGCTTAGATGGATATCGGCGTCGGCGTCCACGGGCGGATTGGAGGCACCCGCCAGAGTCGGACTGTCGGCTTGAACATGGTCGGCTTTAACCGGGTCTTTTCCTTCTTCTGGGACCTGTCGCAGCTCTGACACTTCCGTTACTCCATCGTGAGATTACGTTCATTGAGTAGACGCATGAACCTACTCGTTAGTTTCCATTTCTGGAAACCTTTCCAGCACCTATGCCTGTCTAGAGTTTATCACAGCTCGGCAAAACGATAGACTACTTCGCTATGGGTTTTGGAACACCGCTGATCCCCACGAAGCGTGCCACCTCGTTCCACATAGGCTCGAGTACATCGGTCAGCTCGTGAGCCGAATCATACAACCGTAACTGCACGTTGGGATGGCTCTCGGCGTATTCCTGAGACATCGCCGCCGGGACTACCGTGTCGCGCGTGCCGTGCAGAATCAGGGCCGGTTGCGGAAAGTTTGGTTCATCGGGATACTGCGCCGCGTCTTCGACGAACCGGTAGCCCAGGAGCCGCTCGTCCTGGAACGCATAATGGAAGAACGGCAGAGAGCCTTCGCGCTCCCAGCGTTCCAGATCGCCCGCATAGCGCTCGCGCCAGCGCGCCGGAAAACGAAACGCAGGCGCCATCAGTACCAGCCGCTCGATCGAAGCGTGCGTGGACGCATACAGCGCCGCCAGGTACCCGCCCAAACTTGATCCCATCAGGACGGCGGGCCGTTCGCCCACGGCGCGGCCGATCACGCTCAACTGGCCCGTGATCGTCAACTCCCGGAAGTTGCCCTCGTCGAGCTGCGGAATATCGACCGCCACGCCGTGTTCGGCGAAGCGCCGGGCGAAAAACTGCGCCTTCCCGGAGCCGGGACTGGAAGCGAATCCGTGCAGGTAGACGACTCGCGTCATAACGTGGAGCGAGCTTTAGCCAGCAACTGGGACTTTAGTCCCAGAGTCGAAGTGTCGCTGGATCGGCGCGGAGGCTGAAGCCTCCGTTGCAGGCTGAAGCCCGCTCCACGTTCTCCGCTGGCGGTTGGATTGGCTCCCAGCTTGTGGAACGGCGCGTACTCGAAGCGGTTCTCGGCCACCACATGCCCTGCTCGCAACTCCCGATGCTCGGCCAACTGTGGCACCAGCGTCCCCCATTGGCTCATGACGTAGTCCACGCGAGCCTCCTCGCGAACCAGCGTCGCGCCTTCGCCTTGGCTGGCCGCCATGGTAATTCGAACCGGCGCGTAATTCACCTCGCGCACCCAGATTTCGCCAGAGATCTGCATGTGCTTGGGTTGATCGACGGCCTGAGCCGGGGGCCGATCGCCCTTGCGCGCACCGAAAACGCTCAACCCCTCGCCGTCGAGCTGCCGATAGGAGAACACCAGCAACCGCGCCGCGCCCTGGTACTCTTCACGCAGGTAGAGCAGTTCAAAGCGCGAAAGATCCGGCCCCGAAAACATCAACAACATCGGGCCGACGCCGGTGACCGCGCCCAGCAGCCCGTGCCGCTCAAAATCCTTCAGCAATTGCAGGCGGCGCTGATCGCCGGTGGAGGTGACGGCTTTGGCCAGCGTATCTTGAGCCTTCGTCAAGTCCGCAATCTTTTTGCCGTCGACCGAAGTCACTTGCCGCAACTCATGAAACGTGCCGGCTCCGGCGGAAGCGTCGTCGCCCGAAAACAGCGCCAGGGTGTACTCGGAAATGAGGGTGCGTTCCTGCCAGGAGGGTTTCGGCGCTTCCCTGGCGGCGTCGCCGACCCGAGGCCGGAACCGCGGCGGAGCTTTCAACGCCCGCTGATGCAGCGTTTCTTCGCCGACCAATTGAGGCGCGAGGCGGGCAAACGCACCGGCTTCTTCGTCCAGGCGCAGCGCCAGTTTTTGCGTGCGCTCATCGGCGCGCAGAACAGGGGCGAAGAGGATCGCAAGGGAGCCCCCTGCCAGCCAACCTCGGGCAGCTCTGCGTCTCATCCCTTTGAGGATAACTGGGCCGGCCATCCGCGAGGCGCTCGTATAACTGTAAGATTAAGCCTCAAGTCGGTCTCGTCGAAGCCTGGTAGTGCCTGAAAGGCAGGCAGTACCCGAAGCCTCAAGGACGGCGGCTGCGTGTTAGCCTTCTTAATTGGTGTCTCCCCCTTCCCAGCCTCGTATCGCCGTGATCGGAGCCGGGGCCTTTGGGAAAAACCATCTGCGCGTGATCCATCAATCGGAACACGCGACTCTTTCGGGCGTCCTGGATTCAGACTCGCAACGCGCCCAGCAAGCCGCCGCGCTCTACGGCTGCCCGGTTTTTTCGTCACTCGATGAACTGGCCGCGCAATCTGGCGCCGCCGTCGTCGTCACCCCCACCGTAACCCACGCCGACATTGGTTGCCGGCTGATGCAAGCGGGGCTTGACGTGCTGGTCGAGAAACCCATGGCTTCCGACTTGGCCTCGGCCCGATCGCTGCTCGCCGCGGCGGACCGCCACGGGAGGATTCTCCAGGTGGGCCATCTGGAGCGTTTTAATCCCGCGGTGATCGCGCTCGAGCCGCTGCTGACCAAACCGCTGTTCTTCGAGGTCCACCGGCTCAGCGAATTCAGTCCTCGCAGCCTGGATGTGGACGTGGTGCTGGACCTGATGATTCACGATCTCGACATCGTGCTCAGCATCGTGGGTAAGGCTCCGGAAGAGGTGCGCGCGGCGGGGATTTCGATTCTTTCCTCTAAGGTCGATATCGCCAATGTGCGGCTCCAGTTCCCCGGAGGAGTGATCGCCAATCTCACCGCCAGCCGGGTCTCCACCGAGCGGGTCCGCAAACTGCGCCTGTTCCAGCCGCATGAATATATTTCGCTCGACTACAGCCGCCAGGACGGCATGCGCTTCCGGGTCAAGCCATCGACGACGGAAGCCGGTCCGGGAGGGGGCGGAGCCGTTCCGGGAGGCCTGGACTTCGGCCCGCTCGCCGTCACCAAAGACGAGCCCCTCCGCCTGGAGTTGGAGGACTTCTTCCAAAGTATCGTTTCCAGGTGTCCTCCGCGGGTTACTGGAGCCCAGGGATATCGGGCGCTGGAGGCGGCCCAAACCATTCTTGATAAAATTGAGGAGCATTCCCAACTGGTCGCGGCCACCTTGGGAACGGCATGAAAGGCGGGGACCGGGCAACTTCGGCCTGTTCCCAAGCGTCGTATCCATCGGGTAACCAGAATTGGGCGGGTAACCAGAATTGGGTAACCAGGCTTTGGCACCTCAGCACTCGGATCAAAGGGACCTGGATCTTCTGCGGGCCTGGCGCGAGCCTATCCCGCGACCCCGGCTGTTGGCGGACGTGCTCGGCACCGCCGCATTTCATCTGGTCCTGGTGCTGGTCCTTTTACTCTTGCCGGCCAGCGAATCAGGGGTGCCTGTGACGCCGGTGGTGGATGTCCGCAAATCCACACCCTTATACTTGCCCCGTGAACTGACTCAGAAAGATCCCAACCGGGGTCCGATTTCGCATTCTCTGGACGTGCGCAGCGCTCTTCCACCCGCGCCCATCCGGGTGCGGAGGTTCACGCCGCCGGCGCCCGCGGGGCCTGGAAACCCCGCGCCTCCTGCTCCGCCGCCCGCCATCGAGCCTCCCAAAATCGAAGTGGCGCAACAGTTCACACTTCCAGGAATCACCCCCACGCTGCCGCCCCCTCCGGAAAAGCCCAAGCTGGCGCTGGAGAACGTGAACCCGCCGCTCCCGCCGCCGGCTCCGTCACCTAAGAACCCCGTGATCCCCGTTCCGAAGACCTCGGTCGAGGAAGCCTCGCGGGCTGCTTCGGTCCGCTCCGGCGGAGGTGGCGTGGTCATCGACGACTCTGGTGCGGGACCCGCCCATCTGCGCGACTATGAGCTGCTGAGCGATCCCCAGGGCGTGGATTTTAAGCCCTACCTGATCCAGGTGGTGGCCGCGGTGCGGCGCAACTGGATGGCGGTGATTCCCGAAAGCGGACGCATGGGCCGCCGGGGTCTGGTGCAGTTACAATTCAGTATCGATCGCCAAGGGCGGGTTCCGAAACTGGTGATCGCCACCGCTTCCGGCACGGAAGCCTTTGACCGCGCGGCCGTGGCCGGCGTGAGCGCCTCCAATCCCTTCCCCCCGCTGCCCGCCGACTACAAAGGGGACCAAATCCGGCTGCAGCTCAGCTTCGCGTACAATATTCCCACCCGATAACCACCCAACTTTACCCCCACCACGCATAATCCTCTATGGATCAGAAGTTTATAGCCGCCATGTCTGTATATGCCATCCTCGCGATCCTGGCCGGATTCACGCTGGACGGCCCCATGCGGCTGGGAGTGTGGATTTTTCTAGGGCTATTCGCTTTCAAAACGTGGCTGGTGGTACTCAAACGGCGCTCAGACTAAGCCGCCGGTGTACTCCGCGTCGGAGCATTATTAGCCACCCCTTAAGGTGAAGCATCGAGATACCTGCGAGCCGCTCAACCTTAATCTGCTAATTACTGCTTGGATCGGAATTCACTCCCGCTGGATGCGGATCAGCGGGAGGCTCGAAGTGCCGATTCGAGTGCGCCAGTTTCAGTTTGAAACAAAATGCTCGGAAAACGGTTCCAAATCGGCAACCAGACACCGGCGGACACCTTAGGGGCCGCTCAGGTTCTGGCTGGGCCGAAGCCGGTAGCGCCGGGTCTTCATACTGATTCTAAAACGCAAGTGCGTTTTCAACGTAGCCTTCTTCCATCGGCGGAATGGGTTCAAACCTTGATGCCAGAAGATTGGCTGGGAGCGTGCAATTGTACTGGTCAGCACGCGATCGCGCCTGGAGGCATGATCGACCCGTGCGGCTTTTTCGAGAGGAGTGGAAATGACGCCGATGAGAGTTAAGTCAGCCGTGCGGTGCAATGTGGTCCGGATGCCGGCCGCGGCGCGCGTAGGAACGACTTTAGGAGCAGTGGGTACTGTCATGATCGGCGCTGGCGGATCGGCGGTCGCCACCAAGACCGCGCGGATGCCCACGCGCAACGGATTGCAGGACGCCCTGCCCCGAAAAGGCACGGTACGCATGGCCAAACCCATGGGAATCAGTACATCGCTCGACGCCTCTCATGCCGCTCCAACCCGGCACGAGGCCGCACAGCCGGAAGTCGTGGCGCTGAAGACGGCCGCCACCTCCTTGGGGCTGCATTCCAACGGCAAGCACGCCCGGCGCGACCGGGTGGTCCTCGAACACCTGCCGCTGGTCAAAGCCATCGCCGTGCGCGTGCACGAGAATCTGCCGGTGCACGTGGATCTGGACGACCTGGTCCACGCCGGCATCCTGGGCTTGTTTGACGCGGCCAACAAGTACAACCCCGACAAGCAGGTGGTTTTCTCCAGCTACGCCAAGCACAGGATCAAGGGCGCCATCCTGGACAGCCTGCGGCAGCTCGATTGGGCCTCGCGCGACATGCGCCGCCGCCACAAGCAGGTGGAGGCCGCCACGCGCGACTTGGCAGCCGAGCTGCAACGCGCTCCCACCGAAGCTGAAGTCGCCCAGAAACTGGGCATGGACGTTGACCGCTGGCGCACGATGATGCTGGACCTGCGCAACGTAGGCCTGATCTCGGCCTCCACGCGCGGCAACGAAGGCGACGATCTGCCCGCTCCGGATTTCCCCTGCAAGCCCGAAACCCAGCCCGATTCCATCTGCGCGCGGGAGCAACTGCGTGCGGTGTTGGGCGACGCCATGAAGATCCTGCCGGAGCGTTACAAGAAAGTGGTCCTCCTGTACTACACCAACGAGCTGACCATGAAAGAGATCGGCGGCATCCTCGGCATCAACGAGAGCCGCGTCTCGCAGATCCACAAGTCGGCGCTGCAGAAAATGGCTACCGTCCTCGAATCCAACGGCATCACGTCCAGCCACGCGTTCTAAGTCCCCGGGGTTCCCGAGCGCAGCAGAATCCCCGGGCTCACGCCACGGGGTTACAGCCCCAGCCCGTGAGGGCGGGGATCCGCGATCAAAGCGCTGACAAATATATCGGGCTACCCGCTGCTGGCTCAATAGCTTTTTCCCGGACTTTCCCGCTTCTGCTATACTTCAGGTTGCGCCTGCGAAGTCCCGGCCGGTCACTCTAGCTGTGGACCCCCCTCTCGCGTTGCATCCCGGCGGAGGGGCAGATGCGGCCTTGCGGACAGGTGGGTGAGTGGTTAAAGCCAACAGACTGTAAATCTGTCACTCCTTGCGAGTTACGAAGGTTCGAATCCTTCCCTGTCCACCATTGATTTTGTTGAGAGCTGGCCGTTGTAGCTCAGATGGTAGAGCGCGTCCTTGGTAAGGACGAGGTCACCGGTTCAATCCCGGTCAACGGCTCCATTTTTTTGAACGCTGCGGGCACTCCCCTTCGGTTGATTTCGGGGCGATGATTTCGGGCGTTGGTTTGCGTTGTTAGGAGAACGGAACAGACATGGCGAAGGAAAAATTCGATCGCAGCAAGCCGCACGTGAACGTAGGGACGATCGGGCACATCGATCACGGCAAGACGACCTTGACGGCGGCCATCACGCAGACGCTGGCCAAGAACAACCCCAA
>DATNJC010000014.1:0-13671 GCA_035604115.1 Bryobacteraceae bacterium | reverse complement strand
AGGCGCTGCTGGGAACTGCTCTTGCGTGTCCAACTTCGCAACACCGCCTCTTCCTGCTCCGTCAGTCGTATCCCGGCGTTCAATGATCGGGCCATGCCCGATTCTACATCTTAACTGTTATTTCTGCAAGTAAGTACTAGGGAGGTTGATGCATGGGTAAGCTCTCGCGGCGTCAGTTTACGAAAGGGACCGGCGCGGGGCTGGTGGCGGCGGCTACGGTGCCGTTGCATGCGCAGCGTACCGGCGATGCTCCGGCGGCTGCCGGCGGCGCGCCTGCCGTGCCCCGGTCCAACATCCGGATCGCCGTCAATGGGGTCGAGCGGCGGCTGGAAGTCGAAGATCGTTGGACGCTGGTCGAGGTCCTGCGGGATCATTTGGACCTGACCGGGACCAAGATCGGCTGCGACCGCGGGGAGTGCGGGGCTTGCACCGTGTTGATCGACGGAAAGCCGATGTATTCTTGCAGCCAGCTCGCGGTGTGGATGGACGGGAAGAGCATTCAGACGATCGAGGGCTTGGCGCAGAACGGTAAGCTCGACCCGCTGCAGGAGGCGTTTATCGCGCACGATGGTCCGCAGTGCGGGTTCTGTACATCGGGCCAGTTGATGGCGGCCAAGGCGGTGCTGAACGCGAATCCGCATCCGACGCGCGATGAGGTGAAGGCAGGGATGACGGGCAACATCTGCCGGTGTTCGAATTACAACCATTACGTGGAGTCAGTGATGGCCGCGGTCGGCGGATCACCTTCGTCAACGACGGCCACGGGCGGAGGGAACGCGCAATGAACCCGCTAAAGACCGTCGGACATGCTACCAGCCGCGTGGACGCTCTCAAGCGCGTCACGGGGCAAGCTACCTATACGGGCGATGTGAAGCTGCCCGGGATGCTGTACGCGCGGGTGTTGCGCAGTCCCCATCCGCACGCGCGAATCAAGAAGATCGATCTTTCGAAAGCGCAGGCGCTGGCGGGAGTCAAGGCAATCGTCACGCGCGAGAATTGCGACACCATCTGGTCCAGCGGCGATACAACGAACAAGCGGTACCTGTTCAACAATCCGGTGCGCTTCGCGGGCGACCCGGTGGCGGCGGTGGCCGCGGTCGACCGGCACACCGCTGAGGAAGCCACGCGGCTGATCGAAGTCGAGTACGAAGTGCTGCCGTTCGTGCTGGATCAGGAGGAGGCGCTAAAACCTGGCGCTCCGGAAATCCAGCCGGGCGGGAATTTTTCTCCCAATCGCGGCAAGCGCGAGCCCCAAGTCGCGTTGCGCGGCAATCTCGAAGAGGGATTCAAGGCCGCCGACGTAATCGTCGAGGACCGCTACACTAGCGCCCACGTCAACAACGCGCAACTGGAGCCGCGCGTCAGCATAGCCCATTGGGAAAATGGGCGGGATGGCGGCAAGCTGACGGTGTACGCCTCCACGCAAGGAATCGCCAACTGCCGCACCGACATTGCCAAGGACCTGAAGGTTTCCGTGGAAGACGTGCGCGTGATCTGTCAGTTCATGGGCGGCGGTTTTGGCAACAAGAACCAATGCCATGATTTCGATCTGATGGCTGCCGTGCTCGCCAAGCAGGCCGGTGTGCCGGTGAAGCTCGAATTCACGCGCAAGGAAGATTATGTCAGCGTACACGGACGCTGGCCGACCACGCAATACTACAAGATCGGCGCTAAGAAAGACGGCACGCTCACCGCGATCCAATTGCGCGGCATCACCGGACTCGGTCCCTATAAGAAAAGCAGCGGAGACATCGCTGGCACTGAGGTATACCAATGCCCTAACTTCGAAACCTCGCTGTCTACGGTCTACACCAACATGGCGGTGTCGGCGAATTATCGCGCGCCGGCGTATCCCCAGGGCGTGTTCGGCGTCGAGTCGGTGATGGACGACATCGCCGCGAAGTTGAACATGGATCCAGTCGACTTCCGCCTGAAGAGCATGACGCGGAAGTTTCGGGATCAGACAGCGTATACGAGTTGGGGGCTGGAAGACTGCATCCGCAAAGGCGCGGAGGCGTTCGAGTGGAAGAAGAATTGGCATGCGCCGGGGGCGGGGGCTGGGGCCGGAGGAAGCGACGGTCCGGTGAAGCGCGGCGTAGGCATGGGTATGGGGATGTTCGGCTCCAACCTGGGCTACAGCGCGGCGCTGATCCAGCTCGACGGCAACGGCGTCTATCATCTTTACGTCGGCGTGACGGATTGTGGCACGGGGGCCAAGACCACGATGGCGCTGATTGCGGCGGAGGCGCTCGGCGTGCCGCTCGAAAAGATTCAAGTGAATTCGGGCGATACCGGGACGTGCCCGTATTCCGTGGGCGAGTCGGGCAGCCGCACGACGGTGATGACGGGCGGCGCGGTGATCGAGGCGGCCCACGATCTGAAGCGCCAGATCGAGGACAAGGGCATGCCCAAGGGCAGCCAAGTGCTGACGGCTAGCGCTTCGCCGGAGCCAACGGTGCGGGGCGCGGCGCGGTACAGCTTCGTGGCGCACTTCGCGGAGGTGGAAGTAGACATCGAGACCGGCCACGTAAACGTGACGAGATTCCTCGGCGCGCACGACAGCGGGCGCATCATCAATCCGATGACGGCGACCAGCCAGATTCAGGGCGGGGCGATCCAGGGGATCGGGATGGCGCTGCACGAACAATTGCTGTACGACAAGCGCAGCGGTTTGCCGCTGTCGGCGGGCTATTATCACGCTCGGGTGATGACGCATCTGGATGTGCCCGACATTAAGGTGGTGTTTGTCGAGACCGAGGACCCTTACGGGCCGTTCGGCGCGAAAACGCTGGGCGAGCCGACCATCATTCCCGCCGTGGCCGCGGTGGCGAATGCGTTTTTCAACGCCACCGGGAAGCGGATCAAGGACTTGCCACTGACGCGGGACAAGGTGCTGGCCGCGCTTGGAAAGACCGGCGGAAAGGGGACCGTCGCATGAAGGCCTTTACTAACGCCAGTCCGCGGGGCTTGAAAGAGGCCGCTAGTCTGCTGGGCGATGCCGCTAAGAAGGGACAATCGGCAGCGATTGCCGGAGGCGGGAGCGACGTGCTCGGCATGATTAAGGAGCATCTGATTTCTCCGGACGTGCTGGTGCATTTGCGCGGCATCGCTGGCCTGGACAAGGTCCGAGACGTCCACGCGGAAAACTTTCGGCAGGGCGGTGGTTCGACGCTAACAATGGTGGGCGGTCTGATCTCGCTCGACGCGCTCAGCCGCGATCCTCTGATCCGCGAAAACTACGCGGTGCTGGCGGAAGCGGCGGGGCAGGTAGGAACGCCGCAGATTCGAAATGCGGGGACGCTCGCCGGGAATGTCGCGCAGAGGCCGTGGTGCTGGTATTACCGCAACGGATTCCCATGCTACAAGAACGGCGGCAAGACCTGCTTCAGCGTCACGGGCGAGAATGAATTCCACGCGATTTTCGGCGGGGGCCCGAGCTTTATTGTGCATCCGTCGGATACGGCCGTGGCGCTATTGGCGCTGGATGCGAAGTTCCGCGTCGTGAGTCCTGCCGGTGAGCGCACCGTGGCGGCGGCGGATTTCTTCAAGCTTCCCAAGGACGATCCTTCTCGCGAGAACGTGCTCGCGGCGAATGAAATTCTGGCCGAAGTGATCCTGCCGGCGGCCAAGGCAGGATCGAAGAGCACGTACCACAAGGTGCTGGATCGCGAGTCGGGGACCCACGCGGTGGTGAGCGCTGCCGTGGTGCTGGAGCTGAACGGCAGCGTCTGCAAGAGCGCTCGCGTGGTGCTCGGCGGCGTGGCGCCGATACCGTGGCGCTTGCCCAAGGTCGAGGCATTGCTGGCCGGGCAGCGGATCACGCCGGAGTTGGCGGCACGTGCCGGGGAAGCCGCGATCGAGGGCGCGCAGCCGCTCGCGAAGAACGGCTACAAGGTCCCGTTGACTAGCGCGGTGGTGAAGCGCACCGTGCAGCAACTCGGGAATCCGGCGTAGGTCACTTGCCGGCGTGGCAACCGAAACAGCCGGTCTTCGCCACCGGTAGCGGAGATTTGGTCTGGAGCCACAGATCGGCGCTACTGGCGTAAGGCGTGTCCGGCAGCTCCTTGCGGATCTTCTCGAACAAACTTATGGCTTGGTCCATTTCGCCGACGCGGCTGTAGCCGTCGGCCAAGCCAAGAAGCAGTTCACCGCGCGCGTGCGCGGACTTCGTGTCCAAGTACGCGGCTTGGAGCTCACGGGTGTGCTCGTAATCCGACAACGCAAGCCGCATGAGCCGATCTGCCACCTCCTGATTCCGAAGGTGCCGTGCCTGCGCTTGCAGCGTTGCCCCGCGCGTGATCAAGACTGAGATATCGTCCGGCGATTGATCCACTGCGCTTTGCATTTCCTGCAGGCCGCGGTCGTTTAGCTCTTTACCCTTTTCCCGATCCCCGGCCCGGGACGCCTGGCCCGCCAGGAAAAGCAGGCCGCCTCCGTGCCAGGCCAGCACCAGTGAATTTTTCGGATCGGCAGCTAACGCGTCTTCGCATGTTTTCATGGCGCGGTCGAGCCGGGCCTGATCGCCGTTGTATCCGGCGTAAAAATCTTCACGCACTTTCATATCGAAGCGCTCGGCGCCCTTCTGCGCAGGCTGTTGGCCTCGCACCGGTCCGGGTGCTAGGAGAACGCCGGCAATCGTTACGAACTTGATGGTCGTCATCCAGGGCCTCGGGTTCATCTGCATGTCTCCCTAGACGGGCGGGGTTTTCGACAGGTTTACAGAACGGAAAGAAGATTCGATTCGCGGAGGCGGAAAGGAATCACGGCTGCCAGCGCAAGACCGGTTTGCGGGCGGCGGTGACCTCGTCCACTCTCGACGTGCGCGTAGAGTGGGGCGCGTCGAGCACGATCTGGGGATTCTCTTCGATCTCTTTGGCGATCGAAATTAGCGCATCCGCGAACAGATCCAGTTCGCGTTTGCTCTCGGTTTCCGTAGGCTCGATCATCATTGCGCCCTCCACGATTAGCGGAAAACTGACCGTGTAGGGGTGGAATCCGTAATCGATCAACCGCTTGGCGATCGAGCCCGTGTGCACTCCGCGAGCGGCTTGGCGACGGTCGCTGAATACGCACTCGTGCATGCTGGGTGCTTGCGCTGCGATGTCGTAATGCGGTTCGATCAGTTTGCGCAGATAATTCGCGTTGAGCAACGCATCCTGAGTCGCCAGCTTGATACCCTTGCCGTGCGCCATGATGAACGCCAGCGCGCGGACCAGGACGCCGAAGTTTCCGTAGAAGGCGCGGACCCGGCCGATGGATTGCGGGCGGTGGTAGTCCCAGGTCCAGGTGTCTCCAGCGCGTCGTAACCGCGGGGCGGGCAGGAAGGGCTCCAAGTGGCGCCGAACGGCGACCGCGCCTGAGCCCGGCCCGCCTCCGCCATGAGGAGTCGAAAATGTTTTATGCAGGTTCAGGTGCATCACGTCGATGCCGTAGTCGCCGGGCCGCGAAATTCCCGCCAGAGCGTTCATGTTGGCGCCGTCCATGTACACCATCGCGCCCTTGGCATGCAGTATGTGCGCCACTTCCGTGATGCGCTCCTCGAAGACACCCAGAGTGTTGGGGTTGGTCACCATTAACGCCGCGACGCTTTCGTCCACGGCCTTTGCAAGCGCCTCAGGGTCGAGCATGCCGTGCTCGTTCGAGGCCACGTTGACGGTTTCGTAGCCGGCCATGCGGACGGTGGCGGGGTTGGTTCCGTGTGCGGAATCCGGGACAATCACTTTCTGGCGGGGATTTCCTTGGGCTTCGAGAGCGGCGCGGATCAGCAGGATGCCGGTCAGCTCGCCATGCGCGCCGGCGGCTGGTTGGAGCGTCACGGCGTCCATGCCGGTGATCTCGGCCAACGCGCCTTCCAGTTCTGCGATGATCTCCATCGCGCCTTGCGCCAGTGACTCGGGCTGATACGGGTGCGCCCAGGCGAGGCCTTCGACGCGCGCGACCTGCTCATTGATGCGCGGGTTGTACTTCATGGTGCAGGAGCCCAGCGGGTACATTCCCAAGTCGATCGAATAATTCCAGGTAGACAAGCGCGTGAAGTGACGGATGGCGTCGACCTCGCTCACTTCGGGGAATCCTTCGATTTCGGCGCGCGTGTGGGCGGCGCCCAAGGCTTGGGAGGGATCGACGGGAGGCACGTCGAGCTCGGGAAGTTGGTAGCCGGTTTTTCCGGGTGAACTGATTTCGAACAGTAGCTGTTCGTTCTGGTTGGGATGCTGGCGGACCTTCTTGATCATGCGCCGAACTCCTCGGCGACTGCGTCCATATGTCCCCGGCGGGACATTTCGGTGCAACACAGGAGCATCGCGCCGTCCAGTTCCGGATAGAAGCGAGCGAGCGGAAGTCCACCTATGATTTTGCGCCGGAGCAGAGCTTCGTTGATTGTGTCGCAGGCTGAAGCCTGTGCTACGAACTCATTGAAGTAGGGGCCAGTGAAGCGGCGTTTCAACTCTCCACCGAGGTAGTGGGCTTTCGCTAGATTCTGTTCGGCCAGCTCGCGCAAGCCGCGCTTGCCGTAGACCGTCATGAAGACGGTTGCCATCAGCGCGATGAGGGCCTGATTGGTGCAGATATTGGAGGTGGCTTTCTCGCGGCGGATGTGTTGCTCGCGGGTCGCCAGGGTCAGGCAGAAGGCCCGGTTGCCGCTGGCGTCCTTGGTTTGGCCGACCAGTCGGCCGGGCAACTGGCGCACGTATTTTTCCTTGCAAGCGATCACGCCCGCGAAGGGACCACCGTAACTGGGGGATATGGCGAAGCTTTGCAGTTCTCCGGCGACGATGTCGGCGTCGGGCGGAGGTTCGAGTACGCCGAGCGACACGGCTTCAGTGAATGCGTGCACCAGCAATGCGCCGTTCGCATGGGCCAGAGCCGCGAGCGGTTGGATGTCCTCGACGCCGCCGAAGAAGTTGGGCGACTGCACGATGACGGCGGCGGTGTTCTTGTCCACAATGCGTTCGAGCGCCCGAAGGTCGATGGCGCCGGATTCGTTGTCAAAGCCGGCCTCGACCACTTCCACGTTCTGGTGCCGCGTGTAGGTGGCCAGAACTTCGCGGTACTCCGGATGCACGCTGCGCGCGACGATCACACGTTTGCGGCCGGTGACCCGCATGGCCATCATGGCCGCTTCTGGAACGGCGGTCGAGCCGTCGTACATGGACGCATTCGCCACCTCCATGCCGGTCAACTGGCACAGCATGGTCTGGAATTCAAAGATCGAGGTGAGCGTGCCCTGTGAGATTTCGGCTTGATACGGCGTGTACGAAGTCAGAAACTCGCCGCGCGATACCACCGCGTCCACCAGCACGGGCCGGTAGTGGTGATAGACGCCCGCGCCGAGGAAGCTGGCAAAGCCGTTCGCGTTCTCGCCGCCGCGCGCGCCGAAGTAGTCGGCGATTTCGTATTCGCTTTTACCGGGCGGAACGTTCAAATCGCCGTTGAAGCGGATGTTCTCCGGCAGGTGCGCGTAGAGATCTTCGAGACGGGATGCGCCAATGAGATCCAACATCTGGCGGCGTTCCAGGTCGGACTTCGGAAGATAACGCAAGGTAAACTACTCGGCCCCCACGTAGGCCTGATATTCGGCGGCGGAGAGAAGATGGGCTGTCTCCTGCGGCGCGGACAGCTTGATCTTGATCAGCCACGCTTCACCGTGCGGATCGGCGTTCAACTTCTCCGGTGAATCGGTCAGGAGGCCGTTGACTTCGACGACCTCTCCCGACATCGGCGCGAAGATGTCGCTCACCGCCTTTACCGATTCGACCGAGCCGATGGGCTTGGCTTGCTCCACGTGCGTTCCCAACTTGGGCAGGTCCACGTAGACGATATCGCCCAATTCTTTCTGTGCGTGGAAGGTGATGCCGACCGTGGCCTGGTCGCCTTCGATGCGCACCCACTCGTGTTCTTTGGTGTAGCGGAAATTGTCCGGGTACATGGGCTCCTAGATCCCTCGCTTGTAAAACGGCGTCCCAACGGTTACCGCCTCGACGGGCTGGCCGCGCACGATGACTTGAATGCTTTGTCCGATGCGCGCCGCTTCGACGGGGAGGTAACACAATCCGATGTTTCTGTTTAGCGTCGGAGCGGGTCCTCCGCTGGTCACCCAGCCCGCACCGCAACCGTTTAGAAATACTTCGTAAGCGTCGCGGCCGATGCCGCGGCCCCGCATTTCAAATCCCACCAGCTTGCGCGTGACTCCGCGCTCCTTCTGCTTAAGCAGGGCGGCTCGCCCGATGAAATCTCCCTTGTTCATCGTTACGATCCACGCCAGGTCCGCTTCCCAGGGGGTGATGCTGGCGTGGATTTCGTGGTCGTAGAGCGCCATCTTGGCTTCCAGGCGCAGCGTGTTGCGCGCGCCCAGACCGCAAAGGCGAATACTGAACTCTTCGCCCGCGGAAAGGATCTCATCCCACAGGCGCGGCGCTTCGGACGGCGGAATGTAGATCTCGAAGCCGTCCTCCCCGGTATAGCCGGTGCGGGCGATGCGGGCGGCGGCATGCGAAACTTCGCCGTCGCGAAAATGATAATAACGGATTTCCGCGAGCGGCACTTCGGTCAGTTTCTGCAATGTGTCGAGTGCGCGGGGGCCCTGGATGGCGATTTGAGCGTAGCGGTCGCCCGCGTTTTCTACTTTGGCGTCGAAATGGTTGTGCTCGCGAATGTGAGCGAAGTCTTTGTCCTGGTTGGCGGCGTTAACGCACACGAAGAAATGATCCGCGGCCACCTTGTGGACCAGGATATCGTCGACGAAACCACCGTGTTCGTAGAGCAGAGCGGAATAGTGCGCCTGGCCGGCGGAGAGCCGCGATGCATCATTGGTGGCGACGTAATTGATCAGCGCTTCCGCTTCCGGACCGCGGATTTCGATTTCGCCCATGTGGCTCACGTCGAACACGCCTACTGCTTCTCGAACGGCGTGATGCTCTTCGAGCACGCCGGAGTATTGCACGGGCATGTCCCAGCCGCCGAAGTCCACCATGCGCGCGCCCATACTCCGATGGACAGCGTTGAGCGGCGTGGCCCTCAGCGGGGAAGAGAGCTGCGTCATGGTTCCTGGTTCGCCCGTAAGGAGACAGGCTAACACAGAGGGCGGGCGCGGTATCTTAACAATATGGAAACGCTCCATTCGGTCTGCTCTCTCGATTGCCCCGACGCTTGTTCCGTGCTGGTTCAAGTGGAGAACGGACGTGCGACGCGCTTGCGGGGCAACCCCGATCATCCGGTGACGCGCGGGTTCTTGTGCGGCAAAGTCGCGCGATACCTGGAACGCGAGTATTCGCCGGAGCGCTTGCTGTTTCCGCAGAAACGGATCGGAGCCAAAGGAGCTGGCGAGTTTGCGCGCATCTCATGGGACGAAGCGCTCGATACCATCGCGGAGCGGCTGGGCGCGGTCGCACGCGAGCACGGGCCCGAATCGATTCTACCTTACAGCTATGCGGGAACCATGGGCCTGCTCAACGGATCGGGCATGGACCGGCGGTTTTTTCACCGCCTGGGCGCTTCGCGGCTGGATCGCACGATCTGTTCGGCCGCCGGCGGAGCGGCGTTGAATGCCACGCTGGGATTGCGCTACGGCACGGAACCGGAGCAATTCGCCAATTCCAAATTGATCCTGGCCTGGGGCGCGAACATCCACGCGACCAACGTGCACCTGTGGCCGTTCATCGTGGAAGCGCGGCGCAGGGGCGCGAAGTTGTATGTGATCGATCCGATAAAGACGCGCACCGCGGCGGTGGCGGATCGCCACTTCGTGATTTATCCCGGGAGCGATCTGGCTTTGGCCTTGGGCATGATGCACGTGATCGTGGAGGAGCGGCTTTACGATGCCGATTACGTGGAACGCTACACTAACGGCTTTGCGGAACTGCGTGAGCTGGTGCGCGGCTACGGTCCGGCTCGAGTCGAGTGGCTGACCGGGATCGGCGCGGAGGATGTGATTCAACTGGCCCGCGAATATGCGACTGTGCGCCCCGCGGCGATTCGCGTGAACTACGGCGTGCAACGCAGCGATCGCGGCGGGTCGGGCGTGCGGGCGATCGCCGCTCTTCCGGCGCTGACCGGGTCCTGGCGCGAGGCCGGGGGCGGCTTGCAGCTTTCTACTTCACAGGCGTTTCAGTTCAATCGCGCTGGGCTTGAGATGCCGGAGCTGCAGAAGCGCTCAAGCCTGGGCCGGGAGGCGCGCGTCACCAACATGAGCGAGCTGGGGCGCGTGCTGGCGGAGGAAACGGCGCCGCCAGTTCACGCCATTTTGGTCTACAATTCGAATCCCGCAGCAGTTGCTCCCGATCAGACGCGCGTGCTGGCGGGACTACGCCGTGCGAATTTGTTCACGGTGGTGCTGGAGCAATTCCAGACGGATACTGCGGACTACGCAGATGTGGTGCTACCGGTGACTACCTTTCTGGAGCACACCGATCTGTACTTCGCCTATGGGCACTATCATCTGCAGCTGGCGCGGCCGGCCGTGGCGCCGCCGGGAGAGGCGCGCAGCAACGTCGAGATCTTCCGCGCCCTGGCGCTACGGATGGGGTTTGATGACCCGTGTTTCCGCGATTCCGACGACGATATGATCCGCACGTTGCTGGGCTCTAGGCAACCGTTCTTGGATGGAATCACGCTTGAACGCTTGGAGCAGGAGCATTCGGTGCGGCTGAATGTCTCGCCGCCGGACGAAGCGTTTCTGCCGTTTGCACGGGGCGGGTTCGGCACTCCTTCAGGCCGGTGCGAGTTCGGGGCGAATTCGCTGGCGTATTCTCCGCCGGTGGAGTCGCGCCGGGGCGATGCGGCGCTACGAAGACAATATCCCCTGGAAATGATTTCTTCGAAAAACCACGACAACATGAACTCGACGTTCGGGGAGCGGGCAGCCGTGGACGCCGAAACCAGCCTGCTGCGCTTGCATCCGAAGGACGCCGGCCCGCGCGGGATTCAAAGCGGCGACCGTGTGCGCGTCTTCAACGATCGGGGGAGTCTGCTGCTGAAGGCCGAAGTGGGCGACGTGGTTCTGGAGGGCGTGGTTCAAGCTCCCTCCGTGCGATGGCCGAAGCGGGCGATGGACGGGCACAACGCCAACGTGCTCACTTCCGGCAGATTGACTGATATTGGCGCCGGACCCACGTTTTACAGTTGCTTGGTTGAGGTCGAGCGATGCGGGGATTGAGAGCGGCATTGCCGCTTCTCGTGGCGTTCCTGGCTCTCGGGCCGGCCGGCTGTAAACGGAAGAAGAAAGAGCAGACCCCGACGCCCGAGCCCGCGGCGGTTTTGTTGAGCACTGTGAATGTCTCCGATCCCGCGGGTGCGGTGCAACTTGCGTCGGGCTTTTTTGAGCTCGAATCCAACACTTGGCGCTGGACCGCGCGCAAGTTCACGGTGGTGTTGCGTCCGCCCGAAGGAGCCGGGGAACGGGGCGCACGATTGGAGCTCCACTTGAACCTTCCAGGCGTAATTGTGGACCGCATCGGACCAGTCGCGGTATCGGCGGAGATCGGGGGACGCGCGCTGGCGCCGGAGCGATATGCGCAGGCGGGCGATTACGTGTACGTGCGCGACGTCGATGCGGGTTCGCTGCGGAGCAGTGCGGTGGCGATCCACTTCAGCACCGACAAAGCCTTGCCACCGGGCGGCGCGGACAGCCGCGAGCTGGCGCTGATTGTGACTGCCGTGGGGCTGGCTGCCAAATGATGCCACTTGACGGAATGTCGCGCGCGCGGCGCGCGGCATACCTTCTGGCGCCCATGCTAGTGTGCTTGGCGGTGTACTGGCGCGCGCCATTTGTCTGGTTTCGCATGGACGATTTCTCGTGGCTGGGGCTGCCCCTGGATGCGCATAATTTGGGTTTGTTCCACGTTCTGTTTCATCCGGAGGGGCAGGGAACCGTGCGCGTACTGAGCGAGCGCCTTTTCTTCTTGGTGCTGAGCGCTGTATTCGGATTGCATGCTTGGCCGTTTCGGGCTGTGGCGTTGGGCACTTGGCTTGCCGACTTGGCGCTGATACAACTGATCGGCGCGCGATTGACCGGCTCGCGCGCGGCGGGCCTGTGGGCCGCAGTGCTGTGGACCATGAGCGCGACGCTGGTGCTGCCGCTCGCGTGGGCCTCGGCCTACAACGAAGTGCTGTGCGCGTTTTTTATGCTGGCGGCGTTCTACGCACGCTTGCTCTGGCTCGAGTCGGGAAAGGTGCGCTGGCGCTGGATCGAGGCGGGTGCGTATTTGCTGGGCTTCGGCGCACTGGAGCTGATGGTGGTCTATCCGGTACTGGTGATGGTGCACGCGGCCGTCAACCCGCAGGCGCGGCAACGCTGGTCCAGTGCGTTGTGGATGTTTGTTCCCGCCGCGGCCTTCGGGCTGGCGCACATGTACCTGATACCGAAAACGGCGAGCCCGGCATACCAGTTGTTTCTCGACCGCCGCCTGCTCGGCGATTTCTTCGCCTACGTCTTGTGGACCGTCGGTCCCAGCCGCATGGAAGTTGTCGACGCGGCGTGGAGACAACCCGGCATCGCGCTGTCGAAGCTGATCGCCGTGGTCCTGGCCGCGTTCGCATTGTGGAAGCTGTGGCGGCGGGAGTTCGCGGCCTTGTTCATGGGCGCTTGGTTCGTGATCGTGCTGGCTCCGGTACTGCCGCTGGCCAACCACTTGTCCGATTATTACCTGACCGTGCCGGGGATCGGATTGGCGTGGCTGGCGGGCTGGGCGATCGTCTCGGCCTGGCGCGCAGGTTGGCCGGCGCGGGCGGCCGCGATGCTGCTGGCTGGACTCTACGCGGCGGGATCGATTGCGGAAGTCGACCGCATCGCCGCGTGGCAAATGAATGTGAGCGCATATATGCGGGTGCTGGTCCGCGCGCTCGAAGACACCACTGCCGAGCATCCCGGCACGGCCCTGGTGCTGACCGGCGTTTCCCAGGATTTATACTTAGCCGGATTCCTCGCCGATCCCTTCCGTCTGCTAGGGATTCACGAAGTATGGCTGGCTCCCGGCCAGGATCAGATTCTCGACCGCCCGGATCTGGAAGGTACGGACCGCTTTCGCACCTCGCTGGAGCAACTAGCGCCGCGGTTGGCGCGAGGCGATATTCGCGCGTTGCAGATCTCTGGAGCGACCGTGGTCGATGTCACTGCAGCCTACAGTGCTGTGGTGAGCGCTCTGTACGCGGATGCGCATCCGAACTTCGTGGACGCCGGCGATCCGGTTTACACCTCGGCTCTGGGCGCCGGATGGTATTCGATCGAGAACAGCGCGCGCTGGATCGGGAAGAGCGCGACGCTCGATATCGGCCGGGTCACCAGTCCGCAGAGCCGTTTGTATGTGACTGGACACGCCGCGCCGGCGGCTGTGGAGGCGAGTGCGGTAACGCTTCGATTTCTGGCGGACGGCCACGAGATCGGGACCGCGAAGATCTCTCAGCCGGGGCCGTTCACGGTCGATTTCCCCATGCCGCCGGGTTCCGCCGTCGCGCGCATCACCGTCGAATGCAGCCGCGTCATGCGGGCGCCCGGCGATTCGCGGGATTTGGGAATGATCCTGCGCACGTTCACGGTGCGCTAGTCTCCTGTCCCAGAAATAAGTAAACGAAGTAAGGGCTGGGTGCGTCTAACATTTAGGGAGATCTTAGATGCGAACCGGCCGCCCCAAGCAACCGTTGACGGTAACCGAGGAAGAGCGCGAACGCTTAGAATCA
>DATNJC010000013.1:0-95980 GCA_035604115.1 Bryobacteraceae bacterium | reverse complement strand
TCTAGGAACGCCCGGATCTGCTCCAGGCTCAACTTCTCTGAGGACTTCATGCGGATGATCAATCCCCAGCATGCCCTTCAGGCTCATCTTGTGTGAGAAACGAACCCCCGCTTCAGGCTCATCTTGCATGAGACAAGACTGACAATGGCCGTCACGTTATTCTGAAGGTAGAATGCGCAAACCGGTCATCGCTGGAAATTGGAAAATGTACAAAAACCCCGCGGAGGCGCGCGCCTTCTTGGCCGCTCTTACGCCGCTGGTGGCCGGGGCTGCGCACGCCGAAGTGGTGGTCTGCCCGCCGTTCATCGATCTGGCGGCGGCCGTGGATGCCGCGCGCAACACCAACATCGAAATCGGCGCGCAGGACGTGTTCTGGCTCAAGGAAGGCGCCTACACCGGCGAGGTTTCCGCGCCCATGCTGGCTGCTTCAGGATGCCGCTGGGTCATCATCGGCCACAGCGAACGCCGGCAGTACTTCGGCGAAACCGACGAGAGCGTGCTCAAGAAAACTCTGGCTGCGCTGGAGGCTGGGTTGAAGCCCATCGTCTGCGTTGGTGAAAAGTTGGATCAGCGCGAGTCGGGTTCCACCGAAGCGGTCTTGGCTGAGCAATTTTCCGGCAGCCTGGCCAAACTTGCACCGGAGCAGTTCGCGCGCGTCGTGATTGCGTATGAACCCGTTTGGGCGATCGGGACAGGTAAGACTGCTACGCCTGAGATTGCCGCTGACGCGCACCGTTTTTTGCGGGGCCAGATTCGCACGCAGTTCGGCGCCGATGCGGCCGCGGCGTGCCGGATTCTTTACGGCGGAAGCGTCAAGCCCGACAACATCAAGGGGCTGATGGCGCAGCCCGAGTTGGACGGCGCGCTAGTCGGCGGAGCTAGCTTGGACCCGGTGTCGTTCAGCTCGCTGGTGAAATTCTAATTGGACGTGCCGCTCCTTCACAGTCGCGGTTCGGTGGGCCGCGCGAGCCAGGGAGAATGCTACTTGTCGAGAGGAATCTCGAAGAAGAAATAATCCTGGCCTGTGGCGGCGTCTTTCAGGCCGCTCAGAACCAGGCGGCTGCCGGGTTGAAAGCTGGATTCGAAATAAATGAATCCCGAAGCCGACTCGCCCGGCGGGATCAGCTTGGCGGAGAACGCGCGTCCCTCGATCTCCCAGGTGTGCAGCGGGCCTTTGGCCTTGCGGTGCGGAATCGGTGAGGTGTTCGGAATCCCCGGGGCCTTGCGCACGCCGTTGAATAGCACCACGTCGCCCGGCGGCATGTCGTCGATGTGATGGCGGTCCAGGTCTTCCAACTCCGAGTGCAAGGCCACTCGCAAAGTCTTGCCGGTTCCGTTCTCGATGACCACCAGGATCGGAAGGATGCCGTGCGCGTACGGATTCACTTTGCCGAACGCGGCGGAGGCCTGCTCGGCGGTGGTGTAGGGCGCGGCGGCGACGGTGATCTTTTCCTGCGTCTGGCGGTTGGGGTAGGAGGAGGCCGCATTGACGGCAAAGCGAGCGTGGTCCTTGTCGCCTGCCAGGGCCGCCGTTATACTCAGGAGAAATAGCGCACAGGCGCTAGTCCGTCGTGCGCGGATGAGAATAGACGCTACTCGCCTCATCTATTTCCTCTACCAGGTTGCCCAGATCGCCCTCAGTCCGGCGCTGGCCCTCTACCTACTGTACAGGGGAATCCGCGACCGCAGGTACTTCGCAAGTTTTCCGGAGCGGCTGGGGTTTCTGGATGCCTCTGTAGACACGACGGGTTCGGGCGGCCTGTGGTTACACGCGGTTTCGGTGGGTGAAGTGCTTTCCGCCGTGGCCCTGATCCGCTGCTTGCGGGAACAGCAGCCGGACTTGCCGGTGTACGTTTCGACGGCCACTCTGGCGGGACACTCGACTGCGGAGCAGCGCCTCAAAGGAATCGCCGACGGAGTGTTCTTCGCGCCGCTCGATTACCGCTCGGTGGTGCGGCGGGTGCTGCGCGCGCTGCGGCCCGCGGCTGTGGTGATTCTCGAAACCGAAATCTGGCCCAACCTGTATCGCGAAGCCAAACGCAGCGGAGCGTCGCTGGTGGTGGTGAATGGGCGCATCTCGGATCGCGCGCTGCCGCGGTATCGGCGGTGGAGGGGGTTGTTTCGCCACGTGCTGCTGTGGCCGGATGCGATCCTCACGCAGAGCGAGGAAGATCGCCGCCGGTACATCGCCGCTGGAGCCCCGGACGAGCTGGTGAGCGCCGCGGGGAACCTGAAATACGATCTCACGCCGCCTGCGTCGGCGGCTCCGGAGATTCGGGCCTTCCTGGATCGGGTGAAGCCGGCCCAAGTTTGGGTCGCCGCCAGCACCATGCCTCCCGCGGCGCCGGACGATCCGGATGAAGACGACGCCGTGATCGCGGCGTTTCGTGAGCTGGTGTCCACGCACCCGCGCCTGCTGCTGATTCTGGCTCCGCGCCGGCCGGAGCGTTTTGACGAAGCGGCGGGGAAGTTGGCTCGCGCAGGGGTTCGATTCGTGCGCCGGTCGAAGGTAGAAGCCGGCCTCGAGGCAGGCTCTAACGTAACGTTGCCGGGCGTGCTGCTGCTCGATTCCATCGGCGAACTTGCGCCGTTGTTCGCCTACGCGGACGCGGTGTTCATGGGCGGGACGCTGGCCAACCGCGGCGGGCACAATATCCTGGAACCGGCGTACTTCGCCAGACCGGTGGTGACTGGTCCGCACATGGAGAATTTCGCGGAGATCGCGCGGGAATTCTCCGCCGCCGGCGCCGTGGTTCGTATCGAACGGCCGGACCAGTTAGCCGGGGCCATAGGCGCGTTACTGGCCGATGGGGGCCGCGCGGCAGAAATCGGCCGCCGGGCTGGCGAACTCGCCCGGTCGAAACGCGGCACCTTGGGCGTGGTCGCGCAACGCATTACCGATGCCCTGTCCGAAGGCGTCCCCGATCCTCCGCACGGCCTCCTGGAGAGCCTGGTTCTGACGCCGTTGTCCTGGCTATGGGGCCTCGGCCATCGCATCAACGTGAGTCGCAATCTTGCTTCGCAGAGGGCGCTGAGCACCCGAGTGATCAGCGTCGGCGGCTTGACCATGGGCGGCGCTGGGAAGTCGCCGATGGTCGGGCACCTGACGGAACGGATGGCAGCGGCGGGACGCCATCCGGCGATCTTGACGCGCGGTTACCATCGCCAATCCTCTCAACCCATCGTCGTGGTGCCGCGCGGCGATTCGGCGGCCGTGGAGCTGACCGGAGACGAGGCGCAGATGTTCGTGCGCGCCGGACACGCGCATGTGGGGATCGGTTCGGACCGTTTCGAAGCCGGGCGCAAACTGGAGACGCAACTGCATCCGGACGTATTTCTGCTGGACGATGGGTTTCAGCACCTGCGGCTGCAGCGGGACGTCGACATCGTTCTGGTGGACGCCAACGATCTCAACGCGGGCGGGCTGTTTCCGCGGGGGCGGCGCCGCGAGCCGCTGGAGAATCTCTCGCGGGCCACGGTCATCGTGTTGACGCACACGTCACGTGGTCGCAGTTACGCGGGTGTCGAGCGGACGCTGCGGCAGCACAATCCCAGCGCGCCGGTGTTTCACTCGCGAGTGACTCCGCAAGTGTGGACGGAAATGGAATTCGGCGCTACGCGGGCGGCGCGCGAGCCCGGGTTCCGGCGGGTGGCGGCGTTCTGCGGTTTGGCATCGCCGCGAGGATTCTTCCACACGTTACGTGAACTGGGGCTCGAGATCGTGTTCCAATGGACCTTCGGAGATCACCATCGCTATCGTGCGCAAGAGTTGGAGAGGCTGGCGCGGCAGGCCGCCGCGGCCGGCGCCGAAGTTTTGGTGACCACCGAGAAAGACGTAATGAACTTGAGCGCCGGAGCGGCAGCCGCGGTTGCGCCGCTGAAGTTGCACTGGCTGAAAATTGCCGTGGAAATCGACAACGAAGAGGACTTGCTCCGGCGTTTATGAGCGCACAGGCGAAGTCCGTTGTGCGCGATGGATCATTATGAGAACCGCGATATTCGGGGGAACCTTCGATCCCATCCATCAGGCGCACCTGGTGGTGGCTCGCGAGGCGGCGGACGCCTTCAAACTGGATCGCGTGCTGTTCATTCCCGCGGCCCAGCCTCCACACAAGGAAACGTCGGTGAGCTACGAGCACCGCTACCGCATGGTGGAGCTGGCGTGCGCCGGGGAGCCGCGCTTTGACGCGTCGCGCTTGGAAGAAGGCCAGGAGCGCAGCTATTCGATCCACACTATCGAGCGGGTGAACGCCATGGGCGGCCAGGTGTACTTTGTGATCGGCGCGGATGCGTTCGCGGAGATCCGCACGTGGCATCGCTGGGTGGACGTGGTGCGCGGCGTCGAATTCATCGTGGTGACACGCCCGGGGCATGACTACACCAGCCCTTCCGGCGCGCGAGTGCATCGGCTGGAGACTGTCGCGCTGCCGGTATCTTCCTCCGAGATCCGGCAGGCCTTGGCGCGCGGTGAGATGCCGGCCGAGTTGCCTCCCGCGGTGGCCGGCTACATTCGGGCGAACGGGCTGTACTTGACTTGACAGGCTGAGGCGCTCGAACCCATCACCGTGAAGTGCGCGCCGGACGTGCCAGGAGCGGGACTTTGGGGTCCGCAAAGTACCCCAGCGCGGTGCGAATGCCTTCGGCGTAAGCCGCCGCCAAATGTGGATCCGACTGGTGCAGAGTCTCCGCATTGAGTTCCAAGGCTCCGAGCAACTCGGCTTCGGATCTGGGGTTCCAAGCCTTCTTGCCAGCCTTTCCATACGACGCCACGGCCCGCGTGACCAGGGCTTCGGTCAGGCGCGCGGCCTGGGCGCGGGGGAAGCCGGCCGCGCGGAGGCTCTCCACTGAAGCGGCGATCGCCGGCAGAGCCAGATACTTGGCCAGCTGAACGCCCGCGAAATACAAGGGCTTCGCGGCGGGCGGCATCTGGATCAGCTTGCGTTTTTCGCCGGCCAGGAGCTGGTCGAGTACACGCAGGGTATCGGCGTGGCCTTCCGCTACGAACAATTTATCCTGCGATTGTTCCACCAGGTTGAGCGACGCGACGCGCGCTCCCCCGGCGCGCAGAGGGCTGGGCCACAAGCTGTCGCGCACGCATTCGCACAGCACGATCATGGTGTCATGGACCGGCATCTGGGCCATCAGGTCGCGGGCTACTCGGTCGAGGAAGTGCTCGGGTTCGTAAATCCAGATCAGCGGGCAGCACTCCAGCGCCGAATAGTGGGACACGGCGAATCCAGCGCGCAGCGAATTGGCCAGCCTGCGGGCGACCTGGTACGACGACGCTTTCACCGGACCCAGGCGGGCCAGCACGGAAGGCATGCGCGACAGATAAGAACGGCTCGCGCCTCCGACGCCCAGCAGTCCCCAGGCTTCGCTAGTTTTAGCGTTGGTTTTGCCCATGGCCGCATGGGCGTTCATGCCGGCGAGGAATCCTCCACAATGCTGTCGTCGGGGACGGCGGCGTCCAGCGTCAGTTCGACGGGTGATACATCCGGCGACGCCGCGCCGAGCAGTGTCCGGCTCCTGAGATCCCGCAGGCGGTCGCGGTACACCGCCGCCTGTTTGAAGTCGAATTTGCGCGCGGATTCGCGCATTTTTTCCTCCAATTCGGCCAGATACTGTTCCATTTTCTCCGGCGGCACGGCGGCCTCCGGCACTTCGTCCTCGAGCGGGACCGTCACGTAATCGCCTTCTGCCACCGCGACCAGGTTCATGTCGATGGGCTTGATGATGGATTGTGGAATAATGCCGTGGGATTCATTGTACGATGTCTGCAGCGTGCGCCGCCGCGTGGTTTCGTCGATGGCCCGGCGCATCGATGCGGTCATCACATCGCCGTACAAAATCGCGCGCCCGTTCAGGTGGCGCGCGGCGCGGCCCATGGTCTGAATCAAGGAGCCCGCCGAGCGCAGGAAACCTTCCTTGTCGGCGTCCAGCACCGCTACCAGCGAAACTTCGGGGAGATCCAGGCCTTCGCGCAGCAGGTTGACACCGATCAGAGCGTCGTAGGTGCCGCGGCGCAAATCGCGCAGAATCTTGACGCGGTCGAGCGTCGAAACTTCGGAGTGTAGATACGCGCACTTCACGCCGGCTTCGGTGTAGTGCTCGGCCAGGTCCTCGGACATACGCTTAGTGAGCGTGGTGACCAGCACACGTTCATTGCGCTCGACGCACAGGCGGATCTGGTGCAGCAGATCGTCCACCTGGCCCCGGATGGGTTTGACTTCAACTTGGGGGTCGACCAAGCCAGTGGGCCGGAGGATTTGTTCGATCACGGCGCCGGAAGTTTTGGTCAGCTCATAGGGTCCGGGGGTGGCGGATACGTAGATGACCTGATGGACGCGGTTCTCGAATTCCTCGAACGTCAGCGGACGGTTGTCGAGCGCGCTGGGAAGACGGAACCCGAACTTCACCAGCGTTTCTTTGCGGGAGCGGTCGCCATGATACATGCCTTGCACTTGCGGCATGGTCTGATGGCTCTCGTCGATGAACATCAGCGAGTCGGGCGGCAGGTAATCGAGAAGCGTGGGCGGCGCCTGGCCGGGCAGGCGTCCGGAAAAATGACGCGAATAGTTCTCGATGCCGTGGCAGTAGCCAATCTGGCGGATCATTTCGAGGTCGAACATGGTGCGCTGATACAAGCGCTGCGCCTCGATGCGCTTGCCCTGTTTCTCGAGCTCGACTTTCCACCATTGCAGTTCGTTCTCGATGCTGACGAGCGCGCTCTGGCGCGTCTCGTCGCTCATCACGTAATGGGATTTGGGATAGATGGGCAGCCGCAGATAGGTCTGCTTAACCTGGCTGGTGAGCGGATCGATCTGCTCCAGCGATTCGATCTCGTCGCCCCACATGCTGATGCGGTAAGCGGTGTCTTCGTAGGTGGGAATGATTTCGATGACGTCGCCGCGGACGCGGAAGGTGCCGCGCTTGAAGTCGCCTTCATGGCGCTCATACAGGATGTCGACCAGACGCGCAGTGATTTCCTCGCGCTTGATCTTCTGGCCTTTTTCGAGCATCAGCAGCATGCCGTAATACGCTTCAGGCGAACCCAGGCCGTAGATGCAACTGACACTGGCGACGATGATGCAATCGCGGCGCTCGAACAGCGAGCGAGTGGCGGAGAGGCGCAGGCGGTCGAGCTCGTCGTTGATGGTGGCTTCTTTTTCGATGTACACATCGCCGGAAGGAATGTAAGCTTCGGGCTGATAGTAATCGTAGTAGCTGACGAAATACTCGACGGCGTTATGCGGGAAATAGGACTTGAATTCCTGGTACAGCTGCGCGGCCAGCGTCTTGTTGTGCGCCATCACCAGGGAGGGCCGCCCCAGGCGCTCGATCACCTTGGCCATAGTGAAGGTTTTCCCCGAGCCGGTGACGCCCAGCAAGACCTGGTGCTGTTCACCGTCTTTAAGACCGCGCAGGAGTGCGTCGATGGCGGCGGGCTGATCGCCGCGCGGTTTGTAGTCGATACCCAGACGGAAGGCGGACATGAGGGAGTTGCTATTAGTGTAGCGGCCCCGGGGACGCGATACCATGACGGTAATCATGGAGTCAACGGAGGTTTTTGAGCGGCCTGGTGTCCGCGGTTTTCTGCATCTGCCGTCGCAAAGTCCGCCGCGGTCGGCGATGGTGTTGGTGCACGGGGCCGGCGGAAACTGCCGCGCGCCGCTGATGGTGGCGGTGGCGAATGCGTTCGCGGGTGCTGGCTACGCGGTGCTTCGATGCGATCTGGCGTTCCGGCAGGAACGGGCGCAGGGGCCTCCGCGCGGATCGCCGAAGCGGGATCAAGAGAGCATTCGCCTGGCCGCGGCCGCGGTGCGGGACATCGCGCCCGCTTGCCCGGTCGTCGTGGCCGGGCACTCCTACGGAGGGCGGCAAGCGACGATGGTTGCGGCAGAGACGCCGGATCTGGCCGACGGGCTGTTGCTGCTTTCCTATCCGCTGCACGCACCGGGGAAGGTGGAACCTCGCACGCAGCACTTCCCTGCCCTGCGGACGCCCGCTTTGTTCGTGCATGGGACGCGCGACACGTTCGGCACGATTGAAGAGGTGCAGGCGGCTCTGGCCGCGATTCCGGTTCGGCACGCGCTGCAGGTGGTCGACGGGGGCGTGCACGGATTGCCGCCGGCGCTCGCTCCGTCGATCGCGGAGTGGTTCGAAGGGTTTCGAGTGGGCGATCATTAAGACTGGCGCACAGGCGCGGCGGCTCTCTGGGCCGCGTTGTGCGCGAGTGAACATCGTGCTTCGCGAACGAATTGACAAAGTTGAAGAGCGCATTCAAGCCGCCGCCCGGCGCGCGGGACGGGCGCGCGGGGACATCACGCTAGTCGCGGTCACCAAGAAGTTTCCAGCGGAGGTAATCCGCGAGGCCTACGGCCTGGGCCTGCGCACGTTCGGCGAGAACTATGTGCAGGAATTTCAGGGCAAAGCTCCGGCGCTGGCCGATCTGGCCGGAACCGAGTTTCACCTGATCGGGCATCTGCAATCCAACAAGGCCCGCGTGGCTGCCGATTTGTTCCAAGTGATCGAGACTATCGATTCCGACAAGCTGGCGCGGCGTCTGGATCAGATGCTCCCGCGGCAGATGGACGTGATGATCGAAGTGAAGCTGTCCGAAGAAGAGTCGAAGGCGGGCGCGGCGCCGGAGGAACTCCCCGGGTTGATCGAAGCGATTCACGGCTGCGCCCACCTGCGGCTGGTAGGGCTGATGACCATGCCTCCCTGGAACGCGGACCCCGAGGCGGGGCGGCCATACTTTAAGCGGCTGGCGGAACTGGCGCGCGTGCATCGGATCGAGAAGCTGTCGATGGGCATGTCGCACGATCTGGAGACGGCCATCGAAGAAGGCGCGACGCACGTGCGTGTGGGGCAGGCGCTGTTCGGTCCGCGTCCCAAGACGCAAACATGAAGGTCGGATTCTATTCACCCCTGCCGCCCGCGCCCACGGGTGTCGCCGACTACTCCGCCGCGCTGCTCGAAGCCTTGCGTCCACTGGGCACAGTCGAGGTGGATGCCGCCGATTGCGACATCGCCCTGTATCACGTCGGCAACAATGCCCTGCATCGCGAGATCTACTTGCGCACGCTGGCGCGCCCGGGAGTGGTGGTGCTGCACGATGCGCTGCTACAACATTTCTACCTCGGGATGTTGGACGAGGCAGCCTACGTCGAAGAGTTCGTGTTCAATTATGGCGAGTGGTCGCGAGATCTCGCGCGTGACCTGTGGGCGGGACGCGCGCGCTCGGGCGCGGACCCGCGCTACTTTGGGTATCCCATGCTGAAGCGCATCGCCCAGGCTTCGCGAGCGGTGATTGTGCACAATCCTGCGGCGGCGAAACGCGTTTGCGCACACGCGCCGGATGCGCGCGTGGTCGAGATCCCGCACCTGTTCCGCCGGCCGGAGCTCCCGGATGCGGTGGACACGTTGCGCTTCCGGGCTTCGCTAGGGCTGGGGCCGCGCACGCTGCTAGTGGGCATGTTCGGACACCAGCGGGAAACCAAGCGGCTGACGGTGGCGTTGCGCGCCTTTGAGCGCGCCCGCGCAGCGGGAGCCGACGCGCGCCTGCTGGTCTCGGGCGACTTCGTATCGGAAACGTTCGAACGCGGCATGACGCCGCTCCTCGAGCAACCCGGCATCCTGCGCACGGGGTATCTACCGGAGCCGGAATTCTGGCGCTGGGCCGCGGCCACGGACCTGTGCGTCAACCTGCGTTTTCCCTCGGCGGCCGAAACCTCGGGCGTAGCCGTTTCGATGATGGGCATCGGCAAGGCCGTAGCGTTCACCGCGGGGGAAGAAATCGCGCGCATCCCCGAGGACGCCTGCCTGCGCGTCGACACCGGGCCCGCCGAGGAAGAAATGCTGGCGGGCTACATCGTGTGGCTGGCGCGCGACCGCGAAGCCGCGGCAGAAATCGGCCGCCGCGCGGCCCGCCATGTAGCCGCCGAACATTCACTGGAACGGATCGCGCGGATGTATTGGGACGTATTGCGGGAGAGCAACGAAAGCCGCTAATCTGGGTTTCTTACGCTATGTCCGCGGTTCGCAGCGTGGCGCTGACTTCAGTGGTTCTGGCCCTGCAGTGCGCGGCCCAATCTCCGATCCCGTCCGCATTTTTCGCCGTGTCCGCCGTGCGCGCCGACTATCCCAAGGTGAACATGGGCACGCTGGCGCACAACGAGTTCGCCTGGGAGACTATCGAGCGGTCGCGGGGAAAATTCAATTTTCAATCCTTCGACGACTATATGGCAGCCGTGCAGGCGCACGGTCTGGTGGACCCTTCCACCAATACGGCCAACATGGCGATGACGCTGGCCGCAGGCACTCCCGGCTGGGCCGTGGCCGATCAAAGCACTTGTAGCTCCGGCACCGGCGGCCTGACGGTTTGCACCGCGCCGCCGGACAATATCCAGGATTGGAAGGATTTTCTTACGGCGGTGATCGCGCATTACAACGGCAAGATCCAGCCGCACATCAAGTATTACGAGTTGTGGAATGAGTTCAACGTAAGCCTGTGGTGGACCGGAAGCAACGCCCAGATGGTGGCTCTGGCGCAGGCCGCGTACCCGATCGTTCACCAGGACCATTACTCGCTGTTACTGACGCCTTCGGTGGCCGGACCGGTGGGCACGGTTGCGGCCAACAGCGGAGTCACCTGGATGACCGCATACCTCCAGGCGGGCGGATCGAAGTACGCCGACGGCGGCGCGTGGCACGGCTACATTGCGGCGCAAAGCGGCATCAATCCTTTCCCGATGCCGGAGCAGGACACGACCTCGGGTTGCAAAGCCTTTGTGGGCTGTTATGGTTCGATCATTACCAAAGCCACTCAGATGCGCGCGGTGTTCGATCAAAACGGCCTCTCCGGCAAGCCCATGTTTCAGACCGAAGGGAGCTGGGGGAACATGACCGTGACTGATCCCGACACACAGGTGGCCTGGGTGGCGCGGTACATGCTTTTGCAGGCGGGGCTGCGCTCGACGCTGAATCTGCAGATGGCGGCGTGGTTCACCTGGGGCGGCGGGACTACGTTCGGTTGGGGGGATATCGAAACCGCGGCGCTGGAACCGAATGCCGCGGGCTACGCGGCGAGTCAGGTGTACAACTGGGTGGTGGGCGCGACGATTACGCAGCCGTGTTCCGGCGATTCCACCGGACTCTGGACGTGCACGCTTACGCGCCCGGGAGGCTATGTGGGAAGAGCGTTTTGGAGCGAGAACGGGCCGATTACTCTCATAAACGACGCTAGCCTCCAATATCGCGATTTAGCCGGGAATACGAATCTCCTCCCTACATTCGGTGGTGCGATCACGGTCGGCTCGAACCCCATTCTGGTCGAAAACAACCCGTCCGGCGGCTCGACGCCCGCACCGGTGATCACACTTGTGGCCAACGCCGCGGGAGAGGTCCCGCTGATCGCCCCCAATACCTGGCTGGAGATTAAAGGCTTCAACCTTTCACCGCCAGGCGATACGCGCATCTGGCAAGGCGCCGACTTCGTGAACAGCCAGTTGCCTACCCAACTGGACCAAGTCAGCGTTACCGTCAACGGCAAGAACGCCTACATCTACTACATCAGCCCAACGCAGGTGAACATTCTGACTCCGCCCGACGCGATGCAAGGTCCGGTTCAAATCCAACTCACGAACGGGGGAGCCCTCAGCGCACCGGTGACGGTCAGCACCGCGTCGGTCTCGACTTCGCTGTTCGCGTTCAACGGAGGGCCCTACGTAGCCGCCCGTCATGCCGACTTCAGCCTGCTCGGACCTGCGAGATTGTATGCGGGACTCACCACACCGGCCAAGCCGGGCGAGACAGTGCTCCTCTACGCCAACGGCTTTGGGCCAACGTCAAGCGCGGTGGTCGCCGGATCGACGACGCAATCGGGGAGTCTATCGCCGCTGCCTGTGATCCAGATCGGAGGCGCCACGGCGAGCGTAGTGTTTGCCGGCCTGGTCGCACCGGGCCAGTTCCAATTCAACGTGGTGGTGCCTCCAACGCTCGCTGACGGGGACCAGCCCATCACGGTAAGCTACAGCGGACAAACCACGCAGAGCGGCACGCTGCTGACCGTGCAGCATTAGATCAAGCCGCCCCCATTTATTGCCGCGGCTCAGTACGCGGCGGTCAATCACGTCCATCCGGCTCAGTCTTTCCCCAATATCCCCCATCACATAAGTGCCGCCGATCCCGGCCCAATGACTCCATCGGCACTAAGATCGGCTTGATGACGTCCGTTCGCGTAAAACCAGCCGCGCAGGTGCTGCGCTCCACCCACGCAAAGAAAAATACAAAACGAATCCGAGATGCAGGCCTTCCATCCCAGGCCTCCACCAAATCTACAAAACGAACCCGAGACCTCGCCCGTCAGCCCCCGGAGCCAAAACTACCGAACGAACCCAAGGTCCCTCCAAAGTATTCATGCACAATGACTTCCTAAAATCGAACCTACCCCGCTTCAGCCCTTCGGCAGGCCCGGTCGCCACCCATCCGGACTCCGAAGCTAGTCTAGTAAAGCGCCAGCGGCGTGGACTCCGAGCCGATCCACAGCGTTTCGCTGGGGAACTCCCAAGGCGGCAGATTCACGAGTTGGGGCTTCAATACGATCAGAACCTCGCTCGAATCCTTGCTCACCGTAGTCTGCCGGAGCAAATGCCCGATCAGGGGCAGGCGGACCACGCCCAGCGTGCCGGTAACCGTGGTCCCGGCGTCGGATTCGGCCAAGCCCGCCACCACCGCCCACTCGCCTTCGGCCAGCCGCACCTTGCCCACGAATTTGCGATTGGAAATCGCCGGGATGCCATTGGTGACCGTAGCGCCCAGCACGGAATACTGCGCCTCCAGATCCAGCGTCACTTCTCCGCCCTCATGCACCGACGGAGTCACCTTGAGGGACAGCCCCAGGTCTTGAAACTGAACCGTCGGCGGCGGCGCGTACACTTGGCCTGTGCCGGTGGTGGGTCCGAAGTAGCCTTGGGTCACGATCGGATAGCGGTCGCCGATGTGCAAGGTTGCGGGCTGCCCGTCCGCGGTGACCACGCTCGCTCGCAACACGGATGCGGCCGAGCTGCGGCTGACGCTAGCCAAGGCCGCCGCATTCGCGATTCCCAGGCCGAACAACGACGCCCCACCGCCGAATGCCAGATAGTTGCTCATCGTCGCCACAGCCGAGCCCACATTGTTCATAAAGCTGCCAAAATTGACCAACTGCGAGCTTCCCGGCAGCGAGAGCCCGTAGGCCAGCGAGGAACTCTTGGTCACCGACAGCAGCTCCACCTCGACTTCCACCTGCGCCCGTTGGCGGGAGAGCCGGGCGAACAGTTGTTTCGCCGCCAGCGCCTTGATCACCTGGTCGCGGACGTAGACCATGTGCCGTCCCGGATCCACCGAGACCTTGCGCAACTCCAGCGTCTGTTGCACCGCGGTCAGGATTTCCTGCGCCTCCTGGACGGTGAGTCGTTCCGGGATCGGAATCTCCATGGACATGGTCGGCATGGAATCGGCGCGCCGCTGGGGCGAGTCGCGGAACACGACCGCGGCGTGTTCTCCCACCGGCACGATCAGGGAGTTCGCCGTGGCCTCCACGATGTGCAGCGCCTCTTCCAAGCTCAAATTCTGGGCGCGCAGCGTGAACGGCGGCGGCGCCTGATACTCCGGGTCGAACACCACCTGAATCCCGAAAGCCGAGGCCACCTGTTCGATGGTGGCTCGCGGCTCGCCGCGGACCACGTCAAAGCTGTGGTGCGTTCCAGGATCGGCCAAGTGGACTGGGGGCAGGGCCTCCCGGGCTTCGGAAATCTCGGCCGGACTCAGTTCGCCGGCGGCGAGCAGCGCGGCGGGGTCTGGCGGGGCGCTCGGGGACCGGACTGAGTTTGGGTCGGCCGGCTCCGGGCCGACGTTCGAATCGAGTGTCGCATCAGCGTCGGGGTCATTGCCGACGGCACTAGCGGCGTCCCGATTCGGTTCCAGGGCCGGATCAGGCTCCAGGCGCGTCTCGGCGGTGAGGATGGCTTTGGCCTGAAGCGCGTTTTTGCGGAACGTGAACTCCAGATTGGACGGTTCCAGCGCCGCCGCACGGGCGTACAGGAGGTAGGCGTTTAGAGTATCGCCCTTTTTCTCCGCCAGTTGAGCCGCCCGGTACAGCTTGCGAGCCTCCGCCGCAGCCGTTTCCGCGGACCACGCGGTCGCCGCCAGAGCCAGTACCATCAGTAAGATACGAAACAATACCACCTAATAAGGAGACGCGGAATACGGGGCGAACGTGCAGAGCCACAAAACGTGACGCCAAAGTAATCCCGACGCGCCGAACCGCCGATAGAAGGGGTGCTCATGGCTACCTTTGCTCCTGTCCGCAACGCCTACAACCCTACGGTCCCGCAGAGTCTCAAAGAACTGGGTGTTTCCGAGTCGCTCGCGCTCGACTTGGTGCTCCGCCGCCTGCTCATCGAAGGCTTTTCGAGCCTCGCGGGGCTCAGCCGCTCTTTGCGCATGGCGGTCCCGGTGATCGACACCGTCTTCAAGCACATGCGCCAGCAGCACCTGGTCGAAATCAAGGGCATGAGCGGAAACGATTACAATTTCACGCTCTCGGCGGCTGGCAAGCAGCTGGCCGGGGAGCGGTTTCAGGTGTCGCAGTACGCCGGAGCCTGTCCGGTGTCGCTGAATGAATACCACGAAGCCACCAAGGTTCAGAGCGCCCGCGTCCAGGTCGACCGCGCCAAACTCCGGACGGCGTTTTCCGACCTGGTCGTGTCGGACCGCATGCTGGACCAACTGGGCCCGGCCATCATTTCGCAGTCCTCGATCTTCGTGTACGGGCCAACGGGGAACGGCAAAACCAGCTTGGCCGAACGCATGCTGCGAGTCTACTCCGACGCGGTGCGGATTCCCTATGCGGTGGAGGTGGACAACCAGATCATCAGTTTGTACGACCCCGTGGTGCACCAGTCCATCGAACACGACGACGAAGACCTGGACCCGCGGTGGGTGTTGTGCAAACGGCCGTGCATCGTGGTGGGCGGCGAGCTGGTGCCGAGTATGCTGGAGCTGCGTTTGGATGAAGCGTCCGGCATTTACGCCGCGCCGCTGCAGATGAAATCCAACAACGGCATTCTGATCATCGACGACTTCGGCCGGCAGTTGATCTCCCCGCGCGACCTCTTGAACCGCTGGATCGTGCCTTTGGACCGGCGCGTCGATTACCTCACGCTACGCTACGGCGTGAAGTTCCAGATTCCGTTCGAACTGATGGTGGTGTTCTCCACCAACCTGGAGCCCTCCGACCTGGCCGACGAAGCCTTCCTGCGCCGCATCCGCAACAAGATCTACGTGGAAGCCGTGGATGCCGCCGCCTTCGACCAGATTTTCACCCGCGTGGTGGCGTCGCGCAATATCCCGGCCGAGCCCGACAGCGCTGAATACCTCCGCAAACTGTGCCTGCGCGAGGGCCGCACCGAGTTGCGGGCCTGCTATCCGGCGGACATCTGCAATGCCCTGGCCGCGATTGGACGTTACGAAGGCCGCCCGCCGCAGATCACCAAGCCGGAGCTGGAGCGCGCGGCGGCCCTGTACTTCGCCAAGAACTAAGTCCGCATCCGGCTACCGTTCTGAAGGATGGATTGCACTGCCCGTCCAGTTACTTGGCCCGCCCTGTTGCATGGCCATTCGGGGACGTTTATACTTCTGTTTTGTGCCCAGCAGCGCCGCACTTTCGATTTCGGCTCGCGCCACCGCACCAGGCAACCCGCTAGCGTTCCAGGAGGATTTCGACCCTCTCGCGCCGCAGCGTGAAGCGGCCCTGTTCTACGGGTTATTCCTGCGCGGCCACTCGGCCGAGGCACTGCGCCGCGATATCGATGTGCCCAAGAAATTGTTGGATAAGCTGATGCGCCGCCATCGCAACGAGCTGGCGGTGCAGGCCCGGCTCCAGCGCACCTACACCTTCCGCAAGCAGGTGCTGGCGATTTTCGACGAACTAGTGACGCGCGAGCAAGCCACGGGCCCGACCCGGATTCACTAGCAGGCATCCCATGTGTGGGGCGAGCAGTCCTGCCCGCAGCCGGCTTTCGAGCCGGCTTCCAGTGCGCGGATGGGAACAGCGCTCGCAGGACGGAGCCGTCTCAAAAGGCGGCTGCAGCCAGAATTGGCTACCCCACTCCACGCTTCGGCCGGTTGTGCCGTCTAGAATATAGGTATGAACCGCCAACGTCGACGCCTCCAACGTGGTTTCTCGCTCATCGAGCTGCTGATTGTCATCGCCATCATCCTGATCATCGCCGCGATCGCGGTGCCCAAGATGAACAACCAGGTGATGGCGGCTCACGAAATGGCGGCCATCCGGCAGGTCGGCACCATCCACCAGGCGGAGACACAGTATTATTCGCAGTTCGGGCGCTACGCGGCCACGCTTGCGGAGTTAGGCCCCCCGGCTAGTGGAGCGGCTAGCCCGGCCGCCGCCGACCTGATCCCAAAGGTGCTCGCCGACGGAAAGAACAGCGGGTACATGTTCACCGTAGTGGCTAGCTCCACTGGGTACTCCGTGACCGCGGTGCCGGAGGCCTTCGGCAGTTCTGGACGGAGGACTTTCTTTTCCGACCAGACGCTGGTGATCCGCAACAACTGGTCGCAGGAACCGGCTACCGTCACGAGTCCTGAAATCAAATAGTCCAGCCCGGGCTAGGTCCGCCAGGCGGGCTTCGTCAGGTTGTCTGGGGATTCTGGGCCGTGAGGCCACCGGCCGATGCCGCCAGACTGTTCGCTTCTATTGTCACGCCGGTTTCTTCGGCCAGCTTGGCCGCCTGTTCGCGCAGCCACGTGGCTTCCCTGCTCTTGCGCAGTTGGGCCAGAAGGTCGGCTCGATACTCCATGTTGTGAATCAGCTCGGCGAACCGTTCGCACTTGCGCCACGCCGTAGCCGCAAACTCCAGATCGCGCACGGCGTCGAAGAAGCGCCCGGATCGCTCCTCCAACTGGGCCTGGGTCTCGAGCGCCACGGCCAGCCGCGGTCCGCCGGTGCGGCGGAAGGTGCCCACGCACTCCGCCAGCAACTCCCGCGCGCGGGAGAAATTGTTCCATCCCAAGTGGAGGCTGGCCAGGCTGAACTGCATTTCCGCAACTTCGTCCAGATTGCCGACGCCGAGTTTGCGCTGCTTGAGCACCAAGGCTCGCTCGTATTCCCCGGCAGCCGCTTCCAGGTTTCCGGCATCCTCATAGGACCCGGCCAGGGCCGCCAGATCGCTCAGAGCTTGCGGAGAATCCGGGCCATATTCGGCGGCGTGGACGCGGAGCGCGCGGCGGAGGCATTCTTGCGCCTTCGCATGATCGCCGCGGGCGCGATAAATTCGGCCGATCTCGCTCAGACGACCTGCCGTGATCAGGTGATCCGCCCCATAGTTGGCCTCGTGTAGCGCCAGGGACTTTTCGAGCGGTGGAATGGCTTCGGCCAAGCGCCCATTGTGGTATCGAGCCACGCCCAACCAATGGACTCTGCGGGCCATGCGGAGCTGGTCGGGATGCGCCAGCGACGCACCCAGCCGGATCGCTTCCTCCGCGGCTTTTTCCATTGCCAGGTAGTTACGTTGATCGCCGAAGACTTCGGTCAGCGCGTCCAGGCACTGCGAATAGGCGTCGCCCGAGGCCGCCCGGGCCGCGATCAACACCGCGGCGCGAATGGTCTGTTCGGCTTCGGCCAGTTTGGCCGCGTCGGTGGAGGCGTCGCGGGAAGACTCCATCCGCATCCACGCCGATTTGCGCTGGACATCGGCCAACTCCAGCCGCAGACGCACGCGCTTGGTGGCCGAGAACCGCTGCTGATCCGATTCCATGACCGCCGCCCGCAAATGATTTTCGGCTTCGGCGTAGTCACCGGACTTCAAATGGCGCTGGGCCTCCACGCGGTTCCAATTGCGGTCCAGACTCCAGCTCTCGAGCGAACGAGGCGCGCGGACGAAGGCCCATTTGAAAGCGCTTAGCAAGAATGCCACCTTCGTCTAGCATCGGCGGGCTGAGGTGTTTGCTGTAGTCCCGGGGCAACGGACTTTAGTTCGGGCAGGACTTAAGGTCTAGTGCCAGTGGGTATAGTACCTAATATCCCGGCTCGTAATACCCGCGCCGGTAGTTGACCTGCAAGGTTGGCCCGCCGGGCGGAGGCGCCAGGTCCACGGTCACGCGATGATACTTGCCGTCGCGGGCAGAACCTGCGGGCGCGTATCCCAGCACGTACTCGCTACGGAGCTGGCTCCCGATGCGGGCGGCGATCGCGGACAAATCCGTCAGGCGCTCCACCGGGAAGTTTGTTCCACCAGTGGCGCCGGCCAGTTCGTCCAGCAAATGCGGACCGTTGCGCTCTTCCGGGGACAGCTTGGCGAAGTTCTCGCCGTCGAAGATGCCCATGGCGTAGATCTCGACTTCGGACTCCTTCACATCCCGGCGAATCTCGCTGGCCGTGCTGCGGCTGTGGTTATCGCCGCCGTCGGAGAGAATCACCAGGGCCTTGCGGGGGTTGCGGGCGCGTTTCATCTGGAGCATCCCCAGGTGGATGGCGTCCAACAGGGAGGTGCGCCCCAGCGGTTTGGTACGCGCCAGCTGGCGGGCCACTTCGCTGGAGTCGGGCGTGAACGCCACCGACAGCTTGGGCCGGTCGTTGAATTCCACCAGGAAGAACTCATCCTCGGAGTTGGCGGTTTGGAAAAAGGCTTGCGCCGCCTGGGTGGATTGATGCATTTTGGCGCGCATGCTGCCGCTGGTATCGAACAGCAAGCCGACCGAAACGGGGGCGTCCTCGGTGGCGAAATAGTTGATGCGCTGTTCGACGCCGTCCTCGAAGATGCGGAAGTGCTCTTTGGTCAGGTCGGTGACGGGGGCGCCTTGAGGAGTTGCCACGTGGACTGGAATCAGGGCTAGCGCCGAGTCGACGCGCAAGTGCGCCGCGCGCAGGGTAGTGTCCGGGGATTGAAAACCGCGGGCGAAGGGCGCGCAGACCGCGACGGCCAGCACCGACCCGGCGAACCCTACAGCCCGGACTGCGCTGGTGACCTGCATGGACGGCTAGTATACCACCTCCGCTACATGTTTGAACCGGGACTAAAGCTACGGTGCGGGCAAAAAAGTACCAGAGGTTGGGTGCGAGGGTTGCGCCGGCTACAGTCCGGCCCAAATATCCGTCAGATTTAACTCAAACCCTGCCACGGGGCCTTCGCCGGGCAGCGTCATGACGCCCACGTGCTTCTCGACGCCGCTCTGGCCCGCGCGGTAGACGTAGATGGTCTGGTTGTCGCCATCGATCAACCAACCTAACTGGGTGCCGTTGATCATCCAGTCGTTCATCTTATCTTGGGCGGTCTTCAAACGGTCGGTAGGCGACATTACCTCGACTACAAACTCGGGACACAGGCGCAGGAACTTGCGCTTTTGTTGCTTAGTGAACTGCGACAAGCGCTCATTCGACACCCAGGCGGCATCTGGAGAATACGCGGCGCCGGTCGGGAGGATGAACTCAACGCTTGGGCCGAAAGACTTGCCTTGGCCGTCCAGCTTCGCCCAGTTCCTTAACTGAGACGCAACTTCCAAAGTCTGATAGTCGGACTCGGGTCCCGCGGGTGGCACGATGAGGATCTCCCCTTGCGCGGTTCGCTCGAAGCGGACATCCGCGTTTGCCATGCAGAAATCGTAGTACTCGTCGTCGCTCATCCGCAGGTCGGGATTCAACGTGAGCTTTGCAGGGAGCGCTTGCTCTGGAAGGACGACTTGCATAGTCCCAGGATATACTAGCCTGCAAAGAGCTGGCCGTAACAAAGTTCAGCGTCGGCTGTAAATCACCTGTAACGAATTTCTTACAAACTCCGGGTTCGCCGGCGCATGAAAAGTGCTCTGCGGGTCATTTTTTCTGGTATGCTTGGGGCAGATGTGGCTTGGTATTCCGCGCCCGCGGATGTCGGATCGTAGTTGCTCCCGCCGTTTGCCTTCCCTTGTCGAATGAAGTCCAGCGTACAGATTAGCCGTGGAATTGAGTCCCTGTTCGGGACACGCGACGAAAATATCCGCCTGATGGAAGACGGGTTGAAGGTCCGCGCCCGCCTGCTGAACGACTGTCTGGAGATCGAAGGCGAGGAAGCGGGTGTGGCGCGGGCCGTCGATATTCTGCGGGACTACGCGGCGCTGGTCCGCGAGGGTCACGTGTTCAACAACGGCGACCTCAACAGTTTCTTGCGCGTGGTGACGGTGGACACGGATACCTCCCTGCGCGGCCTGGTCGAAAGCGGCAAGCAGCGCACGTTCGGCAAGAAGGTAATCGCGCCCAAGACCATGATGCAGCGCCGCTACGTCGACGCCATCGAGCGCTACGATCTGGCGTTCGGCGTCGGCCCGGCGGGCACGGGCAAAACCTATCTTGCCGTGGCCATGGCGGTGTCCGCGCTGATGGCCAAACGGGTCAGCCGCATTATTCTGACTCGTCCGGCGGTGGAAGCGGGCGAGCGCCTGGGCTTTCTGCCGGGCACACTGCAGGAAAAGATCGACCCGTTTCTGCGCCCGCTCTACGACGCGCTGTACGACATGCTGGAAACCGAAAAAATCGAAAAGCTGCTGGAGCGCAACACCATAGAAATCGCGCCGATCGCGTTCATGCGAGGGCGCACGCTCAACGACAGCTTCATCATCATGGACGAAGCGCAGAACGCCACGCCCGAGCAGATGAAGATGATCCTGACCCGCCAAGGTTTCAATTCCAAGATGGTGGTGACGGGCGATCCCACCCAGGTGGACCTTCCCCAGGGCCAGCGCAGCGGGCTGATCGAGGTGATCGACGTGCTGCGCGGCGTCGAAGGCATCCAGTTCATCCAGTTCGACGATCGCGACGTGGTACGCCACAGCCTGGTGCAGCGCATCGTCAAGGCGTACGAGCGTTATAACGAAGCCATCGGCGTTAATCGTCAATTGACTTTGCGCCTGGCGGATGCGGCGGCCGACGCAGCTGCGGCCACGGCCGGTCCGGCCCCTAATAGTAGCCCGGCTTCGAGCGGCAGCCCGTCTCCGAGCGCAAACGAGCCCGTTACACCCCTGGTTTAGAGGGCTCTTCATGCCCGGCCCTACCAGCGCTACGCTTTTGTTTCAGCACCCGTCAAAAAAGACGGCGCGCCGGCCTCTGCGAACGTTTTTCGAAGAGACGGTGGCGCGGGTTGCAGCCAACGGTCCGGTCACCTGCCTGATCACGGATGATTCCCGAGTGCGCGCGCTGAACCGCCAGTTTCGCGGCAAAGACTATCCGACCGACGTGCTCTCATTCCCGTTGGCGGAAGGCGGCGGGGAGATCGCCATCTCGCTCGACACGGCCACTCGGCAGGCCGCCGACATGGGCCACGCAGTGGAACAAGAATTACGCATTCTGATGCTGCACGGCCTGCTGCATTTGGCCGGCATGGATCACGAGACCGATGCGGGCCACATGGCGCGGGCCGAGGCGAAATGGCGCAAACGCTTGGGGCTGGTCTCTGGGTTGATCGAACGCGGTTTGAGTGAACGAACGCCGATCGAGCGCGGGGGCGTGGCCCGCAGGAGGCCGCACCGGTGACGCTGCTGCTGACGATCGCGGTGCTGGTTGTGGCGCTGGCTATCACGCTGGCGTCCTGCATTCAGCTCCTGTACCTGGAATCGCTGCGCATTCGCGCGCGCGAGTTGCCGTCGCTGGTGTTCTTCAAGGAAACACTCGAGGCCCGCATCGGTCTGGAAACCGAGCGCGGCGCGCTGACGTTTTCGATCATCAAGCACGTAGGACTGGCGATGATGGGATGCCTGATTCTCGCGTTGACGCTGGAAAGCGCTCCCCTGTGGGAAGCCTTGATCGCGGCGTGCCTGCTGGGGGCGCTGGCGACGATCACGGGCACCTACGTGGTCCCGCAGATTGTGTACCGCAAGAGCACCGGGAACGGACTGGTGCCGCTGGTTCCGCTGTACCGCGCGCTGGCTCTGTCGGCGCTCCCTCTGGTGTGGACCTTGGAGTTCCTGGGGTCGTTGTTCGAACTCGGCGGCAAGCAAACGCCCAGTGAGCCGCCGCGGCCGGAAGAACACATTGACGCGCTGATCAGCGCCGGCGAAGAGGAAGGCATCATCGAGAAGGAAGACCGGGCGTTGATCCAGTCGGTGGTGGCCTTCGGCGATAAAACTGTGCGGGAGCTGATGACGCCACGGCCGCGCATCGTCGCCATCAGCCAGGATGCGACGCTCGAACAGCTCCGCCAGCTCGTGGTCACGGAACAGTATTCGCGCATCCCGTGCTATGACGGCGACATCGATTCCATCACCGGGTTCGTTCACGTACGCGACATGTTCGAGCTCGACGACGCCCAGCGCGCCGGCCGCAAGGCGCGAGATATTCTGCGTCCGGTGCGTTTCGTGCCGGAAACCAAACCCGTAAACGATCTGCTCCGCGAGATGCAGGAAGAAGGCGCGCATCTGGCGGTGGTGGTGGACGAGTACGGAGCCACCGCCGGCATCGTTACGCTCGAAGACATGGTGGAAGAGATCGTGGGTGAAATCCACGACGAGCACGAGCCGGAACGCGACTTCCGTAAAGAGCCCGACGGCAGCTACGTGGTTTCGGGCAGCTTCGACCTGAGCCGCCTGGGCGATCTGGTGGATTTCCATCCGCCGCCGGACACCGAGTCGACCACCGTGGGTGGTCTGGTCACCGAATGGATGGGCCACGTTCCGGAAGTGGGCGAGGAGACCGAGCGGGATGGCCTGGCGATTACGGTGCTCGCGGCCAACAATCTGCGCGTGGACCAGGTCCGGCTGGCCCGGATTAATCATTCGAACGCGGCACCCGAAAAGTAAGACGGCCCAATGAAGAAGCCGAAACATCGCGCCGGATTCGTAGCCATCCTCGGCCGCCCCAATGCCGGCAAATCCACGCTACTGAATGCTCTGGTGGGGCAGAAGGTGGCGATCGTGGCGCCGCGTCCGCAGACCACGCGCACTTCGATTCAAGGGGTGCTGACCATTCCCGGAGCGCAGATCGTGTTCGTGGACACACCCGGTATCCACAAAACCGTCAGCTTACTCAACAAGCGCATGATGGATATGGTGCGTTCCTCCACCGATGCCGACGTGCTGCTGTTCCTGGTGGACGCAACCGCGCGGCCGAGCGAGGAAGACGCGCAGGCTGTGGACCTGATGAAGAAATCCCCGGCGCCCGTGATCGCGGTATTCAACAAGGTCGATCGGCTGCGCGACAAGCCGGCTTTGCTGGCGCTGATCGATCGCTATCGCGCGATGCACGAGTTCGCGGCTTACGTGCCCATCTCGGCGCTCAAAGGCGAAGGTCTGGACGTGCTGCGCGCAGAAATCGTGGCGCGGCTTCCCGAGGGAGCTTCGCTCTATCCCTCTAGCCACCTCACCAATCAGCCGGAACGATTCCTGGCCGCGGAGTTGTTGCGCGAGAAGATTCTCCTGGCTACTCGTCAAGAGGTCCCGCACGCAGTCGCTGTGCTGGTCGAGGATTGGAAAGATGAGCCCAAGCTGGTGCGCATCGCCGCCACGATTTACGTGGATCGTCCGGGGCAGAAGGCCATCTTAATTGGGGCGGGCGGAGCGCTACTGAAAAAGGTCGGCACGCAGGCGCGGCAGGAGATCGAAGCCATGATTGGGAAGAAAGTGTTCCTCCAGACCTTCGTAAAAGTGCGTCCGAACTGGCGCGAGGACCCCGAGTTCCTGGCGGCCAGCGACTGGAGAACCATGGTAGGAGCATCTGACGTACAGTAAAGATATGGCTTTGCGGGCTCTGTCGCTCCTCCTGATCTTCGCGTTATTGACTCCGCTGCTGGTCGCGCAAAGTAAGGCCACCGACGACGGCATCTACGATGAGGTGCGGCGCAGGCTGGCCAACGACGTGGAAGTAAAAGGCGCCGGGATCGATGTCGATGTGAAGAACGGAGCCGTAACGCTCAAAGGCCGCGTTCACTCCGACAAGGCCCGCATCAAAGCCACCGCCGTCGCGAAAAAAGTAAAAGGCGTGACCAGCGTGGACAATCAGCTGAAGCTGTTCGGCGTCGACGATTGACGCGGCCCGTCCTTGCCACTGGATTCCATCATTGGGTATAGTGAACTGGAACTATCCAGCCCCACAGGCTGAAGCCTGTGCCACTTTTTCTGGGAGGCAGTAATGATTATCGATTCGCACGGTCACGTCACCGCGCCGGACGCTTTGTACGTTTATAAAGCCGGGTTGTTGGCCCATCGCGGGGGGCATGGCCGGGGCTCGACCGGTGCTACGGACGAGGACATCCGGGCCGCTTTGCACAAGCCGGTGTTCGGCGGCACCTCACATCTGGAGCAGCTCAAGGAAGCGGGCACCGACATGCAATTATTGTCGCCGCGGCCGTACCAGATGATGCATAGCGAAGACCCCAAGCTGGTCCGCTGGTTCATCGAGGAAACCAACGACATCATCGCCAAGCAAGTAAAGATGTACCCGAACGTCTTCCGGGGGGTGTGCGGATTACCGCAGTCGCCCGGCGTGAGCCCTAAAGAGTGCCTGCCGTACCTGGAAACGTGTGTCAAGGAAAAGGGCTTCGTGGGTTGCCTGCTCAATCCCGATCCGGGCGAATGCAGCGCACACATCACGCCCCCGCTCGGCGACCGCTTCTGGTATCCGCTGTATGAAAAGCTGGTGGAGCTGGACCTCCCTGCTCATCTGCACTCGGCCGGATGCCGCTCGCCGCGCCTGACCTATTCGACCCACTTCATTAATGAAGAGACCATCGGTGTGGTGTCGCTGTTGACGTCGCAGGTGTTTGACGACTTCCCTACCCTGAAGATTCTGGTCTCGCACGGAGGCGGCGCGGTGCCGTACCAATGGGCGCGCTGGGAAGCTGGATCGCTGCGGCGTCCGGGGCCGCGGTTCTCCGATCGTCTGCGCTGTCTATACTACGACACGGTGCTGTATTCCAAACACTCGCTGGAACTGCTGATCAAGACGGTGGGCGTGGACCGCTGCCTGTTCGGCACGGAGCGTCCCGGCGTCGGCACGGTCAAGGATCCGCGCACGGGCCGCTGGCTGGATCAGGAAACCAAGATCTGCATCGACAGCTTCGACTGGCTGAGCGCGGCCGAAAAGAAAATGATCTACGAGGACAACGCCAAGAAGTTGTTCAAGCTCGACGTCGGTGAATCTCAGGCGAAAGGCAGCGCACAGGCGTAGTCCGTTGTGCGCGAATGAAACAAGGAGTCCTAATGAAGTCCAGGTTCGCACTTGCTTCCCTGTTCCTGTTGGCGGTGAGCCCCATTTCTAAAATGGCGGCGCAGCCGCTGCAGAAAATCACGATGGTCTATCCCACCCGCAGCGCGGCGTCGTGGCCGATGTTTCTGGCCAAGGAAGGCGGCTATTACCAAAAGTACGGGCTGGACGTGAACCTGGTGTTCGCCGTTCACCCGGGCGGCGTGGCCATGCTGGTGAGTGGCGAAGGCGCCGAGTACAACTCCTCGCTCGAACAGGCCATGCAGGCGGCCACCAAGGACGGGTCGTTCGTGATCATGGGTTCCTCGCTCAACAAGGGTTTGTTCGCGCTGATGGGCCGCAAAGGGCTCAACGATATTAAGGAAGTCAAGGGCAAGACCATCGCGGTGAGCCAGATCGGCGATGCTCCTTACAACTACACGGTGGCGCTGCTGGGCAAGAACGGAATCGGCATACGCGATGTGCAATGGGTTCCCGTGGGCACCGACGTGAACGGGCGCGTGGCCGCGTTAACGACCGGACGTGTCGACGCTACTCTGCTGACGGCGCCCTCCTACTTCCGGTTGGAAGAGACCGGCTACAAAGTGCTGGCCGATCTGGCTGATCACGACGACATCTTCGCGTCAACCACCTATATGTTCTCCAAAGCGACCATCCAGAAGAATCCCAAGCTGCCGGACCAGATCATTCGCGCCCAGGCCGAAGCCATCAAGCGGTTTTACGACGACAAGGCGTTCGCGCTCAAGACCTACATCACCTACGACAAGCAGAAGGAAGAAGACATGGCGCGTATTTACGACCGGTACAGCAAGACCAACGGTTTCGAGCGCATCCCCTTCGTGCTCGCGGGCGCGATTAGCTCGGTGATCGCCCAGCAGGCGGATCAGACCATCCTGGCCCAGTTCAAGGCATACGACTTCCATAAGGTGATCGACAATTCCGTGATCGATCGCTTGATTAAGGAAGGGTTTTTCGAGAAGACTTTTGGGCCTGGGATCAAGGCGGAAGAAGATAAGAAGTCGAAGCTGGCGTTCCGGTGACGGCCGGTCTCAGTCCGTCGGGGTACGCCAGTTGAACATCGTCAAGTCGCGTCTGCCATGAACCACGGCGATCACATGGATCGGCTTGGTCTTCCAGGCGTAAGCTACGACGTACGAGTAAAAGTTCCAGAAGCGATAGCGTCTGCTGAGGAGGTCTTCTCGATAGTGACCAAGACCCGGTGAGCGCCCAAGCTCCGTCAGCCCCCGGTAGAACTCCAAACGTAAGCGCTCAGCCGCTTCAGGGTTATCGTCGGCGATTCCGAGGAGAATTCCTTGAAGATCGTCCTTCGCCTGCGGCGTAAGGACAAACAGCCGCTTCACGAACGCGCTGCCTTGTGCTTGGCGCGCCGGCGTTCTTCGATCAGTTCGCGAAGCTCATCGAAGGCCACGTCGCCATCGATCAGCTTCTCGCTTTCCGACTGAGTTGCGCCGCGCCGGAGCTTGGCTTTGAATTGCCGTAGACTCTCTTCCCGTCTGATTTCCTGTCGTTCCAAGAGACGAAGAGCCTCGCGAACTACCTCGCTGGTCGTTTGGTAACGACCGGATTTTACGCGGCTCTGAAGGAAGGCGTCGAGTTCTGGCGTCAAAGACACGTTGACGGTTGCGCGGGTGGCCATGCTTAAGGAATACCGCCTTTGGCACATTGTGTCAATATGTGCCAGACGGAACAGGCGATCGTCTGCCATTTCATCGACCCGCCGACAGCGAAAGCGCGCAGCCGTTTAGGACGGGAGGCGAAATCTGGGAGCTCAACCCTCTTGAAACAATGCGAGAATGAGCGCTGAGAATGGGCGCCGCGTCATTGGCGCGAAGGGAAAAGGATGAGCGGACCGGATCTGGCACAAGAGGCTCTAAAAATCGGCTTCGGCTGGGTACTCGGTTTGGCCTCTCCCTTGATTTGGGAGTGGCAAAAGCGAAGGCGCCGGGTGAAAGAACTGAAATCGAGCGTCATCGGTGAGTTGAACGAATTGCGGTACAAGATGGGTTGGGTCGCATTGACAGTACGAATGAACCGCGGAAACGCCGACGCGGAATTCATAAACTGGCTCGATCCGATCGTTCAGAACTATGTCGGAGCAGAAACCAATCCGGAACTGGTCGCCGGACTCAAGACCCTGCGAGAATTGTTGCTGCGGAATCCGGGCATAGGGCAACAGAAGCGGCCCCTCGTCGGCCTGGGCGTCAAAGAGTACACACTCCCTCTGCTCGACGCACATCTCGGCGAGATCTCGAATTTTCGGGTCAAGTTCCAGTCAGCCGTATTAGCAATTAAAGGTCACCTCGACCTCTTCAACCAGACGGTCTCATATCTACGTAAGCTAGAAGACAGAACTTTCGATCAGTCCATCACGGGAGTGAACCGCGAGGCTGTCATGAAAAACATCGACAATGGGTTTGTCGACCTAGCGAATAGAGCCAAGCGGATCGCGGATCTAGCGGGAGAGCTTGACAGGTAACGAAACCAGGCTCACTAGTCATGTGTGGAAGCTGGCGCATGGTAAACTGAACCGGAAGTGGCTCAGAACCGTCACGCTTGGAGTGTCCATGTGATCACGCCCATCAGGATCGCCAAAGCCCTCGTTGCCGCGGCAGCCTTGTGTCTGGGCGCAGTCGAAGCGCCGGCGCAACCGGCGGCTCCGCTGCAGAGAGTCACCATCAACTATCCCTCGCGCACGGGCACGACTTGGCCGTTTTACATCGCCAAAGAGGCTGGTTATTACCAGAAGTACGGCTTGGACGTGAACCTGGTGTTCGGAGTGCATCCGGCCGGAATCGCGATGGTGGTCAGCGGCGAGGCGGCCATGACCAACTACACGCTGGAGCAGGCTATGCAGGCCGCGTCCAAGGACGGGTCGCTGGTGTTCCTCGCCAGTTCGTTCAAGAAAAGCCTGTTCGCGATGATGGTGGGCAAGAACATTACCAGCGTCGCCGAGCTCAAAGGCAAGCGCTTCGGCGTGAGCCAGATCGGCGACGCGCCCTACAACTACGCGGTAAACCTGCTTTCGAAAAGCGGCCTGACGCCCAAGGATGTGCAGTGGGTTCCGGTAGGTACGGACGTGAACGGCCGCGTGGCGGCCCTGGTGAGCGGGCGCGTAGAGGCGTCCATGATCACTGCGCCGGTGTACTTCAAGCTCGAAGCGCAGGGCTACAAGAGCCTCGCCAACATCAGCGACTACGATGACATCTACGCCCCCACCGTGTACCTGTTCAAGAAGTCGGCGGCGGCGGCGAATCCCAAGCTGGCGGAGTTGATCATTAAAGCCAACGCCGAGGCCATCAAGCGGTTCTATGACGACAAGGCCTTCGCGGTGAAGGCCTACCTCAAGTTCAACCCGGAAGATCCGCCCGACGTCGAACGCGTGTACGACCGCTATCGCGAACGCGCCGTCTTCGAGCGTGTGCCCTATGTGCTCGCACCGGCGGTGCAATACATGATCGATCGTCCGGCCGACGAGCAGACTGCCGCAGCGCTGCGCACCTTCGATTTTCACCGCGTGATCGATAATAGTATCGTGGAGCGTTTGGTCAAAGAAGGGTATTTCGAACAACTGTTCGGGGCGGAAATCAAGGCCGAGGAGGAGCGCAAGGCCAAGCTGGCCTATCGCTGAGCTTCAGAGTCTCCGGCTCCGGAGCGCACAGGCGTAAGTCCGTTGTGCGCGATTCAAGAAATGGTCAAACTGGACATCGACCACGTATTCAAGAAGTACTGGCTGGAACGTAGCGCGAACGAAGTTCTGGCTCTGTCCGACGTGTCGATCAAGGTCGAAGACGGCGAGTTCATGGCCATTGTCGGCCCCAGCGGCTGCGGCAAGACCTCGTTGCTTAACATCGTCGCGGGCTTGCTTCCCTATGATCGTGGCTCTGTATCGATCGATGGCAAACAAGTGCATGGTCCGGGCGTCGATCGTGCTGTGGTGTTCCAGCATTCCAGCCTCCTGCCCTGGCGGACGATCCTGGGCAATGTTCGATTCGGCATGGAACTGCAGCGCCGCTTCGACGAGAACACCATGAAGGAGCGCGCCGAGCAATTCATCAAGCTGGTGGGTCTGACGGGTTTTGAACGCCACTATCCGGGGGAGCTTTCAGGAGGGATGCAGCAGCGCGTGAATCTGGCGCGCGCGCTGGCGTCCGATCCCAAAGTGCTGCTGATGGACGAGCCCTTCGCCGCCTTGGATGCGCAGACCCGCGAGTTCATGCAATCCGAGCTGTTGAAGATCTGGAGCGCGGCCCGCAAAACGGTGCTGTTCATCACCCACCAGATCAACGAAGCGATTTATCTGGCCGACCGCGTGGCAGTGATGAGCGCCCGACCCGGTAAGGTGAAGGATGTTTTCAGGATCCCCTTCGGCCGACCGCGCACGCTCAGCCTAAAGCGCGACCCGCGGTTTCTCGAGATCGAGGACGCCATCTGGCAATTGGTCGAAGAGAAGCCGGAAAGAATTATGGGCCTGGCGCTGCCGTAAATGACCTGCCCTAGGTGACTGTTAGCATATGTTGAAAGAATCGGAAATCGTAGTCGAGACTCCCAAAGCCGCTGAAGCCGGCGATGAGTTGGACCGGCCGCGCCAGACCTTCTACCACAAACACGAAGCCGTGATTTTGGGCGGAGCAGCCATCCTGCTGACCATGGGCGTGTGGCAGGCATTTTGGGCGGCGGGCAAGATCTCGCCGTTGTTTTTCAGCGGTCCCTCGGCCATTGCCAAGCGGTTTTGGGATGCCTTTCGGAATGGGTCTCTGGCGTCCGACCTCGAATACAGCGGCCTCAACTTCGCCTTGGGATTCATCCTCGCGGCGCTGGCGGGCGTCGTGATGGGCGTGGTCGTGGGTTGGTACAAGCGCGTCTCGATGCTGCTGGGCCCTTTTCTCAACGCGTTTTACGCGACGCCGCGTATTGCCATGGTCCCGTTGATCATCATCTGGTTCGGGATCGGCATGTGGTCCAAGGTGTTCATCGTTTTCATATCCGCCTTCTTCCCCATCCTCGTGAACACCATCGGTGGTGTCCGAGCGATCGACCGCGACCTGTTGCGCTGCGCCCGCGCTTATTGCGCGTCCGATTGGCAGATCTTCACCAGCATCGCGATTCCCGGTGCGGTCCCGTTCATCTTGACCGGCATTCGCCAAGGCGTGGCCCTGGGATTGATCGGCGTGGTGGTCGGCGAGATGTTCGGCGGCAGCCAAGGTATCGGATTCATGGTGGCCTATGGCGGACAAACTTTCGCGACCGACACGTTGTTTGTGGGCGTCATCATCATCGCTTTTGCGGGAATTCTTCTCACTGCGCTGGCCGAAAGACTGGAGCGCCATTTTTCGCGCTGGCGGCCAGAACGCTGAAGCATCAAACGAGTTTCTTCAAGGAGAGTAAAGCATGGCTGAAATCGTACTGGGTATAGGTTCGTCGCACGGACCGTTGCTGTCGACACCGCCGGAACAGTGGGACCTGCGCGCCAAGGCGGACCGCGCCAATAAGAGCCATTGGTTTCGCGGGAAGACCTACGACTACGAGTCGTTGCTGGCCGAACGCGCTCCAGGGTTTGCCAACCAGGTCGATCTCGACACCCGGCGCGAGCGTTTTGCCAAGTGCCGCGCGGCTATGGAACAGCTGGGGAAAAAGTTTAAGGAAGTCGCGCCGGAAGCGGTCATCATCCTGGGCAACGACCAGCGCGAGTTCTTCGACGAGGGCTTGACGCCCTCCATCACCGTGTATCGCGGCGCCAAGATCCACAATGTGCAGCACCTGCACGAAGACCAACCCGGCCTGAACGTCGCCGAGCCAGGCAACTCCCCGGCCGAAGGCGCGTTTTATCCCGGTGCGTCGGAGCTGGCTGACCATATCCTGGACTCGCTCGAAAACGAGAAATTTGACCTGGCGCAATCCGACTCGACGCCCAAGTCCGCGCCGCGCGGAGGTGTCCCGCACGCCTACGGATTCCTGTACCACTCCATCCTGGGCGACGAGCCGCCGCCGAGTGTGCCCATTATTCTGAACGTCCATTTCCCGCACAACGTGCCCAAGAATCAGCGCTGCCTGGATATGGGGCATGCGCTCGCGCGCGCGATCAAGAGTTTCAAGGGCTACAATCGCGTGGCGCTGATGGCCTCGGGTGGCTTGAGTCACTTCGTCATCGATGAAGAACTGGACAAAACCATCACGGACGCGATGGCGAAGGGCGACGAAGCCGCGCTGGCCCGCATTCCGGAGAACGTTTTCAAAGTCGGCACCGCGGAAACCAAGAACTGGTATCCGGTGATCGCTGCGATGAACGCATCGGGCCTCAAATATCATCAGGTGGATTACGTGCCTTGCTACCGGTCCGAAGCCGGAACCGGTAACGCCATGTGCTTCGCCTGGTGGCAATAAATCGGAAACAATCATGAACGATTTTGTGGCGCGTCTCGGCCGCCTGGACACCTGCGCGGTTTCCGATGCGTTGGACAAGTTGGGATTGACGGGCTCGGTCACGGGGCTCACTCGGTATTCGACCGAGCGGCGGATCGCGGGCCGCGTACTGACGGTGACGCTGTCGCCCGCCGAGGGGCGCACCTCGCTTACAGGCGCACAAAGTGCGCCTCCAGTCACGCGCCACCTCTGTACCGGTGCGATTGAAGCCGCTCAGCCGGGCGACGTGATCGTCGTCGAGCAGCGCACCGGCATCGATGCTGCGTCCTGGGGCGGAAACCTGTCGATCGGTGCACAGATGCGCGGCGTGGCGGGCGTGATCGTCGAAGGACCGGCCCGCGACATCGACGATTCGCGCCGCTTGGAGTTCCCGGTGTTCGCTCGCAGCCACACCGCCCGCACCGCGCGCGGCCGGATCGTGGAAACCGCGTCGGGCGATCCTATTACTGTCGGCGACGTCACCGTGCGGCAAGGCGAGTACGTGGTCGCCGATGGGAGCGGCGCCGTGTTCGTCGCCGAGAGCGACATCGAGCGCGTGCTCGAGGCCGCCGAAGCCATCGTCCAACGCGAGGAAGCCATGGCTGCGGCTCTGCGCGAGGGCAAACCGATCAGTCAAGTGATGGGCGCCAATTACGAGCACATGTTGAAGAAACAGGCATAACTTGAATAACGAAGACAAGAATCTGGAACGAGCTTCGAAGCTCGATACTACGTCCATCAGCGACGCCCTCGACCGGCTTGGGATCGCCGGGCAATGCCTGAACATCAAGCCGCTCGATCATGGCTTCCGCATGACCGGACGCGCGTTTACGATTTTGTATGGACCCGCGGGATCGCCTCCCGGAACTGTCGGAGATTATATTGACGACGTCGCGCCGGACAGCGTAATCGCGCTCGATAACGGCGGGCGTGAAAACGTCACCGTGTGGGGCGACATCCTCACCTGGGTTGCGCACAAGCGCGGCATCGCCGGGACCGTGATCGATGGCGCGTGCCGCGACACGTCTCTGGCGCGCGAACTGGGCTATCCCATGTACAGCCGCAGCTACTCGATGCGCACTGGCAAGGACCGCGTACAAGTGGAAGGCACGAACTGCGCCGTCAACATCGGCGACGCCCGCGTGAATCCGGGGGACCTGCTGCGCGGCGACGCCGACGGCGTGGTTGCGATTCCGCGCGAACACGAAGACGCGGTTTTGACGGCCGCGGAAGAGATCGATCACGTCGAGCAGCAAATCCGCGAGCGTATCCAGAAGGGCATGACGCTAGTCGAGGCGCGCAAAGAACTGGGCTATCATCAGCTCCAGACGCGACGGAAGTGAACGGTTACTGCGCCCGCTGATAGAAATCCGCCATGGCGTTGTGTAACGCGTCCAGGCAGGATTTCTTGGTGTACAACATGTGTCCGGCCTCGCAATAGGTCAGCCCGACATGTTGACTGAGCGCAGGCTCCAGCCCTAAGTGACTGGCGGTGTACTCGGTGGCGAAGAACGGCGTGGCGAGGTCGTAGTAGCCGTTGGCGATCAACACCCTCAAGTTGGGGTTCTCGCTCATCGCGTCCCGCAGCATTTCAGCCGTGTTCACGTAACGGTTCTGAAAGCGTTGATAATTCCACGGATTCACCTTGTCGGTGAGCGTCTCGTAAGTCAGATCGCTTTCATACTTCAATTCCCCGCGGACGTAGTCGTTGAACATCGCGGTGAACACGCCCTGCACCGACGCGTAACTGGGATCGTAATCCGGACGATCCCCGGCGGCGTCCGGGTCAACGCCCTCCAAGCGGCTGTCGTAGCGGCCGATGGTCTTGCGCTCCTTGCGCAGCAGTTCCTTGGCGAAGCGCTGCATCGACACGCGCAGGTTGGCTTCTTCGACAAACTCCTGCGACAATCCGGTCAGGCGGGCCAATTGCTTGGCTGTGTTGGCGCGTTCGGTGGCCGTAATCTTATCGCCCTTCATCAGGGCGACGGTGTAATCGCCCCCGGCGAATTTGCGCGCCTCGCCCAGGGCTTTCTCCAGACTGTCTTGCAGATCCTTGGGCAGCTTCTTGTGATACCAAGCTGTGGCCGTGTAGGAGGGCAGGAACAGCGTGTAAGGCAGATCGTTGCCGGGCCCGAACGAAATGGTTTCGAAATTCAGCACCGAAGAAATCAAGGTGATGCCGTTCAGGTACAGGCTATCCTTGCTCAGCAGGTATTGCGCCAGCGCGGCCGCGCGCGTGGTGCCATAACTTTCTCCGGCCAGAAACTTCGGTGACGACCAGCGCCCGGCCCGCACCAGATACATGCGGATGAACTCGCTCACCGATTGCAGATCGCCGTCGAAGCCGTGAAACTGCTCGGCGTTTTCCCCCGGCGCCTGGCGGCTGAATCCGGTGGTGACCGGATCGATGAACACCAGGTCGGTGAACTCGAGCGGCGTGCTTTCGTTGTCCACCAAGCGATACGGCGGCTTGGGCTGCTCGCCCTCCGGACCCATCTCGACGCGCCTCGGGCCCAATGCGCCCAGGTGCAGCCAGACCGACGCCGCGCCTGGACCGCCATTGAAGCAGAACGTGATCGGGCGCTTGCCGGCATCTTGCACGTCGTCGCGCGTGTAGGACGTGTAGAACATGCTGGCCCAAGGCTTGCCGTCTTCTTTTTTCAAGACCAGCGTGCCGGCAGTCGCGGTGTAAGGAATCGTTTTGCCGCCGATGGTGATTTGATGTTGCGTCTTCGACGCTGTCTCCACCGCGGGAGGCGCAGCGGGAGCGGGCAGTGCTCCGCTCGGAGCGCTCTCCGCGGGCGCAGCGGGGGGCTGTCCGGGGCGGTTCCCTTGTCCGCCACGGCCTTGCGCGAACGCAGTGGAGATTACAACACCGCAACCGATGACAATAGCGAGAACACGACTCATCTCATCTCTCCTGACAATGCTCGTGGGTTGCTCGTTTAAAACTCGTCGTCAGCACCGGGCTGCTTTTTCTTTTTCTTGCGGACCATATAAATGGCAAAGATTGCGACGGCTGCAACCAAGAGGACCACATCCAATGTCGTTTTGTCCACGGTTCTTGAGTCTCCTCGCTATAAGTTTACGTTGACCACTTCATCGAACACAGACTGCGGAACCTCGATCCCGTATATCTTCAGCCGCTCCAAAACTTTCGGCAGTTTGTCGCTGCTGCGGAAACGGCCCTGCACTTTGCCGGTTTCGCTCAAGCCCACGCGCTCGAACAGGAACACGTCCCGGACGTCCACGCGGTCCTCCAGGACGCCGCGCACCTCGGCGATGCTGACGATCTTGCGCGAGCCGTCCTGCATGCGGCTCACCTGCACCACCATGCGAATCGCGCTCGCGAGCTGCTGCTGAATCACGCGTGAAGGAATATCCACATCTGACATCAGTACCATGGCCTCCAGACGCGAAAACGCGTCGCGCGGAGTATTGGCGTGGATGGTGGTCATCGAACCCTCGACGCCCGTGTTCATAGCTTGCAACATGTCCAGAGCCTCCGCGCCGCGGCACTCGCCCACGATGATCCGGTCGGGCCGCATACGCAAAGCCGTGTGCACCAGGTGGCGCTGGCTGATCCCGCCCTCGTGATTCAGATTGGGCGGGCGGGTTTCGAACTTGACCACGTGGCGCTGCTGGAGCTGCAGCTCGGCCGTATCCTCGATAGTGATGATGCGCTCTTCCTCCGGAATAAAGCGCGACAGAGCGTTAAGAGTGGTAGTTTTGCCGGAACCGGTTCCGCCGGAAATCAGCACGTTCGTCTTGGCTTCGACACAAGCGGCCAGGAAGCGCTGCATGCCGCGCGACAGCGTGTGATTCGCCAGCATCTCTTCCGATGTGATCACATGACGGCCAAAACGGCGGATGGAAAGAGCCGGGCCGTCCAGCGCCAGCGGCGAAATGATGGCGTTCACGCGCGAACCGTCCAGCAGCCGCGCGTCCACGATCGGGTGGGCCTCGTCGATGCGCCGCCCCACTTGCGAGACGATCTTTTCGATGATGTGCAGCAGGTGCCCGTTATCCTTGAACCGCACCGGCGTGAGCGAGAGTTTGCCCGCACGTTCGATATAGACCTTGTCGTAGCCGTTGACCAGGATGTCGGAGATCGACGGTTCTTTAAGCAGCGGCTCCAGCGGCCCCAGCCCGAGTACTTCATCAAGCACTTCCTCGATGATGCGATTCTGTTCCGCCGTGGTCATCGGAACGCGCTCGTCTTCGAGCAGGCGCTCGACCACGCGGCCGATTTCCGCTCGCACGCGGTCCTTGGGAATCGATGAGACTCGATCCAGGTTCAGGACCCCGATCAGCTTACGGTGGATCTCGCTCTTGAGTTCGAAGGTGCGGTCGGACGCACGCACGCCCGCGGGGCTCAAGCGGCGTTCGGCCGGCTGCGGACGGAAGTGGCTACCCAAGCGGTCTCCTCAAGCCTTGGCGGAACGGTTCCCCTGCGGGCAAGAACGATCTGCGGCGCACACACACTGGCACAGCAAGCATTTTACCTCGATTCCTGCACGCGACCCGGTACACCCGTAGCGCCTGCGCCGCGTCAACTACAATTTAGAAGACGACATGCACTCACGTTCGGTTGCCTTACTTGTGGTTTTGCTGCTGGGTACTTGTGCTTTCGCTCAAAACAATTTCGATGTCGGCGGAGGAGCTCCCAGTACTTACATCCAAGACGCCTTCATCGGCGCTTGGCTGCGCAATGGTTTTGCCGGAGTGGTGGGACCGCCCCTGGGCAACGTATCCAAATTTGGTCCCGCGGGTCTGATTCAGCAGTTTCCCTCCACGGTCGATTCGTCGCTGACTCTGGCGCTGGTCGCGCCCACCTCCACGGGCACCGTGAGCGTGTGGCAAGTGTTGGGCACCATGTGGGCGTACTACAGCGCCGTCACCGTGGGAACGGCCGGATATCCAACCTACGATACGCTCACGTGTCCAGCGCTGATCACCAATCCCAACGCTGTCTGTACCTGGCAGACGTTCAGTAGCAATTACGTTCTGTTCGCTTACACCACCGCGGTGCTGGCAGCCAGCCCCCTGAACCTCGCCACGCGCGATCCTTTCTACACCAAGTGGAACGCGACCGGCGGCATCGGCCAGCTGGGACCGGCCATCGCGCCGGAGGCGACGGTGACCAGCAAGTTCAACTCCAACGCCACCATGCAGGTGTTCGACCAGGGCGCGATCTACAGCATTACCTCCGGCACGCTGAGCGGGCGCGTGGCGGCGATCCCTGCCGCGGTATACGCGGTGTACGTTCTCAATGGCGCCGATCAGGGCTCGCTGGGTCTGCCGGAAGACGATTTGCGGATCCTGTCGAACGGTCTGTATCAACAGGATTTCGAGGGCGGCGCGATCCAGTTCGACCCCACCACCGGCATAGCGCAATTGAGGCCGGCCGTTTACACCGTGGCGTTGACGCCGACGGGTTCCATCCACATGAACGTCGGCGATACGCTCAAGGCGCAAGCCACGCCGATGAGCGGCGCCGGGGTCGCCCTCACCGATCGCATCGTGGGCTGGAATACGTCCAACAGCCAGGTGGTCCAGATCCAGGCCAACGGCAGCGCCGCCACACTCAAGGCCACCGGAGGAGGCGCGGCCGTCATCACTGCGACCGTGGAAGGGAAGATCAGTACGCCGTTGAACATCAGTGTCACCGCGGTGTGCTGCGCGATCGGTGAGGGCCTGCCTACCTCGGCGCAGACATTGTTCCAGAAGGCCGTGGCGAGCGCCGGATTGCTGGTGCAAGTGCCCGCCGCCACGCCGGCCGTCCGCGCCGGCAACGGTTACATGCAGCAACTGGCCGGCTCTGCGTCGGCCACGACGTCGTATTTGGTCACGCTGGCTGACAACGCGTTGTCCGCTTACTTTGTCACCGGTCCGATTCTTACCCAATACATGGCGTTAGGCGGACCGGCGGGATCATTGGGATATCCTGCGGCGAATGCCACCGCCGGCGCTCGCCAGAGTTTTCAGAATGGCGCCTTGGCGGGCAGCCCGGTCCAATTGGTCTCAGGAGCGATCCTCGCCAAGTGGTCGGCTCTGGGCTACGAATCGGGAGCCGCCGGATCGCCCACCGGCGCGGCCACGCCCTTCCAGACTTTCCGTGGAACCACCGGGCTGTCTCAGACGTTTCAGAATGCGCTGATCGTTACCGCGTCCGGAGGCGCTCTGGCGGGGCAGACGTATTGGGTGACCGGGCTGGTGCTGGCCCAATACAACGCGGCCAGTGGAGCCGGAGGCAATCTAGGCGCGCCCACCAACGACGAGCACAACTCCGGCACCTTACGCTGGCAGGATTTCGAAGGCGGCTACATCAACTACCTGCCGGGAGCGGCCCAGGCCACCCTCACCATCAGCGCGCGCCAGCCCCTTGTATCGGTGTCGCCTGCCACCGTCGTGAGCGGTGCCACCGTGCACGTGATCGCGGCGGGATTCAGGAACGGGGCCACCGTGCACGTCTCGCAGACCGGCCAGCCGGATTTCCAAGTCACCGTGCCGAGCGGCGCGTACTCCTGGGATGTCGTGGTCCCGCCCGCGGCCGCCAGCGGCACGGTTAACATCACCGCAGCCGACACCGTGGGAGGCGCTCCGGCGCAAGCCAGCTACACCGTGCGCAGTGCATCCACCGCCGCGCTCTCGATCACCGCCGCCGCTGGCGACCAGCAAAGCGGAGCTCCCGGTGCGCAGCTTCCCAACCCTCTTGTGATCCTGGTCCAGGATTCCAATGGCAACCCGGTTCCAGGCCAGACCGTCAATTTCGCGGCGTCGCCGGGCGCAGCCATCGCGCCTTCGAGCGCCGTTACGGGTCCCGACGGAAAAGCCACCGCGTCCTTGCGCATGCCCAACAACGCGGGTGTGGCGCTGGCAACCGCCCAGGTCGGCCGCCAAGTCGTTACCCTCAGCGCCCGCAGCGCTGCCTTCGCCATCGCCAACTTCACCGCGCTCTCGCAAAATGTGAGTGGCACCATCGGCAAGGGCAGCGATCCGATTTTGCAAAAAGGCGCTCTGCTCACCGCCGCCGCTTCAGTGCTGCGCTTTTACCAGTCCACCGGCTCAGTGCCCCAGCCCAACGGCTTGGCCGACCCGGTGACGCTCAATCAATTCCTGACTGCGTTCTGCGCCAGCGGCACGCAACTCTGCGACGGATTCGTGATCCTCGGCGCAAACCACGATCAAACCATGAACCTGTGGCGGCTTGCGGCGTTCGCCGGCAACAGTGTGGATGTGAGCGTGGAATCCACCGATTTGAACGCTTTGCGCGACCTGGTCTTCTCCGGATCGCCGGTGCTGCTGGCGCTCTCACTGAACGGGCAGGGATCGCATTTCGTGGTGGCCACGGGCATTTCCGTCGCGGGCGACCTGGTGATCGCCGATCCAAATCCCGCGTTCCGGCAAACGCTCTTGGGCGCGTATCTGAACGGATTCGCCGACACCGGAGGCAATATGGTGCTGGGCACACTGGTGGGAGCAGTGCGTCTGCTTCCGCGATCGCCCAGCGCCAGCGCATTTCTGGTGGCCGCGACGGCGCCCCTGGCGATTGGATCCGTGAACGGGCCCTGCGGTGCGACGTTCCAGTTCCCGGATACCGCGGCAGCCTCGGGGGCCCCGCCTTCCAATTCGCCGGGCGTGCTGTACTTTCGGGGGTGCGCCGGATTGGATCAGGGACCCTATCAACTTGACGTGTCTGCCCAGGCCGCCTATGCGGGCGCTTTCACGGTACTCGCCGCAGCCAACGCCAGCGCCACGCCGTTGAGCGGAACCGCGGCGTCTTCATCGCTTGTAATCCGCTCCGGCTCGCAGTGGGCGCTAGCGCCGCTGGCGCTGAATATCAACCCTTCGGGCGTGCTCAACGCCGCGAGTTTCACTGCGCAGATCGCGCCGGGCGGGCTGATCTCTATCTTCGGAACGGGCTTCGCGACGGCCGGCGCGACCCCCGTGGTCCAGGTGAATGGCGAGACCGCCACCCAGCTGGTGGCTCTTCCTTTCCAGATCAACGCGCAGATGCCGGCCGATATTCCGCCTGGCTCCGCCAGCGTCACCGTGAACCTGCCGAACCGCGCGGGTGCGAATGCCCAGCAGACGATCCAGGTGAGCCCGGTAGCCCCGGCGATCTTTTCCATCGGCGCGGGACAGGCCGCCATCACCAATCAGGACAACTCCCTCAATACACCTTCTAATCCCGCTTTGCGGGGGACGTCGATCGTGATATACGCCACCGGCTTTGGCGCGGTGTCTGCAGCCGGCGCGCTGAACGCAGCCCAAACGCCAGTTACCGCGGTGATCGGAGGAACAGAAACACCAGCCGCCTTCGCCGGACTAACGCCTGGATTTATCGGCCTGTATCAGGCGAATGTAGTGGTACCCGCGAATCTGCCCCCAGGCCTGGCGCTGCCGCTATATGTGAAACAAGGCGGCGCAGTCAGCAACATGGTCAGCGTAGCCGTCGAGTGACAAGCCGATGTGGAGCACGCCCTCCGGCGTGCCACGTCGGCACTCTGCCGACGCCTGGCGGAGTACTAACCGACCCGATTCACCAACGTCGTTGGACCGTGCGTCGCGAGGAGTCGCGACGTGGCACGCATCGAGTGCGTGCTCCACGGTGGCGTCAATACTTCCGCAGCACCGCCAGCACTTTCCCCTGAATCTGCACCGACTGCCGCGGCACGAAGATCGGCTGCATCGTCGAATTAGCCGGCTGCAGCCGCACACGATCTCCGGACGCCAGAAAGAACCGCTTCAGCGTCGTTTCCATGCCGTCCACCAGCGCCACCACGATCTCCCCGTCGCGCGCTTCGGTGGCGCGCTCCACCAAAACGTAGTCACCGTCGCAGATGTGATCCTCGATCATCGACTCGCCCCGCACTTTAAGCGCGTAAGTGTTGGGATCGCCCGCGAAATCGGCGAAGCTGAGCGTGTCGTTTCCGGCCAGCGCTTCCACCGGAGCGCCCGCCGCGATCCGGCCCAGCAGCGGAATCTCCAGGCTAGGCGCGCCCTGCCGATGCTGGCGCTGCTCCTGATAGTACTTGGGATTGATCTCCAGCGACCGGCTCTGGTTGAAGCCGCGCTTCAAATAGTGCTTGGTCTCAAGGGCCAAAATGTGCTTGTGCACCGTCGCCAGTGAAGCCAAGCCCATTCCGTGCGCAATCTCGTCGTAGCTGGGGCTGTAGCCGTTCTTCTCCAGGAATCCAGCCAGGAAGTCCAGAAAGTCCTTCTGACGCTTGGTGAGTGCCATGTCGGTAGTATAGGGGAAGAAAAGGGAAATTTCCAGCGAAATATTTACGAAGACCCCTGCAGCCCCTTGCCCCTCTGGGCTATCCTTGAAGATCAAGTCTACGCACTCGGACTACCGGGAACGCCGTGCGCGTCCAGGCCGTCCAACGTTACAGTCCGTCAAGTCTCACGTGTTTTAAGCCATATCGATGACACCAGCTTGTCTCACCTCAGCCGGCCTGACCGGCACCCGTACGCGCGGCGCGCGCAACGGCATCGCGCTGGCCCTGGCCGCCGGTTTCACTATTTCGGCGTGTGCCGCCCAAACGCCCATCGGCTATATCATGCAGACGTTCGCCGGCAACCAGTCCTTGGGTCCGGGAGAATCCGGCGACGCGGGACCCGCCAACCAGGCTCAGTTGAGCGGGCCGTTCTCCGCGGTGTGGGCGGGCGGCAGCGTTTACATCGCCGACCAGGTGAATCAGGTCATCCGCAAGGTCACTCCGGACGGCAACATCAACATCTTCGCCGGCACCAGCGGCACCTCGGGCTACGCGGGCGATGGCAACACCGCCCTCAACGCCTATTTCAATCTGCCCCTGGGCGTGGCCGTGGATTCGGCCGGCAACGTCTACATCGCCGACAGTGCCAACAACGCCATCCGCAAGGTGGACACCACCGGGAAAGTCTCGTCCATCGCGGGCAACACAGGTTCGGCCGGATACGCCGGAGACTCCGGCCCGGCCACTTCGTCCGTTCTCGACCAGCCCAACGCCGTGGTGGTCGATTCCTCCGGGAACATCTTCTTTGCCGACACCGGCAATCATCGCATCCGCAAAATCGGTACCAACGGAAACATCAGCACCGTGGCCGGCAACAACTTCCCCTCCTACGCCGGCGATGGCGGTCCGGGGGTTCTGGCGGAACTGAATCATCCCGAAGGCGTGGCGGTCGACTCCGCAGGCAACGTCTTCATTGCCGACACCTTCAACAACGTGATCCGGAAGGTGTCCGGTGGGATTATCACCACGTTTGCGGGAACCGGCACGGCGGGATTCAGCGGCGACGGAGCCGCGGCCAACCAAGCTAAGTTGAACCATCCGGAAGGCGTGGCAGTCGATGCCAACGGTAATGTGTTTATTGCCGACAGCTTCAACAATCGCATCCGCCGCGTGGGCACGAACGGCGTGATCACCACCATTGCGGGCACAGGTATCGCCGGATACGGCGGCGACGGCGTGCTCGCCACCGACTCCGTGATGCGATTCCCCTCGGGGGTGTCGGTGGACTCTCAGGGCCACGTCTACGTCGCCGACCCGCAAAACCAGGTCGTACGAGTGCTCAACCCGATCGCCGGTGGTCCGCCCGTCATCAGCGCCAACGGTGTGGTCACTGCCTCGGCCTTCGGCGGATCCAGCGCCGCGGCGCCTGGTTCCTGGATCGAAATCTACGGATCGAATCTGGCCGCCAACACGCGCGGCTGGCTCAATTCCGACTTCACCAACATCCTGGCTCCCACGGTGCTCGATGGCACCAGCGTCACCATCGGAGGACAGCCCGCGTACGTCTCCTACATCAGCGGGAACCAGGTGAACGTGCAAGTGCCTAATGTGGGCACGGGCCCGCAACCGGTGATCGTGAACACGCCCGCGGGCGCCAGTCCACCGTACAGTCTCACCATCAACACCACTCAGCCCGGCTTGCTCGCCCCGGCGTTGTTTACCAGCGGCGGCCAGCGTTACGTGGTCGCTCTGTTTGCGGATGGAGCCACCTACGCCGGACCGCCCGGCGCCTTCCCCGGTATCACGTCCAAGCGGGCCAAGGCCGGCGACACGCTGACGCTATACGGGGTCGGATTCGGAGCCGTCGACGATCCCGCCGCTGCGCCTGGCAAGATCGAATTGACCGACAACACCGTGACCGCGCCGCTGCAGATTCTGTTCGGGCAGGCCCAGGCCCAGTTGTCTTTCTCCGGGCTCGCGCCGCTCGCCGTGGGACTGTATCAGTTCAACCTGGTGGTGCCGAACGTGGCGGCCAGCGACGCCGTCCCCGTAAGCTTCACGCTCGGCGGAACCCCAGGCGCGCAGACCCTGTACACCGCGGTTGGAAATTGACGCGCCCTCCGTAAGCGCAGCGTACCTGCCCAGCACGACTCCGGTCCACTAACTCCGCTCACACAACACCGGCCCACGATTCGAGCTGTTGCGCCTTTTGATAGTGTCCTCAAGCGTGCAATATCCGTAGCTATCCCACTGCGATCCTAAGAGGAGGGATCGGTCCCCAACTGGCTCGACATCCTGACCGTCGCGCGCGGCTGGTCCTTTTTGCGTTAAGGACTGAGATCAGGAGATGCTGTTACACTAGCAATCACGCTCTGATGACGAATCGTGTGGCCAACCTTGCTCCGACACCGGCGATTGCCCGATCGAACGCACGAAATGCGGTTGCGGCCGGATTTCTGGGCTGGACCTTCGACGCGTTCGATTTTTTCGTGCTCGTATTTGTATTGCCGGCGGTAGCGAAGGATTTCGGACGATCCATTCCCGCACTTGCTCTCACGACGACGGCTACTTTGGTCACGCGCCCTATCGGCGCCTTCATCTTCGGCCTTCTCGCCGATCGCTGTGGACGTCGCCCCGTGCTGATGGCCAACATAGCCTTTTACTCGTTGATGGAAGTGCTATCGGGCCTCGCCCCCGGCTACACCAGCTTTCTGGTCCTGCGGTTGCTTTACGGAGTCGGGATGGGAGGCAACTGGGGCGTGGGGGCATCGCTGGTCCTGGAATCGGTACCGCCGAAGTGGCGCGGCATGGCTTCGGGGCTTCTGCAGCAGGGCTACGCCTTAGGCTATCTTCTGGCCGCCGGCGCGTATTACACAGTGTTTCCGCGCTGGGGATGGCGCGCCATGTTCTTTATCGGCGTGATCCCGGCCGCGCTTACTCTGTTGATCTGCGCGAAAGTCCAAGAGTCCGAAGCTTGGCACCAAGCGCGGACGAACTGGGCCACGTACCGGAGCGCAATCTTCGGGAACTTGCGACTGTTTCTTTACTTGGTCGTGCTGATGTCCATGATGAACTTCATCTCGCATGGCACCCAGGACATGTACCCAACCTATCTCCAGCGCCAGCTCCACTACAACGTGAACACCACCGCGCTGGCCACAGCTATCTCGATGGTCGGCGCCATCGTGGGCGGACTGATCGTCGGCAACCTCTCCGATCGGTACGGGCGGCGCCGTTCGATGATCGTGTCGGCGCTGCTGGCTGTGTGCGTAATTCCGCTGTGGGTGTTTGCACCGAACATGTCGTTGGTGCTGGTCGGCGCATTCCTGATGCAATTCATGGTGCAGGGGGCGTGGGGCGTGATTCCGGCTCATATCAATGAGCTGTCGCCGCCGTTGGTGCGGGGATTTTTTCCCGGCTTCGCTTACCAGATCGGCGTACTGATCGCTTCGAGCATCGGCTACATTGAGGCACTGCTGGGGGAACACTTCAGCTATGCCGTTTCGATGGGCGGTCTGGCGGCCACGGTGTTCCTCGTCGGCGCGATTGTGATCGGGGCCGGCCCGGAGGCGAAAGGCGTGTCGTTCGTGAAGAGCTCCGCGACGTGATGTCATCCGGGAGAATTGACCGCTGAAATACGGGGTTGATGCGGAGCATCCTTGCGGATTGCACATCTGTGGATGTCCAGCGTGGCGCTTCGACTTATCGGCAAAACGCTCGGCGACCAGGCACGACCTCTGTCTTCCAAACCTCCAATCCGGTTCCAAGAAGACCCACCTCGACACATCCGGACCAAGACAAAGCGACAACAAGACAAAGCGCCCGAGCGAGCCACACGTGATCGTGATATAATTTTTTGCCGATGGTAATTGGAGGAGGTGGACGAATGATTAAGCGAACTCTGGGGTGTGTGGCCTTGTTGTCCGCGTGGATGATGGCCACCGGCTCGTTGCAGGCTCATCATTCCCTCGCGGGCGTGTACGACATGAAAGCGGAAAAGGAGCTGACGGGGACGGTCGAAAAAGTACAGTTTGTAAATCCCCACGGGTCGCTGACGATCCTGGTCAAGAATCCGGATGCCTCGACCACCGAGTGGGTTTTCACGTTGGGCTCCGCCACGGCCCTCGCGCAGAGGGGGGTCGGCAAAACCGGGCCGAATGCCCTCCACACCGGGGACACAATTACCGTGAAGTGCATCCCCGCGAAGGACGGTCATCCGTTGGGGTTTCTCAAGTCGGTAACCTATGCTGACGGGCACGTCATCGTGGTCTCCGGCGGCGGCCCCAACGATTAGGCCGGCAAGGAGGACCATCATGACCTATCGACGAAGCATCATTTGGACGCGAGTCGCGATCGGGGTCGTTCTCACAATCGGCGCGTTGTCGACAGCCAGTGCGCAGGCACCGGCTCAGGCAGGGCGTGGCGGCGGGGGCGGCGGTGGTGGACAAGCTGGCGGCCGCGGAGGTCGAGGCGGCGGGCCGCAGTACACCCCTGCAGCCGGTGCGAAGGACCTGAAAGCAGTCCTTTTCAACTGGGCCTGGTATATGGGCATGCTCCGAAGCAGTGAGGAATACGATCTGATCATGTCGCTCGAATATCAGGGCAAGGGCACCATCCAAGTGGACGGACAGCCCTGCAATGTAACCAAGTATCGAACCAGCATCAGCTACCAGACGTCAGGCGAGCGGATTCAGTACACGGGCACTCGGCCCAATGGCCAGGCGTGCTCCAATGTCGAAGTCCTCAGTGGAGCGTATGCCTGGAACGAAGACATTCCCGGTGCCGAACTTGTCGCCGGTAAAGGCAAGGCGACGCCGATGCCCGCAACTGTAGAGGAACGGATGATTCGCTTGTGGGCAAGTCCACAGGGTGCGTTCAAGGCCGCATTCGCTGGAACTTCGGACGCGCCTCCGATGACCCCCAGACCGCAACGTTTACCAGCCGATGTGATGACGGTAAGGAAAACCTCCGTCGCATGGGAAGGCAACAAGCCGGTGTTGACGTTCCCGATTCCGGGCGTCCCCAATGCGACCGCAAGCGCGACGCTCAACGACAAGTTCATGGCGGAGCGCGTGGTCGTGAAGCAGGGAGCGAAGACTTACGAGTTCACCTACAGCAACTATAAAGACTGGAACAATCCGCTGAATCCGGCGGAGGCGTACTACGCGGGCAGGATGACCGAGAAACAGAACGGCGCCGTCGTCCGCGACATTACGACCACGCTGACGGAAACGGCTCAGATGTATGTCGTGATGCCGGTTCCGGCAAGCGTCAAGGCGGCGATCAAGCCAACGAATCAGCCTCCCAACTGGACTCTGGTTTCCGACGCACCCGCCGCACCAGCGACGCAGACTGCAGCCGTGGTAACCCCGCGGCTGGCCGACGGGCATCCGGACATGACCGGAAGCTGGGGTGGCCCCCCGCTTTTGATTACGGGTAGTGGGACCCGCCGATGTGGTCCAACGCAGGTGCCGGGTGGGGGAATTAACCCCGAGATCGGCTGCAAAACCGGACAGGACAACTTCTGGGTGGATTATGAGTGGATCTCGCCCTCGCGGTTTGGGCCGAGTCGTCCCAATTACAAACCCGAGTTTTGGGACAAGATTCAGGAACTCGATCAGTGGACGAACAAGTACGATCCAGTCATGACCTGTCAGCCGCTGGGAGTCCCGCGGGAGGGTACGCCGGCGCGCATTATCCAGACGGCGACCGACATCATCTTTCTGTATACAACAAGCGATTACGGCGGTGGAAACAGGGAATTCCGCGACATCCCGACCGACGGCAGCCCGCGCCCCAACACGGTCGAAGCCTACTACATGGGGCTTTCGGTCGGTAAATGGGAGGGCGACACGCTGGTGATCGATTCCACCAACTTCGTCGATACAACCTGGTTCGGACGCGGCGGCCTGTTTCATTCCGCAAACCTGCATATCATTGAGAAGCTGACGCGGAAGGGCGATGAGATTCTTTACCAGATGACCATTGAGGACCCGGATGACCTGATCGAGCCGTGGGTGATGCCGGACAGAATTCTGCGGGTGCGCGCTGGCGCGCCCCAAGTAATCCACGAGCGCGCATTTTGCGAGGTGTACGAGGAGGGGAACATCTCCACTCAGCTTCGGCACTAAAGGTGCCGGAGAGCCCCCCCTCACTTGAGTGCCAGCAGGCCGGGGTGTTTGAAATCCGTGGGCGTGCGCCGCGAGAAGAAGCGGCCCGCCCCGCGGTTGCGTTCCTGCCGACAATTAAGGACGCCCTCTGGATTTTTCCCGGTCTATTATGAATGCGACGCACGCACATCTCTTACTGAATCACTTCCCGACCATCGGCATGATCGTCGGACTGGGCCTGTTCGTCATAGCAATCGCGGCCAAGAGCGACGATCTGAAGCGCGCCAGTCTGGGAGTCTTTTTCTTCATCGCCCTGCTCTCGATTCCCGCGTTCGCCACGGGCGCCGCCGCGGAGTTGGCGTTGGAGCACACCCCCGAGGTCTCCAAGACCATGATTGCGACCCACGAAACCGCGGCGTTCGTGGCGCTCTGGTTCATGGAGCTGGCGGGCGCTTTGGCATGGCTGGGATTGTGGCAGTACCGGCGGTTGTCCCGCGTGCCCCGAGCGACGTTGGCGGCGGTCCTGCTGGCGGGGCTGGCGGCCTTCGGCCTGATGTCCCGGGCCGCACTGATCGGCGGGGAGATCCGGCACCCGGAGGTTCGCACCGGTCCAAGCTTGATAGGGGGCCTGACAGGGGCCACGGTGGAAACCGTGGAGACAGATCCGCCGCTGGCGAGAGTGATCGGAGACGGCATGGTGAACCTCAAGTGGGGCTGGCCGGCCTGCGAGACGATTCATTTCATCGGGCTATCCCTCTTGTTGGGCGTGGTGCTGCTGGTAGACCTGCGGATGCTGGGTTTCCTGAAGGGCATCCCGTTTTCGGTGCTGCACCGCCTGTTGCCTTGGGGAGTGTTAGGGTTCGGCGTGAACGTGGTAACGGGCATTCTGTTCTTTATCGGTGTTCCGCCTGATTTCTACATCACCAACTCGGTCTTCCTCTGGAAGCTGGCCCTGATCCTGGTGGCGGGAGCCAACGCCCTGTACTTCACCGTTTTCGAGCAGCCCTGGACCTTGGGAGCCGGCGACACGCCGCCCGTGGCGGCCAGAGTGGCCGCGGCGTCTGGAATCTTAATATGGACGGGCGTAATCTTCTGCGGCCAGATGTTGCCGTTTTTCGGCCACTCATTCTGATGCTATTAGCTCTAATCGTGAGTCTCATTGCCATCGGCGCCGTCGTGCTGGTCGGGGTCTTGGGATATCTCATAGACAAGAACAGCGAGCCCGTGGAGCACGACCCTGAAGGGAACGGAGGATAGACCATGGATTTCGGAGCGCAGCGATGGATTTCTCCCGGAGCGCAGCGATGGATTTCTTAGACACGCTCGAAAACCTCGGCTTTAGCACGTGGGTGCGCGAATCCCCATCCAAGTTGGCGTACCCCACGATTCTGTGGCTGCACGTCATGGGCATGGGCGTGGTGGCGGGCACCAGCAGTGTGATCGGTCTGCGGCTTCTGGGAATGTCGCCCAAAATCCCGGTGCGACCGCTGGAGCGGTTGTATCCACTGATGTGGTTGGGATTCTGGGTGAATGCGGCGACCGGCACGGCTCTGTTGCTGGCGAGTGCGTCCAAAAGGCTGGTCGATCCCACGTTCTACATCAAGATGATTTTCATCTTCGCGGGTGTAGCTGTGCTCCAGCTCACGCGGAACAAGGTGTTCCGGAGTCTGGGTCCGGACGGCGCGCTGCCGGAGAGCGCCAAGGCTCTGGCGTGGGCGGGGCTGATCTGCTGGTTGGGAGCGGTGACGGCGGGGCGCTTGCTGGCATATCTCTAGTCCCCGCTCGGCATGGCCGGGGAAGTGAGTAGGTCCGGCGTTCGCGTGCGATGGGGTTCTCGCAGGAGCGCCAGTCAGAACCCGCGGTCGGCTAATCCGCCAGGTATTCACTTCGACTATGCGGATGACCGGGGTGACCGTCGTGTTCGTGATGGCCGTCGGACGCTACGGAAGGCGGACCTCAACGGCTGAGCCACGTCCGAGCCAAGCCCACCGTAGCCTCGCCGGCTCCGGGCCACTGGACGGGATGTCAGGGCTATGCTGGCTCCCAGTATGCGATGAGTCTTCCCATGGTAAACATGGTGGTCCAAAGCACCAGCGAGAGAATTGCGGCGACCTTTGCTTTGGTTGGGATGACCGGGGATCGGTCCAGTTCTTCTGTCTGGTTGTAAACAATTGGGCGGAAGATCAGGGCGTGCACGCCAATTAAGCCCAAAATGATCATCTTGGTCCAGAAGAAGGGATTGGGCGCGTACTTTTCCGCCTCCGAGGTTGCTAAGAGCAAGCCCGTGACGATCATGATGATTCCCCCCCCACGTTTCCATGGACGTAAGCTGGTCACCATCTCGGTGATCGTCAGGCTTTTAAACGTGAGCCCCAAAAGGCGCAGGTTCGTCATGAGGATCATGCCGCCGAATAGCGCGATGCACGCCAGATGAGTCGACATGACAATCGGGTACGCCAGCACCGATTCGCTGAACGCCGTGAGAAAGTCAATACTCTGGATGGAGTGAGCGATGGTCACGTGAGATGGCCTCTATACAAGGAACCCGGTGAAAATCCCGCCAAACACAGTGGACACCCACAGCAACAGGGATACGATCGCCACTAACTTGCTCAAGACAGGCGGCGGATTTTCCATGGTCGCCACTTTTCTGTGGACTGTGAAATTGTAGATGAGCGCCGCCAGGAGTGCATACATCTTAAGCGGAAAGATCAGGTTAGCCAGGTAAATGTCGGTCTGCGACAAGAACAGCGCCGCACCTGAGAACACGACGAATACCAGCGCGATCAGCGTCCAAGGCTCTGTGTACCTCAAAATCCGCGCAGCAGTCGCATGCCGCAGTCCGAGGTTCAACATCCGAAAGTCAACGAGTACGATCGATCCAATGCCTACGGCAAACCCGCCGATGTGAACACACTCCGCCAGCGGAAACGCCCATTCGGTGTTGTTGAGCGCATCCGCGATAGCGTTCTGAAGAAGCATACCCCTCTAGATCCTCCCCTTCGTTCCCATCTGGGAGTGTATACCCTGCCCGCCCTGAACCACCTTCCATACAACCGCGATCAGCGTAGCGGCATTACTCCTACCTCGAACGGCTCATCCTATCACAGCAAAATCCGTCAAAGGCTTGACCCTTTTCGATTCCAGGACGGCTCTAGCTGACAAGTCCGTGCCGGATGTGATCGCGACCGTGCCTTCTCAGCGTTCAGACCGGCACAAATGCGGACTGGGGTTGCGAAACTCAGGCATCCGGATAATCAGCCTCTGCTTTCGAGATCGGGTCGCAAGCACCTTTGTGGAGGGCGATTCTTCCGGGGCCACCGGCCTCCCGGGAACAATCTAGCGGAACGACGCTTTCGAGACGATTGTGGATCTCCAGCGTGGCGTTTCGACGTATCGGTAAAACGCTCGGCGACCAGGCACGACCTCTGTCTTCCAAACCTCCAATCTGGTTCCAAAAAGACCCACCCCGACACATCCGGACTCATGAAGGGCAAGGGGCTGGGATGTGATATATTCGGGGCGCCAAGGCCGCAGCGGTGCCGGCCGAATTACGTGCCCGCCGGGCCGCGGGAAACTTGTGTGACAAAGGTCAGAGGAGGACGAAATGAAACTGCGTATCGTCGATTTGGGATTGGCGGTAGCCGGCGCAATCGCGCTTAGCGGCGGGGCGCTTGCGCAAAATGTACCGCAGCAATTCGTCGTCAGCGGCGCGGCGGCCGAAAAGATTCAGGATTTCACTACCATCAATCTGGCCACCGCGGAGCGCATCGCCGCCGCGTGCGAGAAGGCCGCCGCCGCCGAGGGCGTGCAGATCAGCATCATGGTGCTCGATAACGACGGCAATCATGTGTACATGGATCGCATGGACGGCCAAGGCTATCTCAATATCGTCACGGCCGACATGAAGGCGCGCACGGCGCTCATGGACCGCCAACCCAGCAAGGTCCGTATGAACCGCACGATTGAGGATCCCACTCAGGAACTTCAAACGATCCAGCTCGGCATGTTCGCGAATTCGGGCGGGCTCCCCATAGTGGTCAACAAGCAATTGATCGGCGCCGTCGGCGTCGGCGGTTCCGCGCCGCGCGTGCCTGTGTGGAGCGACGAGATTTGTGCGCACAAGGCGCTGACCGAGGTGATAGGGCCGTCGGTTCCGCCTCTGGTGCAGGACCTGCCGCCGCGCCGGAACCCCAATGCGGGCAATGCGCCGGTTCCGCGCTTTGCCGCCGCTACGCCGCCCAAATCGAGCCTGCCGGCGGAATACGTGGTCGGCGGCAAGGGTGCGGCGAACATCTTCGACGGCAACCAGATTTCGCTTGTGGCGGCGAAGAAGATTGCGCGCGTCTGCCGCGACTGGGCGGCATCGAAGGGCGGTACGATGTCACTCTACGTTATCGATAATGCGGGCGAGTTCGTGCACATGGAGCGCATGGACGGCCAGGTCTATAACAACATCCGCACCGCGCTGTTGAAGGCGCAAACGGCGCTGAAGACGCGCCAACCCACCTCCATCCGCGCTGTACAACTCAAGAACGATCCGGACGGCATCCCGCGGCAAACCGCTTTTTTCAATTTCTTCACGAACTCAGGCGGCATCCCGATCGTGGTGGACGGGCAAATGATCGGCGCCGTCGGCGTCGGGGGCGGCGCAGGCGGCGGGGATGAGAATTGCGCGATTGAGGGCCTGAAGGCGACCTTCGGCGACCACGTCACGCTGCCGGTCTATCCCGCCGCGGCCGGCCGCTAGGGGAGCGTACCCCGCCGACGAGCCAGTTGCGCGCAAGCAGCTTCTTCGGTTATCGATAAGAGCCGTCGTTTTACTACGAGGGCTACCTTCTTATTTCCCGACGGCCTTCCACACATCCGCCTTGGTCTGTGGAGCAGCGGAGGTGTGCACGTTGATGTACCGATCAAAGTCCAGATTGAGCTTTTCAAGAATCGGAACCAGAGCTTTAACGTGATCGTTGGCCGGTTCCCCGGGGTTCACCGAGAAGTCGCCCTGGAAGAGAATCTTCTCCTTGGGGATGTACGCGATCATCAAGCCGTTGGAGTGAGGAACCGGAGAGACGTGGTACATCTCAACGGTTCGCGTTCCATCCGAGTAGACCTTCTTCTCCGAAACGGCTTCGATCTTCGCCTTTTTCGGATTCTTGGCGAGAGTGTCGTTCAGTAGCGTTCTTGGAGTGTTGAGCGCTTTCTCTAGGAACTCCTGATTGTTCTTCTGAGTGATGATCGTTGCACCTTCGGCCACTAACACGGGCAGCCCTCCGGTGTGATCGGAATGCGGATGCGTGTTGAAAACGTACCGAATCGGCTTGTTGGGGATCAACTTCTTGGTTTCGGCGACGTACGCGAGGGCGCGCGCCTCCGATTGTCCGGCCTCAAGCATCATGATGTAATCTTTAAATTCCACGATCACCGAGTCGTAACTCCCGGGCCCGGTGGTGAGCCTGTAGAGGCCGTCGCCAAGCTTCTCGGAAGTGACGGTTAGAGCAGGCGCCGGCCCGCGACCACCGCCGCCACCCGCGCCACCACGGCCTCCCGCGGGCGCAGGTGCCGGAACCAGGGTTGCGACATCGGGAGGATTCCCTTTCGCCGCGGTCACGTCGACCTCAAAATAGGGCCACCCCCCGCGCGTCTGCACGATCTTCGAAGGAGCCATGAGTCCGCCAAAATCCTTCCAACCCGTGTAGGTGACGAGGATGTGCATGTCGCCCATAATGTTTTCACCGAGCCAGGTTTCGACCCGATCGACCATGTTCTTTTCATCGACGTATCCGTTGATGACGTAGCTCTTGCCGGATGGGGCTTTGACGGCTGGGCTCCAGGTCAAGACGGTGTAGTTCTTACCATCGACCTTGCGCTTGCTTACGGTGGCGTTATTCTCAGCAGCGCCTTTCAGGAAACCCCAGGGCGTGATGTAAAACTCCAGGATGTTGGCCCAGGGTTGCGAGACGTCGAGCTGTTGGCCCGAGGCCTGCTGAAACATCGTTCCGGGCATCGGCGTCGTTGCTCCGCCACCCGCGGGATTGTTCGTCGCTCCCGTGTGACGCGACGCCGGGGTCGTCAGATCGACCACGCGGACATAGTTGTTTATCGGCCGCATCGGATCGTGCGTTCCCCTGCAGATCATATCGGCGGCGTTGGATCCGCACTGCTGGAATGCAACATCCTTCGCCGATCCGGAATACGTGATGGATTTCAAATCGCCCAATGCCTTTTGCGCACTGGCGATTACGGTTTTCGCGTCCTGCGCTATCGCGTTCCCGCACAGGAACGCGAGGCAGATTGCGACAGCAAGTTTTTGGAACACAGCTTCTCCTCTTATCAGCCTGGTTTTATCAGCTTGGTTGCTCGGTGGAACGCACCCGTCCTGAATCATTCTATATCGCCTCGGTCCCGTGTGGGCCAACGGCGCCGTGTTCACCAAAGTCGTGGTAATCGCCCAAGATGTCCGGTGGTGGGAAGTTTAGAGCCGATAATGCCGCATACCGCGGCCCTTTAGTCCAACCACCCTTACCAGACTGGGTCCCGTCCAGTCCACGATTACTTCGGCTGATTCGCCGTGTCACGCTTGACCGGTTTTCCGTAAACCTCGATCCAGGCGACGTCCGAGTACCCGCCCGTACCATGGCCGCTTCCGGGGCTTAGATCGGCAAAACCGATGGCGTCGACCTTACTCAGATCCACCTTGTCCAGTAGGGTCCCCTTGGTCCGCACTGTGGGCCCATCGAGTTTGAGCCAGCGCACTTCGGACACATAGAACTCGCTCTCCAAGTAGTCTGTGTTCGCATCGACGTGGTCTCCAACCAGCAACGTTCCGTCGGCGAGTTTCAAAACGGGGCGAACTTCATGAAACCCAGACGTCTTGGTGTACCAACGGATTTTTGCCTTGCCCGTCAGATCCACAAAGCTGTCCTTATGACTCAGCGTGACCGCGCAGGACGTCGCGCAGAGTCCCGTCCAGATGTGAGGGACATTGCCCTCGCTGGTGACGCCGAAATCTTCCTTGCCGGTGCCGTACAGAGTCAATTGCAGACTTGGGTTCACGACAAAGGCTTGGGTCATCGGCACATTGCCGGGGGCTTCTTTCCATGTTTCCTTGAAAAACAGTGGTGGCGGTTGCGGCGCTTGTCCCTTGCCGCCCCCGCGCGCGCCAGGTTGTTGCGCAAACGCGCCTGTCGCGGCGCACAACACAATCAAAGCAAAAATCGGTCGCTTCATAAAGCCTCCGTTTCGATGTCCACAATATCACGACCCGACGGTGCGCCGTTTGGGTGTCGCGCCGGTGATTGTCTTCCACATCGGTACGATTACGCACCAAGCCGATGGATGGCCGGGTCACGTTGGCAGTCCCGACTCGACGCGCCTCCTAACGCAGCGGCCCGCTGGGCGACCCGCGCTCCGGAGAGACGCTGCCGAAATTGGCTTGATTTCCTGCGAGTTGCTAATGCGCTGTCTGGATCGGGACGTGAGAAGTCGATTGCAGTGGATTGGGGACGGATTGCGATACAGAAGTGGTTGGCGAATCCAGTAGTCAGCGGCCAGAGCCTCCGCGCAAGCGGGGGTTCGCGGCGAGCTTTGTCTTCCTTTCTTCGACCAGCTTGTTGAATTCGGCGTCGTCCAGATAGACGAGGTCGATCCACATCTGTAACATGTCGTCCACGCTTCGCTCGCCGAATCCGGCCCAGACCGACGGATCCGGGTTGCGGGGGTTCGCCGAGGTGTTGTCATGGATGCCGATCATGTGAAGAACGGTACCCGCCGGAAGCAGGGGAGCAGCGTCGTCGGCGTAGATATAGTTCACGTGCCAGTTAAAATTGAAACGGTTCACGGAGCTCAGCACTTCGGTGGTGTTGTTCAGATGAATGGCTTCCAGCGTCATGCCGCGGCCGCGCATATGCATGTGCGGTTGGAAAGCGTCGAGGCGCGCGTTGCGCGTCAAATGGTAATAGCCGTCTGTGCGGACCACGGTATTGGGCGGCACCTCGAGTTCGTCGTTCGGTAGATTGCGAATCGGGACTGACCTTACTTCATACTTGGGCGTGAAGCCTTTGGGGTAAAACTTGAAGGCGATCGTGGTGCGGTTGTGTTGTTCGGAACCGCTCGCGAAGTAATGCATGTCGAAGCGCAACCGGGTTCCAGCCTTGAGCAACCGGCCGGAATTCTCCGCAAAGATCTGCCCGTATTTGCCGATCGCGTATTCGGTGAGAAGGACGCCCGTCTCCGGGGTTCCAGGCGGCGCATTCGGTTCCAGCACATAAACTACGCAGTGATGGACGATCTTGCGGTTGCTGGGCTTGACCTCCATCGCTTTGATCCAGCGGTCCTCTGTCAACGTCATTTCGGCGAACTGATCGATCCACCAGTCCGGCCCGTTAGGGTACATGACGAAATCCTTAGAGGTGGTCACCGTCAAATCGGGCTTGCCGATGAACCAGTCGCTCTCTGAGGCGAAGGTGAGCGGCTTGGGCATATCGGCCGGGTTGCCTTCCGGGGCGCCTGCGTCCACCCATTTCACGATGGTTGCGATTTCCTGGTCTTTGAGCGAAATGTCGTTCTTGTAGGCGCGGATGCCGACCGTGCCGTCAAGGTGCCATGGAGGCATGTCCCGGGTCGCAACGCGCTGCTTGATGGAACGAGCCCAAGGACGAACCTCCTGGTACGTCATGAGCGACATCGGCGCCATCGTCCCAGAATGATGACAGGATTGGCAGCTCTTCTGGAAGATGGGCGCCACATCTTTGCTGAAAGTGACCGGACTCTCGCTCGCGCCCGCGTCGTCTGCCGCGCGCCACGGGAGTGGAGTCAGGAAGATTCCCGAAATCGCTAATGCCAACGCAGGTGCCACGTGTCTCTTGAAACCAGTCATGATCGATCTCCTCTAGCGCCCGCCGCTCCTCTTTACCGTTACGTTCACTTGCACGTTCGTCCAGCAGCAGTGGTAGCCGAAATTGCCGGCAGCCTCACCCGAGCCGTCGTCGACCACCGCCTGAAGAACATACTCGCCCGGCTCACTAAAATTCGCGATGGTTGCAGCCTTTCCATCGGTCAGCTTGGTCGAGACTTCTTTGAAAACAACCGGGCCCGGTCCGCGGTACTTCGCCCACGTGACCGTCATACCTACGGTTTTCCCGTTGCGCTTCGGAAGGCCGTCGTCGGTCGCGGAAAGGTTGAGTGTGGCGGAACCAGGATTGGGCAAGACCAGCTCCGCTGGCTGGACCGCCGCTACCGGCGGGGTGTTGGAGTTGATGTTTTCACTATTGCCGCCGCGCGTAGTGCGAAGCCGGTCGATCTGCCACACGGGATTCAGGCTCGCGGTAACCTGGGCCTTCTGCCCATGCGCGTTCAGCGTCCACACCAACTTTTGATCGCCGAAATCCTTCGGAACCACGACCCGAAAGACGTCCTTGTGCCGTCGCACGATAAAGTGCGTAGGCTGGCCCCGGTCACCTCCGGGCTCAAAACTGTTGTCCGGTCCGACCGCGATATCCAACTCTTCTTCGTAATTCCGATTCAAGTATCCGAACCAAAGATTGAAGGAGCCATCCGGGTTGATGTCGAAGCCCTCGTAAGCGGGAGCGACACCTTGTCCCGACCAGTGCCGCACTTGTGCCACCTGCGCACCACTGGGCGCGGCGGCCAGAAGAATGGCCATAGCTCCGGCAACGCGCATTCCGGACATTTCTATCTGCATCAGCCGCTTATCTCCAAACAGCAAGAATTGTAACCGGTTGGGAGCGCCGATTCAACGGGAGTGAGAACGCTCGTTCCCACGCGAGGCCCGTGAAGGCTGGCCTCGCGGTCTGCGTGAACTGGCTTTTCGGTAGGGAATGGAGGTCCTCCACCCCAAACTTTGGTCGCCAACGAAGCGGTTGCCCAAAAAAGATGCATCCGGATGCGCCGTCACTCGCGCTATCCGCCTTCTAAGCCGCTAAACTGAGCTGAGTCCATCAAGTGCCCCTTCTAAAGCAAACGAACTCTGGCCGTACGAAATCCTTGCGCCGATTGCGGCGGGCGGCATGGGTGAGGCGTACAAGGCCAACGAAAGGGATCGCATCGCTACGGCCCCTGCCGCCGAAAGAGTTGCTAATTTGGGAGACTTAATCAATGCGCTATCTTCGCTGGATTGTTTTGGTGTTTCTGGTCTTGGCGATGTGGTCCAAACCAGGGGCCGCGCAACCGTCCTCCACGTCCCAACGCGCAACGCTGTTCGAGGGTGCTCGCCTCATCACAGGCGATGGCCGTGCCCCGATCGAAAACGCGGCGTTCCTGGTGGAGAACGCCAGGTTTACCCGCGTCGGACGGAAAGGGGAGATCCAGGCGCCAGCGGGTGCCGCCCGCGTGGATCTGACCGGCAAGACGGTGATCCCCGCGCTCATCGACGGGCATTCGCACATCGGGTACATGAAGAACCTGACCAGCGGAGCCCAGAACTACACACGCGAGAACATCCTGGACCACATGCGGCGATTCGCGTATTTCGGAGTCGCGGCCAGCCAGTCGATGGGGACGGATTTCGGTGAGATGCCGTTTCAACTTCGCGACGAAATCCTGGCGGGAAAGTATCCCGATGCGGCGCGATTTCTGACGGCCGGCCGAGGCTTGGCGCCGCTGTCCGAGATCGCCTCCGACAACATGCGCCAAGCTGCCTTTCCGGTCACGACCGTAGCCGGAGCTCGCGCGTCGGTGCAGGAGTTGGTCCCGCGGAAGGTGAGATTGATTAAGACCTGGGTTGACACCCGTGGCGGCGCCGTCAAGCCGATGAGCCCCGAGCTGTACCGGGCGATTATCGACGAGGCGCATAAGAACGGCCTGCGCGTAGCCGTACATGCGACCGAGCTTGAGCAGGCGAAGGATCTGTTGCGCGCCGGGATCGACGTGTTTGCACACATGATCAGCGACGTCGACGACGAACTCGTCGCCTTGTTCAAACAGCATCCAAACACGGTGGTACTCTCGGCTCTCGGCGGGCCCCGGCGGGCGGTTTATGTTCCCTGGTTGAATCCGGTGCATCCCCTGATTATCGAGACCGTTTTACCCGAACAGATCGCACGCTTGCAGGGCCGGTTTCCGCAAAGGGATGCCGCGCAGCTTGCGCGTTCGACCGCGAGCTGGGAGCGGCTGGCGCGCGGTTTCGCGAAGCTAACCGCCGCAGGAGTCAAGATCGGTGTTGGGACCGACGGCGGCGGCCAGCAGGGCGATCAGTTTCTCGGATGGACCATGCACACGGAGCTGGAGAATATGGTGGCGGCGGGGATGACTCCGGCACAGGTGATCGTCGCAGCCACCCGCACGACGGCGGAGATTCTCGGGATTGACGATCTTGGCATGGTGGCCGCGGGCAAGAGCGCAGACTTCGTGGTGCTCGACGCAAATCCACTGGACGACATCACGAACTCGAGAAAGATATCTCAGGTCTACCTGCGCGGCGTGGCGATTGACCGTGCCAAACTCCGGGCGGGATTCATGAACGCGTCTGCAACTAACTAACAGGTCGCCGCGAAGGATCGCAAATCACCCAAGGGTCCCCAGGTCGATCGGCGAAAGATCGTTCGACGAAGCTTGGAAGATTCGTATTCCAAATCGCGCGGATCTGCCCCGCTATGGCGTGGAGGAAGCGGGAACTGGTGCGCAATTCTCAGCCATGCCGTTTTTGCAGATGAAGGGCGAATTCGTGCACCGGCGCTACGCCGCTCAGCCCGCGAAGGCCGCACGCAACTGGCCGGCCAGCCACGCCAGGTCCTCTTGCGCGATGACCAGCGGGGGCGCCAGGCGGATGACCTGGTCGTGGGTCTCCTTGCACAGCACGCCCAGATCCTTAAGGCGCTCGCAATAGGGGCGCGCGGGACCCAGCAGCTCGATCCCGATCAGCAGGCCGCGGCCGCGGATTTCCTTAATGTGCGGGTGGCGCAGTTTCCGCATTTCGTACAGCAGCCAGGCGCCGAGCTCCTCGGACCGCTCGGCCAGCCGCTCTTCCTCCAGAACGCGCAGCGCGGCGCGGGCGACGGCGCAGGCCAAGGGATTCCCGCCGTAGGTGCTGCCATGGCTGCCGGGGCGAAACACGCCCAGGATCTCGCGGCTGGACACCACGGCCGATACCGGGTACGTTCCGCCGGAGAGAGCCTTGCCGAGGATCAGGACATCCGGCTGCACGTCCTCGAAGTGGCAGGCCAGGAAACGCCCGGTGCGGCCCAGGGCGGTCTGGATTTCGTCGGCTACCAGGAGCACGCGTTCGCGCCGGCAGATCGCGGCGGCGTCGCGAATAAAACCGTCGGGAGGAAGTAAGATGCCCGCTTCGCACTGGATCGGCTCGAACAGGAACGCGCAGGTGTTCGGCGTGATGGCACGCTCCAGGGCCTCGGCGTCACCGAAAGGAATGGTGACGAAGCCCGGCGTGAAGGGTCCGAAGCCATCCTTGTAGAGAGGCTCGGAGGAGAAGCCGGTGATGGCGGTGGTGCGCCCGTGAAAATTGTTCTCGCAGACGATGATTTCGGCCTGATTCAAGGGGATGCCCTTGCGGGTGTAGCCCCACCTGCGGGAGGCCTTGATGGCCGTCTCCACGGCTTCCGCGCCGGTGTTCATGGGCAGGACCATCTCCATGCCGCATAGCTGCGCGAGTTCGGCGGCGAAGAGCGGAAGCTGATCGTTGCGGAACGCGCGCGAGGTGAGCGTAACCCGCTCGGCCTGCTCCTTGAGCGCCTGAATGATGCGCGGATGGCAGTGGCCTTGGTTGACCGCCGAGTAAGCGCTCAAGCAGTCCAGATACCTGCGGCCGTTTACGTCATAGACCCAGGCTCCGGAGGCGCGCTCGACCACGACATCCAGGGGATGGTAGTTATGCGCGCCCCACCGGTCCTCAATGGAGATGAGTTCTTCGGCCTGCGTCCGGGATTTGGCTTCTGGCATGAAACGTGTTCCGTCAGTGGCCGCCGCCCGAGCCCGCGCGCTGGCCGGCGGCAGTCTCGGAGATCTTCGAAGTAGCGGCTCCCAAGTGGGCGGCGATCTTGGTGGCTTCCTCGACGGCGCGGGCCAGCACGGAGCGGATGCGTCCGTCCTCCAGCATGAGCAGGCCGCCGATGGTGCAGCCAGCGGGCGTGGTGACGTCGTCGCGGAGAGCCGCAGGATGACGGCCGGAGTCGAGCACCATGCGCGCGGCGCCCAGGGCGGTCTGGGCCACCAGGGTCAGCGCAAGCTGGCGCGGCAGGCCCACCCGCACGCCGGCATCGGCCAGCGCCTCCATGATCAGGAACTGGTAGCCCGGGCCGCTGCCGCTAAGCGCGGTGACCGCGTTGAAGTGGACCTCGTCCATGGTGAGGCACTTGCCTACACCTTCGAAGATGCGTTCGGCGCGATCCAGGTGCGCCTTGGAAGCGCTCGATCCCGCGCACACCACAGTCATGCCTTCGCCCACGATCGCGGGAGTGTTGGGCATGGCGCGCACCACCGGGTTTTCGGTGCCGAGCAGGGCTTCGATGCGGTCCGTGGCCACGCCCGCCAGGATTGAAATCAGCAGCGTATCCCGGCGCAATCCGGCGTTGCGGAGAGTGGCCAGCACGACGGGCGCGTCGGCGGGCTTGACGCAGATCAGGATGAGGTCGGCCGTGGGGACGCGGTGTTGGAAATCCGTTTCGGCGGGAACGTCAAGCGCCTCAGCGGCCTTGGCACAGGCCGAAGCGTTCTTGTCGCCGGCCCAGATCCGGTGCTTCGCCACGACGCCGCTGGTGATCAGTCCGCGGATCAGGGTTTGGCCCATGACGCCGGCCCCGATAACGCCGAGCGTCATTCCGTCCGCAACGACAGGGGTGTGCTCAGACGCGGAATGTTTTGACATGATGATTTCACCTCGAGCGGCTTCCACGGGCAAAGGAACCCGGGCGCTTCCACTGGCGTCGCCGCTGTGGAATAGTCATACAATTCTAATACTTGTTGAGCACGCGATTCGGCCCGGGCCCGGGTTTATCGACCGGCTCCGGCAAGGCGGCGTCAGGCCTGAAAATAGGCTTGGCCGCGTAGGATGCGCGATCCGGGCATCTCAAGCAGCGGTGAGACTTGTGTTCTCCAGAACGATGGATCTCAGTCGAACGCTCAGATGTGGGAAGCTAATTTGTCCGCTTCGGATTTTCTTCGCCCTATGGGTTAGCGACGGGACGACCCGTGCATACAGAGTTGGCCGACAATTGGGCAAGGAGCCCTGCTGATTCGTTTCCGCGCGTATTACAAAGACGGTGCTCGTGTCCGGAAGGCTACGGTCTGCTCGTTTTCCAATCAGTTCCTAGAAAGCAATGGTAGGATTTCAACATATGAGCCAATGCAGGAAGGCCGCCACGCTTGCGATCTGTCTCTGCGGAGCAATGCTCTGCCGTGGACAGCGAATTATCACCACGTTCGCCGGATCCGACCCAACGTACCCGAGTAAGCCGTTCCCGGCTAACTCGGCTTCTTTCGGACAACTCATCAGCACCGCCGTAAGCCCCAGCGGCGACGTGTACTTCGTGAGCGAAACGCGCTCCATGATTCTGAAGCTTACCGTGGCAACAAGCACGGTCAGCGTCGTGGCGGGCATCGGGATCGGGGGATATTCGGGGGATGGCGGGCCGGCCACCCGGGCCGAGCTAAACAACCCGCAAGGAATCGCGTTCGACCCGGCCGGAAATCTGTATGTCGCGGACGACGAGAACAGCGTGATCCGCAAGATCGACACGCAGGGGACCATCACGACGCTGGCGAAGGCTTTTGACGTAGTGGGCGTGACCGTCGCACCCGACGGCACGTTGTACGCGTCGAATTACTACCAAATACTGCACATTAACTCGAACGGCACGACCACTGTCGTTGCGGGGGGCGCACAGCCCGGCTTTGGCGGGGACGGCGGGCCGGCGACCCAAGCGCTTCTCAGCAACGCCAGCGGCCTCATCTTTGACCATGCGGGCAATCTTCTGATCGCGGACAGCCTGAATAACCGGATCCGGCGGATCGACACCAAAGGGATCATCACCACCATTGCGGGCAACGGGCAAGGCGGCTCGTCCGCCGCCGGGCCGGCGACTGCGACCGCTATTGGATATCCCATCGGCCTCGCGCTGGACGCCAACGGAAATCTGTATACCGGCAGCTTTGAATCCGGGCAGGTGCAGAAGATCGATCCCAGTGGTCAGCTCTCCATTCTGAATCCCAACCCGTCGACGTTCTTCCTGACTGCGCCGGGGCCGGTCGCCAAGGCCCAAATGATTCCGGCGTGGCCGGCTTTCGATGCGGCGGGCGATCTTTACATTGCCGACTTCGCGGGCTTTCTTTGGGAGGTGACACCTTCCGGAACCATCCAAGTGGTGGCCGCGTTTTCTCCGAATTTCAATCTCGGGGACGGCGGACCGGCGGCTTTGGCGGGACTTAACGCTCCCGGCGGAGTCGCCGTAGGGCCTAACGGTTCTGTGCTGATCGCCGAACAATTCAACGATCGCATCCGCCGGGTCGCTTCCTCGGGAACGATTACCACGGTAATCGGGAACGGCACCGTTGGTTTCACCAGCCCTGGTCCAGCCGCCTCCGCTTCTTTGTACATCCCCAACGCTGTCGCGGCCGATTCTTCCGGGAACGTTTACGTGGCCTCCGCGGGAGTCGTTTTTGAAGCCAACCCGGCGGGAGCTCTCACGCTTTTCTACCAGGGAGCCGCCGGCGCGAACGCAATTGGCACTGACGCGCAGGGCAACTTGCTGGTGGCGACCTCTGGCAATCAGATCGTTCGGGTTAGCCCGGGCGGGACCGCGACGGTCATCGCGGGGACCGGTAAAGCGGGCTTCACCGGAGATGGTGGGGCGGCTACGGCGGCGACGCTGAATGGACCTACCGGCGTGGCCGCGGATGCCGTCGGGAACATCTACGTTTCCGACACGGGAAACTATCGGATCCGAAAAATCTCGACCAGCGGGATCATCACCACCATCGTCGGGGGCGGAGCGTCGGAAGTCGACGGTGTACCGGGGCCGCAGTCTTCAGGCGCGCCGCAGGCCGTTGCGGCCGACAAATTCGGGAACGTCTACTTTGTCGAAGTGAATCCCGCGAAGGTGCGGGAGATTGCTTCGAACGGGATCGTCTCGACCATCGCGGGGACGGGAGCCATAGGGTTCTTAGGCGACGGCGGTCTGGCCACGGCCGCGCAGTTGAATGAGCCGTACGGAGTGGCCGTCGACGATGCGGGCAACGTTTTCATCGCCGACCGGCTCAACAACCGGATTCGTGAAATCCCGGTCGCGCCGCCTTCGATTAGCGTGTCCTCTACGCAGACGACCATTTCCGCGCCCAGCTCCGGAGCGCCCGCGCAAACCAACGTTACGGTCAGCACCTCCGCCCAGGGCGTGGGTTACTCGCTGTCGTTCTCGACCAATAGCGGCGGGAACTGGCTGAGCGCCAGCCTGACGCAGGGACAAGCCCCCGGTGCGTTCTCCATCATCGCGGACCCGACCAATCTTGCGCCAAATACGTATCAGGGCACGGTCACGGTTACCAGCCCCTACGCAGTGCCGCCCACGCAAACCATCTCGGTCACGCTTCAGGTGACCTCCGGGACGCCGCCCCAACTGGCGGCAGGCAACGGCCCGTTGAGTTTTTCTGTTTTTCAGGGAAGCGCCCCGACCACGTCGCAATTGACGGTTTCCAATCAAGGCGGCGGATCGCTTTCCTTCACCGCGTTTGCGACGACGGCCACCGGCGGATCGTGGCTGCAAATTTCCCCCGCCGGCGGAACAGCGACGGCATCGACGCCGGTGTCTGTTACGGTCACGGCCACGCCGGGCACTCTCGGCGCCGGGACCTACAGCGGGAGCATCACCGTGAGCAGCACCGTGAGCAGCGCGGCGAACGGCACAAACAGCGGGCCCAGCATCACTGTTCCGGTGACCTTGTCGGTCAACGCCGCGCAGCAGCAAATCCTGCTTTCGCAGACGGCGTTGACGTTCACCGCGGTGGCGGGCGGAGGCGCGCCGCTGCCGCAGAGCTTCGGGATCCTGAACACCGGCCAGGGATCGATGAACTGGTCGGCGAGCGCCAACACGTTGTCCGGCGGGTCGTGGCTGAATATCGATCAGAGCAGCGGGACGGTGACGACACCTTTCACCGATGTATCGCTGGTGAATGGCAGCATTAGCGCCAGCGGACTATCCGCGGGGACTTACTATGCGCAGATTCAAGTGACAGCGCCTGGGGCGCCGAACTCGCCGCAATCGGTTTCGGTGGTGTTAAACGTGCTTCCGGCGGGGAGCAGTCCGGGGGCGGAGATACGGCCGACCGGGTTGATCTTCATCGGGGCCCCGGGGAGCAGTCCAGGATCGCAGACTTTGATGATCTCCAATCCACAAGCGAGCGCGATTACTTTCGGCGGGAGTTTCTTTACCGTCCCGACGGGGGGCAATTGGGCGAAGTTTCTGCCGGCAAACGCGACGGTGCAGCCGAGTGCGCCGATCTCCATGGTGGTGCAACCGGATTACACAAACCTGACCAGCGGCACCTACCAGGGCTTCGTCTCGCTGGGATTCGCGGACGGCTCTTCGCGGTCGGTGCACGTGCTGGCGGTGGTAGCGCCGGCCGCATCGCAGACTTCTTCTTCCTCGCTTGCCGCGGCCGCTACCTCTTCCTGTTCGCCGATCCAGATCCAGCCGACGTCGCTGACCGATCCGGGCAGCACCGTGACGGTGGGAGTCGGGGTATCGCTGCAGGTGCGGGCAGTGGATAGTTGCAGGAACCTGATCACCTCGTCTAATGGCGCTGTGGCTGCCACATTTAGCAACGGGGACGCGGCGGTGAACCTGGTGCACGAAGGCAACGGAAACTGGGGCGGTACTTGGACGCCGCGCAAGGGAGCCTCCTCGCAGGTGCAGGTCGTCTATGAAGCGTTTGAAGGCTCGGGAACGAAGGTGCTCAGCGGTTCCGCCAATGTGACGGTGGCCGTTCAGCCGGCGGGTACCACGCCGCTGACGTTCGGCGCCGCGAACGCGGCCAGCGGATTGGGCGCCTTCATCTCGCCGGGCGGTCTGGTATCGATCTACGGGCATCAGCTGGCTGGCGCAGCAGTCACCAGCGGGAATCCACCGTTCCCGTCGAATGTGAACGGAACCCAAGTGCTGATGGGAGGCGCAGCGCTGCCGCTGCGCTACGTGGGCGACGGGCAGATCAACGCGCAGGTGCCGTTCGGGCTGGGGATCAACACGCAGCAGCAGTTGATCGTGCAAAACGGAACCACGCTTTCGGTGCCCCAGAATGTGGTGGTGGCGGCGGCGCAGCCGGGCATCTACACGCAGGACCAGAGCGGTACCGGACCGGGCGTGATCGTGGATTTCAACACGGGTCAGGAGGTCACCACCAGCCATCCGGCGCATATCGGAGACACCCTGACGATCTACAGCAACGGACTGGGGGCGGTGAATCCCCCGGTGCCGACGGGAACGCCCGCGCCGTCGGTCGAGCCCTTGGCCCGCACCGTGAATCCAGTCACGGTCACCATCGGCGGCGTGAACGCGCAGGTTGAGTTTGCGGGCTTGGCGCCAGGGTATCCGGATCTGTATCAGGTGAACGCGGTGGTCCCGCTGGGAGTGCAACCTGGCGATTCGGTACCGGTGGTGCTCACTCTGGCGGGCCAAAGCAGCCCTGCGGCAGTCACAATGGCGGTCCAGTAGCCAGGCTCTGGCCGGGGCGCGATACGGCGGAAGCCCATTCAGATGGCGCTGCGCCCGACACGCGGAATCTCGCGGCGGGGAGCGGCGATCTTTACTGTCGATTTTAACGAACCAACCTCAAAATCAGTAGCTTATCAGTAGTCCTTACAGGCTGGAATCGCGGTGCGCTTTCCAACGAATCGCACCCGAGGTTAGTCCGGGATCAAGCGCCATCAACTCCCTTGCCGTCGCCAGCCCTCCGCGACGCCAGTGACCCTGATCCGGGCGCAACCGCGCGTAACCATTAGAGCTGACCGTGATCTAGAGCTGGCCGGGACGCCCAATGGCTTTTCGCCCGGCCCAGCCGAACCACCAGCTCCCTTTTTCATTGTGTATCCTTATATTCCGAGGTCTCTGAGGGGCGGACCGTATGCTGGAACGGATCGGCAGATACGAAATCAAGGGCATTCTTGGCGAAGGGGGCTTCGGCAAGGTGTACCTGGGCTTCGATCAGGAGGTCGGCCGAAACGTCGCCATCAAGGTTCTGGCCTCCCGGGATGACAATCTGCTGTCGCGGTTTCGAACTGAAGCCACCGCGGCCGGGAATCTGAAGCACGAAAACATCGTCACGGTGTACGAGTTCGGCCGGGACGGCGATATGTACTTTCTGGCCATGGAGTACCTGGAGGGCAAGGACCTCCAGCGTGTTCTGCAGGGAGCACAAGCCCTCACCCTCACCCTCGCCCGCAAGATGCGCGTTATGTCGCAGGTGGCCGAAGGTCTGATGTACGCGCATCAAAACGGCTACGTGCACCGCGACGTCAAACCCGCGAACATCATGCTGCTGAACGACGGCAGCGTCAAGATCATGGATTTCGGCATCGCCCGCCTGATTCGGGAAGAAGCCACCCGTCTCACTCAGAGCGGGTACATGGTGGGCACGCCGTCCTATATGTCGCCGGAGCAGTTGAAACTGGGCGAAAGCGGTATTTCCGGCGACGTCTGGGCTTTTGGCACGATTTACTACGAACTGGTCACCGGGCAGCATCCGTTTTCGCCGACCGACCCGGATTCCACGATGTACCGGATCTGCAACACCACGCCCAGCCGCGTTCGAAGCCTGTGTGCGGAGTGTCCGGAAGTGCTCGATGACGTGATCGGGCGGCTGTTAGCCAAGGACCCGGCCAGCCGCTTGAGCCTGCAGGAAGCATGCCTGGAAACAGAAGGGCTCTTGATCGATCTGGAATCCAAACAAGCCAGGGTTCTGGCCACTCAGGCCCGGGAGTTGATTAACCGCGGAAATTTTGAAGAGGCCGATCACCTGTTGGGGCAAGTTCTGGAACTCGATCCCCGGCACCAGGAAGCCCGGACGCTGCGCAAGGAAACGCAGAAGGGCATGCGTCAGCGATCGTTGCGAAGCCAGGTGCAAGCGATGATCGATCGGTCCGAGAGTGAAGTCGCTAAGAGGAACTTCGCGGAGGCGACTCACGCGGTGGAATCCGCACTGCGCCTCGACCCGGCGGATCCCAGGCTTCCGGCGCGTCTCAAGGAGCTCCGCGCCCTCAAGCACAATAGCGAAGTTGCACAGGAGCGCCTGACGCAAGCGCTGGATGAGTTCCAGCAGAACAATCTCACTGCGGCATTCCAGAAAGTCAGCGAGGCGCTTCGCGCCGAACCGGCCAACACGAAGGGCCAGCGGCTCCTAGCCGAGGTCCAACGCCGGATGGCCGACCGGGATAAGGATCGCCGCCTCCGCGATGGCATCACCAAAGCCAAGGGTCTGGTGGCGCTTCAGGACTACGACAATGCGGTTGCGCTGTTGAAGCAACTGGAGGCTCAGGCGCCCGAATCCCAGGCCGTCCGTGACTTGCTCGAACAGACTGTACGGCAGCGGGAAGCGCACGAGCGTGAGCACCGGATCCGTCTGGAAGTGGACGCGGCCAAGGCCGCGATTAAAGGCGGAGATATGGATGCGGCCATCGTAAGACTGGAGCCTTTGCTCGCTCTGGTGAGCGGTTTCCAACAGGCCGAATTGAAGGAATTGCTGGATTACGCCCGCCAGGAACGGGAGTCGAGGGACCGGGCCGCTAAGGTCAAAGCTCTGGGAAACGAGGCCTGGGCATTTCTTAAGGCCAAGCAATTCGAACAGGCTCTCCGGAGCGTCGATGAATGTTTGCAGTATTCTCCCCAGGACGGGCTCATACTCAAGCTCCGCGAAACCGTCCTCGCGGCGCGGGTAGAGGAGGAACAGCGCACCATCATCGAGAGGGCTCTCGCCGAGTCCGCCGCGCTGGAGCGTTCCGACCGCGTGGAACAAGCCATGGTGCCTCTGGAGAAGGCTCTGCGGGACTTCCCGGAAGCTGCGGGATTACAGGACGCCTTGGACCGGCTCAAACGAAAGGCGGAGGAGCAGCAGCGCGCGCGGGTGCTGGCGTTAGAACAAGAACTCGAACGTGCCCGCCAGAGTCTGGACGCCGGAGATTTGACGTCCGCCACTCGGTTGCTGAAAGCCATGGCCGCATCCTACCCGGGAGAAGCCCCCGTAAATCAGTTGCTGGATCGGGCTCAATCCGAACAGAATCGCCGGGCTGAGCTGAAAGCGCTGTGTGCCGAGATTCGGCGCTACCTAGATTCCGGAAAACTGGAGCAGGCGGACGAAGCGGTTGCGCGGGGGCGCGCTCGATTCGCCGTGGATGCCGAGTTTGCGCGGCTGGATGCGGAGACTGCCCACGCATTGGCGCGGCGAGATGAATTGGATCGGGCCAACCGCGCGGTTCGGGAGCGGAACTGGCCCGTTGCCGAGGATGTGTTGAACTCGATTCTTGCCCGGGATGCTAACGACGCAGAGGCCCACGGCCTGCTGGCTAGGGTGCGCCGCGAGCGGGACTCCGAGCAGCGCAGAACACTGCTGGACCGTGGACGGCAAGAGGTGAGCGGGCTGCTGCAGAGTTCACGTTTCGACGAAGCCATCCGTCAGCTCCAGGCGTTGCACCGAGAATTCCCGGATCAGACGGTCCTCCGCGAAGACTTGACCGCCGCTCTGGACGCGAAGGAACGTCACATCCTTCGGGAGGCGTATGCGAAGGGGCGGCAGCAGGCCGACGGCCTGGTTAAGCAAGGACTGTTCGACTCAGCGATAACGGTGCTCCAGAAGCTGCTGATGCAGTTTCCGGAGGACGCAGCCTTACAGAATGACCTCCGGGCAGCTACCGAAGCGAAAAAAGACCACGACGCGCGGCAGCATATTGCCCGCGAACGCCGCAAGGCCAAGGATTTTATTCAGGAGCGCAAGTTTGGCGACGCGATTCAGGTGCTCCAGGGCCTGTCCGGTGAATTCCAGCGAGACACGATGCTGAATGAGGACCTGGCGCTGGCGATCAGCGCCAAGGCGCTTCAGGAGCAGCGCGAGGAACTGGACCGGCAATTCGAGCAGCTCGAAAAACTCTACCGCAGAGGAGACGCCCAGGCTGTCAAAGAAAGAGCTGGCCCGTTAGCGTCACAAGACCCCCGTATCCGGGAACTGCTGGATTGGGCCGAGACCGAAATCGCGCGTCAAGCCGAGGAGAAAGCCCGCGAGTCCGCGGAAACGCTCCGCGCCCGGCGGCGCCGGCGATTTGTTGCCGTGCTCGGATCCGGAGCCTTCGTGGTGGCGGCAATCCTGGGGGGGATCTTCTGGTCCCTACGCCCCACGCCCTCCCCGATCTCAGACCGTCCGAAAGAGTTGCCTCCTGCCGGTCCCGCACCATCGCTTTCGGCCAGCCCGGCGCAGTTAACGTTTGACTTTCAGCCCGGTGCCCCCGCGGCGACGCGGGAGGTAACGCTCAAAAGTTCCGGTTCCGTGAATTGGACCGCAACGGCGACGGACAATTGGCTGAGGGTGACGCCTCTAAGTGGGCAGGTCCCGGCTCAGGTCTCGATATCGGTTGACCCGGCTCGTTTAGCTCCAGGCACGTATTCCGCTCAAGTGGTGTTTGCGGCCGCGGGCGGAAATGCAGCCGTGGGGACTAACGTCAAGGTTCGGATCGCAGCGCCTGCCGTCCCGCCGCCACCGCCCAAAGGGGCGCCGCCTGCGCCGGCACCCGTTTCCAAGCCGCAGGCGCCCACCATCTCCAGTTTCAGCGTGGAACCGCGGACCATCGAGCGCGGGCAGTCCGCGACTCTGAATTGGAGCGCCTCCGGCGCGACGGAGCTGAGCCTCGATCAGAATATCGGCGCCATCCCGGCCACTGGCGCCCGTCAAGTGTCGCCTGCCGCGACCACGAATTACACCTTGACCGCGCGCGGACCGGGTGGGACGACGAATCGGATGCTCACGCTCGAAGTGACGGCGCCCCCGCAGCCGCAGCCGCCTCCATCGCCTCGGTATGTGGCTCCGCCGCCGGTGAACTGCCAGGCTACAGAGTATACCGGGAGGAAATCGGGAAGCTTGCGATGGAATGGTGCAGTTCTACCGCCAGACGGTGAACTGGTGTTTGGCGGACCCGACGAACGCCTCGCTGGCGGGAAAGCAGGAGGCCAGAGCCTTCCCGGATGCGACGTCACCCTGACCCCCGGCACAACCGGGATTGTGATCGAAGACCCGCCCTCGCGAGCCGATGGGTTCCGCCGGCTGAAGATTCGCAATGCTTCCAAGGGCCCCCTGTCCTCCGTTGAGATCCGGTGGAGCGTTAAGTAGCCGGACCCGGCGAGAGAACGGTTAGTGCAGTTGGAAGAAGAATCCCGCTTCCACTTTTCCAATGGTTGCGTTAGAGAACGCACCCGAGGTGGGCCTGTAAATCTTTGCCTCAGCCCTAAACCCGTACCTCCCGCTGCCGCCCAGATAATAACGTAGACCGCCGCCGCCGTTCACAGTGAAGTCCGATTCGCCCGGTATGTTCACGGGAACGCTCACTTGTGTGCCGCCGGCTCCCACGAAGGACGCGGTCGCGCTGGTGGTTGGAAAATGCATGGTGCCAATTCCGAACACGAGATACGGCACGATCGGGCTCTCCTTGAAGATGGGTAAACGAATATGCACGCCCCCGTGAATATCAGACAGAGGGAGACTGAACGTGTATGTGCTGTTGGCCAGACCGGAAATGGGCTCGGTCCTGGGCAGGCCGGGAAAGTAGCTGTATTCGAAGTACGGCAGCACGTATTTGTTCTTCAACGCGTAGGTCACATTCCCGCCGCCCATTACGCGAAACTTGTCGATACCGTAGCTGGCGCCGACGAACCCCCCAACTTCGAAACTTCCCGATCGCACCGCGGATGCCTGGCCGAACGCGGACACCGCCATACTGCTCAGCAGCAACACGCAAGAAACAACATTGGGCACCGACTTCAAAGAATCACGCCTCCGAACCCGACCAATCATTTGGATTCTCCTGTTAGCAACTGACTTGAATGGTACAGCTTGCAATTATACACGGACCACGATCATTCTTGGCCAATTCGACACGTCTCAGCGTCATGCCTCAGCGAACGTTCATCACTTTTGGGTCTCCGCCGTGTCCTCCAGGATACAGCGGAAACCCACATTGAACTGCGCCATGCCCTGCGGCCTTCGGAAGGAAAGGCGTAAGTGCTGCTTGGGATCGCTGTCAAAGGACCCGCCCCGAGCCACGTGCTCCTTGCCCATATCCGGACCGCGGGGGTCCGTGTCGGGAGACTGGGCATAGTATTTGGGATCGTACCAGTCCTCCACCCACTCCCACACGTTGCCCGCCATGTCGAACAGGTTGTATGGATTGGCATCGAAGCTTCGCACGGGAGCGACGCCCTCGAACGTGTCATTGCCGCCCTTCCCATAGAAGTTGGCTTTATCGCGGCTGTTCTCATCGTTCAGCGGATAGACCTCCTCTGACGCTCCGCCACGGGCGGCGTATTCCCACTCGGCTTCCGTCGGGAGGCGACCTCCCGCCCATGCGCAGTAGTCACGGGCTTGCTCCCATTTCACCATCACCATCGGGAAATTCGTATTGGTCTTCCAGCCGTGATACTCCAGGGGCGCCGATGGCATTTTCAGCTTCTTAGCGTCCACGAAACGTTGATAGGCTCGCACTTCGACTTCCGTGCGGCCCAGGTAGAACCCCTTGCTGATCGTCACCTCGTGCTGCGGCTTTTCGCCCGGTTCACAGCGCGTGTCGGCCGGGACACAACCCATCTTGAACTTTCCGGGTGGAATGTAGACATACTCTTCCCGGTCGCGGCGGTTGGAGATGATGGAGGGCGGCGCAGGCGGCGGCGGCGGAGGCTGCGGCAGAGGCGCATGAAAGTAGAACTCCGAGATCAAAGTTGAGTTCACGAACGGGTTTTGTCGCAGCCCGGTTTGGCGTGTGACATTCGTACTGGCCTGCTGGAATACGTCGAGGGCCAACAGCCCCGGCTTGTCGATCTGGGCCGCGACCTCCTCCGTGTAGAGGCCAGCCCCAGATTCCTTGAAGCTCACAACTTGGCCGGGCTGCGATGCCGCGGCGTACAGCACTTCGCCCAGATCGTTCATGTCGGGTCTGAGCAAGCCTAGGCCGGTTGCGCCCTTGATGGGAACGTCGAGTTGCGGCAGCGGCGGCGGGCCCTCAATCATCACGAATTTGATTTTCGCCTTGGTATCTTTCAGATCCCCTATTACGCGCGCAAGGCTTAGGGCCGTGGAAGAACTGATCGAGTTCTGCGGGTTGAAATTCACGGGCAGCAGATAGTCGTCTTCCTCCTCGCCTTGCACGGCGTACCCGGAGTAGTAAAAGAACACGACATCGCCGGGGCTTAACTGCTTCAGAAACTCCGCTTCGCGTCCAATGAGCAAGTCGGGCATGATGCCGTTTTCAACGAGTGTCACGTTGAACCCCGCCGCCGTGAGCTTCTCGGCGATCAGACGCGCATCCGCCAGCGCTTCGGGGAGGGGCGGAAGGGGCGCGGCATAGTCGCTATTGCCGACCACTAAGGCGTAGCGGTGCCCAGTCGGAGCCGTGGCATTCTGCTGCGCGCAGAGGGTTAGCGGCAGCAGTAGCACGGCAAATAGTTTCATAGCTCAATATAAGATTCTACACTCTCGACGGCGGGACCGCACCGTTGCTAGTCACGTCGTTAGTCACGTTGTTAGCCACACCCGCTTAGTTGGCACGACTGGATCAGCGTTGTGGCCGCGATAGTCCGCCAAAATTGTCGGGACCGGGAGCTTTGGCCAGTGTCCTAGTCCTAACGTTTTTTGGTAAAATCGACCCTATCCGCTGTGGGCCGTGACCGCGGCGAGGGGAACGCCGGCGTTAGGGGCGTGCCAGATGAACCAGAGACAGATACGATGTGCCGCGGCACTCCTCCTGCTCGGCTTCTTGGCGGCGACTCCACTCCGCGCCCAGTACACGATCTCGGTTGCGGCGGGCACGGGCCGGACTCCTGGCTCGGGCGACGGCGGGCCGGCAACCCAGGCCAACATCGATCCCCGCGGCGTGGCGGTGGACGGCGCTGGGAACCTGTACCTCGCCGACAACACTCCGGGCAGGATCCGGAAAGTGGACCCGACCGGCACGATCACCAGCATCGCCGGCGGCGGCACGAATTTTCCTACCTCCAGCAGTCTGCCCGGCAGCAAGATCCTGGCCGGCAACTTGGCGGGCATCGCGGCGGACAGCGCTGGAAACGTGTACTTTGCCGATGACGGCGCCCTGGTCGTGAAGCTGACTCCGGCCGGACTGGGTAGCGCGTTCAGCAACCTACCGTCAGAGGCCGTTGCGGTGGACCGGGCCGGCAATGTATACAGCTCGGACGGCTTTGCCCAGGTCATCAAAGTGACTCCGGCCGGAGTCGTAACCACGGTTGCCGGAACCGGTTCGGCGGGTTATACGGGCGATAACGGGCCGGGCGTAAGTGCGCAATTAAATCATCCCAACGGGATGCGTGTGGACAGCAGCGGCAACGTTTACATCGCCGATACCGGCAACCACATCATCCGCAAGGTCAGCCCCTCCGGGACGATCACCACGGTGGCAGGCACGCCCAAAACCGGCGGCTACCTGGGCGATGGCGGGCCCGCTACGGCCGCCCAACTGAACGGCCCCAACGACGTGGCGGTGGACGGCGCCGGGAACCTGTACATCGCCGACAGCCGCAATGCGGTGATCCGGAAGGTGGATACGTCGGGTATCATTACCACCATCGCGGGCAACGGTACTGGAGGGGAATCAGGCGACGGTGGCCCGGCCCTGAGCGCGCAACTGAATACTCCCCAATTCCTCGCCCTGGACGCTACCGGAAGAATCTATTTCAGCGATGTCGGTAACGCCCGAGTTCGCCTGCTGACCCCGGCGCAAGGAGCGGCGCCAGCGACGATTACGTCGCTCAGTCCGGCATCCGAATTGGCCGGCGGGCCTGACTTCACCGTGACCGTGAACGGAACGAACTTCGTTAGCGGTGCAGCGGTCCAGTGGAATGGCGCGTCCCTGGCGACTACGTTTGTAAGTGCGACTCAGCTAAGCGCGCAGGTTTCCGGGAGCCTGATCGCAGCCGCCGGCAGCGCCCGTATAACGGTTGTCAATCCCGGCGGAACCACTTCGACGGCTTTCACGTTCACCATCTCAGTCCCGCTGGCGGACCCCGCCAACGGAGGGTACACGATCTCGGTTGCGGCGGGCACGGGCCGTACCCCTTACTCGGGCGATAACGGGCCGGCGCTCCAGGCCAACATGGATCCTCGGGGAGTGGCGGTGGATGGCGCCGGGAACCTGTACCTCGCCGACAACAGCGGCGGCAGAATCCGTAAAGTGAACCCCGCCAGCACGATCACCAGCATCGCCGGCGGCGGCACCAGTTTTCCCACCACCACCAGTCTGCCCGGCAACCAGATCCTGGCTGGCAACTTAGCCGGCATCGCGGCGGACAGCGCTGGAAACGTGTACTTTGCCGATGACGATGCCCTGGTCGTGAAGCTGACTTCCGCCGGCATGGGGAGCGCGTTCAGCAACCTACCGTCGGAGGCCGTTACGGTGGACCAGGCCGGCAATGTTTACAGCTCGGATGGCTTTGCACAGATCATCAAAGTGACCCCGGCGGGCGCCGTAACCACCGTTGCCGGTACCGGGTCGCTGGGATATTCAGGCGACAACGGGCCGGGTGTAAGTGCGCAATTATTTCATCCGAACGGGATGCGCGTGGACAGCAGCGGCAACGTCTACATCGCCGATACCGGCAACCACATCATCCGCAAGGTCAGCCCGTCCGGGACGATTGCCACGGTGGCAGGCACGCCCAAAACCGGCGGCTACCTGGGCGATGGCGGGCCCGCTACGGCCGCCCAACTGAACGGCCCCAACGACGTGGCAGTGGACGGCGCCGGGAACCTGTACATTGCTGACAGCCGCAATGCGGTGATCCGGAAGGTGGACACGTCGGGTATCATTACCACCATCGCGGGCAGCGGCACTGGAGGGGAATCAGGCGACGGCGGCCCCGCCCTGAGCGCGCAACTGAATACTCCCCTGTTCCTCGCCCTTGACGCCACCGGAAGGATCTATTTCAGCGATTACGGCAACGCCCGCATCCGCTTGCTGACCCCGCCGGCGCAAACTACTCCGCCTGCGACGATCGCTTCCCTGCAACCCTCTTCGGCTTCGGCTGGTGGTCCTGCGTTTACTTTGACCGTGAACGGAACGAACTTCGTCAGCGGCGCAGCCGTCCAGTGGAATGGCGCGTCCCTGGCGACAACTTTTGTGAGCGCGACTCAGTTAACCGCGCAGGTCCCCGCGAGCCTGATCGCCGCGACGGGGAGCGCCAGCATCATCGTTGTCAATCCCGGTGCAACGCCCACCAGCGCTCTCACGTTTACCATCAACTCACAGTCGCCTCCACCGACTTGCACTCCGACTGGTCTCCTGATCCAAACCCTCAGCCCGCCATCCGGTTTTTCGGCGGCGGTGGGCCAAGCGATGAACATCGAGGTTCAATTAGCGGATAATTGCGGAATCGTCGCGTCGGGGGCGGCTACGGCAACCTTTTCGAACGGTGACACCGCGGTTCAGTTGGCCGGCATCGGACAGGGAAACTTTGCCGGCGCGTGGGCTCCACACAACCCCTCTCAGGGCGGTGTTGTGATCCAGATCAACGCCTTCGAAACGATTGGCCCAGGGCAAATCCTCACCACGCAGGTAGCGATATCCGGCGCGATAACCTCCGGTCAGCCTCAGCACCTGGTGACCTCGGTGGGCTCGCTCAACTTCAGTCTCAGCCAGGGCGCCAGCGCCGCCAGCCAGCCTCTCAGTATCGTGAACCAAGGCGGCGGCACGGCGGCATTCACGATCCAGTTGTCCGGTGGAGCTTGGCTTACCGTCGATTCCTTTGGCGGCAACGTGTCGAGCAGTGCGCCCGCGACCGTGACCGTGACCGTAAACCCCAGCGGCCTGGCGCCGGGCACTTACTCGGGACAAATCCTCATCACCAGCGGTACCCAAAGCTTGCCGCCCGTGCAGGTTTCGGCAACCGTCAGTGCGGCCCAGCCGATCCTTCTGCTTTCCCAAACCGCGCTCAGCCTCACGGCCGCCGAGGGTGGCGGCGCACCGCTGCCGCAGGACTTCGGCATCCTCAACATCGGCCAGGGCGCCATGAACTGGACCGCCGCGGCTTCGTCGCAGGGCGGCTGGCTTTCCCTGTCCTCCACTAGCGGAACCGTGAACCGCCCCTACCTGGATGTCTCCACGGTGAATGCCAGTGTGAATCCCGCGAACCTCACAGCAGGAACGTATTATGGACAAATTCAGGTCACGTCGCCGGGGTTCGCCAATTTACTGCAAGTCATCTCCGTGGTGCTCACGATGCTTCCTCGCGGCACCAGCCCGGGACCCGAAGTGCGCCCCAGCGGCCTCATCTTCACCGGTCCGCAAAACCTGAGCCCAGGCGCTCAAATCGTCATGATCTCAAACCCCAGCGCCAGTTCGCGGCAATTCAACTCCGCTGCGATCACGCTTCCTGGCGTCAGCACCTGGTTCACGAGCACGCCGCCCAGCACCACGATTGTGCCCGGTCAGCCGGCACAAGTGAGCGTCCAACCCAATTTCTCCGGCCTCTCATCCGGCGCGACCCGTGGCGCGATTACGTTGCTGTTCGACGACGGAACCACACGCACCATCGCGCTTCTGGCGGTGATACCGCCGGCCGGCACATCGGGGGGCGGCTCGCTCAAACCTCTGGCCGGCGGATGTACTCCAGCGCAAATCAACATCCTCAACCTCCAGTCCTCCGGATCGCAGCAAGCCCTTAGCGTATCCATCGGCCAGCCGATAACGATCGATGTACGCGTCGTGGACAGTTGCGGCCAGCCCGTGACCGCGCCCGGAGCGGTCGTGGCTACCTTTAGCAACGGAGACCCGCAACACACCCTGGTCCACGTCGGAAATGGCCGCTGGACCACCACCTGGCAACCGCAGAAAGCGGTTCCCGCCAATACGCCCGCCGCGGCAAGGGTCAACGCGTTCCTGGGCTTTGGGACCACCATCATCGGGAGCCAGCTCGACATTCCCCTGGCATTCGGCGCTCCATCGAGTGTCGCGATCGTCGATTCCGGCGGCGTCCTGAACGCGGCAAGTTTCGCGGGGTCGAGCCCGGTCGCGCCGGGGAGTCTGATCACGATATTCGGCGCCCACTTGGCCAACGGCTCACCCGGGCAGCAGGCCACGGTGCCCTTGCCCACCCAACTGGGCAACACTCAAGTGCTGATGGCCGGGCGTTCTTTACCCCTGCTCTACGCGAGCGACGGCCAAGTCAACGCGCAAGTGCCCTTCGATCTTCCGGTCGACGTTCCCTCCCAACTGGTGGTTCAGATTGGCAGCGCCCTGTCGGTTCCGGAGCCGGTACTGGTGGCTCCGGCGCAGCCCGCCGTGTTTACAACGGCTGAGTCGGGGCAAGGACAAGGCGCCATCGTAAACGGCATCACCAACGTGGTTGCCGACAGCAGCGCGCCGGTCACCGCGGGCGATACTGTGGTGATTTATTGTACCGGCCTGGGCGCGGTGAATCCCCCAGTGCCACTCGGGACCGCGGCAAACGGCCCCACGCCGACGGTACAACCTGTGACGGCGACGATTGGAGGTAACTCCGCGACCGTCAACTACGCCGGGTTAGCTCCGGGCTTTCCCGGCTTGTATCAGGTGAACGCCGTGGTCCCGAACGGCATCGCTCCCAGTGGTCAGGTGCCCGTGGTATTGATGACCGCGGGCCAAACCAGCCCTGCCGTTACGATCGCTGTTCGTTGACCGGCGAACCACCAAAGGACCAAGTGGGACCGACGCCCAGGTAAAGACCCCGCGAAGGCCCCGCGCAAGCCGTAGGATCAGCAGCGCGGCGTGTGGCGTGCCGCGGCTGTGGTAGGCTTGCGATTTCATGGTACACAGTGAATTTGACCTTATTGCAGCCGCCCGTCAGGAGATGATCGACGAGGGCTTCCAGCCCGATTTTCCTCCACAAGCCGGACGCCAGCTGGACGCGATCAAGCTGCAGGCCGCGCCCAGCTTGAGTGCCGGTGTGCGGGACCTGCGCTCCGTGTTGTGGTCTTCCATCGATAACGACAGCTCCCGCGATTTGGATCAGGCCGAAGCCGCCGAGCAAGCCGGCGCCGGAATTCGCGTTCTGATCGCGATCGCCGATGTCGATTTCGACGTACCGCTCGGATCGCCGATCGACCAGCATGCCGCCGCGCAGACCACCAGCGTGTACACCGGTGTTCGAACATTTCCCATGTTGCCGGAGGAGCTATCGACGGGTCTGACTTCGTTGAACCAGGACGCCGAACGTTTGGCGGTGGTGGTGGATATGGTGGTCGCCCCGGACGGCTCCATTACCTCCGGCGGCATTTACCGCGCGCTGGTGCGCAATCGGGCGCAACTGACTTACAGCGGCGTCGGGCCGTGGCTGGAAGGAAGCTCAGCCGCTCCGCCGAAAGTTGCCGCCTCCGCGGATCTGGCCGCGCAGTTGAAGCTGCAGGATCAGGCGGCGCAGATCCTGTTCGAAGAGCGGCAGAGGCTGGGCGCGCTGAACATCGATCGCGTGGAGGCCGAGCCCATTATCGCGGACGGCCAGGTCCAGGGCATCAATACCCGCGGGAAGAATCGCGCCACCGAACTCATTGAGAATTTCATGGTCGCCGCGAACGGCGTAATGGCGCGAACACTCATGAACGCCGGCGTCTCTTCCATCCGGCGCGTGGTCAAAACGCCCGAGCGCTGGCAGCGCATCGTGGAACTCGCCGCGCGCTATGGCGACAAACTGCCGCCGGAACCCGATTCGGGGGCGCTCAACCTCTTCCTTCAGAAAAGAAAAGCCTCCGACGCCGTGCACTACGCGGACGTCTCCCTGGCCGTGATCAAGCTGATGGGGCCGGGCGAGTACGTGCTCTCACGCCCGGGCGACAAGGATCAGGGGCACTTCGCGCTGGCCGCCCACGATTACACGCACTCCACCGCTCCCAACCGCCGCTTCGCCGATACGGTGACACAGCGGCTGATCAAGGCCGTCCTGTCCCAGCAGCCGGCGCCGTATTCGGACCAGCAACTGGATTCCATCGCGCAGAACTGCACTCTCAAGGAGGATGCGGCGCGCAAAGTGGAGCGCGTGATGAGCAAGCGCATCGCGGCTGTGGCGCTCCAGCATCGGATCGGCGAGACCTTCGACGCGGTAGTGACGGGCGTCACGCCGAAAGGCGTTTTCGTGCGTGTATCCGGCCCGCCCGCGGAAGGACTTCTGGTTCGTGGTCAGCAGGGAGTCGACGTGGGCGATCAACTGCGAGTGAAACTGGTGAGCACGGACCCGCAGCGCGGGTATCTGGATTTTGCCAGGTAGCGTAAGGCGCCGATCGGGCATCACGACTGTCGCTTGTGGAACACAAAAAAGAACGCCGCTACGCTGAACGCACCGAAAGCAGAGATGAGCGACCGGATCAGCACCACGGCAGGAACCAAACCTTGCAGAACGTTCAGGATATTGAAAACCAAATCCCAAACCAGAAGAGCCGTTACCAGAATCGTTCCGATCAGAGCCAGCAGCGCCGCACTTTTTAGCGTCATGCCTGGAGTATGAACGCTGTGTCCGTCTTCCGCAAGGGTGTAAGCGTCGCTGCCCCCTCCCGCGGATCAGCCGGTGTTTCTGCAGCTTCAGCTCCGCGCTCGGTTTTGTGACCGTAGTCTTTCAGGCCTTCTGTTGGCGGCCCAAGACTCGCGATCAGTGCTTCGATCTCGGGCGTGATCTCCGACTCGTGGACGAACAGAGTCGACTCGCCGTCGAGAAGGAATGCGCAGCCCAGCCGTTGCCCGCCCGCAGGTGAAGACCCGCTCAGTCCAATATCCAGACCGCTTTTCAACAAGCTTCTGGAGAGACCCACCGTCACAAATGGCTACAAATGGCCGGTTGAATCCCGATGGAATTCGAACTATGCTTATGTGGTCTGCGATCTGTCCAAGGTGAAGCGGCGTCGGTGTTCCGCGGCATCGGTCTCGGCGGGCGCTTCATGGTCGGCACCGGAGGTACGAAATGAAAAACAGCTTGATGTTCGTCACGTTGATTGCCAGTTTCCTTCTGACGCAAAGTCGGGTTCTCGCACATCACGGATCGGCGGGCTACAACAACAAGGACCTGGTCACCGTGACGGGAACCGCTACCGAATTCCAGTTCGTGAATCCGCATTGCATCATTTCTCTGAACGTGAAGGACGTCAAGGGTCAAGTCCAAAAGTGGCAGGGCGAACTTACCAGTCCGAACCATCTGGTAAGAGCGGGCTGGAACGCGCACTCCATCAAAGAAGGGGATCAAGTCACGCTCACCGGTTGGCGCGCGACAAGCGGCGCGCCTGCTCTGCGGATTACGAAGACTACCGTAAACGGACAAGAGCTCAAGACTGAGGTGGGAGATTAGCCGGATGCGATCGCTGTTTGCGCTGGCGGCGGCGCTTGCCGTTCCCGCCTTCCTGTTCGCTCAACAGCCGGGACCCGCTCCGGCCGCCGTGCCGAACATTTCCGGAGTTTGGAACCTCCGTTCTTCCCCGGAGACTCGTTATCTGTCGTATGCTTTCACCCGCGAAGAGCCGCCCATGACGGCCTGGGCGCAAGAAAGATTCAAAGCCACCAAGCCTTCCTTCGGACCCCGAGCGGTCGCGGATTCCAACGACCCCGTGAATCCCACTACGGTGAACGCGGTCGGATGTTTTCCTCCCGGAACGCCGCGGATCTACCTGCAACCGTTTCCCATGGAGATTATTCAGACTCCCGGCCGCGTGCTCATGGTTTTCGAGTTTAACCACTTTATCCGCCAGATCTGGACAGACGGTCGTCCGCACAACACGGATCTGGGTGCAACCTGGTTTGGAGATTCGACCGGTCAGTGGCAGGGAAACACACTCGTGGTCGACACCATCGGCCTTAACGACAAGACCTGGATCGACCGGGCCGGTCATCCGCACAGCGACGCTCTGCATGTCGTCGAGCGCATCCTGCGCGTCGATCAGAACACTCTGCAAATCGACATCAACATCGAAGATCCGAAGGCGTACACCAAGCCTTGGGGTGGGCAGATCAAGTTTCAGTTGCGGCCGAAATGGAACGTCACGGAGATGGTGTGCGAAGACAACGTTAATTTCGACGAGTTCCTCAAGAACGAGGCGAAACCGCAAAATTAGCGGAACAACGGACCCGGGGGGCGTTCCTAATCCCGCGCCAGCGCCTCGATGGGGTCGAGTTGAGCGGCTTTTCTAGCCGGAAGATAACCAAAGATGATCCCCGTCAGAAACGCACACGTGAAGGCAATGGCGATCGGTGCAACCGTGAAGATCACGCGCCAGCCGGCAATCGTGGAAGTCGCCAAACCACCGCCAATGCCGGCGAGGACACCCGCCAGCCCGCCAATAAAGCAAACCATCACGGCTTCGGTTAGAAACTGAAACAATACATCGAAGCCGCGGGCGCCAATCGCCATGCGGATGCCGATTTCGCGGGTCCGTTCGGTGACCGAGACCAGCATGATGTTCATCACTCCAATGCCGCCGACCACCAGCGAGATCACGGCAATCGCGGCCAGTAGATAAGTGAGCGTGTTCTGCGTTGCATTGGCCGTGGCGATGGTATCGGCCATGTTCCGGATGTTAAAGTCTTCCGTCCCATGTCGTTTCATCAGCAGCGCATGAAGTTCGGCCTGTACCACGCCCATGTCCGCGCCGGGCTTCACTCGCACCACGATATCGTTGAAATAACGCTGTCCGAAGATGCGCGCTCCGGCCGTGGTGTACGGCAGCCAGACGGAGTTATCCATATCGTCTCCCCGCGAGCTCAAGCCTTTGCTGCTCATAACGCCGATGACCAGGAAAGGCGAGCTGCCAATGAGCACATACTGGCCCAACGGATTCATGTCTTGGGGGAACAGGTTCGTGACGACGGTCTGGCCCAGCGTGACGACCTGGGCATAGGTCTTCACGTGGTCCGCCGAGAAGAATACGCCGGACTGGGGCGGCCAATCATGCACCTGCGGAAAGTCTTCGCCGGTTCCGACCGCCGTGACCGTCAGGTCCTGGCTGCCAAAGCGCAGCAGCGATGACACGTTCGTTTCCGGAATCGCCATAGCAACACCCGGAAGACTGCTGATAGAGGGCAAATCTTCAGGCAGGAAACTGGTTACGACGACGGCGGAGGCGCGAACGGCAGGCGGTCCGCGGACAATCGTCAACAAGTCCGTGCCCATGGCCTGGATGCGCTCCAGGACGTCCTGCTTCGCGCCGTTGCCGATCGCCATCAGCGCCACCACCGAGGCGACGCCGATGATGATGCCCAGCATGGTCAGCGCGGTCCGCATGCGATTGTGCACCAGCGAGCGCCACGCCATCTTGAGAGATTCGCCCAGCACCGCCACCCCCGGTTTGGCGTCTTCCTCCCTTTTGTCCGTCTGCGACTGGTTCCCTGCCTCCCCTTTCTGCTGCGGCTCGTCGGATGTGATCCGTCCATCGGCAATGCGAACGATGCGGTGGGCGTAAGCCGCGATGTCGCTGTCGTGGGTCACCACAATGATGGTGTGTCCTTGCTCATGCAGCTTCTCGAGAATGGCCATGACGTCTTTGCCGCCCTGGCTGTCCAGCGCCCCGGTAGGTTCGTCGGCCAGGATCACCGGCCCTCCGTTCATCAGCGCGCGGGCGATGCTGACGCGTTGCTGCTGGCCGCCGGAGAGCTGATTGGGTTGGTGTTGCAGCCGCTCGCCCAGTCCGAGTTCTCGTAACAAGTCGCTGGCATGCGCCGCGCGCTGCGTTTTCGCCATGCCACAGTACACCGCTGGAACTTCCGCGTTTTCGACAGCAGTCAGATCGGACATCAGGTTGTAGCGCTGGAAGATGAAACCAAAGGTATCGCGCCGCAGTGCTGCCAGCGCGTCCCCGTTGAGGCTGGCGACTTCGACGCCGCGGATACGATAGGTGCCGGTCGTCGGCTTGTCGAGACAGCCGATGATGTTCATGAGCGTCGACTTGCCTGAGCCGGAAGCGCCCATAATGGCGACGAATTCGCCACTCTGAATCGCTAAGCTGACTTCCCTGAGCACGGTCAGCGGTGCGCCGCCCGACGTATAAGTGCGGCTGATCGCATTCAGTTCGAGCAGCGGCGAAGACATTAAGGGGCCTTCCCAGCGTTCAGCCCGCTTTTCGTATTGCTCTGTGCCGTGATTCCCCGGATCACGACCTTTTCCTTCTCTTTGAGACCGTCCGTGACCTCCGCTGAGATTTCGCTCTTGATACCGATCTTGATGGGGCGCAGCTCGATGCTGCCATCGGCTTTCAGCACCTGCACGTTGATCTGCGCGCCTTCGCCGGCATTGCCGATGGCGGCGACCGGTATCAGCAAGACACCCTTAGCTTGTGCCAGCACGATGAAGACTTGCGCCGTCATCTGGATGTCCAGTTGGCGATCCGCATTCGGGATATCGAACAGCACGTCGTAGAACACCACGTTGTTGATGAGTTCCGGACTGGGGAGAATTTGCCTGACCGTGCCGTTCCAGCGCCGGGGCCCGCCCAGGACAGTGAAATAGACGTCCTGGCCGACCTTGACGCGGACAATGTCGGCTTCCGAGACTTGCGCCCAGACCGTCATCGTGCTGATGTCGGCAATGCGCAGGATATTCGGCGCCTGCTGACTCGCGTTGACCGTTTGCCCTTCGAGAGTAGTGATGGAAACGACTTCGCCGGCCATCGGCGCCGTGATTTTGGTATAACCCAGATTGGCTTTCGCGGTGTCCACCGCCGCCGTAGCTTGCTTCATCTGCGCCGAGAGGGAAGCGGTGTCGGCGGCAGCAACATCGAAGTTCGCCTGGGTGACGTCACGGTCGCTGGCGGAGATGATGCCCTCCGCAAAGGATTTATCGTTGCGGTCCCGCTGCGCTTGGGCCAGCACCAGTTGCGCCTCTTTCAAGGCGCGTTGCGAGGTGACGCTTTGGAGTGTTGCGTTGGCCGCCGTGAGCGCGGAGTCCGCCAGAACCGGATCGATTTCAGCGAGCAACTGGTCCTTTACCACTTGATCGCCTCGCTTGACCTTCAGCGATTGAAGCTTCCCGGAGGTCTGAGCGCCGACATCGACATACAGGACCGGCTGCAGGATGCCCGCCGCCACGACCGTGCTTTCCACATCGCCGCGTTCGACGGTAGCGGTGGTGTAGAGAACCTTGGCTTTGCCAAACACCCAGTGATAGCCTAAGGCGCCTGCACCGGCGACGAGGAGTGTCGCAATCAGCCACCATCTGCGTCGCTGCAGCAGGGCTCGAAACTTCAGATAACGATCCGTCGGAGGCGTTGCAGCCGGAGCATCAGCTGTCGCTGTGGATGTGGCTGCCGGGCTGATGTTTGTCGAATCCATCGTCGCAATTTCCCTGTGTTGTTTTTCTCACCGTCCCGCCGTCTTTCCGCTTTGCCAGCCACCGCGCCGCCCGACATGGCCGCTGCACGCGGACTACCACCTTTCGCGGCCGAACCTCCACTCTCAGCCCGCCGAATCACGGTCCACGACTTACGGTTCGGGCCGTGGCAGACATGGAGAGCATTGGGCACCTTCGTGCACTTAGAAGTGGCAGGTACACGCCGGAGACGCCGCCGTGAGAAGGAGTCCGTAAATGCCAAAAGATGCACACACCAACGCTGCGTACCACCATGAAAGAGCGGCTAAGAGTCACCGCGCCGCCGCGGAACAAAGCAACAAGGGGGCCCACGAGGCCTGCGAGCAGCACGCGGTAACCGCTTGCGATCACGCTGCTAAGGCGGCCGAAGCATCCAAGCTTGCTCTCGAGAAATCGGTGGAGCGCACGAAATCGATGGCCGTTGCGTCCAAGTGATGCCGAACCAGATGCCCCAGCAACAGGGCCGCGATCTGACGTCTCTGGATGGATTGATCGCGGGTCTCGGCGGCGCGGCTGGCGGCACGCGGAGTACTGGACCATGTGGCCTGCTGATGGAACACCTGCAGGCCGCACGTAGAGGTCTGCTGGGCGCAATGCGCGGCGAGTACGTCTTGAACCTGGAGCAGGCGAAGGAATCGGTCGCCTGCATTCCCGATCGGGCTTCCCGAACCAGCACGAAAGCGACTCTGCAACACATGATCGACTCGGCAGCGGACGCCAACGCCGCGTAGAGTGAAGCCCGGCCACCGGATGACCGACCATATGTGGTCATCTGACCGCGCGTGGTCAGCGCGCGAAATCGCGTACGCGAAACGACTTAACACCTGATCTAAAGCAAGGCTAACGAAAGAAAGAGGCAACCATGACAATTCGCCCGCTCTATGACCGCATCGTGGTCAAACGGATTGAAGACAAGAAACAGATGCAGGGCAGCCTGCATATTCCGGATTCCGCCAAAGAGAAGCCCCAGGAAGCCGAGGTGACGGCCGTCGGAAAAGGCAAACGCCTCGAAGACGGCCGACTGGTCCCGCTCGACGTGAAGGTCGGGGACCGCATTCTTCTGGGCAAATACGCCGGCAACGAAATCCATTTGGATGGTCGGGATTTACTGGTCATTCGCGAGGACGAAGTGCTCGGCATCGTGGAAGCCCCGGCGAAGCTGGCGAAGGCTTCCTGAGGCAATAGGAGAAAACTATGGCAGCAAAACAGATCGTATACAGCGAGAATTCAAGGCAAGCAATCTTGCGCGGCGTCAACCTGCTCGCGGACACCGTGAAGATCACCTTGGGACCTAAAGGCCGCAACGTCGTGTTGGAGAAGAAATACGGCGGTCCGACCATCACCAAAGATGGCGTGACCGTGGCGAAAGAGATCGAGCTCAAAGATCCGCTCGAGAACATGGGCGCCCAGATGCTGCGCGAGGTCGCGTCGAAGACCTCCGACGTCGCGGGCGACGGCACCACCACGGCTACCATCCTGGCGCAGGCGATCTTTCGCGAGGGCGTGAAGAGCGTGGCTGCGGGCGCGAACCCGATGGCCCTGAAGCGCGGCATCGAGACGGCCGTCGAGATGGTTCTTGAAGAAGTGAAAAAGCACTCCAAGCCGGTAACTGGCGACATGATCGCCCAAATCGGCACTATCTCCGCCAATGGCGACGCGACCATTGGAAACATCATCGCCGAAGCGATGAAGAAGGTGGGCAAGGACGGCGTCATCACGGTAGAAGAATCGAAGACCATGGTGACCGAGCTCGAAACCGTGGATGGCATGCAGTTCGACCGCGGGTACCTGTCGCCGTACTTCGTCAGCGATCCCGAGCGGATGGAGTGCGTGCTCGAGGACCCCTACATCCTGATCCACGAAAAGAAGATCGCGCACATGAAGGATCTGCTTCCGCTGCTCGAAAAGGTCGTGCGTGCCGGCAAGCCCTTGCTGGTAATCGCCGAGGAAGTAGAAAGCGAAGCCCTGGCCACCATGGTGGTGAACAAGCTGCGTGGCACGCTGAACGCGTGCGCGGTGAAGGCGCCCGGTTTCGGCGATCGTCGCAAGGCCATGCTGGAGGACATCGCGGTTCTCACCGGCGGCAAACCGGTCTTTGAAGAAATGGGCATCAAACTCGAAGGCGTGACTCTCGAGGATCTTGGCCGCGCCAAGCGCGTCACGATCACCAAAGACATGACGACGATCATCGACGGCGGCGGGACTCCCAAGAACATCGAGGGCCGGATCAAGCAGCTCCGCGCCCAGATCGAGGAGACCTCTTCCGATTACGACCGCGAAAAACTCCAGGAACGGCTGGCGAAACTGGCGGGAGGCGTGGCGCTCATCAAAGTCGGCGCGGCAACCGAGACCGAGATGAAAGAGAAAAAGGCGCGCGTGGAAGATGCGCTGCACGCGACGCGAGCAGCCGTCGAGGAAGGGATCGTTCCGGGCGGCGGAATTGCGCTGTTACGTGCGGCCGTCGCATTGAACTCGCTCAAGCCGGAAGGCGATGAGCAGACCGGCGTGAACATCATCAAGCGCGCGTGCCAGGAACCGATCCGCCAGATCACCGGCAACGCGGGGTACGAGGGCGCGATTCTCATGGAGAAGATCCTGGCCCACAAAGACCATAACTACGGCTTCAACGCCGCCACGGGTGAGTATGAAGACTTGGTCAAGGCCGGCGTCATCGACCCCACCAAGGTGACCCGTTCAGCGCTCCAGAACGCGGCGTCGATCAGCGCCCTGATGCTGACGACCGAAGCAATGATCTGCGAAATCCCCGACGATAACGGAGCCTCACCCGCAGGCCATGGGCGCGGACAATCGATGGAGTATTAGATCGATCAAATCGGTAGGGCGCCAGCCGGGCATCGTCACATTGCAGAAGCGCCCTTGCCGTATCAGGTGATTCGTTCAGCCCGCACGATAAATCTCTCCGGAGCCGCGCCCACGAAGTTGAACGGATAACACGTGACGAGGGTCAGGATCTCAGTTCCATCGGGATTCAAGACTGCCACGTCGTAAGGGCCTACGACTTTGATAGATACCACACGGTAGCGAAACTCCCCGCGCAACGTGGTCAGCGTGATGAGATCGTCGCGCTGGACATTTCGCAAGGGCAGGAAAAACGTATCGCGGTGGCCGGCGATGCCCACATTGCCAGGCCGTCCCGGCAGTCCCGTCCCCACAATGTGCCCAGCCGCTCGCCGGAGTGTAGCTTTGCCGGTTCCTTCCACGACAACCACAGCCACCCCAATCCGCGGGATTTCCATGCTACCGATCAGTCCGTCCGGTCCGATAGCCGGTCCGATGAAGGGCCCAATGGCGGGAATGGATCCAGGCGCAGCGGGCGCAGTGGTCGATGGTCCCTTGGCCGCGTGCTCTTCATGCAACAGAAGTTCGAGACTTTGCCGTTCCCGATGCTGGAAGATCCAGGCGTCCACCAGAACAAACCCGCAGTAACCCAGCATCAGGATTGCGCCCGCAAAGAGTACCCTCTGGACCCACAGCAAGGCCCGCCTTAAAGATGCTTTTCCGACCAAGACCCTCATTTCCGTGGCCCATTGTCTAGCGGCCGCCGGCGACAGCGATCGTCACACTGCTTGAATCTGGCGATACTCGGGCTGCCACATCGCATCTTCCACCTGTTGAACGATGTCGTCGAGTTTGACCTGGGCTAATCCTTCCGCTGCCGCCGCCTCCGCCACCGCTACGGCAACTGTCACCGTTACGCTGCGCAGGTCGTCGATATGGGGAAGCAGCGATGCGCCGGGCAGGCGGACGGCGACCAGACTGGACAACGCGTTGGCCGCAGCCGTAAGCATGCCGACGCTAATCAGGCGGGACCGGGACACAATCGTGCCAAGGCCCAGCCCAGGGTACAACATGGCATTGTTCGCCTGGCCGATGACATGGGTGATCCCCCTGTGAGTGACCGGTGTGAACTGGCTGCCCGTCGCGATCAACGCCCGCCCCTCGGTCCAGGCGATCAGATCGGCCGGAGTGGCCTCGGCCAGCGCGGGCGGACTGGAAAGCGGAAAGATAATGGGCCGCTCCGTGTGCCGGGCCATGTCTCTTACGATTGTCTCCGTGAACGCGTTCGCGGTTCCCGATGTGCCGATCAGTATGGTAGGCCGCACCTGCCGAATCACTTCGGCCAAGCCGATCGCCCGGGCCGTCTCACCGCGCCTCCAGCTTTTCACTTCCGCGGCTGGGCGGGCATAGGAGGCCTGATAGTCGTGCAGCTTGTCGCCCATATCGTTGGTGAGCAGTCCGTGCACGTCCACGCACCAAATCCGCCGGGTCGCATCCTCGCTGGACAAGCCCCCGTCGATCATCACATCGCGAATCAGGTCGGCGATGCCGATGCCGGCGACGCCGGTGCCGAAAATCACGATGCGCTGATTCCGCAACAGCGTTCCACAGATGCGCATCGCGGAAGCCGCCGCCGCGAGCGTGATCGCCCCGGTGCCCTGCAGATCGTCACTGAACGTGCGGATCTGGCGGCGATGTCTTTCGAGGATGCGGCGTCCGTTCCCGGGTCCAAAATCTTCCCACTGCAGCAGAGCGTTGGGAAACAGCTTCGTGACCGCCTTGACATAGGCGTCGATGAAAACGTCGTAGCGTTCGCCGCGAACCCGCGCGTGCCGGTTCCCCGGGTACATCGGGTCGGCCAGCAGGCTGTCGCGGTTGGTGCCCACATCCAGCATCACCGGGATCACGCGGGTCGGGTCGATCCCGCCCGCCGCGGTATAGATGGCCAGTTTGCCGATGGAGATTTCGATGCCGCCGACGCCCCAATCGCCAATGCCGAAGATCTGCTCCGCATCCGTGGCCAGAATCAAGTCGATGTCGTCGGGACCCGCCCGGAGGTTTCCGAAGGCTTCTTCGATGGCGTCGGCATGATCGATCGAAAGGTACACGCCGCGCGGACGCCGGCACTCGTGGTGATACTGCTGCATCGCCAGGCCGACCGTGCGGTCGTTGACGATCGGAATCATCTCCCGCAGGTTCTCCGAGAGCAGGCGGAAGAACAGGACCTCGTTACAGTCGTGCAGCGCGGTCAGGTAGATATTCTTGCCCAGCGCATCCGGCAGCCGCTGGTATTGGGCGTAGGCGCAGGTCACCTGGGCTTCCAGGGTGCTGATGACAGGCGGCAATAGACCGGTAAGTCCCAGAGCCTCCCGCTCCTCCGCGGTAAATGCGGTGCCTTTGTTCAGCAGCGGCGTGGTGAGCACCGCCATTCCCCGCGCCTTGGTCTCGTAAGAACCCGCCCCTTCCGGACGGTTCTTGCGCAGCGGCGGCGCCAATAGCGGGACGACTCTCTGCCGCAACGCGCTACCTCGCCGCGACAGCATGGACTGGCTCACGTTCTTCGGCATGTTTCAAGCGATGAGTGTCCAGTTCGATGGGATGCGTGCCCTTGATCAGGTCGCGCGCCCGAGCGGCTTCCTCCGCCGTTCCATGCACCAGCAGCAGGAACTGATCGGTCTTGAGTGCGATGTCGTACTTCAGCACGCTGTCCTTGGGAATGCCGATGCTGTATAAGCCCGCGCCAATGGCGCTGACTCCGCCCACCAGCGCGGCGTTCTCCAGTGCACCGATGATCCAGGCCACCAGCGGCCCGGCCACCAGCACCGGTCCGACGCCCGGAATGGCGAAAAACGCAGCGCCAAACAGCAGGCCCCACATGCCGCCCCAGAAGGCGCCCGCGCCGCCCCAATGCTTCATGCGGTCGCCGGCGTTGTAGAACCCCACGACTTGTTCTTCGGCGTGCGGATTCTTGGCCACAATCGACAGTTTCTTCATGTCGAACCCGGACTTTTGCAGCTCCTTGACGCCTTGCTCGGCGTCCACGTGCGCGGCGTAAACCGCTACCACGATATTGTTGTCGGACATCTTTCTCTTTCCTTTCTTGATTCGGGCCTTGCTTAACTCCACCCCTCGGACTAAGGGCGCGCCAGAATCTGGCGCGCCATCGAACGCTCGAACTACGGGCGAATCGGACTACAGGGCGCGTTTTCTAATGAATCCAATGGTCAAGGCGCCGCCCAGCGCCAGCAACCCGCACAACGCGATCAGCGGCAACTGGCTCGCGGTTGCGGGAAGCTCGGTCAGAGGAACCTGCGCGGGCGCCGGATTGGCGACAACCGCAGTCGGCGGCGGCGCAGTCTGGACCACCTGTGCGAGCTCCACCGTTTCTCCCGTCGGCCTGACGGCCACGACCGGCAACTCTTGCAGTTGCGCGACCACCTGGGGTGCGTCGGGCTTCTCGACCTCCACTTTCACCTCGGATACGTGTGCCAGAACGGGCAGGTTACTCACCTTGGCCAGTTCCACGGCCTTGGCCTTCGGATAGACGAATTCTTCGCCCCAATTGGCGCCGGGATAAAACCAGGCACGCAGCGCTTCCGGTGCGCCTCGGATCCCTTCGTTAAAGGTGATCACGGTCTTGTCTGTCGGCCGGAGGCGATAGTTCGGTATCGCGAGGATGGTGGCGTAGATCATGGTCTCGTCCCGGTTGAAGATCTGCACGATGTGCCGGTCGGACGAGGAGTTCACCAGCTTGAACACATAGGTTCCAGCCGGCAACACGCCATAGCCCTGGATATGGACACCCGGAATCTCCACCGGAGCGCTAAACGTGAAGGTGGTCTTTTTGTCGTAATCGTCTGCTTTGGCGTTGGGCGAGAATGCCGCGCCTAAAAGGGCCATGCCAAGCACGGCGGGTGCTGCTCTTAAGAATGTCATTTCTTCTCTCCTCTGGATGCTGATTTGGTGCGGCCTGATGACAGGTTCCACACGCTGCGATGGGAGCACGCCTGGTTCCATCCCGCGTTGCCGCCGCTTTCCACTGTTGTTACAAGAGATTCCAGGCGCGATGCTGACCGTGCGAGGTCATTTGACCTAATAACGTCATTCTTCTTCTAGGAGGCGCGGCCTTCCGGACGAATTGTCACTGGCAAATGGAAAGGCTACTGACGTGCCCTTGCTACCAGCGGGAGAGTATCGATATGCGTCGTTTTTTGATCCTAACCGCGTTTTTCGCCGCCGCTGCTTTGACCGCCCCAGTGGCGATGAGAGCCGACGATCATCATGACCGGCGGTACTACGATCGGGACGGCCACGACTATCACACGTGGGACGGCCAAGAAGATCGTGCCTACCGCGTTTACCTCGGAGAGCAACACCGGGATTATCGGGAGTTCAACCGAGTGAAGGCCGCCCAACAGAGGGAGTACTTCAGGTGGCGTCACGAGCACCCGGACCACGTGTTGTTCAAAGTTGAGATCCGATAGCGATCGTCTTTACCCGCGCCGGCAAATCCGCCGGCGCACGGAGTTGATTATGCGAACCTTTGTTTTAATTCCCCTTTTGTTAACCGGCACCGCCTTCAGCCAGGTGTCCACGCAGGATCGAGCCCGCACCCTTATCGCCGACTCACTGAAGGACAAGAATCCGGACACGCGGAAACACGCGGTGCAATCGCTGGGCCTGGTCAGCCCGACGGAGCCGTACCTCTCCCAGCTGGAGGCGATGCTGGCGGACAAGGACGTCGAGGTTCGCTTGGCCACCATCACTAGTCTGGTGGACTTGAGAAGCCAGCGCACCGTCGCCACGCTGCTGATGGCGCTCGACAGCGACGTTCCTGAAGTGAGCTTCGCCGCCGCCAAGGCGCTATGGACGCTCAACGAGCCGGCGGGCCGCGAGGCGCTGGTCGCGGTTCTCAGCCGCGATATTAAGAGCCAATCCAGTTTTATCACCAGACAGAAACGGGATGCACTCCGGATGCTGTACACGCCCACGACATTGTTCCTGTTCTCGCTGCGGGAGGGCGCCAACTTCGCTCCCGTCCCGGGCTTGGGCGCGGGTGTCTCCTCGCTGCTGGGAATCCTCGCGGACCCGGGCGTCTCCGGACGCGCGGCGACGGCGCTGCTCCTCAGCCGCGACACGGGTCCGGAGGTCTTGCGGGCGCTTCAGGATGCGCTCACCGATTCGGACTGGTCGGTGCGGGCCGCCGCGGTCCATTCGCTGGCGGTGCGCGACGATCCCACCTTGGAAGCGAGTTTGATTCCGTTGCTGGACGATAAAAAGGAAGCCGTCCGCGTACGCGCCGCCGCGGGATTCCTCCGGCTGGAGGCCATCAAGTCCGCTGCTGGAGCGTCCGCGGCGGTTCCGGCTGCTAAGCGGCGGTAGCCGCGCACTCTTGGCTCCGGGCAACCTCCCGGAGCTTGGCCGCCCGGTCATCCATCCGTGTCCGGACGGCCCGGCGAGCGCGCAACAGCCTGATCCGGATCGCGGTCGCGGAGACGCCTTGTTTCTTCGCGATTTCCTTGGTCGTCAAGCCGCCCATTTGCTGCTCAAAGAGCAACCGATCGCTGGGCGGGCAGAGGCTGAGGATCCTGGCCGCATCGACCGGCGCCAAATCGACTCCGGCGTACCCATGGATCTCAGGCAGATCCTGAAAACGAGCTTCGACTCGTCTGTCCCGGCGGTGGTAGTTGATGGCGATGGCGATGACCCAGCTTACGATCATTCCCTCGTCCCGAAGCTGATCCAGCTTCTGCCATCCCTGCAACCAGGCGGTTTGGGCGAGATCTTCGGCACTGTGCATGGACGCGCCGCGAGAACGAAGAATACGAACCGTTCTGACGAATCCTCTTTGATAAGCTTGCCCGTATCCTTCTTGGGTCATAAGGGTCGCGGCTCAACGCGAAGAAAGCCGAAAGGTGGACACGGGCCCCCACAGTCCCGTCACCTGCAATACCCAAACCACAACCGCAACGACCACCACGATGTTCAGAATCGTCTTGATGCTGGCGGCCATCGGTATGAAGTTATTGATCAGCCACAACGCCAAGCCGACGATGACCAGCGCGATGACTAGGTTTACTAAAGGCATATTTTTGTTGCTCCTTCCAGGACTACAAAGGCAATTCGCGATCCAAACCTTAGAGCGGGATAGAACCAGTGCTTTGTGCGGGTCCGGCTTCCGGCGACTGACCTCGGAAGGTCAGGTGACCACGGGGCGTCACGAGCATCTCCAGTCCACTTTGTGACCGCAGTTTTCGTTACGCCCCTTCAAGTATTCGTCCGCGCGTAAGACCGCGCTCTCTTGCGCGGACTCCAAGGTGCTTTGCACCTCGTGTTCGTCGACCACAGGCTGGTGCGCCTGGCGTGAATCTTCCACGTAAACCGTGAACCCGTTCAAGCTGTCGGTGATTTGAATTCGCAACTCGAGCGGGCCGTACTCGCTTCGACAACCATGCTGGAGTTCCATAAACGTGGGAGTGGCGAGCGCCGCCTAGCGGAAGCCGCCCAAAAGATAGGCGATGAGGAGAATGATCAACACGGTGCCGAGTCCGATGCCGGCGCCGCCGCCGGGACCCCAGCGGGTATGGCCGTAGTAGCCTCCGCCGCCGCCAAAAAGCAATATCAGGATGATGATGAGTAGCAACATGGTCGTTCTTCCTTTTCTTCTGAGATTTAAGCCGGATTCGTCGGGCCCGCCACCAGCGGCACAATGCCGCCAATGAGCGCCGGCCCGACGCGCCTCCTTTTATTTCTCCAGCACCTTTTCAATTTGCCCGACCTTGTTTTGGACCTTGCCGGCGAGCTGCTCGGCTAGGCCTTCGGCCTCCAGGTTCGGGTTGTCCGTTACCTGTCCCGCTTTCTCTTTCACTTTGCCTTTCATTGCGTGAAGCTTGCCTTTGATCTGATCCTTCGTGCTCGGTTTCGTCTGTGATTTCCTTCCTAACCGCCAGTCGAGCAATTCGCCAACCACACCACTTCGGCCCACGCCGTGCTTCAGGTATCGCTTCAACGGAGGACGTTGCAATGACCACGACGGAACTGAACAAATTTCGAAGTATCTTGACCAGCAAACGGAATGAACTGGCGAAGGAGAATCACGGCCGGGGCGCGCTTGCCGTTGAGCCGTGTCCGGATGAGCTGGACCGGATTCAACTCGGCCAGGAACGCGATCTGGCGATTGACACTCTGGATCGCAACGCCAAACTGCAGCGTGCGGTGCGCGCGGCACTCGCGCGCATCGATCGCGGTACGTTCGGGATCTGCATCGAGTGCGAAGAGACGATTAGTATGAAACGGCTGGCGGCGGTGCCTTGGACGGCTTCGTGTATCGCCTGCCAGGAGGCCGCCGACAGCGTGGCCGGCCAGCCGTGGAGTGCGGGCGAGGAGCTGCTGGCCAGCGCCGGCTGAAACGCGTCAGCATTCCTCCGGATCACTGGTCAGCCGCCTGGGATCGAGCTCCGCCGATCCGGTCCTCATTGGTTCGGTCCCCATTGATCCGCTCGCCGGGTTGAAGCCCTTTTTCATCGGCACACCTTGCCGCGAGTGAAGGCCGTATTGATCGCTCCAGATCACCAGGTAGCAGCGCGGACAGAGTTGCAAGCGCTGAAGCGGCAGTCCCTCCACGCCGATCTCGATGGGCTCCATTGCCACGCTGCATTTGGGACAGAGGTCGTCCGCGGTGGGATCAAGGGGCGTGGCACTAATGGGAGTAGCTGTGGGATCGCAATTGCTCGGCGGCATGGAACCAGTCCTCGTCGGGCGACCCGTCTGGACACCCTCGGGCTTGCCAGAGTTTATAAGCGAGCGCGGCGATGTCTTCATGGCCGAACGCGATCACGTGTCCGGCGGTAGCCGCCTCGGTATGGCGATGAGCGTTCTTGGATAGCTCCAGGGCTTGCCGTGAATGTTCGTGCCCCGTGAGGTGATCCTGTTTTCCCTGCCGCTCGGCGACCCGGTGGGCATGTGCGGCTGCGTCATGCAGCTCGGCGGCCCGGGGGTGGTTTTCGTAGTGCGATCCGTTGCTGGAACGTTGGGACATATTAAAGAGTCACCACCTGGCCCGACTTGGAGTGGGCTTCCTGGGCGAGCTTGTAAGCACGATCCGAGTACTCCAGCGCCCGTTCCGAGTGCCAGTTTCCCGATTCGTTTTCGCCTTTTTCATTGTGTTCGGCAGCGGTACGGTGGGCGTGAGCCGCCAGTTCGTGCTGCTCGGCGGCTTTTCGATGGGCGTCGCGCATGGTGTTTCCTCCGGTTTGAAACGCAAGTCAACGCTGTCGCATGTGCACGGCGCGGGCCATCTCGCGGCTTGGTGCGGGGCTGGCAGCGCAGGGCGCTGCCCCACTGACACTGGACACTTACACTACGAGCGAGGTGCTGCAACGCCTGAAGTTCAAAAAACAATAAAATCGGGAGCTCCCGGACCGAGGTTTTACTTCCCACCGGCAGGAAGAAGCATGTCTGTGTACGTCCGCTTATCAACGACCGGTTTATCCAGCAACCGGCGGGCATCCATCCTCACTCTACGTTGCACGCTTAGACCATTTTCTGAGTATTTATAGACCATAGCCGCAGTGGCGAAAATGGGCTGTTGCGTGTTCTGAATTCACCGCAGTAAGGGCCGCGGCCACGGCATGCTCCAGCAATTCCAGTTAGCGGATCTTCCAAGCTCGCAAC
>DATNJC010000012.1:0-9661 GCA_035604115.1 Bryobacteraceae bacterium | reverse complement strand
GTTGCGAGCTTGGAAGATCCGCCAACTGGAATTGCTGGAGCATGCCGTGGCCGCGGCCCTTACTGCGCTGAATTCAGAACACGCAACAGCCCATTTTCGCCACTGCGGCTATGGTCTATAAATACTCAGAAAATGGTCTAGGGCGTCTACAGTGAAGGTTTTGCCATGTATATGTGGCTACTTCCTTCCCGTCAGCGTCCGCCCCGGCACGCACCACAACCAACTAATGCCCGATAGCGTCACGTCCTTGGCGCCTGCGGCTTGCAACACTTCGGCGTATTGCGCCGCGTGAAACAGGTCGAACACCGCCAGCCGCCCGCCGGGCTTGAGCACGCGGAACATTTCGCGCACCGCTTGTTCGCGCCCTTCGCGATCCCCGATGTTGTGGATCGCCAGGCACGACACCACCACGTCGAAGTTCCCCTCCGGGTACACCAGCTTGCGCGCATCGCCGGTCTCAAAGCGCACTTTGTCGGCGACGCCTTCGCGCTTGGCATTTTCGCGGGCCGCCTCGGCCGAGTTGCCCGAAGCCTGCGTCACTCTCGTCCGCGCGCCGCGCGCAGTCACTTCACCGGCAATCTTCAGGCCGCGCCCGGCCAGATCCCGCGAGCTCCACACATCCACTCCGGTCACACGCCCGCTCGACGCCAGACGCTTGGCCGCGCCGATCGCCAGCAGGCCTAGCCCGCAGCCCACATCCAACACCTTTTCGCCGCCCGTCGGATTCACCGCGTCGAGCAACTGGTCGCGGAGCCCGAGTTTCGCCACCCGGCTCGACCACACCATCACTCCGCCGACGATCAGGAACACCACGCCCAGCGATCCCAGCGCGGCCAGCAAGTTAAACGCCGGACCGGGGTATTCGCCCCGATTGATCAGGAACATCACCAGCCCGATACCCAGCGACCAGGCTCCGCGGCTGAACATGCTGTGGACGATGCCCGGCGCGTCCAAACCGTAATCTGGCGCTGCGATTGCGTCGGCCATCAGACGGCGGCGGGAGCCTCAGCTGGCGCGGGCGCTTCTTGCGGCAGAGGCTTCTTGAACTTGCACTCGGCGTTAGGACACTGCGCCACCGGACCGGCCTTCAGGAATTTCTCGATCAGGTAGGCCGAGCCGCATTCCGGACACTTCTCCGCGATCGGTTTGCCCCAGGCCACGAAGTCGCATTCGGGATAACGGTTGCAGCCGTAGAACGTTTTGCCGCGCTTGGAGCGCCGCTCCACCACTTCGCCTTCGCTGCAGTTCGGACATTTCACGCCGATGGTTTTCTGCTTGACGAATTTGCAGGTGGGGTAATTGCTGCAAGCCACGAATTCGCCGAAGCGCCCGAACTTTTTCACCATTTTGCTGCCGCAACTGGGGCAGGTTTCGTCGAGCGGCACGTCCTGCGGCTTCTGCGCCGCGCCCAGTTGCTTGGTGGTCTTGCAGTCCGGATACCCGGAACACGCCAGAAACTGCCCGAACCGCCCCTTCTTCAGCACCAGCGGACGCCCGCAGTTGTCGCAATACTCGGCTTCGTCCTGCTCCGTGGCGCCTTCCTGCGTCACTTCGCGGGTGTTGGTGCATTCGGGGTACCCGGTACAGGCGATGAAGCTGCCGTGCTTGCCCCACTTGATCACCATGGGCTTGCCGCACTTCTCGCACACGAACTCGGTGGGCGTCTCCATGCGCTTGATGTCGGTCATGTGGAGAGCGGCGTGTTCCAGGTCCTTCTGGAACCGTTCGTAGAAGTCGCTCATGGCCATGCGCCAGTCGATCTTGCCGTCTTCGATGTCGTCGAGTTCGGCCTCCATACGCGCCGTATAGGTGACATCGAACAAATCGTCGAAGCTTTCGAGCAACAGGTCCGTCACCACCATGCCCAGCTCGGTGGGGAAGAACTTGCCGCCGTCCTTGCGCACGTACTCGCGCTCCTGGATGGTCGAAAGAATGGACGCGTAGGTGGAGGGGCGGCCCACGCCGTCGGCTTCCAGTTCCTTCACCAGCGTGGCTTCGGTGAAGCGCGGCGGCGGTTCGGTGAAGTGCTGTTCGGGTAGGATGGCGCGGAACTTCACCACCTCGCCCGCGACGACCGCGGGCAGCTTCTGCTTCAACTCCTCGTCGTCTTCGTCCTTTTGATCCTTGCCTTCGACGTACACCTTGAGGAAGCCGTCGAACTTCTCGACGCTGCCGGTGGCGCGGAACAGGTACATCGCGCTGTCCTTGCCCTTCGCCTCCACGTCGATTGTGGTCTGGTCGAACACGGCGGGCGTCATCTGGGAGGCCACAAAACGCATCCAGATCAGCCGGTACAGCTTCATTTCGTCTTCGGGCAGAAGCCCTTCAACGCTCTCAGGAGTCCGCATGGCCGAAGTCGGCCGAATGGCTTCGTGGGCGTCCTGGGCGTCCTTCTTGCTTTTGTAGACATTGGGCGCGGCTGGGCGGTAATCGGCGCCGTAGCGCGTGCCGACCATGTCGCGCACTTCGTCCAGCGCGTCGTTGGAAACACGCGTCGAATCCGTACGCATGTAGGTGATCAAACCCACTGCGCCTTCTTCCTTGCTCAGCTCGATGCCTTCGTACAGTTTTTGCGCCAGCATCATGGTGCGCTTCACGCTGAAGCGCAGCTTGCGAGCCGCCTCCTGCTGCAAAGTGGAGGTGATGAAGGGCGGCACCGGATGGCGGCGCTTTTCCTTGTTGGTGACCGACCGCACCGTGTACGTTGCGCCGTCGAGCGTCTGCACGATGGCTTGCGCGGCCGCTTCGTCGCCGATCTCGACGTTGGCCTCGTCCTTCTTGGCCAAATGCGCGTTCAGTTGCGGCGGCTTTTTGGCCGCCAGGTTCACATCGATGGTCCAGTATTCCTTCTTCTGGAACGCCCGTATCTGTTTTTCCCGGTCGACGATCAACCGCAGCGCCACGGTCTGCACGCGCCCGGCGGAAAGCCCTCGCCGCACTTTGTCCCACAACAGCGGCGAGATCTTGTAGCCCACCAAGCGGTCCAGCACCCGGCGCGCCTGCTGCGCGTCCACTAAATGCAGGTTCACCGCAGACGGTTTCTCAAAGGCCTTCTGAATCGCGTTCTTGGTGATTTCGTTGAACATCACCCGGAAGATCTTCTGGTTGCCGTTCTTGCCGTCTTTCAGCTCTTCCTGCAGGTGGAAGCAAATAGCTTCGCCCTCGCGATCCGGGTCAGCCGCCAGGTAGACAGCCGTGGCGCCCTTGGCCGCGGCCTTCAATTCCGCGATGAGCTTCCGTTTGCCTTCGATGACTTCGTAGACCGGCTTGAAGTCGTTGTCGACGTCAACGGACAGGTCTTTCTTGGGCAGATCCTTGACGTGGCCCAGCGAAGCTTTGACGACGAAGTTCTTGCCCAGATATTTGCCGATGGTCTTCGCCTTCGCCGGAGATTCGACGATGACGAGGTTCTTTTCCGCCATGATGATTGCGTTTACCTTCCACTTCTACAGCCGGCCAGACACCGGCTCTATTAACAATGATGACCCCGGAGCCTTTTTCGGACCACGCCGCGCTCCTTAAACAACCGAAATCTTACCACGCCGGAGCGAGGGCGTCCGGTTGGCGCCCCCCGCGCGCCGGTCAGTCGGCCCATACCCTCAGGAAGTTCTTGCCCGGAAGCTGCCGGATCAGGCCGGCCATCTCCAGCTCGAAAAGCACGGCAATGATCTCCGACGGGGTGGTTCCCTCCAGGGTTTCGACCAGGTGGTCCAGTCCCACCGGAGCGTCGGGCTTCAGAACTGCCAAAACGGAGCGAGCCACGCCGGTCAGGGGGCCGGAGTCTACAGATGATTGTACCCGAGGAAAGGATTCGGCCGCATCTGGGCCTAATAGATTCAATTGTTTACGGAGCTGATCCGAGAGCCGGCGGCGGTCATCGGCCGGCAATTCCATCACTACGTCGTTCCATTCCTGGACCAGTTTGGCTCCCTGCTTGATCAGCAGATTCGGCCCCCAGCTCATCTTGGAGGTGATGTTTCCGGGTACCGCGAAGATCTCCCGGTTCTGCTCGGCGGCCAGTTTGGCGGTGATCGAGGAGCCGGAATACTCGCCGCCCTCGACAACCAACACGCCCACACTCATCCCGGCGATGACCCGGTTGCGGACCGGGAAGTTCTGGGGGTAAGCCGGCGTCCCCATGGGGAATTCGGAGACCAGCAACCCGTCTTGGGCCAGTTGCTCGGCCAGCTTGCGGTTTTCGGCCGGATACAACTGGTCGACGCCGCAGCCGAAGACGGCCACCGTGTTGCCCCCGTTTTCGAGGACCGCCCGGTGGGCAGCGGTATCGATCCCACGCGCCATGCCGCTGACGATGGTCAGCCCGGCCGCCGCCAAATCCTTGGACAGGCGGGACGCCGCTTGGACCCCGTAGGGTGTCGGCCGCCGGGTCCCGACCACGCCGAGCATCAGGGATTGCAGCAACTCCACCCGCCCGCGGGCGAACAGCATCGGCGGAGGATCGTAGATGTCCCGCAGTCGGGGCGGATAGCGCGGATCGGTCAGCGGGATCAACTGCGCCCCCGCCTCGGCCGCCTTCTGCTGCTGCGTCACGGCTTCGTCGAAAGCGCACCCGCTGTGGAGACTTCGCGCCAACCCGGCGGAAATTCCAGCGGCCTCCAACTCGTGCCGCGGCGCACGCAGGATCGCTTGGGGGGTGCGGAAGCGCTGGACCAACAACAAGGCCGACCGGGTCCCCAGGCCGGGGGTCATGCGCAAGGCCAGCCAGTGGAGTTCGTCGTCTGGCGACAAAGCGGGCGGGCAAAGAGAAGGCGTCATCCTGTGAACTGGTGCAGCAAAGCTAGACGAATTCTCACGCTGGCGGATCGGTTACCCTTTAACTTATGTCGACACTTCTGTCTCAGCCCACCTACGACGACGTGAATCTGTTGTTGCGCCTCTACGAGCTTCGCCGGGAACAGAAAATGCGCGCCGCCCGATGGTGGTTCGTTTCCAAATTCAAGTGCAAGACCATGGAGGAGTTTGGCAAGCTGTGCCCTCCCGGCTCGGAAGCCAACGCCAGCTTTCGGCAGTTCACCAGCTACTGGGAAATGGCCGCGTCTTTCGTGAACTCGGGCGTTCTTAATTCCGAGTTGTTCTTCGCGAATTGCCGGGAGATGCTGGTGTGCTGGGTCCGCATGAAGCCGCTGATCGCGGAAATGCGGGCGGCGTTCGGCGACTCCAGTTTAATGGCCAACGTGGAAAAGGCGGGCGACGCCTACGCGGACTGGCTGATCAAGAACGGCGGCGCCGACGCCTACGCCAGCTTCGTGAAGCGGGTCGGCTAGCAAGCCCCGTGCGCAGGGATTCCGATTACTTCGGCGAGAAAGACCTGGAGCTGGTCTACATCGCCAAGAAACTCAACGAGGCCCAACGCCTGGAGGACCTTCTGACCGAGTCCGGGCTGGACTACCTGGTCGAACCCGACAAATATATGGGCGGCGTGATCCTTCGACGGGAACTCGTCGGAGCGTTCTTTTACGTCGATCCCATAAACGCCAATCTTGCGCGGGAAACAATGATGCGTAGCGGATTTGCGCCGTACCTTACCGGTCCGGCGGACTGACCCTCGGGAAGCAGCCGCGGCGCTTCGGAGACAAGGAGGTTCTAATGGCGCTTAGGGACCTGGCCAGAGGATCGATTGGTGAAGACGTCAGAGCCATCCAGCAAGCCTTGAATGTCTGGGGCGCGAAGCCGCCTCTCGTTGAAGATGGCAAGTTTGGCGACAACACTTACAACGCCGTAGTGAAATTTCAGGGGGACCACCACCTAAAACTGGTAGACGGGATTGTGGGCAAGGAAACCCGCGGGGCCCTGTTTCCGGTGGGCGTCGCCACCACGACCATCGTCGGACTGCGGCTGGAGCTGCCCGAGTTTCCATCGCTCGGCGAGCTATACGAAAGGCGCCGCAAGCCTCGGCCCAGTCCCAGTCTCCTGGGCCCGCCCCCGTACCTCAACCTGGACATTATTAGTGGTGGGCTTGATCGTCCCTCGTTCAGGCTGACTACATTTCCCCTACTTCGGCCGCCGCTCCAGGTTCCAGTAGTTCCGGATTGGGACGTGCCCATTCCAGCCGCTCCCGGAAGTCCAGCGTTGCAGCCCCTCGGTTTCGTTTACGACCATTTGGAGCTGCAACCGGGCGCCCAGTCCACGTTTTTCCTGGGCGGACCCCGGCAGGACGTGTTCATCCTGACCATGCAGAACGTATATCGCCGCGGTCCGGACGACGGCGCGCACCAGGAGGCCGACTTGGGCGTCCAGGTCGGCACGCCGTTCGTTAGCCCCAACGGTCCGTGGACCTTTAACCCCTTTGTGCAGCTCACGGACGTGGATCGCTTCGGCGCGCTCTGGGGCGGACGATTCCACTGGTGGCAGCCCTACGCGCAAGCCGGAGTTCAAATCTCGGGCGCCGGCAACCCCCAGCCCCAGCTCACCGCGAACTTGTTTCCCGTCAATCTGGGCCTGGATGCGGGGCAGTTGCTGACCGTCAATTTCGGCGCGGGCTTAGCGCTGTTGCTGGACCTCGATACCGGCCGCGCCCAAGCGGGACTTCAACTCACTACGGGTCTTACGATCAAGCTGGGGAAGCGGAAAACGCCGCTGTGGTGATGGCGAGCGCGACACCGCTGGTGAGTGCGCCTCAGGCTTCCGGCTGATACCACTCGGGCGTCGGCCCCGCGGCTTGCTCGATTTCGGGAACCAGAGTCCGGTCAAGCTCCGCGACCAGGGCGGCCAGATTCTCGACGATCTTCTGCCAGCGCTCGGCGTCGCCGATGGGATATTGGGCCGCGGAGCCTGCGCGGGCCGCGACCGGGATCGTCACGTTGGCCTTGAATCCGACTCCGAAGACCTGATAGATCGCCGTCACCTGGCGGCTCCACGAGCCGACGTCCAGGTACAGTTGCGCGGTCAGGTCCGCCTGGGTCTTGCGCCGCAGGGTGAAGGTCCCCGATTCGCCTCGGCACGTGTATCCCATGGGCTTGAACACCTGCTCCAAGGTGGGTTTCATGGGGCCCGGTCGGAGCCCCAGGCTTTCCTGGCGCAGTTCCGATGCGGGCGGAAGATCGTGCGGGAGCGCGGCCCGCTCGACGATCTCCTTCAGGCGCGCCCGGTAATCCTGAGTAATCGTCCGCACGGCGGCGGCCCCTTCCGGGTTGGCGCTGGCAGTGGACGGCTGCGGTTGGTGTTCCGCGGGAGTCAGCGGGACCTGCATCGTCTTCTTGACCTTCCCGCACGCGGCGAGGACCGCCGCCACGGCTTCCGGGAAGGCGGGCAGCTTCTTGCTCCCCGCGTCCGCCTCCACGATGGTGACCGCCGAAAGGAAGCGCCGGCGGCCGTTGATCCACCAGTTATCGGTCAGCGTCACTCCCACCAGCGCTTCTCCGGGCTTCGATGCTCCCGCTGCGAGATCGCCGAACTCGGGCGCGTGGAGGTGGATCGCGGCGCTGTGGAACGGGAAGGAGCGGGGAACTCCGGCGGCGATCGCCTGAATGGTGGAGTAGGCAACGGGCTCTCCGGATTCGGCGTTGGACAGCCGCCGCACCTCCGGAAACCCCGGCGTGGCTGCGTTGCTGGCCAGAAACCGCCGCATGTTCGGGAGGCGCTTTAGTACACGGTCGACGCTCGAGACATAGCCCGCGAGGGGGGCGTCGCTGAAGGTGAACCGGAGCGTGGGCTCGCTCAGACCGGCGTTCGGGAACGCCTGGTAGATGCGGTCGAGCATCGCGGCGAGCGGCTCCTTCTTGCTGGCCGCAAAGGTGGTGTGCAGGGCGACTCGCATGGTCTACCGTGCTATCGGATGAAGGGGGCGGGCTCTGCACCGGGCGGGTCGTGGCCCTGGTGTGCTCGGGTTCGTTTTGCAGCCGGGCTGGCGTGGGGTTTGGGGGCGTGGGTGGTCTGGCGGTTTTGGGCAACACGGCGCGTCAGATCAGGGTCGGGCGAGGGCGCCGCAGCGCTGCAGGGGGGCACTCGGGTTCGTTTTGTATTCAGTTAAGATATTTTAGAATCTTAAAGATGGAGGGGCCTTGGCGGGGAGGCGGCGGTCCTGGTGTGGGTCGATATGGCAAGTATGGACGGCACATACGGACGATACGGCAAATTCGCCTGATGTTCGATCCGCCTATCGAGCGGATTTGACTGGCGCTGCACCTTCGCGCTGCCGGCTTGCGCGACTCGAACGGCGCGGTGAGGACGCAGGCAGGCTTGGCGATCCTGGCGAGGGACCGCAGAGCCGTGTTGACAGCAGTCGCGTTTGGGAAAAGATCCGCCACCTCGGGATCAAGAACGACGACATTCGAGTTGGCGGCAAGCCGTTTAACGAACTTCCAGGGGACCAGAGTCCCAAAATCCGAGCGTTGATACTGTGGCCGTAGCTCCTCGGTGCGGGCCTTCTCAGCCTTCTTCATAGAGTTTCCTTTCCGCCGCGGTCGCCCGGCGGGCGGTGACAAATCCGGATTCCACCTTCGCGCTCGGTGTGCGCTACCGCGAGCAGTCTGCCGAGTGAGGACATACCAAAGGTCACGAAGCGCTTTTCGTCGAATGAATGGTCGGGGTCGTCACCGGTCGCCGATAGGGGATCGAGGAAAGCCGCTGCTGAACTTCGGAGATTAGCGCCCAACGCCTACAGTACAATGTCATTGATAGCATAACCCCATGGCCGACACGCGCGAGCACGTTCACGAGTTGATCGACCGACTGCCACCGGCGCAGCTTTCGGCAGTCGCCGGGTTGCTTGAAGCGATCCTCAATCCTACCGCCGCCGCACCCGTCGATGACGAGCCTGTAACTGAAGAAGACCGTCGCCGCTTGGGCGAGGGTCAAGGCTGGTTTGCGCAGCGCGGAGGCCGGGGCGTTCCGATGGAAGAGGTCCTGGCGGAGTTCGGGCTCAAGCCGGAAGATTTCCCCCTGAACAAGTAGTGCCTCCTTATCGCATCGAATGGCTGGATGAGGCCGTGGCTGACGTGCGCGCGGTGGACCGTGTCACCGCCATGAACCTCTTCAACGGCGTAATGCACTACGCTCGCACCGGAGGCGGCAACGTCAGGCCGCTCCACGGTGATCTGGCGGGTTCGTTCCGTCTCCGCATCGGTGACTATCGTGTCCTGTTCACGCTGGAAAATGGCACCATGCGCATCTTCGGCGTCCGGCATCGCAGTGAGGCCTATCGTTAGAGCGCTGGCCGTAGTGCATCGATTTCTCGGCCGTCCGCACGGGCGCGTCCCGACCATTTCAGCGCAGATGGAATTTAATTACGGCTAGTTCCAGCACCGCCATGGCAAAACCTATGGACATGGCCACTGTAATAAAATACACAATTAACCTTGGGATGTTATATTTTGAACGGCCAGCCATCCACTTCTGTGCGGCCGTTCCACCAGACACGATGGCGGCATAGTACGCCAAAATCAGAATCGGACGTTCCGGCGGAGTGGCGGCCTTTCGGAATCGTCAATGTATAGCAGCACCGAGGCCAGTGCTGCGATTAACATTAACAGCACCGTTAGTCTCGTTTTGTTGTTTTCCAGGAAAGTGGGGTATTTACTTCACTCAGGTGACCCCTACCGGTTGTGGTCGGCGTCTGAGCCGACGGCGGCACACCTGACCAGAGATTTGTATGGCACTGGATCGACGACAACCGCCTGCTGCACGAGGCGGTAGAAGAGTT
>DATNJC010000011.1:0-7556 GCA_035604115.1 Bryobacteraceae bacterium | reverse complement strand
GTTGCGAGCTTGGAAGATCCGCCAACTGGAATTGCTGGAGCATGCCGTGGCCGCGGCCCTTACTGCGCTGAATTCAGAACACGCAACAGCCCATTTTCGCCACTGCGGCTATGGTCTATAAATACTCAGAAAATGGTCTAGAAGGAAGGGATCACAGACGTGGTCTTACTTGAGGCCGTCGCTCGAGCCGAGAAAGGACAAATCGATGCCGACCTTGGCGGTGAGGTCATCAAACAGCGGATCGCCAGGCCCGGACAAGGGAGATCGAAAGGCTACCGGAGCATCATTCTTTTCCGCGGCGGAAGGTCCTCTCCAGGAGCGCTTTCTGAAAAGAGCCGGGCGTTCTTCGTGTATGCTTTCGCCAAAAGCCAGCGGGCGAACATCGATGGCCAGGAGAAAGAACAGTTCAAGGAAGCTGCGAAGCATGTCCTGGCCTTAACGGAGAAGCAGCTCGCGGAGCTGGTGAAGAGAGGCGATTTTGCGGAGGTCAAAAGCGAATGAGCAAAAAGTATCGAAGTGACGCGATGGCAGCCATCCATGAAACCATGGAAGCCTTGCACGATGTTGGTGCCATCGGCAAGCAGACGATGCGGCGTTTCGATGACGCCTGCCTCACGCCCATTCGGCCGTTGAAGCCCAAAGAAATCAAGGCGATCCGGGAGCGGGAGCACGTCAGCCAAAGCGTCTTCGCCAACTACCTGAACGTGACCAGCAGTCTGGTCAGCAAATGGGAGCGCGGCGAAAAGCGTCCTTCTGGGGCCTCGCTCAAGCTGCTGTCGCTGGTCGAGAAGAATGGGCTTGCCACCGTTGCGTAGTCCAAGTCAACTCTCCTTGCGATAGCTGGCCGGCGACACGCCCACGTGCCGCACAAACCAATGCGACAAGTGGCTCTGCGAGGAGAACCCGACCGCCAGCGCCACGTCGACTACGGCCATGTCGGTGTTTCGCAGCAGTTCCTTGGCGCGCTCCAGGCGGCGGGTGATCACGTATTGGTGGGGCGATTGCCCCATGGCGGCCTTGAACGCTCGCGCCAGGTACAGCGGGCTGATGCCGACTTCGGCGCCCATCGCTTCCAGGCTCAGGTTGCTTTCGAGATTGGCTTCGATGTACTCGATTAAGCGCCGCATTTTGGAGCTGTGGATGACCTGAACCGGCAGAATCCGGCCCGGACGCGAGCGCGTGGAATGTTGCCGCGCCAGGTGCACGGCCATCATCTGGGCGATCGTATCGATGTATAGACCGTCTTCGACAGTGCCATCCTTCAGCGCGTTGTGGATGGCGATGGACAGTTGCTCCAGCAGTGGATCGAGGATGGCGAAGCGCGGAACCAGCTCCGCGGCGGAGGTGTCGCAGCCGCAGATCTCGCTGACTGCGCCTTCGTACACGGACCGGCGCAAATACACTTGTAGAATTTCAGGATGACCGGAGTGTTGCCAGCGCGTCGTGGCTTGGCCCGGGGTCAGGCAAATGCGGCGGGGGCCGATCAAGGCTCGTTCGTAGGGATTGCCCACGATCCTGCGGCTGACCTCGGTGGGGCGGTGCAGATGATAGATCAACGACGGGTGGCGGATGGCCGTTTCGGTGGCTTCAAACGGCGCTTCTTCGAAGATCGCCGCATACAGCGACCGCCAGCCGATCTGCTGGCTCTCCGCAACTACTCGGTTGCCCGGTCGAAGCGCCCGGCCGTGCGTTTCGCGGACGGTGAAGATGGAACTCGGCAACGCGGCCATTACAAATCCCTCAACTTCTGATGTTTCAGTCCACCGCGACTCAGTATACTGCCGGAACCGCCCAGCAACAAGCGGCGGGTCACGATTCTGTTCATCAAGTTGTCTTTCTTGCAAGCCTCCCGGGGCGGAATTGGAATAGTGTATCTGGCAGGATCATGGGCAGGTACACGGCCTGTTCCACGGGTGCGCTCCATTTTTACAATTCGGCTTTATTTGCTTTGAGGGGACTCCGGAGGTTAGCCAAGATGCTACAGCGCACCAAGAACGTGGGATTTCTGTGTTTAGGGGCGGTGATTCTGACGATGGGCGCTGCGCGCTTGCACGCGCAAGCCACGGCCGCCGTCGTGGGCACGGTGACGGACATGTCCGGCGCTGCGATCGCCGAGGCGGCGATTCAAGTGAAGAACAGCGGGACGGGGGTGGTCCGGGCCACTACCGCGGACGTACAAGGGCGGTTCCGCGTGCCCGAACTCATCATCGGGGAGTATGAAGTCTCGGCTGCCAAAACGGGTTTCTCGACCGTGGTTCGCAAGGGCGTCACGCTGACCGTCGGCGCGGAACCGGTGCTGGATTTCCAGCTTCCGGTCGGACAGCAGCAACAGACCGTGACGGTCGAAGCCGAAGTCTCGCAGGTGGAAACGCAATCCACGGCGGTGGCTTCGCTGGTGGAATCCAAGCAGATTAGCGAGCTGCCGCTCAACGGCCGCAACTTCACTCAACTGCTGGTCCTGGCGCCCGGAGTCACGCAAATTCCGCTGGGCGCGCCGGGCGCGGGCAGCACGTTTTACGGCAACGGCCAGAAGTATTCCATCGCCGGCTCGCGCCCGTCGGGCCAGGCGTACCTGCTGGACGATCAGGACATGACGAATTTCTGGAACAACGGTCCGGGCGCGGGCGGACTGGGAACGGCGCTGGGCGTCGAGGCTATCGCGGAGTTCCAGACGCTGACCAACACCTACACCGCGCAATTTGGCGGCAATGGCGCGGTGATCAACGCGTCCACCAAGGCGGGCACGAACAGCTTCCACGGCTCGGCGTTCGAATTCCTGCGCAACGACAAACTGGAGGCGCGGAATTTCTTCGACGGGGCTAGTCCCCCGGCTTTCCGCCAGAACCAGTTCGGAGGCAGCGTGGGCGGGCCGATCAAGAAAAACAAGCTGTTCTTCTTCGCCAACTATGAAGGTCTGCGCAATTACCGGGGTGTGTCCACCGTAGTCACAGTGCCCGACGAGTGCGCCCATCAATTCCGGGCTTCAACGGTCACGCCGGGAGTTTGCGGCGCCCCGCTCGCGTTGAATTCCAATCCGGCCGTGGCGCAGGCCATCGCCAATACCATGGCACTGTGGCCCAACACCGCCTACAATGAGCTGCTTTCCGGCTCTACGGCCTCCGGAACCGGAAATGCTTTGGTCACCGATCCGGCCATCGGCCGGGAGAACTACCTGGTCGGCCGCGTCGACTACGCCATCTCGGACAAGGCCAACCTGTTCGTGCGTTACGTCCTGGACCGGGCGCAGCGCGACTTCACCACCGGCGTCCCGTATTGGCCGGAACTGGACACGACGAGGGATCATTTCATCACCGTGGAGGAGCGGCATGTGATCACGCCCCGGCTCGTGAATCTGGCCCACGCGAGCTTCTCGCGCACTTGGGAGGACGCTAATGTGTACGGGTCCCCGATCGTAAACGGCGGCGTGGCGACGCCCGGTTCGATCGCCACGTCGGGCCTGCATCCGCTCCAGTTCTTTGGCACCTCCGCGGGACGCGAAGACGGCACCATCGGCTCGTTCTCGGGCGTGACGGCCATCGGCGCCAGCACCACGCTGCCGTTCTATTTGGTCCCCAACAAGTTCTCCGTAGGCGATGACGTGATCTGGACTTCGGGCGCACACAATATCGAGGCTGGCGTCACCGTGCAGCGTCTGCGCGAGAATACCTGGGCTCCCTTCGTGGTGGGCACCACTTGGACCTTCGCCAGTCTCGCCACGTTTGAATCCGGCAGTCCGGCCAGCGTTCAGGGACAGGTGTCCGATCAGCAGAACCCCACTTCGGATGCTTACAAAGACTACCGGTACACGGTCTACACTCCGTATATCCAAGACCAATGGAAAGTCACGCGGACACTCACCGTTAACCTGGGCCTCCGGTATTCGCCGACCTCGCTGATCAGTTCGGTACGGCACCAGGAGTTCCAGCTTTTGAACGCGCCCTACGGTCCATGGACGCCGGAGACCACGTCATCGCAAACCAATCCGTCGCTGAAGAACTGGGACCCGCGCGTGGGCCTGGCCTGGGACCCGTTCAAGGATCACAAGACCTCGATTCGCGCCAGCTTCGGGATGTTCCATAACGTGATTTACTCGCGGGATCTCAACCACTGGCTGCAGCCGCCGTTCGTGACGCTGACGCAGACGTCGGCGCAGAACCTGCAATACGTGGGAACTTGCTCCGGCAGTTGCTCGCCCTTCACGGTTCCGATTACGCCCGGCGTGATCCCGACCAACGGCAGCTTGAGCTTGACCAACTCCAACTATTGGTACGTGACCAACACGCCGTATCAGGAACAGTGGAACCTGATCGTGCAACGGGAAGTGATGCCCAACACGGTGGCCTCCGTAGGCTACGTCGGCTCGCATAACGTGCACATGTTCACGCAGCTCGATTTCAATTATCCGGTGCCGTGCATGAGCGCATCTTCGGGATGCTTCTACAATGGCGCGCCGACCTTCAGCAGCGCGGCGGGAGTCGCCAATCCGCGTTTGAATCCCCAGTTCAACAGCTTGATTCTTGCGAACACGATTGCTTCCTCGCACTACGATGCGCTGCAGGCCAGCTTGAACCGGCGGTTCGCCAAGGGCTGGCAGATGCAGGTGTCGTATGCATTTTCAAAATCGATTGATAACAGCTCCGGGACGTACGGACTGGATGGCGGCGGCTTGGGCGTGGCCGCGACCAATCCCACCAATCTGACGCCCGACAAGGGGCTCTCGAATTTCAACCGCACAAACAATTTCCGTGTCAGCGGCCTGTACAACGTGCCGTTCAAGGCTCAGGGCATCGCCGGCCAATTGATCAACGGTTGGCAGCTCACCGGGGCGTTCACGTATCTATCGGGCGCGCCGACCACGCCGCTCTCCGCGACCAACCGTGTCTTCACTGGAACCGGTTCGCCTACGGGCCGGCCAAATCTGATCGCGGGCTGCGATCTCTACAACGGCTTCCAGACGCTCAGCCAGTGGTTCAACCCGAACTGCTTCGCCTTGCAGCCGGTGGGTACCTACGGGGATGCCGGGCGCGACATTATTCTCGGACCTAACCTCTGGAATCTGGACGATTCGCTGACCAAGGACTTCAAGGTGCGCCAGATTTCGGATCAGTTTTTTGTGCAGTTCCGGGCCGAAGCGTTCAACATTTTGAATCATCCTTCGTTCCAGAATCCGAACAACACGGTGTTCGCGGGCGCCGGCTTCAACGCCAGCGCGGGACGCATCACCGCCACCAACAGCCAGCCGCGGCAGCTTCAACTTGCGCTGAAGCTCGTTTTCTGAGAACTTAGGGGCGATTGCGCGTTCTGGCATTAGTTTTCGCGGGCGCGGCGCTGGGCGCCGATACGTCCACACCGGTCACCTTTCACAAGGATGTGCTTCCGATTCTGCAGAAGCGCTGCCAGGAATGTCACCGGCCGGGCGAGATCGGGCCGATGCCTTTGCTCACCTACCAGGACACGCGGCCGTGGGCCAAGGCCATCAAGACCCAAGTGGCGGCGCGTAAGATGCCGCCCTGGTTCGCCGATCCGGCGTATGGACACTTCGCCAACGACCGGCGCTTGAGCGACCGGGAGGTCCGCACGATCGAAGCGTGGGTGGACGCGGGCGCGCCGGAGGGTGACGCGAAAAACTCGCCGCCGGCCGCGCATTGGAGCGACGGCTGGAACATTCGCCCCGACGCTGTGATTCAGCCGCCCGACCCATACATTGTCCCGGCCGCGGGCGCTCAGCCCTACGTCTATATCGTGCTGCCCACCGGATTCACGCGCGACACCTGGGTGACCGCCGCCGAGATCCGGCCCAGCGCCCGCTCGGTCGTGCATCATGTGCTGGCGGTGGTGCGGCCGCGCGGATCGCAGTGGATGAAGGACGCCAAACCGTTCGTGCCCTACGTTCCTCCGGCCGGCTCCGACGCGGGCGATCCGCAATCCGCGCCCGTCAATATGAGCTATGAGTTGCTGGCGGCGTATTCGCCGGGCATGCAGGCGCAGCGCTTTGACGTGGACCACTCGGCCAAGCTGATTCCGGCGGGCGCGGATATCGTCCTGCAACTGCACTACACCGCTAATGGGAAGACTTCGGTGGAAGATCAGACCCGGGTCGGCATGACGCTCGCGAGCGAGCCTCCGCCCAAGCGATTCATGTCGGCCGTGGCGGCATCGCCCAACTGGACCATTCCTCCGGGCGACGCCAACTACGAGGGCCACGCGCGCTTGACCTTCGGCGAACCGGTGGAACTAGTGTTCGTGCAGCCGCACATGCACATGCGGGGGAAGGATATGACGGTGCGCCTGGTGTATCCCGACGGGAGATCGGAAACGTTAATCAGCGTGCCGCGCTTCGATTTCTCGTGGCAAATCATTTATTACCTCGACCAGCCGCTGGCGCTGCCGCAGGGCACCCGCGTGGAGGTGACCGCGCACTGGGACAACTCGGCTAACAATCCTTATAATCCCGACCCGAAAGCGACCGTGCGATGGGGCGATCAAAGTTGGGATGAGATGCTCGACGCCGCCATGGGCGTGATCATCGAGCGGTAAGGACGGCCACACCGAACTACTGTGTTACGGCTCGATCTTCTCCATCAGCTTTTTCACTTCGCCGGGGTAAGCCGCCCGGGGATTGTAGGTCCACAGGACTTGATCCAGCGTTTTCCCCCTGTACTGGGGGGCTTCGGCGAGCTGGCGCGCCACGTACTCGATGCCTGAGGGAATCGATCCGAATCCGCTCTGGCCGTTGTCCCAACCCCAGCGGTTGTTGAATTGCTGGTACTGTCCGCAGGTGCTTTCGCGCACGCTGATGGCCGGAAGAACGCGGTAGTCCAGGCCGTAGGTGTCGGCCGCGCGCAGGTAGTCGGCGATATGGCGGGGCGCCGGGCAGCCGTAGGAATCGAAAAATACACGCAGGCGTTCGATACGCCGGTCCGCGGTGAACACCGGAGTTTTGATGGGCGGGTTGGTGATCACGGTGCCATCGGCGGCCGTGACCGCGCACATGGTGACGCCCACCGCCGCCGTTCCGAGCTTGCGCACGATCGAATCAAATCGTGCGCCTTGGCTCAGCGCGATTGCATCCTTGCGCGGAACCGTTAGCCGCTGGAGGCCGCTGGCCTGAGCTTCACTCCGGTCCAGGCGCTTTCGCGCCAGCCACCGAACCGCGCCGGTGGGCTTCAGTCGAACAATGACGATCACTGCGCCTCGTTTCCGGGGGAGGGAAACTCATCACGTTCGGGGGAGGCTGACGTTCAAAACAATACCTGCAGGTCTTGTTTCAATCCGTCTGCTGTCCTATATGGATACCACAGGACGTGGCAAAAGGAAATGGTACAGAGTCAAATGGGTGCGCGACATAAATGTTGGCGGAAGGCGGGTTTGCTGTTCTGCTTCTCCTAACCGAGCGTATGTGATACGCTCGGTTAGGGGGGGGCACATGCCTGATTCCCTGATTGCTTTAGAAGCCGAACGCGACGATTTGATCGCGGAATTCAGTAGGCTGGGCGATGTGCGCCGCGGTTCCATCACCGGCACCGGCGGGCGCTGTGGTAATCCCCACTGCCACT
>DATNJC010000010.1:0-20827 GCA_035604115.1 Bryobacteraceae bacterium | reverse complement strand
GCCGGTACAGGTAGTCCCGACACGCTTGCTCGGTGTCGAACCGAGCCTCGAAATCGGCCAGACTCCGGGGATACTCCTCCACAGCCGGCCATGCTACAGGTTGGGGCCACCTGAGTCAAGTAAATACCCCCTTTTCCGGCACTCTATACTGTTCTGGAAACTGCTCCTCAAAGCCTGATTTAAGGAGCGATTCGAGACCTTGTAAAGGAGCCAAAATGAGACCATTCCTGCGGCCTTTCTGGGCTTTGTGCCTTCTGTCCATTCCGGCCTATCCGCAAGCGACGGCCACTCTTACCGTCGGTCAGGTAGGATACTTCGTCAGTTTCTTCGATCGAATTGGAAGCGCGGATATCAATCCGGTGATCGTCGGTAATAACGAAATGACCGTGGAACGCATTTTCGACATGAATCCAGCAGAATCGGCCACTCTCCATTCGGCCGCCCAGACTTTCAGAGGCACGATGGCCGAACTTCGCCAGTCGGAGAATTCCATCGTGGCGGGGAAACTCGTGCTGACCGACGCCGACCGCTCCTCCCTGGCCCAACTTGTACAAAGAAGGGATCAAAGCGTCAGCAGCCTAGCAGTCTCCCTCCTCGCGGCCGTCCGGCCGGAAACAGCCGCTCGGCTGCTTGCCGACGCGCAAGCGACGATTAAATTGCGGGCCGCGAAGGGAGTACAGGTACAGTAACATGATCCAGAAACTTCTGCCCACCGTTGCAACTTTAGCCCTTGGAGCATTAGGGGTCCTACACGCGCAGCAGCCCCTACCGACCAGCTTTATCAGTTGCATACAGGTCGCTTACAGCTATTGCCCGCTCAGCCCTGGCACCTACTATGTGACGCAACAAAACCAGCTCCAGACTCTTAACCCTGCGAATGGGGTATACATCGCAGGCACGGGGACGAGCCCATTTAGCACTGTTCTCATGCGTCCGAACGGAATGCTCGGAAACATGATGTACGTTGGCTACGGAAACGATGTGACGATCTACAACCTAACCTTCAATGGAAACCGTTACAGCTTCGCGAACGCCCAAACTGGTTGTGGCCCTAGGAGCCTGTCCGAGAAATACCCTTCGAGGCCGCATGTAGTGCCGCCAGAACATTTTGACCACAAGATGTTGTGGACGGACCGGGTGATTCTTGAATAGTCGGACAGGCTCCTAGGGGCGCCTATTCGTGCGGCCCTGCTCTCTCCTATGGATGCACGCAAGCAAATTTTGCAAGTGCCGTAGACGTCGAAGTCGATGGCGCCGCCTTCGTTGACACAGTCCAATTCTGGAATTCCGCGGGAACGACGCCACTCTATATGAACGCTGGAACCGTTGAGTGGTCGGGGTTCTATTACGGAAGGTCAACAGGGCCGTGGATGAGAGGCGGCTCCGGCGGTGCTACCGTAAGTAACAACTCTTTCGAATACAACGGCACGGGTGGACTTCGTTTGTCGGGCGCGGGGGGAGCGTCGGTTTCGAGTAATACGTTCTTTCAGAACCGATGGGAGATGCCAGACGGGTCTGGGGGCGGTCAGTTGTACTTCGACTACGGTGCCTCCAATATCTTCTCTTCATTGAATTACATCACCGGTAACAACTGGCAAACAGGTTACTCCAACATTAATGGCTGCTATCCACCTCCCACGCCTCAGGCGGTCTATGGCGTGGAAGTGGAACCTGGAAGCTACAACAACTACGTTTGGGGAGACGAGATCACTGCGAACACAGGTGCGGGGATTACCGCCACCTCGGTCAGCTCGCTCTCCATTTCGGGATACGCAAGTGGTTATCCTAACTACCCGAAGTATATCCACAACAACGCTGGGAACAATCCTCCATTCGGGAACGCTACCAACGGGATCGAAATTAACGGAGCCTCAAGTGGCATCACGCTCAATGGAATACTTTCAAGAAACAACGACGGTTATGCCGTTTCTATTCAGAGCGGGACCTCGGGAACCGGATGGCAGAACTATCACTGCCTCACATCAAATAACGTGTACCTTGTTCCTCCGTATACGACCTCCTATAGCCTCTCAAACCCGACTCCCCTAAGTACAGGCACCTGCCCATAGTCCCAGGGAAAGCCTGGCGCGGCGGATGGGCCGGTCAAGGGGCCAGCTAATCCACTTCAGGTCAGGCGGAGCAGCCGTGTCTCTCAGCCGTGTCTCTCAGGCTCTCCGCCTCCCTGGGAAGTGTTAGAATCGTGGGATGAGTGGCTCGTCTCAAGCCCCGAAGCGCGTTGAACCCCCGCGAAATCCGCCACGCAGAGGAGGCTCAGCCTGCAACCGGCCAGCCTGACCAAACATCTCAAAGCATCCCCCTCGGTCGCTAGGGCGTTGGCCGTGGTTCTTGTGATCACCACTTGGTTCTTGAGCCACACTTGGCGCGGACTGTTGGTCTACTTTCACGGCGACGACACAATGAACATGTATCGAGCATGGGCGTTGCCGGCGAGCAGGCTATTAGTTTCCAATTTGACTCCGTTTACGGCGGAATATCGCCCGCTCGGTGCGCTCTTCTACCGGCTCCTATACGCCGTAGCTGGATTCAATCCACTACCTTTTCGGATCGTTTGCTATTGTTTTCTTCTTTTCAATATCTGGCTCACGTACCGTTTCGCCAAGCTCCTGACGGGATCAACGGAGATAGCCGTACTCACGGCCCTGATCGGTTCTTATCACAGGCACTTCATGGATCTGTACCAGAACGACGGTACGGTCTACGACATTCTCTGCTTTACGTTCTTCTACTCTGCGCTAGCGACCTATGTCAACGTGCGCCGCACAGGTCAAGCGTTCACGATGGGCCAGGCCCTCCGTTTCCTGGGGTTGTCAGTTCTTGCCCTGAACTCAAAGGAGATGGCCGCGACCCTGCCCGTAGTGCTGTGGGCGTTTGAACTGATCTACTGGCGTCCCCCCTCCTGGACTTCCAGAGGTGTCCTGGGTTGGCTGGGATCTCGGAAATACCCCCTTTGGATCACCACGCTTGCGGTACCACTTGCAGTCGCAGTCAAGCGGAGCAGCGCCGGTCCCTTTGCGAACAATCCCGAGTACACCCCGACCGCTTCGCTCCACCAATTTTTCGTGACTACGAAGCCGTGGCTGGCGCAGGTCCTGTTTCTGCCGGAAAATGCGCTTAACACGGCTATGGTCTTCCTTGTTTTTGCCCTCCTGTTAGCTATTGTGATCGTGACGCGGCAGAAACACCTGGGTTTCTGCTTGGTGCTCATGCTGGTCTTGCCGCTGCCCGTCAATTTCATCGCACTGAGGAATTTTTTCGTAATGTACATACCCCTCGTGCCTTGGGCGCTGACTACCGCGAGCCTGCTGGTGGCAGGTCGCGAGTACCTCTGGAAGGCGGTTTGGCATCGGGGACCTCTCCGAAATGACGTTTGGGAGCCGGAACGAATTGGGCTGTTCGCAATCGTCGCACTGGGGCTGTTCAGCGTCCAATCCCGAGATCCGTACAGATCATTCGACCAAGTCGATCCAACGCAAACAGCTAACCAGCTGCTCAAGTCCGCGTTGACGGAATCCTGTGCTGGACTCAGGGCCGGCGGCAAGGTGCTCCTGAGGGGCGACCCTTTTGACCGGGATGTTTGGGACCCTCTGTTTGTGGTTCGACTTCTATTTCACGACGAAGGCATAGACCTCGATCGGACAAAGACAGCGCCTGAAAGGCCGCCCGCGCCCGGGCGCAGGTACGACTGCACCCTCGATTTCGACGGGAGCCGCTTCCATGCCGATCGCGCTTGACGCGCGGGCACACAGGCCTTTCGTCTCATCAGTTGTGGCGCGTGCAGGGCTTGATCGAAGGCATCAAGGGTAAAAAAGGCGGCTGGGGAGACATGGAGCGGCGGGGCTTCCGCGTTGTTGGCAAGACCTCGTAGTGGGAAGCGGAAAACGCTCACAGCTTCTCCGGCCTGGAGGCCGGAGCTACCGGCTCTGGTTAGCCTTACAGTTTGGATGATTTCTTTCTCGAATATCAACAAGCAGTATGGTAGGCAGCTCATTTTCGTCGACGCCTCCTTTCAGTTGAACCCTGGTGAGAAGGTGGGCCTGGTTGGGCCTAACGGCTCCGGCAAGACGACCCTGTTCCGCATGGTGGTGGGAGAGGAAGCGCCCGATGACGGCGAGGTTTCCGTTCCCAAGAAACTGACCATCGGCTATTTCCGCCAGGATGTCGAGGAGATGAGCGGACGGCTAGTTCTCGATGAAGCCATCGTCGGCAGCGGGCGCATCGGCGATCTGCACCACGAACTGGAAGACTTGCAGAAAGCCCTCGAAGATCCCGCGCGCTCGGGCGAAATGGACCGCATTCTGGATCGCTTTGGCCACGTGCAGGAAGAGTACGAGCACCTGGGCGGATACGCCCTCGAGGCGCAAGCCCGCGAGGTGCTGCACGGTCTCGGCTTCGCCGACGACCAGATCGACGGCGACGTGGGAGCGCTGTCCGGCGGATGGAAGATGCGCGTCGCGCTGGCCCGTGTTCTGCTCGGCCGTCCGGACGTGCTGCTGATGGACGAGCCCACCAATCACCTGGACATCGAATCCATCATTTGGTTGGAGGAGTTCCTGAAGTCCTACCCCGGTGCGCTGCTGATGACCTCGCACGACCGCGAGTTCATGAACCGCATCGTGACGAAAATCGCCGAGATCGATGGCGGGGAGATCATCACGTATTCCGGCGACTACGATTTCTACGAACGCGAGCGCGCGATTCTGGAGGCCAATCAGCAGGCCGCTTTCGCCCGGCAGCAGGCCATGCTGGCCAAGGAACAGCGCTTCATCGATCGCTTCAAGACCCACGCCGCCAAGGCGGCGCAAGTGCAAAGCCGCATCAAGGCGCTGGATAAGATCGAAAAACTCGAACTACCCAAGAAGCGCCACGTGGTGAAGTTCGAGTTCCGCGTCCCGCCGCGCTCGGGCGATCAGGTGGCCGTCATCGAAGACCTGGACAAAAGCTACGGGCCGCGAGTGATCTACAAAGGGTTTAGTCTCACCATCCGGCGCGGCGAACGCTGGGCTGTGATGGGACGCAACGGCGCGGGCAAGACCACGCTGCTGAAGATGATCGCCGGCGCAACTGCGCCCGATCACGGCAGCGTTACACTGGGCGCCAGCCTGAACATGGGATACTTCGCGCAGCAGTCGCTGGATGTGCTGGACCCGGACCTGACGGTGATCGAGCAACTCCAGAGGGATTTCCCGCAGGACGGCCTGGGCTCGCTGCGCACGCTGGCGGGCGCGTTTCAATTCTCCGGAGAAGACGTGAACAAGAAGATTCGCGCGCTCTCCGGCGGCGAGAAATCGCGGCTCGCGATGGCGCGCATGCTGTACAACCCTCCCAACTTTCTAGTGCTGGACGAGCCCACCAACCACCTGGACTTGGCCACCAAGGAAATGCTGGTCGAAGCGCTGAAGCAGTTTGAAGGCACCATGATTTTCGTGTCACACGACCGCACGTTCCTGCGCGGACTGGGTTCCAGGGTGCTGGAACTGGGCGGCGACAGCGGCAAGGACCGCAGTCCGCAAGTCTACCCGGGATCGTACATAGAGTATGTGCAGAAGACGGGGCATGAAGCGCCAGGAACCTACGCCGCCGCCAGCTGAGAGTTCGTGTGTGTGGAGCGCGCTCTCAGCGAGCCACGTCCCCACTCGTGGGGACGCATGGTTCTTCGCGCGCCCTAACGTGTCGGCATGAATGCCGACATGGCACGCACGAGTGCGCGCTCCACATCCCCTCACTTAACGGCGATCGTGAGGTTCGCCTGCGTCACTTGCGAATCGTACTGCACCACGACAGGCTGATGCCCCGGCGTCAGTCCGGCAAGCACGACCGCATTCACCTGGAATAATCCCGAGAAGTATAGCGGACCCCTTAATCAAGGCGGTGCTAAGGCGCAGTGTGAAGGCAATGTTCAGGGCTCGTGTTAAGGGCGCCCTTCGCTGGACGGCGGAACCAGCCCCTTCAACCGCAGAAAAGCGCCGATAATGCCATACATCTCATTGTCGTGGCTGATGTTCCAATTCAGCAGCCCGAGCTTGGACATATCCCAGCGGGCCCATTTGACGTGCGCGGCGCCGGCGGCGTCGGTCATGGAGGCGTAAACCGGATCGCAGTAGTCGAAGGAAGCCTTGAGCGCGGCGACCAATTCCGCCTTGGTACTTTTGGAGGCGGCGTTGGCCGCGGGGGACTCGCCTTTAACCACGCCGCACATGCGCACCTGAGCGTCGGTCACGTGGGCGATCATTTCGGCGAAGGTGCGGACTTCGGCGACCGTGCGGAACGAGTAGTACTCGGCGGGCATCTTGGCCGCGGCCTTGAGAAGGCTGTCCTTGATCAGGGCGTAGGTTTGGCGGGCGTCGTTACTGAAGGGGTCGCCTTTTGGGTCCTCGGCTTGGAGCCGGCCGCCGCTCAAAAGCACGGCAGCCAAGGTGAAGGATGCGATTCGGTCCACAGGGTTCTCCTCCTTAGACGATACACCCTGATAGGCCTTACGCGACCTGCGCTATGGAACCCCGCCCTATTGAACAACGAGGGGCAGGTCTAAAGACACGCCTCCCGCCGTCACCGTGACCACGTTCAAGCCGTTGGCGTCGGCGCGCCCGACGTGCACGGTGATCTGATAGGTGCCGGGGATGTCGCCGGTGGCCGCCACGGTGGCCGAGCTGCGTACGCCGGTCAAGGTCGTGGTCGGCGTGCCGGCGTCGAAAGGCATCCCGATCGGGTCGGCCGACCGGATGATGATGGTGGCCGTGTCGCCCGCACTGTAAGGGCCCGGGTCGTAGAGCAGGGTACTGATGTATTTCACCGCGTTGCCGGGCACGCCGAACCAGTAGGGTACCCGCGTGGCCACGCTGGTCTGGGTGCCGCTGACGGCCAGGAAACCGTCATATTCTCCAGTAGGCAGTCCCGTGCCCGCCAGGTGGACGGAAACGGTTTGCGAAGCTCCGGGCGCCAGCGTAAAGGTGGGCACATCCACGGACGGCGCGGGGCCGCTGGTGTTAATCGGATTGACCACCACGGCAAAGGTGTCCGGAGCGCTGCCGACATTGGTGAACGTCACGGTCTTGACGGAATCGATGGTGCCCGCCGCGGTGCGGAAATTGACGCCCGGCGGTACCGCGGCCAGGTTGTTCTGTACGGCCTGCAGCAGATTCAGTTTGCCGGTTCCTACGGCTTGCGGCGTGATCAGAGCGCCGTTCGAGTTGACGAGCGGCCCGGTGCTATTGACCAGCAGGGAACGATACTGAGCGCCGGTCAATCCAGGGCGCGCGCCCATCAGCACGGCCATCGATCCGGTCACCGCGGGTGTGGAGAGGCTGGTGCCGTCGGCCAATTGGTAGGGCGGTCCGAAATTGTTCGGGTCGAGCGTAGTATAGGCCGTGAGCACGCTGCCGCCGGTGGCTAGCAATTCCGGCTTCAGTCCCGCACTCGGCGTGGGGCCGGCGGAAGAAAACGTGGAAAGTTGGTCGGAAGACTGGAAGAACGCCACGAAGCCGGTGAAATCGATGGTGGCGGTCAGCCCCGGGCTGGCGGCGACACGCGACTTGAGATCCTGGCCCGAGGCCTGCGAGAGGAACGTGGCGGGCAAGGTGGAGGTAATCGACATGTCGACCAGGCCCGCTTCGGCCTTGTTGTCGTACACGATGGCCCCGATCGCCCCGGCCTGCTGGGCGCCCGCCAGCTTGGTATCGAAGGCGCACGCGTTGGCATTCGGAGAGCCGCGGGAAATCAGCGCGATCTGGCCGGTGAGGCTGCTGGCCGGGAATCCCGCGCACCCATAGCCGTTGCCGTCGAGCGCGGTGACATCGGTGACCGGCCCGCTGACCGGAGTAACGATGACTCCTTGCTCGGAGTCCGGGACCAGCGCCTCATAAGGCGGCAGGGAACTCACGGTCACCGCAAAATCGAAATAGCGCTCATTCTCGTTGGAGCCCACGGTGAGCGCGCTGGGGGCGACGCCGGGATCGCCAATCGAACTCGGTTCGGGCCCGTTGTTGCCCGCGGCGATCACGACGATCACGCCCGCTGCCACGGCCGCATCGATGGCGCGGGATTCCGCGCCGGCTTCCGCGCTGGCAGTGGTGTCGGGCGCGCCCGCGCTGTAGTTGATCACGTTCATGCCGTCGGTCACGGCGTCGTTAAGCGCGGCGATAAACTCCGTACTGGAACCGCTGCCGCTGTCGTCGAGCACGCGGTAGTTGCCCAGCCACGCCGCCGGAGCCGCTCCCGTAAGAGGCGTTACGCCCGGAAGCATGGGATCGTTGGTCAAGCCGGCCGCCACCATGGAGGTGCCGGTGCCGTGGCCGACCACCGCGTCCAAGCCGCCGGCCCCGGAATAGTCGCGGGAGACGATCACTTTGTTGTTGGTGTTGGCGGTTTCGGCCTTGCTGGAAACGATGGGGAACCCTTGTGGGATGGGGGTCGAGAAGCCTTGAAACCCGGGGTGGTTGATGTCGATGCCCGTATCGAGCATGCCGATCTTGATTCCGGCTCCGGCCCCCGCCATGCCGTTGGGGAGCGCTTGCCAGGTGTCGGTGATGTGGTGCACTTTGACCACGTGATCCAGATTCAGCTTGTGCTTCTGATCGGGATACACCTCGCGGACACCCGGTAACTGGCGCAGTTGCGCCGCGGCCCGGTCGTCGATTGAGACGGCCACGCCGTTGAACACGGTATCGTAGTGGCGCGTCACCGTTCCCCCGAGCGCACGGATGGCGGGTTCGACGGCGGCGTGTTCGGCCTGGATCTGGGCCCGACGCGCGGCCACTTGACCAGCCGCGGGACCGGTGGCACCGGCCAGACTGACGCCGGCTTGGGCGGCAATGTTAGCAGCCGGCTCGGTCTGAAACTCGACGATGTACCGGCCGGGAATGGGCTGTGCACCCAGGTGTGCCGCCACGAAGACGGCGGAAGTCAGAAAGAGGAGAAAACGCTTCATTGCGAGACAGTCCTCACCTTATCTACTCATCTAGATCAACTCATCTATCGGGCGGGACGCGGCGCCGGATTACGTCAATTCAGACGCGACAATCTCTTAGACGCAAATCGGGGCGGCCGGAATTACAAGAATTTCGGCCGCCCGCGGACATATGTCTAAATTCTACCAGCGGCGCTGGATCACCGGCGCCAGTAGCCCCGGTAGTAGCGGCCGCCATAATACCGAGGGGCGGCCCAATAAGCTCCGGCATAAGGCGGCCGCGCCCAGTAACCCGGTCTCCATGCATAACGCGGACCGGCCGGATAGTAGTATCCGCCAACATAGGCGTAACCTGGGCCCGGTGCGGGCGCCACGTAAGCGGCGGGCGGAGGTAGCGGAGGCGGCGCTCCGTAGGCGTAGCCGTATCCGTAACCGTAAGCGGGAGCTACCGGAACGCCGACGCCAAAGCCCACAAAAATGTGTCCGGCGAATACGGTGCTTCCGGCTAGAAGGAAGAGCGCGAGAAGTTTGGTTTTCATGGTGGTGGTCTCCAGTCACTCAGGTAGAATGCATGCAGAATTCCATTCAATAACTGGCAAAGAATCAATAACTTGCAAGATTGGGCGGGAGCTAAGGACGGCCGCAATCGGCCAGGAGTGGTGGATTTCGGCCAAACGCCGCCCGGCCCCCAGCCGACGCCCGGGTCCGCTTGACGGGACAGCACCAAAAACCGAACCGGGAGCCCCCTCCCCGTTTGCCGTGGCTCCGCACCGCACAAGTAAAGCCCCGTTTAAACCCGCGCCCACACACAATCACGTCGATCTCGCGCAGTCTTTCCCCAACATCCCCCATCGCATAGGTGCTGCCGATCCGGCCCAATGATCCCGCCGGCACTAAAATCGGCTTGATGAGGAACCTCTCTGTTAGACCCAGCCGCAGGTTGGACGCAACACCCGCCCAGAAAAATACCAAACGAACCCCAGCCGCACGCTCCGGGACTTCCACCAAAACAACAAAACGAACCCAGGACTCCTGGCCGCCAGACTGCCAGAGCGAAACTACAAAACGAACCCGAGACGCCGCCCGCCGGCCCCCGGAGCAAAACTACCAAACGAACCCAAGGCCCCTCCAAAGTACTCATGCACAAAGACTTCCTAACAGAGAACCCATCCAGCGCAAGCCTCCGGCCAAACCGCCTCCCCCCGCAACCTCAAGCCCGCTTCAGCCGCCGATTCTGGCACGCCGGAGGCGAAAGGGCCCCCCTCTGGGTCCCGGCGGGCCGGGTCGCAACACGGCCGGGACGTTCCACACCAGATGGGAAGCGGTTAGATGGGAAGCGCCAGACCGGAAAAGATTCCCGAGTATGCGCCGGCCCAAGCCGAGCGGCGGCTACCGCTCCAGACCGGTCGACGGAATCTTCGAAGCTGGTCTACTTACGGCGGGCCAGTTCCAGGTTCGACGGAGCGCGGCCGTAGCCGTAACCGATACGAAAATCGAGCTTTTTGACGTTTTCCGGCTTCTGAAACGCGGCTTTCAGCTCCGGTTCGACCATATAGCGGAAGCTGCCGTAGGGCTGCTGGTATTCGCCATACAACTGGACGTTCCATTTATCGGGCGCAAAGAACTTGTAGGGGACGCCGGAATCGTCCTGCAGCACCGCCATGCTCATGCCCAGGATGCGGTCGCGGATGGTGGAGAATTCAGGCCGGTGCAGCATGTAGGACGTCGACTTGAGATACGTCACCACCGGGCCCAGGGCGGCCATCTGCTGTTGAAACTCGGGATTCTTGTCCAGGTGGTCGGACGCCAGGTTCACCGAGAAATAGTACATTTTGTGCAGGGAACCGTCGCTGTCGTTGCGGTAATCGAGAGCGAATCCCCAGTCGTGAATCTTTTGTCCGGCCGGGCGCACCAGCACGTGGCTGGATTCATCCACCCACAGAAACTCGCAGCCGAGGACGGTGTTTCCGGTTCGAACCAATTCCACCAGCACCAGCGGCAGCACTCCGTCGGTCACCTGTCCGCGTAACTGGTGATCCATCTGGCGAGTCACGAAAAAGCTGCGGCGTAGCAGGGAATCGAAGGTGGTGCGGAGCTCAGTCAGTTCGCCCGCCAAGTCCTTCTTGAGGAACTTGGAGAGGCCGGTCAGGGTGCCGGGAGGCTCCAAGGCGACCAGTACGTAAGCGGACACCCGCGGGAAGAACGCCATGGCGGTGAGCGCATCGGGGCCGGAGAAGGGATAGAACAACGTCGCCTGCGGTTTTCCCAGGTCGCCCACTTCGCCGCGGGCGAATGCGGAAAGCGCCGGCAAGCGGTCGTGGGCGTAGGTGTTCCAGGCCTTATCCGATTGCCGGGCGTGTTCCTGCCAGGCTTCGTTGGCTTCGAGTTCGGCAAATGGGCTGCCGTTATTCCCGGGCAGGCCGCCCAGGAAGCGGCCCAAATCGTCGGCATCGCGGGTGTGGGGAACATTGATTTGCGACGCTGTGACCACCGGCGCGCCGTTCGGTGACGTGCTCGGTGGCGCGTTCGGCGGAGCCGACTGGGCGGATGCGGCCACGGGAATCCAAGCCACGGCGGGCAGCGCCCACACCAGCAACGGCAGGGCCGCGCGGCGGAGGACATCGTTGGTCCGAGGGTTCATCCGAGGGTTGATCCGGGGGGCGATCAGGCGCATGAGGTCCAATTCAATAAGCTACCCTGAAATAGGGTGTTTGTCACGGACATTTTACCCCAGGTGCAACAGTGCCGAACATCGTGAAACTGCAGGCACCAAAACTCATCTCGGTGAACGGAGGATTTTTGTGAGCCGGATTGCGAAAGCGTTGGCGGTCACAGCGGTGCTGGCTCTTGCGGCGCAGGGGCAGATGGTTCAAGACCGGAGAGCGGCGTTTCGAGGATCGCCTGTGCCGGATGGCGGCAAATGCACCATTGAAGTGGATGTGGACGATGTGGCCCAGGTGGAGATTTCGGGCGATATGGGGCGGATCCGGACGCTGTCCGGACAACCCTCGGTGTGGCGGCGCTTCGAGTGCAGCGGCCCGCTGCCGCCGAACATGGCCGACTTCCGGTTCTCCGGCGTGGATGGACGCGGGCGCCAGACGCTGGTGAGCGATCCGCGCAACAATCGCGGCGTGGCGGTGATCCGGATTGAAGATCCCAAAGCCGGCCGGGAGGGCTACACCTTCGACATCGAGTGGCGCGGAGCGGCTCCGGTTAGCGGGGATGTGGGAAGGCGCGACGGGGATCGGCGTGATGGGGATCGCCGGGACGGGGACCGCTGGGAAGCGTCCAAGGCCATCGCCTCGTGTCAGGACGCCGTGCGCGACCGGGCCGGGCGGGATTACGGAATCCGCGATCTGGATTTCCGCCGGACTGTCTTCGACGACAATCCCGGCCGGAGCGACTGGGTGGTGGGGAGCTTCGTGGGCCGCGGCCGCGGGCGAGACCGCGACGAATACAGCTTCTCCTGCGCCGTCGATTTCGACGAGCGGCGGTTGCGCGACGTGCAGATCCAGCGCCGGTAGCGTAGTGCGGAAGGCAGAATGACGTTTAATCGGGGTGCCAAAACGCCGGCTGAAAGCCGGCGGCAGCCTGAAAGGGCTGCCCCACCGCAGGCCCGGTATGACCAGGGTTCTGGAGTTAAGGTTCTGGGGTTAAGATTCTTGCTCAGAGCTAGAGCGAATCGATCCAGTTAGCCCCTTGGTGTTCGCTGGCATCTTCTGCGCGAGGCACACGATTGAAGTGCCCCAAGGCAGATTGATTCTTCCCAACATCCAGGCCTCGATTTTCAGCAGAGCAACCAGCAGCTGGTTAGCAAGGGCCGGCAAGGCCACATGCGAAGCTCGGGGAGCGAAAGGGTCTTTGGGAAACAATCCCCGGAACAGACGATAGAACACGATCGGGAAAAAGGGAAAGAAGACAGCGTAGCTGCGCTTGAGCACCAGGAACCTGGAACGTGTCAGCTTGACATGCAACTCGGAGGCCGAGTAACGTCTGCGGTGCATCAATGCCTCGTCGTGTTCGCTCCACAAAAACCGATAAGCGGGAACGGTGAGAAGCAAGAATCCTTTGGGCTGCAGAACTCGCTGGAACTCGCTCAGGGCGCGCATGTCGTCGTCCAGGTGCTCGAGCACGTCAAACGCGCAGAGAAGTTCTACCGACGAATCAGCCAGAGGGATGGACTGACCGTCGGCGTAGCCGATCGGAAACCTGCGCGCGGCGGCCAACGCCAGAGCCGCGGGGGAGCGGTCGAACCCCATCACACGGTCCGTGTATTGCGACACCAGTTGCATGTTCCGGCCACTGCCGCAGCCCATGTCAACCGCTAAACGTGTGCGGGGTACGAAGCGGCGTAGAACGCGTTCGATGATCGCGCGACGCCCGATAAACCACCAGTAGTTCTCTTCGAGCCCTTTTTCAAAATTGATGAGTTCAGCGTCCATGGAGTCGTGTCACTTGCCTCGAAAACCCCAATCCGTCCGCGCGCGCAGACCGGCCGATCGGATTTTGTCATCGAACATCATTTTCTGGCCTCGTCAGGGAAATCTGTGGCTGACGACCAAAAGCCAGCCGTCATGGGAGAGATCGGCGGAGTTTTGCGGCGAGTGTAGTCAAGGGTTCTCTGCTGGTCTTCGGAGGCCCGCTATAGAGGAAGTGGCCTCCGTCTTCAATTTAGATCAGGCAGAAGCCGGCCCACTGGTATGTTATCAAACATTTCCATGTCTTTTCGTCCATTCGCGCGATTGGCGATCGGCTGCGGAGCCAGGTCTTTGGCCGTGCGATTGGACTTCCCGGGCTCAGGAGGGCTGAATCGTTCAGACCTTCTCCGGCGCCTCACCCTGACCGGAGCTCTGCGGGCGGCACGGTCCCATCGCGCGGCTGAAGCGTTCGCGTTCCTCAGGCGTCAGGTTCTTCCAGCTGCGGGCGAAACGCATTTTGTGCATCCGGGGGCCCCAGCCGCCCAAAAACCTGCCGAACAGCACCCGGCTCAACACAAATAGTCCCAGCGCCTGCCAGAAGCTGATCGCATGAAGACCGAAGATCGCCGGCATCAGCACATTCCACAGGCCGACGATTACAAGCCCCATAATTCCCACCCACACGATCGCAAACAGGACAAAGGGCGCCCCCAAAAACCTCATTTTCCTCATTGGCTTCTCCTTTCGTAACCCGATTCCTCGTAGATACGCTGAAGACGGCTTCGCAGACGCTTTACGGCGTAATGTTTTCGCGAGAGCAGTGTGCTGACGCTCGTTCCGGTTTCCGCGGAGATGTCGGCGAAGCTGCGCCCGTCGATTTCGTGGGCCACAAAGACCTCGCGCTGGCTGGCGGGCAATTCGTCCAGCGCGGCTTCGATCTCGGCAAGTAAAACGCCGCGGGCGAAAAGCGCATCCGGGCCGGCCTCGGGCGAGGGCAGCAGATCTTCGAGGATCCGTCTGCCTCCGTCTTCAGCCACTTCCCTTTTCCCTCGACGGAACAAATCCGTGATGCGGTTCTTGGCCACCTGCATCATCCACGCCCCGGCGTGGGCTATGGGCTGCATCATCCGGTAGGCTTCCACCAGCTCACAAAAAACGTCTTGCAGGAGATCCTCGGCATCGATCTCATCCGGAATACGCCTGCGGATGAAGGCGAGCAGACGGCGCCGCTCGCTCTCGAAGACCCACGAGAGGCGCTGGTCCTGCTCCGCACGATCCTGAGTCATGGCCACTTCATTCCTCTTTGTCTGGGTAGACGAAATCGCTGCGGAAATATTTTACGGGGGGACAAGGATGTTCGTGCCGGCGTTGGTTGCTTCCGCTGGCGAACAAGGTGATGAACGCTATGGTTCCGAATAGAACCAGATGCGGCGGAAGGCGCACCGGTTGAATCGCTACGTGGCCCGCGGTGCGCTTCGCCGGCTTGCAGGTTCATCACGCGGTCGCGCTGGATAGCGGCAAATGAACCAGATATGACCTGAGGGCCACTCTCTAAGAGGCAAACGGAGAGCCGACTGAAAGGCGGCTGCAGCCAAGATTGGCTGCCTCACTGCTTTCAGTAGGCTTCGATGCTTTTGAAGCGGTAGGTCGCGTTTCTCGAAACAGGTACGGCGGTCTTGAAGTCGCGGATTTCACCGGCCTTCACATCGCGGCTGTAGGCGTAGGCTACGCCCTCGGGCAGGTCTCCCAGGGGGCCGGGCGTGCGATCCAGGTTGAAGAGAATCGTGACCTGGCCGAAGCTACGGTCGCAGTTGTTCTTGATACTGCCCACGATGTAAGTGGTCCCCTCCTCTTCGGAGGTCGTGTTGCCGAGAAGTTCCAGGCAGTCAGGCCCTTTGCTGGTGATCATCGAGACGATATGGCTCCCGAACCATGCCCTTGCTGCGTAGCCGGCCACGAGGATCGCGATCAGGGTGAGAATGTTTGCCGGTTTCATGCGAGGGCTCTCGTTCGATGATTCGGCGGGCGGCGGCGATTTCGTTAGGGTTTCGTGGGGCAGCGTACCACAGAATAGCGGACGGGGCCACGGAAGCCGCACAATGGTAGTTCATGGTCGAAACCATTCAGTGGACCGGCGGCGGCGTGGTCATGATCGACCAGACACGGCTGCCTCGCGAGCAGTCCTTCGTCACCTGCCGCGACTACCGCGAGGTCGCGCAGGCGATCCGCACGATGGTGATCCGGGGGGCTCCCGCGATCGGCGTGGCCGCGGCCATGGGCGTGGCTCTGGGGGTGCAGGAGGGCGCCGATTTTGAAACGGTCTGCGCTACGCTGGCGGCGACGCGGCCGACCGCGGTCAATTTGTTCTGGGCGATTGAGCGCATGCGGCGGTTGTGGGCCTCGCTCGACGGAACCGCGCCTGGCGAGATCGCTGTGCGCATGGTCGAAGAGGCCGGCCGCATCAAGGAAGAAGACATCGCCATGTGCCGGGCCATCGGGGGCCATGGCGCACCGTTGGTGCCGAACGGCAAGACGGTGCTGACGCACTGCAACGCGGGGGCGCTGGCGACGGCGGGCTACGGCACGGCGCTGGGGGTGATTCGGGCGGCGGTGGCGGCGGGCAAGAACATCGATGTCTTCGCGGATGAGACGCGGCCGTTTCTGCAAGGCGCGCGGCTGACCGCGTGGGAGCTGCAACAGGACGGCATTCCCACCACGATCATCACCGACAACATGGCGGGACATTTCCTGCGCAGCGGGCGCATCGGCTGCGTGGTGGTGGGCGCGGACCGCATCGCGGCTAATGGCGATGTGGCTAACAAGATCGGCACCTACTCGGTGGCGGTGCTGGCCAAGGAGAACGGCGTGCCGTTTTATGTCGCGGCTCCGCTCTCGACCTTTGACCTGACCATCGGTTCGGGCGCAGAGATCCCCATCGAGGAACGCGCCGCCGAGGAAGTCACGCACGTGTTCGGGGTGCCGGTGGCTCCGGAGGGGATTGCGGTGAAGAACCCGGCGTTCGATATTACCCCGGCGCGCTACATTTCGGCGATCATCTGCGAGCGGGGTGTGGCTCGGGCGCCGTATGAGACGTCGCTGGCGGAATTGGCGGGCGGGACGGTGCAACAGGCGAGAGCGTAACTTTTCGTCCCTCTGCGCGGATTAACCTAACGAGAGCATTCCTCGGAGGGTGATGACGCAGGGTACCGACGACCGGCTGCGGATCGAAGCCGCGCAACGCGACCCTGCGCGCTTCGGCGAGCTCTACGAGGAGAATTTCTACCGCGTATACGCCTATGTCGCGCGCCGCGTGGAACACCGGCATGAGGCCGAGGACCTAACGGCGGACGTGTTTCGCGAGGCGCTGGCCGGCCTGGGGAAGTTTGAGTGGCGCGGCGTGCCCTTCGCGGCGTGGCTGCTCGGGATTGCGTCGCGCACGATTGCGGATCACTTCAAGCGGCTGGGCCGGGAGGCGGGGAATGCGGCGGATGAGCCGGAGCGGACGGCTCCGGACGAAACCGAACGCAGCGCCATGCTGTTCCAGTTGGTGGACCGGCTCCCGGAAGCGCAGTTCCGCGTGATTCACCTGCGTTTCGTGGAGCAAAAGAGCATCCGCGAAATCGCCCAGGAGCTCGGGCGCAGCGAGGGCGCGGTGAAGCAGCTTCAGCTTCGCGCCCTGGAGAACCTGCGGGCTCAGATGGAGGGCGCCCATGCCTGACCGCGCGCTCGTGGAACAACTGGATCAAGCCATCGACCGGATGCTGGCCGGGGGTGCGCCGGCGGCGGGCGGCGACGCGGACTTGGCGGCGCTGGCGGAGATCGCCGGCAGGCTGCGCCGTCTGCCGGCGGAAGGCTTTAAGACACAGTTGAAAACGGAACTCGAGAGGAGAGCAACCATGCCAACATCTGCGACGACATCCACCGTGGTAGGAACCGGTGAAGGATTCCGGACCATTACGCCCTTCCTGATTCATGAAAAGGCCCCCGACCTGGTCGACTTCATGAAGAGCACGTTCGGCGCCGAGGAGTTGAAGCGCAACACCGGAGGCGATGCCTACGGATTCTACTCGGAGGTCCGGATCGGCGATTCCCGGATCATGGTCGGCGGAGGTACGGCCGCGCGCAGGGGCAATCTGGCGGCGGCGCTTCACGTGTACGTGCCGGATTGCGATGCTGCGTACCAGCGCGCGCTCAAAGGCGGAGCGGTGACGCTGATGGGCGAGCGGGGAGAGCCCGCCGACCGGCCATACGGGGAACGCTCGGCTTTTGTCGAGGACGCCTTTGGGAATTACTGGTACATCGCGACGCGTTTGAAGTCCGCGCCGCCCGCGGCGGATCTAGGAACGGTGCTGCCGTTTGTGCATCCGGAGGGAGCGCGGAAGTACATCGATTTCCTGAAGCGCGCTTTCGGCGCCGAGGAGATGGAGGTCATCGAACACGCGGGGCGCGTGATGCACGCCGCGGTGCGCATCGGCAACGCGGTGCTGGAGATGGGTGAGGCGGAAGACCGGGCGGGCATCCCGTCCAACGGATTCTTCTTCTTCGTCGAGGATGTCGAGGCGGCGTATGCGCGGGCGCTTGCGGCCGGGGCGACGGCGATCCGGCCGCCGCAGGATCTGCCTTATGGACTCCGCTCAGGGATTGTGAGGGATCCTAGCGGGTACTTGTGGTGGCCCGCGCGGTGGATTTGAGGCTACTTGCCGTCCACCGAAAATGCCAGGAGCACGTTGCCGGGTTGGCCTCCGGCGGTGGGATAGCCCGAGTTCACCAACATCATTCCGCCCGCGATCACAGGTCCGGGTCCGTCGAGCGAGCCGCCGCGGGCAGACACGCCGTTCACCGTCGCGTAGGTGCGCTCGGTGTCGAAGTCCCAAACGATTTTGCCGTTGGCGGTGGAGTACGCTCGCAGGTGGCCGTCGACCGATCCGGAGAAGGCCACGCCCGGAATGGCGGTGACGGCGGCGGATTGCGCGGGACTGCAGCGGGGACGATCTCCGCAGCCGGGAGGCGGCGTGTACCAGACGCGCTCGCCGGTGGCGATGCGGAGGGCGAACATGCCGCCGCCGCGCTTCGGATCGGCGTCGGTGCTGCTGGCGAAAGGCAGCGTGATGCGGCCGATGTCGGAGAGCGCCACGTAGATGTTGTTCTGATCCACCGCCGAGCCCCACTGCACGCCGCCCATGGTCCCGCCCTGGCCGATGCGGGTGGACCACAGAACCTCGCCCTGCTGATCGGGATCGAGGGCGTGGACCACGCCCGACTTTTGTCCGGCGAGCAGCGCGCGCTTACCGTTGGGCAGCATGACCAGGATGGGCGGCGACGCGAAGTCGAAATCCGGCCCGTTGGACGCGGGACAAGCGGTTTTATCGGGCATGCGGCAGGCCGAGGTGTAGGCGTCCTTCGCGGTCATCTGGCGGGTCCAGAGGATTTTGCCGGTGTCGAGATCCATGGCCATGAAGGCGTCGCTGGTGCGCGTGGTGGGTTCGCTGAAGTTATCGCCAGTGGTGGCGTAGAGCACGTTGCGCTTCGGATCGATGGCGGGGCTGCTCCAGATGGACGCGCCCGAGGGGCCCCATTCCTGCACACCCTTCTTGTTTTTGCGGGTGGGCTTGGGCGCGTCGATCGTGTAGGTTTTCCAGACCTGCTTGCCGGTGGCGGCGTCGAGCGCCACCAGGCTGCCGCGAGAACGGCAGCACTGATAATCGGGCGTCGACGCGGCCAGTTCCTCGCCGGAGGCCACCCCGACGTATAGGCGTCCGTTATGAAACACCGGCGATCCGGTGATGCGGGCCAAGGCGAAGGTGTCCACCTTGGTCTTCCACAGCAGCTTGCCGGTGACGGCGTCGAGGGCGTAGGCGTTGGCGGACTGATCGCCGAAGAAGGCGGCGTAGGCGCCGGTTCCGATCTGTCCAATCGAGATGGCCGTGCGGACGGCGGCGCCCGCGTCGAAGTACCAGTGCACGCATCCGGTGGCGGCGCTGAGCGAATAGATTTTGCCGCCCTGGCTGCCTACAAAGACGCGTCCGCCCACGACGGCGGGCTGCGCGTAGGCGGTAATGTCGCCCGGGAATCCGAAAGCCCACTTCACTTTGAGGCGCGAGAGTTGATCGGCGGTGAGGCCCGCGGCGGCGCTGTCTTGAAAACGGGTGTTCAGCGTGTTGACGCCCCAACCGTTCCACTGCGGTCCGGAGATCGCGCCGGCAAAGTCGCCACCCGTCCCCGGCGCGCACATGGCCTTGGCGGGCGGCGCGGTATCGAGCGCTTGCGAGAACTTCTTCCCGGTGACGTATTCGGCGATCGCGCGGCGGTCGGCGGCGGAGTAGCGGTTGGCCATGGAAATCATGGGTCCGGTTTCAAGGGCGGCGAGCACGCGCTCGGGCGTCATCTCGCGGAAGGCGTCGCGGCTGGGGGCGCGATCGGTGCCGGTGTCGTGGCAGGTGGCGCAACTGCGTTTGTAATTGGCCTCGCCGGCGGGGGTGGCGGGCGGGGTCTGAGCGGCGGCGGTGCATAGTAGGACGCCTAGAGAAACTAGAAGTTTCATACGGGCCGTTATAGCACATGCGGGACCGGATGAGCACGCGTATTTCTGACGATGTCGCTGCCATCGACAGAGACCTTACAGTGCTACTTCTCAGTCTTTCCCGTCCTCCGTTCAAGTGGAACAGAATGAGGACCCGTGTTTATGACGCCGGGGATGTTCTGCTAAAAGGGAGCATTCGCTTAGAATGAAAAGGTGGAGCAGGTGGCGAAATCCGAGCCGCTAGAACAGGGCGAACCTTTTGATCCAACGCGCCCCCTCGTGTTCCTAGACACAAGCGTGATCATTGGATACCTCCAGGGAGACCTACCCGCGGCGCAATTGTTTTCCGCCGAAGCGAACGGCCGTATTCGCTTCGCGGTTAACCCGATCGTCCTCCAGGAGCTGCTGCTTGCTGCGGATACCGCCGACCGACCTGAATTTGAACGAATCCGAGACCATTTGCGAGTCCTGCCTGTGGATTTCGCCAAGGCGGAAGCGCTGCTTCCACGAGTACGGGCTCTGAGGAATCGCTTGGCGCACCCGAATGACATTCTTATCCTCAGTAGCGCCGATGAGTGCGACTTCCTGGTCACAATGGACAGATCCCTAAAGAGATTGGTGACCGCCGGGAAACTCCAGGTCGTCACTCCCGAGGAACTGGTTGTGCGTCTCCGAGCGGCGTAGTGCGCGTCTACTTCGATACCGGAGTATTCATTGATTTCCTCAGCACTCGCGGGAACACGAATGCAATTCTGAGATCGTCAGAGCGTCGAGGACGCGCTCCGGCAGAGATGGCGGCTGACGCCGAACGCCTCTTCGAAAGAGTTAGACCATTTTCTGAGTATTTATAGACCATAGCCGCAGTGGCGAAAATGGGCTGTTGCGTGTTCTGAATTCAGCGCAGTAAGGGCCGCGGCCACGGCATGCTCCAGCAATTCCAGTTGGCGGATCTTCCAAGCTCGCAAC
>DATNJC010000009.1:0-13456 GCA_035604115.1 Bryobacteraceae bacterium | reverse complement strand
GCGCTCGCGCATACTGTTCCAAAACGGTTCGTTGTTCCGGGTCCAGCTTGACGAGCCGCGCTACTCGCATTAGGTCGCCCTCCATTGTAAGGACGTGGCCCAATTTATACTCGTTACTATTCCTGACGCACTAGACTAGATCGCTACGCGATAAACTCTTCGCGGGCGCTTCGGGCATCTTTCTGGCAGCATCGTCGTACGTTGCTCTGCACAAAGGGCCCGGAAACCAGGCTACTGAAACTCTCCCAGCGAGGTAAACGAATTTGTCGGACTAAACCTCAGCCCGACCACGGCGATGTCAGGCGTTTGAGCCGTAAACTCAATAGACCCACGCACACCGGCGAGCGAAGGAAACATCGTGGTCAGCGCGAACGCGGTATGGGCGTGCGCTGGCAGTGACAACGATCCATTTACCGCGCTGCCATTCTCCAGCTGAAACAAGAACGGTATGAAGAGCGGCTGCGTAGGATTGGTGTTGGCTACGGCCACGCCGGTTACATAACCATTTGTGTTATCGAATGGCAAGAAAATGCGAGATCCCGATTGAACCGCGGTAACGGTCCCTTCTGAATCGGGTCTGCCTGGAACAATTTGTCTGAAGATGGTCAAAACTCCGATCCGTCCGCTGCTCGCTGCCTCCGCCCAGCCCTGAACCAGCGCCGGCGAGGTGCCCGGTGTCTCGGCGAACGCGGTGCCTCCCACGCCCAGCGTTCCCGAAAACGCTCCCGCCCCGCGGTTCGTGAACGGCAGTTGCAGCGGGTTCCCATTGTCGTCCCAAAACTGGAACGAGTAACTCACCGGCGTTTGATCCAGATTCACAACCTGAAACAGCGTCTTCCAGTTCGATCCATCCGCGATTTGTGCAATCCGCAGGGCGCTGCTGAAGCCGAAGATCGTGAAGGCGATTGTATTCGACACTGACCCGCCGGGGTTGGTCACGGAGATATTTGCCGTGGCCGGGAAGGCTATCAAGGAAGCGGGCACCGTGGCGGTCAATGTCCCACTTCCTCCCAACGCAGTGGAAAGCGAGGAGCCATTCCACTGCACAACCGCTCCATTCTGGAAGTTGGATCCATTCACGGTCAGCGTGAAGGCCGGTCCGCCGGCGGCGGCGAAACTAGGCGAGAGGCTCGATAACGTCGGCCCCGCGATCGCCGGGTTGATGGCGAAGCTAAGCGCATTGGAAGCCACCCCGCCGGGATTCATCACCGTGACATTCGCGCTGCCTTGGGAAGCGATCAGATTGGCAGGCACGAACGCGGTCAACTGATTGGCGCTGACGTAGGTGGTCGACAGCATCGAGCCGTTCCATTGCACCACCGTGCCATTCAGGAAGTTGGATCCATTCACGGTCAGCGTGAAGGCCGGTCCACCGGCGACTGCGGAACTGGGCAAGAGGCTCGATAACGTCGGCGCAGCGGCGGCGCCAATCGTGAAGGCGATTGAATTGGAAAGAGCCCCGCCGGGATTTGCCACCGTGACATTCGCGCTGCCTTGGGAAGCGATCAGATTGGCAGGCACGAACGCGGTCAACTGATTGGCGCTGACGTAGGTGGTCGACAGCATTGAGCCATTCCATTGCACCACCGCGCCATTCAGGAAACCGGACCCGTTCACCGTTAGCGTGAAGGGAGGTCCACCGGCGACGGCGGAACTGGGCAAGAGGCTCGATAATGTCGGCGCACCGGCGGCGCCAATCGTGAAGGCGAGCGTATTAGAAAAGGCCCCGCCGGGATTCATCACTGTGATATTCGCGCTGCCTTGAGAAACGATCAGACTGGCGGGCACGAACGCGCTTAACTGAGTGGCGCTGATGTAGCTGGTCGAAAGCCCAGAGCCGTTCCATTGCACGGTCGCTCCAACCTGGAAGTTGGATCCATTCACGGTCAAGGTGAAGGCAGGTCCACCGGCGACCGCGGAACTGGGCGATAGGCTCGATAAGATCGCCGAGGCGTAGGTGCCAATCGTGAAAGTAAGCGAGTTGGAAAAGGCCCCATTAGGATTCATCACGCTGACAGCGGGAAAACCTTGATAAACGATCAGGTTGGCGGGGACCAGCGCGGTCAACTGACTCGCACTAACATAGCTGGTCGACAGTTCCACGCCGTTGAACTCCGCCAGGGCGCCATTCTGGAAGCCGGAACCGTTCAATGTCAGGGTGAATGCCGGTCCGGTGGCGATTGCAAAGTTGGGCGAGATGCTCGATAACGTGAGCCCAGTGGCAATGGTGAAGGTGAGCGGATCGGAAGCGGCCCCGCCCGGATTCGCCACCGTGACATTCGCGCTGCCTTGGGAAGCGATCAGACTGGCGGGCACTAACGCGGTCAACTGATTGGCGCTGATGTAGCTGGTCGAAAGCCCAGAGCCGTTCCACTGCACCGCCGCCCCATTCAGGAAGCCGGATCCATTCACCGTCAGCGTGAATGCAGGTCCTCCCGGTGTCGCGGAAGGCGGACTTAGGCTGGACAATGTCGGTCGTGCCGATCCAGGAGTAATCGTGAAGGTAAGCGAATTAGAGGTCGCCCCGCCGGGATTCACCGCCGTGACACTGGCGCTGCCCTGGGAGGCGATCAGACTGGCGGGCACGACAGCGGTCAACTGATTGGCGCTGATGTAACTGGTTGACAGCGCCGAGCCATTCCACAGCACTGAGGCGGAGCTAAAAAGGCCCGACGCGAAGCCAGTGCCATTGACCGTCAAAGTGAAGCCGGGGCCGCCGGCAGCGGTGGAATTGGGCGATAGGCTGGACAAGGTCGGCGTCTGACCGAGGGCCGCCGGAACCAAGAACACTCCAGGCAATAACAAAGCTGAGAGCGCAAAGGTTGTAAGACTTCTTCTCATAGCAAATTTCATCCTAAGAAAACCACGGTCAGGAATACGCTGGCCATTCCCAATCTATTGAGACAGCCAGCGCGGCGATCACGAATGGCCGATTTCATCGGTCACCTCCGAACATCGACAAGTGTACTCCAGCGTGAGCATGTACAGCCCGGCGGGGACTGGATACTCCTCGTCGGGCGGTAATCGACCTGTGCTTCGCCAAAACTCAATTAGGACGCCGCGGCGAGAGCATTGCAGAATCAGGCAGTGCAACCGGGCTATGTGGCCAAAACTCAGTCACGACGCTGCGGCAAGAACGTTGCAAACCAGCCCGGCGCGGGCACTTCAATGGATCAGCTACGGACCCGAACGGGCGCCTCACCTTCTATTTCGGAGATCAAGTCGGGAATACGTGGCTGGACAATGTGATCCTTCAGCAGGCCGCGCAGTAACAAGCAAAGGGACCATGCATGGGGAAGCATGGTCCCCAAGTCCGGTTGTGGGAAGCTTGTCGCTCTGTCCGGATCGTCGGCAACACGTACCAAGGTTGGATTCCGAGGCGCCGCGGATGATCGTACGAGTGGCGCGTAATCCAGGCACAACCCTTGGTTGCTGGTTAGTTACACTTAGCTGAATTAAGCACATGTCGGTTTTAAAAGGGTGACAAACTGGGCCCCCAACGAAGTCTTGGCAATCGGCGAGGGAGGCCGCCTACATCAGGGAGCAGCTCAGCGGCGCGAGGGGTCCACGGTAGTGGATGGACTTTTGTGTTTAAGACCACTGATGGGGATGAATTGGTTGGGTCCTAATCCCTGCCGGGAATTCCTGGTTTCGGCGCGAGCCTGTATCATATGATACTCTCGGAGCGCAGCGAGCCCAGGGAGGTTGCTATGGTTCGGCATCGTGGCTCCGGCCTGTTGTTTACGCTGATCGCTCTCGGAATGGCGATCGGTAGCCGCCCGGCGCATGGGCAGACGATCTCCTTTCTCCACCCTCTAAGTGGTGTGGACCCCAACGCCTCCTCACCCGGTGTCGGAGGTATAGCGGCGGACACCTCCGGTGTCTACGTGGTCCTGGACAGAGGAGTATTAGCCAAGTTCGACTCGCACGGTAACGTGTTGTGGACCCGCGCAACCGGAGCATATAACCTTTGGGGCCCGGCGGCGGACGGCGCCGGCGTCTACGTGTCCGGGAGGATTTATAACGAGCCCAATCCCGTAGCGTATTTTGTGCGCAGGTACGACCCCGGCGGCAACGAGTTGTGGACTCTCCAGACCGACGCGTGGTTCAACCCAGTTGCTGATGCCAGCGGCTTTTATGTGGCCGGAGCGTTGTTATCTGGGCAGACGATCGCTGATCTCTATTTGCGCAAGTACGACGTCAGCGGAGCAGAGCAATGGACCCACCCGTTCGTGACGCCGAAATTGGGGATCTTCCGCGGGGTGGCTATGGCTGTTGATGCCACGGGCCTCTACGTGGCCGGCGGAGACGACTCGTCGACTACCATGGGCAAATACGACGCTAGTGGGAATCAGCTGTGGAGTCGCCAGATCCTCGCATCGCTCGACCCCATCCAACGTGGCGTCGTCGCCATGGCGGCGGACGGCACCGGTGTGTACCTGGTAAACCCCGGCGCGGACTACTTCTTGCGCAAGTTCGACGCCAGCGGCAATGAGGTTTGGGCCCGCCCAGTCGGGGCTGTCGTCAGAGCCCTGGCTGCGGATGCCACGGGGATTTACGTGGTCGGCCTGACAGGGAGTGGCTTGTTGCCAGGGCAGTGCAGGACGGGTTTAGGCGGGGACGCCTTTGTGCGGAAGCACAACGCCGATGGCGCAGAGTTGTGGACTCGCGAAAGTTTAAGCGCATCCTACTCCGGCTCTTCCCAGGCAACGAGCGTGGCGATGGATGACACCGGGGTCTACGTGGATGGGGGGGGAACTTCGACGCTCCCAACACCGGCGAAGCCTTTCTCGCGAGATTAGAGAAAACGGCGGCGGTGGTCACCGATTCAAGGCCCCGCATCTCGCCGGGCTGCCCGGTAAACGCGGCCAGTTACGTGGGCGGCGGCGTGGCCCCCGGCGAGATTGTAACCATCTTCGGCGCGGCGATGGGCCCCTCGGAAACGGTCCCGCTGAGCCTGACCGGCAACGGGAGGCTCGATACTACACTGGCGGGCACCCGCATCCTGTTCAACGGCGCGCCGGCTCCGCTCCTGTATGTATCGGATACCCAGAGTAGCGCGATCGTTCCCTTCGCCGTGTCTGGGCCCTCGGTAGACGTTCAGGTCGAGTACCAGGGCCTGCAGTCGGACGCGGTGACGGTACCGGTGCTGCCATCTCGTCCAGGGGTTTTTAGTCTGGATGGCTCCGGCCAGGGCCCGCTCGCGATTCTAAACGACGACGGGACCGTCAACTCCCCGTCGAATCCTGCCGCCAGGGGCTCGATTGTTACCATTTATGCCACCGGAGGAGGCGAGCGAGACCCGGCTGTCGCCGACGGCCAGATCCTCAGCGACGTACTGCCCAAGCCCAGTTTGGGGACTTCTGTATGGTTCGATAACGGTCCCCAATATGACATTTCAGCCTATGGCGAGGTGCTGTACGCCGGAGGGTCACCCGGCTCGGTCGCCGGCTTGCTGCAGCTAAATGTGAGAGTGCCTCCGGACGCGCTGGCCGGTGATGCGGTTGCGTTCGGGTTAATAATCGGTGGTGAGAGGGCGCCTGGTCCCCTGACGATTGCGCTGCGCTAGGCAGCAGCGGGTGTAGGACACTTCAATTCCGTCAATGAGATTTCATCGCGCTGGAATTGCCGGTACGAGTCGCGTAGTTGCACTGTGGCCCTCGATTACTGATTCGGGGAGACGCGGGGCATACAGCGTGGCGAACTACGGTCACCCGCTGCGCAGCCTTGCCGGAAAGACACCTAGAACCGTGTCGCGGCTGAGTCTCGGATAACAATCCCACTTCTGGACGATTGGCTGGACAGTGTCCGTATGGTCGGCAACTCGTTGATTGAGCCTACCGGGAGGCCAGAAGGAATGGCCGCGCGTTGTTACGTCCAAGCGCGGCTGACCGCCAAGAGGTCGATCGAGTACATATGCTGGGAAGTTTTGCTGGTGCATCGACGGTCTCAATTTGAGATAATCCCGGTTTGGGAGGAAACGGATTATGCAGAAGACAATCGTTGTTGCTGCCGCAGTGTTTCTTACGTGCATCGGAGTATGCCTCGCGCAACCGCCCGGCGTCACCCGTGAGATGATCCAGCGGGCATTGCCCCTTGAAGGTGCGCCGAAGGCAGAGCCTGGGCCGTACCAGGTCACGTCTGAACCCGCGTTCGGCTCACCCGGCCTTCGGGTTTATCGCCCGGCCGCGCTGGACGCATTTCCCAAGAAGGACACCTTGCCGGTTATGGTGTGGGGCAACGGCGGATGCGCGATCGACAGCAAGAATTTTTCGGGCTTTCTCACCACGATCGTTTCGCACGGCGTCCTGGTGGTCGGCACGGTCCCTCAGGAAGGCGCCGCCCAGCGGCAGGAGACCGCCGATGATATGCGCGCCGCGATCGATTGGGCTGAGAAAGAAAACGTGCGAGCCGGCTCGCCGTTGAACGGGAAGATCGCCGTGGACAAAGTTGCGGTCATGGGTACGTCGTGCGGTGGATTTCTCTCGATCGCGCTTGGCGCCGATCCCCGCGTCAAGACCATCGGCGTGTTCAATTCCGGCGTGCAGACACCGCCCGCTGGGCAGACGCAGGGGAACGCCGGGCGTGGTGGCCCGTCGCCGCAACCGACTTCGGACGCGCTCCCCAAACTGCACGGGCCGGTGCTGCTACTCAACGGCGGAGAACCCGACTTCCTGATGGGGGCGTCGGCGGCGACGTTCGAAGCGATCAACCACGTGCCGGAGTTCTACGGAGCGCGGCACAACGCCGGCCACAGCGCGACGTACTTTCATCCCGGCGGCGGCGAGTTCGCCAACGTCGCCTCGAACTGGCTGCTGTGGACGTTCAAAGGCGACAAGGAGGCCGGCAAGATGTTCGTCGGCAAGGACTGCAGTCTCTGCACGAATTCGAACTGGGATGTGAAGTCGAAAGGGATTAACAAATGAAGCCGTCAGTCGCTCTCGCGGTAGTCGCCGCGTGCGGGGCAGCGGCAGAGTTCGCCCAGAGTTCAGCCTCTTCATTCGCTCGCGGCAGCAGCCTGCAGAGCTAGCGGAATCCTGGGCTGAAGAGTGTCGATCTTGTCACTGGGCAGATTCCGTCGGCCCCTCCGGTCGGATCGTCGCCCACTCGAAGAACGGCGAGCATTTCTCTGGGGGGCGGGCTGTCTAAAGCCCGGAGATGTTTCGGATTCAAGCCAACGGTTGTGCCAACGTCTCGCTAGTGGGTGCTGCGTCTTGTCTCCGGGGCCTTAGATTCTATTTTCTCCGGTTCTGCGGGTGTTTTTTCCCTGAAAAACTCTTCCAGATGCGGATCATCAAATACGACGACGGTCCCGTCGCATTTCAGCGCGAAGTAATGGGCTCCGGGATTAACGAGGTATGCCTTTCCGCAAATCAGGGCGGGCGGCGTCAGCTTGTTGATCCAGTCTTTAGGCGCCACCCCGTAGGTGACCACGCCGCTTATATTGCCAGCGGTAATCGGATTTTTCGGCTCTGCGTCCCATACGAGCTCGTTGTCGTGCATGTTGTCCCAGCGATAAACGGAAATCGAGCTGGGGGATACGCCGCCGGCCTGTGGGCATTCGTCTCCGTTCGACAGGCAAAGCTCGACGGTGCCGCCCTTTTTGCTGGCCGCCAGATGCCAGGAGGAATTCTGGCAGCTCGCCAAAGATAGGGCCAGGCAGCACGTCAGCAATAATGAAAAGGCGATGTAAGTGCTTTGGGCCTGCATGGGGTCCTCCTGTCCCTTGCGAGAACGATGACATGAATTCTGCGGGCCGAATCTCCTGAATATCTCGAGGCGAAATCGGCAGCCCGCAGGTGACCTCGTACGGCAGTGAAAGGCTCGCGGATTATATTATCACCGTGCGCGGCGCGGTTACCGCTTCGACTTGGCACGACCGCGGGTTGTCCGTATCGTTGGCTACCCTTCCAGAGTTGACCGCTCAGGGTTTCGGCTCTATGCCGATGCAGTCGTTGACGGCGGATGAAATTCGCTGGGTGCAGCCCAGGTAGCGCTCGGTCGTCTGTACCGAGACGTGGCCGAGGAGAAATTGGATCTGCTCCAGTTCGCCGCCAGCGGCACGACAGCGTCGAGCGCAACTCCGGCGGAGATCGTGCGGCGCTAGTTTGCCCATGCCAATTTTCGCCGCAAACTCTTTGACGAAAGGCTGCTGAGGACGACGGACTTCGCGACCTCGAGGTCCGGCAGTCGCAGGATCGTCTTGGGAGTAAGAAGTTTCCGTTTGTTTCGAATCTTCTGCTTCATGACCAGTGGTCTCCAATCGCCACTGGCCTTTGATCGACAGGTGCTTAACCGGCTCGGTCCGTGTAGCGCGTAACTCGGGAGTTGACCGGCAGCTGATGGCAGCATGGGTCACTTCGACGGTTTGCCGACTTTTTCGTCCAAGTGGACGTAAGCCCATTATTCGGCACTAGGCAGTGAGGCCGGAAGCACAAGGAGTAGATCAGCTCGGGAGCCGCCAGTGATACCATAAACGTCGCAGAGGAGGGCACCGTGATCTCGACTTTCTTCAGCACTAAGTGTTTCCGTACCCGCGCGTGGGCTATCGCGGGCTCGATCGCCCTGCTCCTGCGCGGCGGGAGTAACGCTCTCGCGCAGTCAAGCGCCCTAACCCCCGGTTTTTTGGAGCATCCGGCGGTAACGCCGCCGCTGCTGTTCCGCGAGGTCTGGCAGCAGCCGCCCCATACGGGACCGCTAAATGACGAGAATCGCCGCATCACGCAGCAGGCCGTGACCAACCCAGACTTGGAACTGCGGCTTTACGGCACGGACGCGCGCAACATACAGGCGACGGAGCACAACGGCATCCCGACCTCTGGAACGGCTTCACGACCTCGCCTGTGGCACTGACGCTGAGGTACAAGAACGCCTACCTCGATCTGACGGGCCTGACTAGGATGCGCTGGAGAACGCGCACGGAGAATCTGCACGTGCTGCATCCGGTCGTGAAGCTCGCCGACGGCAAGCTGCTCGTCGGCAGCCAGACGTTCCAGAGCCCACAGAGGCGGATGGTGGGATCGGAAGGTTTCACGGGCAATTTCGTGGTGTCCGAGGTGACGTTCGACGATGAGCGCTGGTTCGACCTCGATCCGGAGAGGGTCGTCGTAAAGCTGGAAGTCAACAACCCGGACCTGAGCCGCGTGGACGAGATCGGTTACGTCGATCTCATGCCCGGCGGCGGACACGGTACTGCCGGATGCTCCAACGTCTCATGGATCGAGGTATACGCGACGCCACGCAAGCGGTGAGCCGGCGGAACGGGGTTCGAACACCCGCGGATCTACCGACGTTGCGTCATCCGCCTTTTGTTTATGTCGGGGGCGGCAGCGTGAGCAGGTTCATTTGGTTCAGCGGCGCAGCGAGGAATCGGCCTACGATGAATACGCTAACGGTCAGCCCGAGAGAAATCATCAAGCTGGCCCATACCCCGCTGGTGTATGTGAGCGAAACGCTGCCCAGGGTGGACCGGTTGGTGAGTTACCTCGCTTCCGAAGCAGAGCCTTGCTCGCTGTCTTCCAGCGCGAGGATGGCGAACGCCGTCGCCGTATCGGACATGAACAAGCGCCGCCTTGGCTCGCCCTTCTCGCCGCCGTGCTCGCGGTCGTAGTTGAGCGAGTGCGCGCGCCAAGCGCGCCCGGGCACCTCAGGCACGGGAACCGCCCGCTGGTTCGTCGCCAACCATCGGATGCCTTTTCTGATCGCGTCGCGGGCGCCAACACCCGCTTGCTTTAGTGTGTAAACGACGAGACCGGTTGCGTAGCCGTCCGATTGGGCCAGGAGGGATGTGTCGACATCGCCGGGCGACTTCACGGGCGGTGCGTTTTTGCTCCACTTCCACGGGCCCATCGTCTCGAGAGACCATCCCCCGTCGTCTCGCTGCGCCCGGACCAGCTCGTCGATCAGCGCTTCGCGTTGTGCGTCGGTGACCACACGCTTCAGGCGCGTGGAGGCGAGTAGCGCCCACGTGCGGTTGTAGAGATGTTGCGTCTGATAATTTGCGGAGAGATACGCTCGAAGACGCTCGATGCCCGCTGCGGCAACCTCGTCGTGCTGGGTCGGCGCGGTGCCAACGGCGAACGCCGCGAACGTGGCCCCATGGTAGGCGGCCTCGGTAGTCTCCCACGGCTCGAGCCCGAACTCGAGCCAGTCCCATCGACCATCGGCTCGCTGTGTTTCCCACAACCGCGCAAGCGCTTTCTTCGTGGGTGCGCTCGCCTCGTGCAGATTCCTCGCCGCGTCGGCACTCGTGAGAATGACGGCGTTCAGCACGGCCTCGGTTCCGCGCGATTCGATCTGCCGGCGCTCGTTGGAGTCATAGAGCACCTGGTGTGAACCGTACGTCTCGACGCGGCGCGTCGTCTCGTCAATCAGCCTGGCTGTCGAGAAAGCGTCGACATGCATGAGGCGTCGCAGCGCCGGGCGCGACAGCGCGTAGGCCAGCCCCGCGTGACAGGATACACACGCTGTCTTCGTGTCTCCGGTCCTGAGCTGGGTGGCGTTGGCGAACCACGAGTCCATCCGGGCATCCAGATACGCGGCGGCCGCCGCCGGATCCCAGCTGTCCGGGCCACCTGTCGGAGGTACCTGCTGCGCCGCAACGGTGGCGGCGAACATTGTGAACGTCCGTACAAGCGCAAGTTTCATGAAGCGAGTATACCCGAGGCATTCTATGTTCACCGCGGGCGATGACCTTTCGGCACCGTACACCATAGTACGTCGAAAGATCGAACCCGCATTGCCGGCGAGGTCAAAAGCTTTCAGCCTTTCGGAATCTCGGGCACTTCCGGCGGGTCGCCCAGGGCTTGCCAGCACTGTTTACCTTTCGGAAGAGCTATCCTGCTTGAATACCCGCCGCAGCTGTCCAATCATTCAGAAGTCGGTAGACCCAATAGGGTACGGGAATGGTCCGAAGGTGGCCGCTCTTCCCGACCGAGTAGACGAGCAGATAACCATCCGGCTTTCTTCGTTCGATCGGCAGGGCCGCCCTAGAGATCCGGCGCTGCTTCCTTTCAGCATCGCGAGAGCTTCCTTGCCGGAGGTCGCCGTGCAGCCCGTCGTTTTAGCCGGTTTGATAGGATGGTCGCGACGTGACAGTCAAAACCCGATTGTTCTCTGCCTGGCCAGTCCTGGCTGCCGGACTCGCATTACATGGCATGGCAGGACAGGCAGCAGACACGCGCTACCGCGTAGTCGAGAATTGGGCGCAGTTTCCGCCCGGTGTCACCAAGTGGGGCGCCGCTACCGGTGTAGATGTCGACCGCAACGACAACGTTTTCGTGCTCCACCGCAACGAGGCGATGCCGATCATGGTCTTCGATCGCAACGGCAAATTCCTCCGCGGCTGGGGCCAGAACATGTTCAAGACCACGCATTTTCTCCGCGTCGACCGTTCGGGCAACGTCTGGGGCACCGATCGGGGCGATATGCAGGCATTCGAGTTCAGCCCGCAAGGCAAGCTTCTAATGACGTTGGGCAAGAAGGGCGTCACCGGCGGTAACGAGTCGAAGGACACTTTCAACGGCATGGCCGATGTCGCAATCGAGAAGAATGGCGACGTCCTGATTGCCGATGGCGAAGGCCCAAATACGCGCGTCGCGCGCTTCACCAGGCACGGCAAGTTTGTCCAGTGGTGGGGCGGCAAAGGCACGGGCCCCGGTCAGTTCGATGTGCCGCACAGCATCGCAGTAGATTCCAAGGGCCGTATCTATGTGGCCGATCGCTCCAACAATCGCATCCAGATCTTTGATCCCGCGGGCCGCTTCCTCACCCAGTTGACCAACTTCGGCACGCCGTGGGGCCTCTTCATCAAAGGCGATCGAATCTACGTCGTCGATGGCAGCGCCAATAACTGCCTACTCGTTGCGAGCATCAAAGACGGCAAGATCCTGGAGAAGATCGAAGGACTGAACAACGCCACCGCTGTCACGGTCGATTCCAAGGGCGCCATTTATGTAGGCGAGGTCAACGGGAACAACGTGAAGAGACTCGTCCGGCGTTAACTGCTTCGGAGCGTCCGGAGAGCCGAATTTACGCTAAATCCCTGCGTCGCTTCCTCGGTGAGATCAACAGGCCGTCGCTGCCCGCTGTGAAGTTCAATTGGAGTCTGACGCGCAATCCAACGTTAAGCTGTTCAGGGCCTCAAGCTGATGAATGACTGCCCATGAGATCAGGTTTTCAGCCGAAGACCTCTCTGACGGCCCAGCGTTCCCACGCCCTTGGGTGCGTCGTCGGCAATCTGGACAGAGAATCCGCCGTTTTCTCAACGTCCGGGTTGCGCGTAACTCACCCGGAGTGGTGCAACGAGAACGCCGTTTCTGGAGAACTTCGCAGTCGATGACCACGGGATGCTGTTGGCCGTTGCTACCTGTGCGTCCACCGCGCGATGGAGCTCTCTTCGTGCGCTCACCTGCCGGCGTGAACGGCGCAACTTTACAAGAAAATGCCCCGGAGGCGAGTTGTAGGTTGGTCTTTCGCTGTGACGTCTCGCCTATTTTTTCAGTCCCGCGGCCCAGTTGAGGACGACGGTAACGGGCGCGGACTCTCCCTCGCTGGCCTCGGAATTTGTGGTCATCAGGAAGCGCTTCCCGTCCGCCGTACATCGCAGGAAAAGAGGGCGAGTCTCGGGATTCATGGCGTAGACGCCTACCCTCCTTCTGCTTGCGTACTTTGAGGGCGCGGAAGCGTGCTAGTTAATTCCTTGGAGTCGCTCGGCTTCCTCTCGGTGTTCAAAGCCTACCATCAGATCGTCAGCGTACCGGAAGACAATGACGATCGAGAAGTTCGCATTTCCTTCAGCAAGCGACGTCCAGTGCAGGGACAGGCGACGGTTGGATCCCTCAATGCGCATTGTTCCGGGAACCGATTGCGCAGCATTGCGGTACGAAACAAAGAGCCCCGGCCTGCGCCGGGGGCTCTTGCTCATACGACAGGATTCAGCTCACCGGCTGACCTGGACACTGCTTCCTCCGGCGCCAGGGCCGCTAATGCGGGCACCTTCACCGTTGGAGACAACCTTGACCCAGAGCGAGTCCTTGTCCTTGTAGTACGAGGTGGCGCTGGCCTTGCGCAGCGCATCCAGGCTGTCCTGCGGCGTACCGGAGGCTGCAGTGGCCGCTAGGGCATCAGACCTCGGAATGCCAATGCGGCGGATGGTCCTGCTTCACTAGTAGAAATGCATCCGGGCGCATGCCGGCCCACCAGCATTTAACAGAGTCCCCGTAGGGCATTAGAGCCTCTCTAATATCTTCGGTAACACTTGGGTCGGCTTGTGAACCGATGATGACTTCCTTAAGTTCTACAAGCGGCCCGAAAGTTGCCCAGCGAAGGCCATTGAATCGGGCGGATCGTCAAGTCCCACAAACATCCGCACTTCCTGCTCATAACTCCAGCTCTCGTGTTTTGTGCGAAGCAAGCGGCTCATGAGGTCAAGATTGACATCCTTTAGTTGAAGGAC
>DATNJC010000008.1:0-3703 GCA_035604115.1 Bryobacteraceae bacterium | reverse complement strand
CTGGCGCACACGCAGGCGGATCGGAGAAGTCTCCGACGGAAACTGCGGAACCTGTCGTAAAAGTAGCATGAAAACTTCGCTGCGGGACGCGTAATTGGACTTTCGTTACCCGCGCCGCCAGCCCGAACTGGCTACGCCGTCAATGAGATACGAGGTTGTCGGAGGAGGTACCTGGGAGAGCAATGGGAGGGCGGCTCCCGTTCGGCCAGTTTCCGGTTAGGCGACCACTCGCACAGTATCCGATCCGCCGCTCACCGATGAGCGGCGAGATAAGCGGAGAAGCGCGCCAGCAGGCGTACATCTTGGGATCGACTGCCATAACCCCGGGGGCCATTTCCAACGGAAGTTACTTGGGCTGGGGAACGACCCGCAGATAGGGCCGGAGTGTCTTCCAGCCGCCCGGGTACTTCTGTTTGGCCTGCTCGTCCGTTACCGACGTCACGATGATGACGTCGTCACCCGGCTTCCAGTTCACCGGCGTCGCCACCGCGTGCTTGGCGGTGAGCTGAATCGAATCGAGAACCCGGAGCACCTCGTCGAAGTTCCGGCCCGTGCTCATGGGGTAGCTGAGCATCAGTTTGATTTTCTTGTCCGGCCCGATGACAAACACTGTGCGCACGGTGGCATTGGTTGCTGCAGTACGGCCCTCGGAGGTATTCCCGGCGTCGGCCGGCAGCATGTCATAGACCTTGGCGACTTTCAGCTCCAGGTCCCCGATCATCGGGTAGTTCACCTTGTGCCCCTGCGTCTCTTCGATGTCCGCTTTCCATTTGCTGTGGCTGCCCACGGGATCGACGCTCAGCCCGATAATCTTGCAGTTCCGTTTGGCGAATTCCGGTTCGAGCCCGGCCATGTAGCCCAGTTCGGTCGTACAGACGGGAGTAAAGTCTTTCGGATGCGAGAACAGAATGGCCCACCCATCGCCAATCCATTCATGGAAGTTGATCTCACCTTGCGTCGTTTGAGCGGTGAAATTCGGTGCTTCGTCGTTAATGCGTAAGGACATCTAGCTAATCTCCTCGCTGCCTATGGAATTGAAGTCTGGCGTGAGCGCCATCCGCCAACGGCCCGCGCTGGTGTTAGTGAGACCCGTGCAGGGACGGTACTATATCACCCAAGGAGCCGGCATGGGACCTGTGACAGAAATCGTCAGGAGGATGAATCGGCGAGCCTGGATCGAAGACGTCATCCGCCGAAAGCTGAGAAGCGTTCCGTTCTCTCTGGCCGCGGCTAGGCTTCCGAAACCACCGGCAATTTAGCGGCATCCCAGGCGGCCAGGCCGCCGGCCATCTCGATCAGGTTGGTGATCCCATGCTGGTGCAGGATGCTGGCGGCGATGGACGAGCGGTAGCCGCCGGCACAATGCACGGCAAGGCGGCGGTCGCGGGGAATTTCGGCGATGCGCTCTTGCAGGTGGTTGAGCGGTAGGTTCACGCTGCCTTCTAAGTGCCTGGTCGCCCACTCGCGGGGGGAGCGGACATCCAGCACCAGGGGCGGGTCTGCGGCCGCCAATTGCTCAGCTACGATGAGGACGCTGACACGCTCCGTCGGCCAGACTAAGTCGGGTCTGCCGGCAAGCGCCTCCATGCCCCCCTGCAGGTAGCCTTTGACGTGATCGAAACCGATACGGCCCAGGCGCAGCGCGGCTTCCTGCTCGCGTCCGGGCTCAGCGATGATGACGATGGGCCTGGTGCGATCGAGTACCGTTCCCGCCCAAGTAGCGTATTGGCCGCCGAGCCCTATGTTAATGCTGCCGGCGAGGTAGCCCTTGGCGTATTCAGCGGGGTCGCGGACGTCGAGAAGCTGAGCGCCCGCATCTCCCATCCGCAGCACCTCGGCGAGATCGATGGGCTGGAGAACCTGTTCGAGATTCTTGTCCAGCGTGACGCGCTCACGGGTGTTGAGGATGGCGTCATAGGTGAAGTACGGCGGAGCGTCGGGTTGGTCGGCCGTGACCAGACGAATAAATTCCTCTTTTGTCATGGGCTGCAGGGCGTAATTCAAACGCCGTTGATCTCCCAGGGACGAGACCGTGTCGGAGGAAAGCTTCTTCCCACAGAGGGAGCCGGCGCCGTGGGCGGGATAGACGAGCGTCTCGTCTTGCAGCGGCAAGAGTCGGTGGTGCAGCGAGTCGTAGAGGTGGGCGCCGAGATCGTTGGCGGTCCACCCGAGCGAAGCGCGCAGATCGGGGCGGCCGACGTCGCCGATGAACAGGGTGTCCCCGGTGAGGACGGCGTAGGGTCTTGCCGAGTCCTTCTGCAGATCGAAGACCAGGATCGAGATCGACTCAATGGTGTGGCCGGGAGTCTCAAGCACTTGCAGGCGCAGCCCCGGGAAATCAAGGGTATCGCCGTCCTTCATCGCCACGAAGGCGTATTCCGCCTGGGCGCGGGAGCCGAGATGGATGGTCGCGCCGCAACGGTCGCGCAACTCCAGGTGGCCGGCGACGAAGTCGGCGTGGAAGTGGCTGAGGAAGACATGGCGGATCCGCAGGCCAAATTTTTCGGCGTCGGCCAGGTACTGCTGAATGTCGCGCTGGGGGTCGACGATGATGGCGGTCGAACTCGCCTCGTCTCCCAGCAGATAGGAGGCGTGGGCGAGGCAGCCCAAGTAGTACTGTTTCAGAATCATGGAAACATCGACAGTCTAGCGCAGGGCGTTGCACGTGGCCAGCCCGAGGATATCCTCGATCTTGTGGTAGCGGCAGTCGAAGGTGCGGCGGAGAACGCGGTGAACGAAGAGCGCGTGGGCAAGAAGTCGGGTTCAAAGGTCTCAACTAATGGCCGTCTCCCGGTATAACTCCGTAAAGGCAGTCATCACGTAAGTCGTGGGTTTGGACGAATCGGTGGAACAAAGAACGCGCCGTAGAATAGTCCCTTATAAACCTCGTCCCTGACACCCGCACCGTTTGGCGCGAGGATCTCGTACGCCGAGGCCGGTGCTGGATTGTGAGCAGATGACGGGCTATCCGGAAACAATTCTGGGCGAAGAAACGGCGTACCGCGAGCGGCGGCGGATTGTTGTCGATAACACGCGTTTTCACCAACTGGCATATGTCTAGTCGGACCGATCATCTGGCAACTTGCTTCCCGGCCGCTGCTGAATTCAAATAGGCGTTCCGGCCATGTCCAAACTGAAGTGGTTCCCCGCGGTGCTTCTTTCGCTCGCCGGCGCAGTGTTGCCGGCGCAGCAGCTTGAGACCAAACCTGCCGATCCCGCCGCCGCGTTCCGCGACGAAGCCTACGTGGTCGAGCAGTTGCGGACGGTGGTCCGCTTTGAGAACGACGGCAGCGAGCGCCGCGAACAGACGGCGCGCGTGCGGGTGCAGAGCGACGCGGGCGTGCAGCGGCTGAGCCAGCTCGTCTTCGGCTACAGTTCGGCCAACGAGCAGGTGGAGATGGCCTACGTGCGGGTGCGCCGCGCCGACGGCTCGGTGATCGAAGCCACCGCCGCCTACATGCAGGACCTGCCTTCGCCGGTGGCGAGGGAAGCGCCCGTCTACAGCGACTTCCGCGAAAAACACATCACCGTGCCGGGATTGCAGCCGGGACAGCAGCTGGAGTACAGCATCGTCATCCGCACCGAAAAGCCGCTGATCCCCAACCACTTCTGGATGGAATACGGCTTCGAGAAGCAGACCATCGTGCTCGATGAACAACTGGAGATCAACCTGCCGCGCGAGCGCGAGATCAAGCTCAAGACG
>DATNJC010000007.1:0-10295 GCA_035604115.1 Bryobacteraceae bacterium | reverse complement strand
AACTCTTCCAGGCTCTCTTCCCCCTGCTGATGCGCCTCCAACAACTTCCGTCGTAGATCGTCAGAATAGGCCTTCGCCATCTCTTGCTTGCAGCCGGATCGCCAGAGCTGGTCTATATTATCTCAGAAAATGGTCTAGTTGTTGGCTGTCGGCGCTTAGCGGGGCGTTGAAGTATCCGACAGGGATATCGAATAGCCAGGTCTATCCAGCTCCGCCGTGCGGCTCCCATAGAACCGTTTCAGATCGATCCCGCACCAGGGACAGAAACGCATACCTGTTTGGGCCACGACCGATACCGGGAAATCCGTTGACTGAAGGAGCACATGTTCTCGCTCCTGATCAGATTGTTCCACGGCGCGGGACTGTATCAGAAAGCTCGCGCCGAGACAATCATCCTTTTCAATAAGAACTGAAAAGCCTCGATGCCCAGCTTGCTCGTAGTTTCCTTTGAAACCAGCACAGCACCACTGACGCGATGGGTTCTTGAAGAATCCAAACATGATCCGTAATTTAGCGTCCGCGCACGTCGTCGACGAATCCGTCGACCAGCGTGCATCCAAGTTCGGAAAGACTGTCCTTACAGTGCCCTTTCCATTTGCGGAAATCGAGCTTCTTCGGCGCCTTCGTCAGCATGATCGAACCATGAATCACACTGAACTCGACTTCGGTTTCCGGCCCGAGACCGAATCTGTCCCGAATGTCTTTGGGGATCGTGACCTAACCGCGCTCGCCGATTTTCATACTTCATAGTATGACTCGTAATTCATATTTGGGCCATGCCGCCCAGACCGGGCGCGGCACGGACGGATCACAGCAGCGCCCCGCGCGTTGGACACCGTTCGGATTCTGCCCTCCAGGACGCCGCCGTTGACACGCGGCTTAACTTTGTAATATAAAGTACTATGCGCACCCGAATCACCGCCACACTAGAGCTGCTGTTCCTCTTCCCCGCCGCGCTCTTCATGACCGCGCTGGTCGTACGAAACCTCCAGCCGTTAGAATACGAACCGGCGCACACCGCTCAGCAGCTGGTCCTGTGGTACTCAGCCCGGATGTGGACCCTGTGGGTGCTCCTGTTGGCTCTGCCGTTTGCGGCGCTGATCACCGGCTGCGCCACACTGCTCTACGGCCGGAACCGGGACAGGGAACCGCCGTCCGCCGCATCGCCCGCCGGATCGCCCAACATGCTCCGCGCCCATTCAGCGACCTTCCTCATCGCGGCGCCGACCCTGATTGCCGGAGTCATACTGGCGATTGTCGTCCTGCACATGCTCGCGAACTGAAGGCCTTGGCGTCCCGAGCGCTCTGTTATACAGCGTATAACACAGTGGCGCCCTCTCACAAAACGAACCCAACGTTTGCACAAGCTCCAATTCTTCAACAACCTGTGAGAGTTTCCGGCGCGCCGAAGGACTAGACAACCGAGGCCATGTCCAATCCCCTCCTGCTACCTCTGGTCGCGGTGATCGCGGGAATCCTGCTCGGGCGGGGTTTCGAGGTGCAGGTCCCGGAAGCCCTGGCCGCAGCCCTGGCGCTGGCGGTTTTGGCGATCCTCTCCCACGTAAAAGCCGGGCCAATCTTGACGCGCGCAACGACGCTCGCGGCACTGGTGTTCTCAGGCGCAGCGATCGCAGCCTGGCACCGCCCCGGCCCAACACCCGAACTGGATGCCGGTGCGCGCGAGACCGTTCTACTGGAGGGCTGCGTCGTAGAGCCGTCCGTGTTCTCGATGGACCGCGAGCAATTCACCTTGGAGTTGGACACCCTGCCGCTGGTTCAAGGAGCCCGCGCGCGCGTGAGCCTCGCGCTGGAGGACGGCGATACGGGCGACCTCCTGAGCTACGGCCAGCGCGTGCAGATCCAGGCGCGGGTCCGGCCGCCTCACAATTTCAACAACCCCGGCGGGTTCGATTACGTGTGGTACCTGGCGCGCCAGAAGATTTTTTGGACCGCGTCGATGACCCGAGGCACGCGCGCCCGCGTTCTGCCGGGCCGCTGCGGATCGCGGATCATGGCGGGCGTGTTCGCCCTGCGCACGGCCGCCATCGAGCGTATCGAGCAACTCTATCCGCAGGACGCCTCCCCGGGGGGCAACTACCTGACCGGCATGATGGAAGGTGTCCTGATCGGGGAAACCTCCAAGCTGGATCGTGCCTGGACCGAGGATTTCCGCCGCACCGGCACGTTTCACGCGCTGGTCATCTCCGGCGTGCACGTGACGGTACTGGCAGGCGTTCTGCTGTTCCTGTTACGCCTGGCGCTCATGCCGGAAATGGCCGCGCTGACGGCGACGGCGTCGGCCGCCTGGCTCTACGCGATGGTGTCCGGCTTTTCCGCGCCCGTCGTCCGCGCGGCGGGTGGCTTCACCTTGTATCTGATCGCGCGCTTTTTCTTCCGGCGGGCGCGGGTGCTGAATATGCTGGCCGCGGTCGCACTGGTATATGTCGCCTGGGACCCGGATCAGTTGTTCGACGCCAGCTTCCAGCTCTCATTCCTCTCGGTGGCCGCGATCGGAGCGCTGGCGATGCCGCTCATCGAATCCAGCACAGCCCCGCTCGCGCGTGCTATGCGAGGAATCTCCAACCTCCGCGCGGACGGGCGGATGGAACCGCGAGCGGCGCAGTTGCGCGTGGAAGTCCGGCTGGCGGCCGAGACCGCCCAGCTCTTCTTGAACGGCCTCCTGCCGGGGACCCGCATGCCATTGCGGTGGTCGCAACAAATGGTAGCGCTGTCGCTACGCGCCGTGTTCTTCGCTTTCGAAATGGCCGCTCTCTCGGCGGTCATTCAGATTGGCCTGGCCCTGCCCATGGCCGAGTATTTCCACCGCGTCTCGTTCACCGGCTTGACCGCGAACCTGCTGATCGTGCCGGCCCTCGACGCCGTGATCCCCATCGGCTTCGTGGCCGTGTTTACGGGCTGGCATTGGGTGGGCGCCGTGGCGGGCGGATTCCTGACTTTCGCCGCGAAAGTCGCTGCCTGGCATGCCAATCTGGAGCCGGCCTGGCGCGTACCCGATCCGCCGCCCTGGCTGGCCGTGAGCTTCGTGGCCGCGCTGATCGCACTGGCGCTGGTCGCACGAAGGCGAGTGCTCCGATGGCCCACGGGGCTAGCGGTCCTAGGCCTGTTCGCCCTGCTACTGTGGCAGCCCCCTTGGCAGCGTTGGCCCTCGCGGGTCCATCCCGGCCAACTTGAATTGACCGCCATCGACGTGGGCCAAGGCGATAGTCTCTTGCTCCAACTTCCCCGCGGCCAGACCATGCTGATCGACGCCGGCGGGCTGCTCCAGTTCGGCCGCGTCCGCAAGTCCAACCTGGACATCGGCGAGGACGTGGTCTCGCCTTACCTGTGGAGCCGCGGCATCCGGCGCATCGACGTTCTCGTGGCGACCCACGCCCACCAGGATCACATCGGAGGCTTGACCGCTGTCTTAACCAACTTCCGTCCCCGCGAGCTGTGGGCGGGGGCGAACTTCCCTTCAGACGTTTTGGATCAGGCCCGGCGCCTGGGTGTCCGCGTGATCGAGCCCCACGCCGGCCCCACCTTCGAAATCGGCGGCGTGGGCTTCCAGGTTCTATCTCCGCCGGCGGATTACCAGCCCTCCAAACCGGGGAGTCCCGGGAATAACGATTCGCTGGCCCTGCGGCTGACCTACGGATCGCGCTCCTTCCTCCTTACCGGCGATATGGAAAAGCCCATGGAGGCCCGGCTGCTCCTCGACACGTTGGCTGACCACCCCGATGGACTCCACGCCGACGTACTTAAAGTAGGCCACCACGGGTCCAAAACCTCCACCATCGAGCCGTTTTTGCAAGCCGTGTCCCCCTCCGTCGCTCTAATTTCCGCAGGCTACGAAAACTCCTTCGGCCATCCTCACCCCGACGTAGTGGCGCGCCTGAACACTCGTCATACCGCGATTCTCCGCACCGATCTCGACGGCCGCGCCACAGTCCTGACCGATGGGCAGCGCCTGGAGTTCGAAATCGAGAGCTGGCGGCCGGGATTGTCCCCCGCGCGCCTCCCGGCGCTAAGACAGTAGGGCGGACGCCCTTGTCCGCGCCGAATCCTCTCTGCGCTGGCGAGCAGATCCGGTCCGAGACTGTGCGTGCGTTCGCCCGGTGCACGCGTCCGGCGGTGGTAACCTCCAGACTGTACTTCCCCGGCCGCGTTGCCGGCCCGCCAAGGCAACCCGGGGGACGGCCGCCGGCAGGGCCCCCCCACCTATTCTCCTTCGCTTACGGATCTGTTACACTGACCCTAGTACTGGTCGGGTTTGTCTACCCGCTTCGGAAGAGGGTGCTCGTTTTGCGTCTTTCTGCGTTCCTACTCGCGTCCGTCTCGGTTCTAGCGCCGTTTTACGCCCGCGCCGCCGAGGCCGAGGCCGACGACAGCAAATCCGAAATCGTGACCCGCTATCTAGACGCCCGGCGCACCCAGCAGGAAGCTTTGCGAGGCGTCCAAATGGAGGCCAGTATCGACGCCAAGCTCCCGCGCCTCGAAAAGCAGGGCCGCATGCAGGTGCTGCGCAAGATCTCGCGGCTGGGAAAGATCAGCTTTCGTATGTTGGGCTTCCAGGGGGATGCCACCATCAAGCAAGAGGTCATCGCGCGCTATCTGAACCTGGAAAGCGATTCCACCGACACCCAGGACATCTCGGTCACTCCGGACAATTATAAGTTTCACTTGAAAACCAGCATCTCCGACGGCATACGCCGTACTTACGTCTTTCAAGTCACTCCCAAGCGCAAAGCGGTGGGTCTGTTCAAGGGCGAGTTGTGGCTCGACGCGGAGACCGGAATGCCCCTCCGCGAGTCCGGCCAGTTGGTCAAAAATCCTTCGATTTTCCTGAAGAAAGTCACGTTTGTGCACGATTACCAGCTGAAGGACGGCGTTTCCATTCCCAAACACATCGAAAGCACCGTGGACACGCGCATCGCCGGACGCGCTGAGTTGCACATCGAGTTCACCAACTTCGCCAAAGCCGAAGACGATGACGTACCGGGGGAGATCACCGGGGGACCGGGGAACTAACTAACGGACAAGGAGAGTCCGCGCGAAACCGATGAGAACTCTATTTCTAAATCCACCCTCGTTTGAAGGCTTCGATGGAGGCGCGGGATCGCGCTGGCCCTCCACCCGCGAGATCGCTTCGTACTGGTACCCGGTGTGGCTGTGCTATCCGGCGGGAATGCTGGAAGACAGCAAGGTTCTGGACGCGGTGCCCCACGGCGTCTCGATCGAACAGACCGTCGCCATGGCCAAGGACTTCGAATTGTTGGTCCTGTTCACTTCCTCACCGGGCTTCCACGTGGACGTCAAAATCGCGGAGATGATGAAGGATTCCAACTCCAAGCTTCAAGTTGCCTTCGTCGGCCCGCCCGTTACCATCGAGCCGGAAAAGACGCTCAACGCTTCGAAAGCCATCGACTTCATCGTGCGCCGCGAGTTTGACAATCAGATCGCCGCTTACGCCAAGGGTACGCCGCTGTCGGAGCTGCCCGGCGTCAGCTATCGCAAAAACGGCTCCAACATGCACAACCCCGAAGCGGGCTACATCGAGGATCTGGACTCGCTGCCGTGGGTGTCGAAAGTCTACAAGCGCGACCTGGACTTCAAGCGCTACAACGTTCCGTTCCTGCTGCACCCGTACATTTCGCTCTATACCGCGCGTGGCTGTCCCGCGCAATGCACGTTCTGCCTGTGGCCGCAGACCCATTCGGGCCACCGCTGGCGTCTGCGCTCCACCACAGACGTGGTGAACGAATGCCGCTACATCCTGGAGAATTTCTCCGGCCTCAAGGAAATCTTCTTCGACGACGATACCTTCAACTACCGCAAGGCGCGCACGATTGAAGTGTGCGAGGAGCTGAAGAAGCTCGACTTCGCGAAACGTGGAGTAACGTGGAGCTGCACCTCGCGCGTCACCACCGATTACGACACGCTCAAGGCCATGCGCGAAGCCGGCTGCCGGCTGATGATCGTGGGCTATGAGTCGGGCGATCAACAGATTCTCAAGAACATGAAAAAGGGCGCCACCATCGCCATGGCCGAGCGCTTTACCGCGAACGCCAAGAAATTGGGCTTGACCATTCACGGCGACTTCATCATCGGCATGCCCGGCGAATCGCGCGAAACCATCCGCAAGACCATCGATTTCGCCAAACGCATGGATGTGGATACCATCCAGGTCTCCATCGCGCACGCCTATCCGGGCACGGAGTTCTACCAGTACGCGCAAGAGAAAGGCCTGGTCACCATCGACATGGCGGACACCGAAGGCCACCAGTTGCCCAACGTGGTCTATCCCGGAATTCTCGACCGCGCCGAGATGGTGGATTGGGTCGAGCGTTTCTACGGCGAGTATTACTTCCGCCCCCGCGCCGCCTGGCGCATCGTGCGCAAGGCGATGTTCGACGCCGGCGACCGCAAGCGGTTGTACGGCGAAGCCAAGTCCTACCTGAAGCTGCGCGCCAAGCGCAAGAAATACGTCGCCGACCACAAAGCCGGCGTGCTCAATCAGGCCGAAGAACGCGTCTGACGGAGGATGGCCTCCCGGATGTCAACGCCAGTGGATATCGCCGTAAGCGATGCGGAGGAACGCCTGCGGTGGAAGACTCGTTTCTTCCTGGCCTTGGTGATTGTCAGCCAGCCGCTAGGCAACTTGAGCCTCACTCTGGGCATGAAGCACCGTGTGCTGGACTCGCCGCTCGATTACCTGGCCGCGATTTTCAGCCCCCATGTGGCGCTGGGGATCATGCTGCTCATCGTGTGGCTGCTTTCCCGCATGGCGCTGCTCAGTTGGGCGGATCTGAGCTATGTGCTGCCCATCACCTCGGTAGGCTACATCATCACCACCGTAATCGCGCGGTTCGTCCTGAATGAGCAGATCAGCGTGACGCGCTGGTCCGGGACGCTGCTGATCGTCGCCGGAACGGCTCTGGTCGGCATGACCAACGCGAGCACGCAAGTGGGAGACGAGTCATGAAAGCCTGGCTCCTGTTAGCGCTGATCGTCTTCGGCACCGTAGCCGGCGACACGCTGCAAAGCTTCGAGATGAAGCGCCACGGCGAAATCCGTTTCCGCGAGACCGGGCTGGGCCGCATCCTGGCGACGCTGGCGGTCAAGAAATACTTGATCCTGGCCATCGTCTGCATGGCGGTTTCCTTTTTCGCCTTCATGACGCTGGTATCGGAAGCCGACCTAAGCTTCGCTGTGCCGGCCTCCGCCGCCAGCTTCGTCTTCGAGACCATCCTCGCGAGGCTGATCCTGCGGGAGCGTGTAGACGCCAAGCGCTGGCTAGGAGCGGTGCTGGTAGCGGGCGGCGTGGCCCTGCTAGCAGTGTAGGAGTTAGCGGAACCATGCACTGTGGAACACGCACTTTTGCGTGCCATGCCGGCGCTCGTGCCGGCACGCGTGGGAGCGCCCGCCGCCAAGCGTCGAGAAGAGTCTCGACGTGGCACGCACGAGTGCGTGCTCAACGGAGCAACTGTTGATCCTGACCATCATCTGCCTGGTCGCGGCCGCCTATCAGGTATTCTCTGTAGCAGCCTGCATAGTCTTCCGGCGGCAGAAATCTTCATCCGGACACGCCGCCACCAACGGAGTCTCAATCCTAAAGCCCGTGCACGGACTGGACCCCGCCTTCCGCGAAGCCATCGCCTCGCACACCCAACTCCACGGCGACTACGAACTTCTGTGCGGCGTGCCGTCGCCCGACGACCCGGCCATCTCCGTGCTGCGCGAGTTCCCCACCGTGCGCGTTCTGCAGTGCAAGACCGCAGCGCCCAACCGCAAAGCCGGTGTCCTGGCACATCTAGCGCGCGAATCCCGCTTCCCGCTGATCGTAGTGAACGACGCCGACATTCGTGTCGAGCCCGACTATCTGGAGCGCGTCACCGCGCCGCTCGAAGACCCGCGCAATGGTTTGGTCACCTGTCTGTTCCGAGTGGAAGGCAGCACCTTCGCGGCGCGCTTCGAGGGACTCAGCGTCGTCACCGATTTTGCCCCCTCGGCGCTGGTGGCGCGCCTGTTGGGCGTCGACGAGTTCGCCATGGGCTCCACGCTGGCGTTCCGGCGCGCCGACCTCGAACGCATCGGGGGCTTCGAAGCCATCTCGGCGTACCTGGCCGACGATTATCAACTAAGCGCGCGCGTTCACGCACTCGGCCTCAAATGCGTGATCAGCGATGTCATCGTCTCCACGCACATGGGCGGCACGTGGAGCGAAGTCTGGCGTCATCAAGTCCGCTGGGCCCGTACCATCCGCGTGTCGAAGCCCGGAGGCTACCTGGGCGTTCCAGTCACCTTCGCGGTCTTGTGGGCCCTAGTGGCCGCGGCCTTCGGAGCGTGGAGTTACGCGGGGGCGCTGCTGGCCGTTCGCATGATCGCGGCAACCCAAGCCGGGTGGTTCGTCCTCCGCAGCCCCGACGTGCTCAAGCTGTGGCTGCTGATCCCGCTGCGGGATCTGTTCGGCATGGCGGTCTGGTGCGCGGGTCTGTTCGGACGCACAGTGGAATGGCGCGGGCGGCGCCTGTGGCTCGACTCCGAAGGGCGCATTCAGTAGACTCGCCTCATGGACTTGAAGAAACTCAGAGCATGGTGGGCGCACGTCCAAGGCCTGGACGGCGCGCTTTTGGGAAAGAAGCCCGCGGAAGTTCTGACCCGCTCCGGATGGGCTCGATCGGTAGGCGGCACGGCGCCATACCTGACATTGTTCGCGCGCGCCGGGACATCGCGCGAAGCGGCCGACCGCGCAGTGGCCGATCTCGAAATCCACGAACTCCCGGCGGCGCGCGGCTGCACCTACGTCGTCCCGGCCGCGGACTTCGCGCTCGCGCTGCGCGTGGGCGAAGCGTTCGGCGACGCCGAAATGAAAGTGGCCGCGAAATTGGGCGTCACCGAAAAAGAAGTCGGCAAGTTGTGCGAAGCCGTTCAAAAGGCTCTCGAGCAAGGCGCGCTTGGGCCCGACGAGATCCGGGACCGGGTGGGGAAGGCCGCGCGCAGCCTGGGTGAAGAGGGCAAAAAGAAGGGCCTCTCCAGCACACTCCCACTAGCCCTGGGCAAGCTGCAAAGCGCCGGCGAAATCCGCCGCGTGTCCCTGAACGGCCGTCTGGACCAGCAACGCTACCGGTACACGTTATGGCGGCCCAATCCGGTCGCCGCCTTCCGGCTGTCACCGGAAGAAACGTCCACCGAGCTGGCACGCCGATACTTTTCCTGGATCGGACCCGCCACGCTGGCCGACTTTCAGGAGTTCGCGGGCCTGGGAGTAAAAGCGGCGAAGGCGGCGGTCGAGCCCCTGAAGCTGGAGCCCCTCGAAACCGGGGACGACCGCATGTCGACCCCCGCGATCCGCGCCAAACTCGAAGCCTTCCAGGCGCCCAAAGAAGCCCGCTACGTGTTGGTCAGCAGCTTGGACGGCGTCAGCCTGTTACGGCGCGATCGAAACACCTTGATCGACGAGGCGATCCCGCCCACGAATCAATTCACTCCGGCCATTTTCGATCACGGGCGCCTGGTGGGCCTGTGGGAGTACGATCCTGCCACCGAATCCATCGTGTGGATGGCCTTCATCAAGAAGAACAAGGATCTGGAAGCGGCCGTGAGGCAGACGGAAGAATATGTGCGGGCACAGTTGGGCGATGTGCGGGTAAGCGCGCTGGATAGCCCCAAGAGCCGCGCGCCCCGCATCGAGGCCTTGCGCAAAGCCGCGGCCGGCTGAAGCTGAGTGCCTGCCCCGCCGCCGTGGCGCACGCACTCGTGCGTGCCGCGTCGAGACTCTTCTCGACGCTTGGCGGCCGCCCCAAAGCATCGATGGGCGCAAGTACTGCCACGAATGCCGGAAGGCGCGCCCAAGTACGTGCGCCACGTGAATCCGCCGGTGCGCTCAGCCTTCCACGAGCTTGCGCCCGCGCTCGAACAACTCCGCGGCGTCGTCGGCCACGCGGCGACCCTTGTCGAACAATTCGCGTCCTTTGTCCGCCAGGTCGCGGCTGGCATCCGCGAGGGTCTCGCGCCCATGGCGGGTTTTCTTTACGATCAAGCGGCGGGTATCGCGGCCCGTCTGAGGAGCATAGAGCAGAGCGATGGACGCGCCAATAGCCGCGCCCGCGATGAACCAAACCAAACTGTCGGATGTGTTACGTGCCATGGCTCTATTCTAGTCTAGTGCGTCAGGAATAGTAACGAGTATAAATTGGGCCACGTCCTTACAATGGAGGGCGACCTAATGCGAGTAGCGCGGCTCGTCAAGCTGGACCCGGAACAACGAACCGTTTTGGAACAGTATGCGCGAGCGC
>DATNJC010000006.1:0-9932 GCA_035604115.1 Bryobacteraceae bacterium | reverse complement strand
TAACTCTTCCAGGCTCTCTTCCCCCTGCTGATGCGCCTCCAACAACTTCCGTCGTAGATCGTCAGAATAGGCCTTCGCCATCTCTTGCTTGCAGCCGGATCGCCAGAGCTGGTCTATATTATCTCAGAAAATGGTCTAGCCCCGGTGTTCAAGGAAAATCACGTGGACGTATATCTGGCGGGCCACGATCACGACATGGAGCATCTCCGCAAGGATGGCGTCGAGTACGTGATCTGCGGCGCGAGCGGAGCCGAGCTGCGCAAACCGGGCCGCACCCAGCCCGAGTCCATTTTCCACGCTACGACTTACGGATTCGCCGAATTCACCATCGATGATCAACGCCTGGCATTCCGCTTCTACGATGCGGATCTGCATTCGCTAGAAGACCCGGAACCCGTAGTGCGCAAGTAACCATTCAAGTTCATTCACGTTAATTGACAGCCAAGGTATTAAGGTTCGCCAGCCGAGAGTTCCCGCACCGCCCGCTCCACGCCCAGAATCGCGCGCCCGTAATCCTCCCCTTCGATACGAATCGGCGCACCGAATCGCACCCAGACCCGCCCCGGCCGCGCCATGCGCCAGCTAGGATGCAATACCCGGTCCACACCCTCGAGCCGCACCGGCACAATCGGCACGCCCAGCCGCGCAGCCATCATCGCCGCGCCGGCCTGGAACGGAAGGATGCCGCCGGTCTCAGTCCGCACGCCCTCCGGAAAAATTAAAATGCACCACCCGCCGCTGACGAGTTCGCCCGCATATCGCAGCGCGCCAGTGGCGCCGCCCTCGCGTTGCGGCAGCGTAAAGATATTGAAGAACAGCGCCGCCAGATAGTAACTCAGACCATTCGTAAAGCGCCGCCACAACGAAAAACGCTCCGAGTGAAAGTGTGCCGCAAACCACTCCCGCGCCGCCGCCGGAGCCACCCGTCTCCGCCACCGGAACGGCAGCGCCATCAAAATACACGGGACGTCCAAAATGCTCTGATGATTCGCCGCAAAGATCACCGGCCCCCGCAACCCCTCCAGATGCTCCAACCCCTCGACGCGCACCCAAGTAAAAATGCGCCCCACCGGCAAAATCCAAGTAGGCAAACTGAGATCGCGAATCCACCGCGCCAGCCACGACCGGCTCCAGCGCGGAAATACGTCTTGCTCCAGCCGCACTGGCTCGTCCGCCGCCACGGACAAATCGCCCACCGTGCGAGCTTCCTGCATACGCGTCTCACTCAAACCTGTCTCCAGCATCAACTCGACGCGTTCCAAAGAACTGAGCCCCAATTCTTCGAGCGTCGTGTCCGCCGTCACCGCCCGCCCGCGCGCATATCGCGCCAGAGTCTCCGTCAGCTTTCCGGATTCCCCCGCCGCGGCCACGCCAAGCGGAGGCCCGCCCGATTCCACCCATCGTGCCACCTCGCCGCGCTTCAACTTTCCGGTGCCTTCCGTGCGCGGCAGTTCGCTCGCCGGCCACCGGCTGATCCCCTGAATCCGCTGATGATCCTCCAGCCGGCGGTTGGCCTCGCGAACAATCGAGCTCAGATCTGTTTCAGCGGCCGTGGCCACCACCGCGTGCACGCGATCCCGGCCGACTACCGCGGCGTCCTTGACTCCCGGGATCTCCAACAGCACGCGTTCCACGTCCTCGGGAAACACTTTCAGCCCCTCCGGCGTGACGATCATTTCCTTCTTTCGCCCGCGCACGAGCAGCCGCCCTTCCGCATCCAGAGCGCCGATATCGCCAGTCCGCAACCAGCCATCCGCGGTCTGCAAACCTTTTTCGTCCGCCCAATATCCGCCGGTCACGTTGCCGCCGCGCACCAGGATCTCCCCGTCTTCCGCGATCTTCACCTCCACGCCCCCGATCGGCGTTCCCACGGTTCCGCGCCGTGCATGGAACGGATGATTGAGCGTCACAATGGGAGCCGTCTCCGTCAGGCCGTAGCCCTGGATCACCAGATACCCCAGCTTCGACCAGAACTCCTCCACGTCCGCCGCCAGCGGCGCGGCCCCCGTGATGAACGCCCAAAACTTCCAGCCCAACAAACGATGCACGCGCCGGAACTTCCACCAGCGCCACAGCCAAAACCCGCCCGGCGCGGCTCCCGCGGCTTCCGGACACTCGCGCACGACGAACTCCCGCAGGATCTCCAGCATCTTCGGTACGCACACCAGCACGGAAACCTTCCGCGTGCGGATCTGCGTGGCGATCTCCTCGGGATGGTAGCCGCGCATGAACAGCGTCACGCCCGCCAGCATCGGCGGAATAAAGGTGGCCAGCACTTGTCCGAACATGTGACTCAGCGGGAGCAGATTCAGAAAGCGCAACGGATAAAACGGGCGGCCCCAAGGCCGGTATTTCCGGATCTCTTTCTCGACCGGAACAAGATTCGCCAAAATGTTTCGATGGGTGATCCGTACGCCTTTAGGCTCCGCCGTCGCCCCCGAGGTGAAAATGATCTCCGCTAGATCGTCCGCGGCGGCCGTGTGTTCGGAAAGCGGTGAGGTCCCGGGGTCCGCGGTCCAGTCCACGACGCCGCTCAGCCGCCATGGACGTAAAGGGACGTCATCCGGCCACGCGACTTCATCGCCGGTCAACACCACCCGCGGAGAAACAGCCTCCGCGATCCGCGCCACCAGCGCCGCCGAGCTCCGACAATCCGCCGGCACCACCACCGCGCCTGCCAAAAGACAACCCCAGAACGCCGCCACCCACTCCGGACGATTCTCGCACCACAGCAACACCCGCTCGCCCGGAGCCACGCCAGCTTCGCGCAGCCTCAGCGCCAGCGCGCGGGCCGCCGCCGCCGTCTGGCGATAACTGTAGCGATAGGTCCGCAGACCGTCGTCGTAAATCAGGAACGGGTCGTCCGACCCGCAGAAGTCCGCGAAGAAATCCAGCAGCGTGTCACGCTTCATGCGGCGCTCTCTATAGTAAGACCGCGTCGAATAAACTCGCTTCGAACGATCATCCCATTCTTGATCTCCTAAAGCGCCGCTGGAGCCCGCGCGCTTTCGGGGACCGCCCGGTCGATCCGGAAACGCTGCGCATCTCGTTTGAAGCCGCCCGTTGGACTCAGTCCTCGGCTAATGAACAACCCTGGCCTTTCGTTGATCGCATTGCGCACGGATACGGCCTGGCATGAAACTTTGGGTAGTTGCCTTGCCGCTGGGAATGCCTGGGCCAAGAAGGCTCCGGTCCTGGGTTTCGCGGTAGCTAAGGCGGCTTTTAGTCAGAACAACCATCCCAATCGCGTGGCCGTGTACGATACCGGCGCCGCTATGATGAGCCTGACCATCCAAGCCATCGAGATGGATTCGCATGTGCACCAGATGGCCGGCTTCGATCTGAACCTAGCCCGCCAGGTTGCCGGAATCCCGGAAGGCTTCGATCCCGTGGCCATGTTCGCGCTCGGCCACCTGGGCGATCCGGATTCGCTGAACCCCGATCAGAAGGCCCGCGAATTGGCTCCGCGGACGCGCAAGCCGCGCTCCGAACTCGTCTTTGGAAGCCAGTGGAGCCACGCGGTTCTCTAACGCGCTCCCTTAAACTTTTTAGCCAGCGCTTCCGCCGAGCGCGCCAGCAACAACCCGTCCAGCCCCACCGCGACGAACGTGCATCCCAGCTCGATGTAGCGCCGCGTCCGCAGCTCTTCGGTCCACAAAATTCCCGGCGCTTTGCCTGCCGCGCGAATCCGCGCGATGGCCGACTCTATCGCCGCCTGGACCTCCGGATGCTCCGGATCGCCGCGATGGCCCAGACTCGACGACAGATCCGCAGGCCCGATGAACACTCCGTCAACGCCCTCCACTTTAGCGATTGAGTCAATGTGCTCCAGCCCCTTCTGCGTTTCCACCTGCACGATCAGACACAACTCGCGCGCAGCGGTGTTCAAATAATCCGGGATGCGGCTCCAGCGCGAGGCCCGCGCCACGGCCGCGCCTACTCCGCGGATGCCCTCTGGCGGATAGCGCATCGCGCGCACCAGCATCTCCGCTTGTTCGGCGGTTTCCACCAGCGGGATCAGCAGCGACTGCGCGCCGATATCGAGCAGCCGCTTGATGATCACGGGATCGCCGATGGGCGCGCGCACCACTGGTTGCACCGGATAGGCGGCCACGGCCTGCAACTGCGCGAGAACGGACGGCACATCGTTGGGCGCGTGCTCCCCGTCGATCAGCACGAAATCGAATCCCGCTCCCGCGCACAACTCCGCGCAATACGCATTAGCCAGACTCAGCCAGAGTCCGATCTGCGCCTCGCCGCGCGCCAACGCGGCTTTCAACGTATTCTTAGGATTTTCCATCTTCGATCCGAAACACGCGGACGCAGCTCATATGGTCTTGGTTGATCCAGCGTCCATATCGATCAACGACCCTTGCAGCAAGCGCCCCTCCGCGGAAACCACGAATGCCGCCAGCGCCGCGATGTCCTCCACCTCGCCGATGCGGGTGACGCGGTGCTCGCGGACGTACTCCGCTTCGGCGTCAGCCGGTTCGAGGCCCAACTGTTTCGCCAGCGCGTTCAGCCGCACGGTGTACCGCGCCGTGCGGACCGACCCCGGATTGATGCAATTCACCTGCACTCCGTCTTCGATCCCCAGTTCCGCCAGCGCCTTGGTCAACGAAAGCAGCGCCGCGTTAACCGATCCGCCGATCGAGAACTCCGCCCCCGGCGTGCGTCCGCCCGCGCCGGAAATAAACAGCAGCGACCCGCGCGAGGCTTTCAAATGCGGCCAAGCTGCGCGCGAGACACGCATAGCGCCGAAATACTTGAGCGCGAATCCGTCGGCGAACTCAGCATCGGACAATTCCAGAAACTTGCCGCGCTTGGTTGCTCCCGCATTGTTGACCACAATGTCGAACCCGCCATACTCCTTCACCGCGAAGTCTACCAGCCGCTGCGGCGCGCCGGCCAGGCACAGATCCAGCGAAATCGCCGACGCCGTTCCGCCGGCCGCGCGAATGTCCCCGACGGCCTGATCGAGCAAGCCCTGGTCGCGCGCAGACAGCACCACCCGCGACCCTTCCGCCGCAAACCGCTTGGCAATCCCGCACCCGATGCCGCGGCTGGCGCCGGTGACGATGGAGGTAGTTCCGTTGAGCCGTCCCACAGGCTCCCATCATAACTCGCGCCATTTGGCGCACCTGCCGCGTGCCCACGCGCTTCCGGGATGGAATGGGAGGGCCGCGGCGGTCGGGGAAGGCTGCGGTCGGCAAGCTGCGGTTCTACGGGCGGGTATTCAGATACGCGACCAGATCCGCCACGTCTTCAGGAGAAAGCACCGGCCACTTGCCCCCAGCCGCCGTGATCTTCTGCAGCATCCCGGGCCCGTGCGCGAACGCCGTACCGACCATCTTGAGCGGCGTATACACCCATTCCCCGCGAGCGCTCGCCATCGCCGCCGGCCCCTCGTGGCACCCGGCGCAGCTCTTTTGAACGAAAACTTCGCGCCCCTTGGCCACCTCTCCGGGCGGACCCAGGTATTGCCGCTCCCACACGTACGCCACGATCTGGCGCATCTCCGCAGGATTCAAAACCGGCCCGATCATCCGTGGCGCGTGGTTCCACATATCGGCGGCCACATCGGTCAGTGTCAGGTTAGCCATCCGGCGCTCCAGCGACAGCGTGCCCTGATGGCAGACGGCGCAGCGAGCGCTGAACAACCGTTCCCCCGACGCCGGTGCGGGCAGCGAAAAGCGCTCCGGCCCCGCGTGAATCACCGGGAGGCTGTCCAGGTACGCGCTCACGTCGAGCAAATCCTGGCCCGTCACCGGCACCCAACCCATATGCCGGGCCGCCAGGGCGCCCTTCATGGAGGTCGCATGGTTCCACATCTGCTGCACGAGTAACACCGGATCGGACACCGCATTCCATCGCGCCACCGGCATCCCCGGACCCTTCGCGGGCCCTCGTTCCGTCGGACTCAGCGAGTGGCACGTCGAACACCCTTTTTCCTCAAACACCACCGCGCCGCGCGCGGCATCCCGGGGCGGATCGAAGAACCACATCGAGTACAGATAGGCGAACACATCCTCGCCGTCTTGCTCGGTCAACCTCGGGATGGAGATTTTCTGGGCCTTCAGCGCCTGCCACATCTGCGGAGCATGATTCCACATCACGCTAGCCAGGCGGGCCGGCGTGTACGCGTGCGACTGGCGCTTCCCCAAGTCCGGCGCCGCGACCCCGGCTTGGGCCGCCCCGGCGCGTCCGGCAATGGCGTGGCACTCCGCGCACCGTTCCCGACGCAGGACCTCAATTCCCCGCTGCGCATCCGCTTGACCCCAGGCCGGAGCGGGGAGGGAAACAACGTACAACATTACTCCGGAAACAACCACCGCATACCGGTTCATGGCATTGCCCCCTATGGGAACTACAGAGCAATTTGCTCGCCGCCCCCGTGCGTGCTCCCAAGCCGGCTTCCGCCTCTTGGCGCCCTCGTCCGGCGAGTCGTGGTTTTCTTCTCAAATTCCGTCGGGGGCGTTCGTAGCCCGCGCCACTTTTTCAGCCCGGGCCTTCGGTCAGACGTGTGAGCGTTTCCTGCAATCGTCCTGCGAGTTCCGCATCGACACTCCGAATCTCACTCAGCAGTCCGTCAATCACCACCTGGAACGCGCGCGAGAGTTCGGTAATGTCCAGTTGCCGCACCAGAGAGTCTTCGAATTGCGCGGCGACTCCGGTGGGCAGCAGGTCCATGCCACGGCCATGGACCGCGGGAAGGCCGTGTCGCAGGCAGGCCAGCGCCAGGGCGTTGTCGCGGACTCCGCTGATCATGTATTCCGTTTGCCACAACTTCCCTCGGGCCATGCAGCTCCGCGCATGGAGTGCGTACAGCCAAGCCATACCAATGATGTTCCCAGACGGCGCTGGCGGAACCGGCCGGGATTCATTCGCCTTTCCCGACACGAGGCGGAACGTGGGCGCCAGGGCTCGGAATTCCGTCGCGGACACGAAGGCGAGATCGACCTGCAGAGTGCTGGGGAGGAGAAACACGCGGTAGATCCACGCCCCGGAGGTAACGTCAAGATGATGCAGGGCGAGATGCCGACTGTACATGTGCTCCGTCCAGTCGGCGAGGACGTTCGGCACTTCGGCGGCATCGTGGACGCCAAAAGCAAGATCTATATCCGACCACCGGTCTTCGCGATCGGCCGCCGCCGAGCCCGTGATCGCGGCGCCGCTGATGCGCGGGTCGCTGGCGGCGTGTTCGAGGAGTCCGGAGCGCAGACGAGCACGTTCTTCCGGAGTAAACATAGGCCGGTCTGAGCCTCACGCCTCCAGCACACACACGTCCTTCAAATTCCGGTAATCCTCGGCGTAATCGAGGCCGTAGCCCACCACAAACTCGTCCGGAATCTGAAACCCCACATAATCCACCTGCACCGGCCTCTGGCGGCGCTCGGGCTTGTCCAACAATGTCGCAATCCGCAGCGACTTGGGCTTGCGCTGCCGGAACACTTGCACCAGGTAACTGAGGGTGATCCCGCTGTCCACGATGTCCTCCACCACGATGACATCGTGCCCCTCCAGGCTCACGTCCAAGTCCTTGGTCAGCCGCACTTCGCCCGAGCTCGACTTGCCGCGCCCATAACTGGAAATGCCGATAAACTCGATGCGCACGGGTACCGGAGTCGCGCGCGCCAAATCCGCCAGAAAAATGCAAGCGCCCTTGAGAATCGCCACCATGTACACCGGCCCGCCCGGATAGTCGCGCGCGATCTGCGCCCCGATCTCGTCAATCCGCGTCTGAATCTTCTCCGCCGGGATCAGCACCTTGAGTTGCGGCATAACCGAAGATTGTAGCTGAGTCGCACCGCCTGTAGTAAGATTCAAGCAAGGAGAACTGTTGCCCCGCACCCGAAAACTTCCCACCAGCGATCTCACTTCGCCCGAGTTGTGGCGCGTAGCCGTTCGCGCCGCCGAAGCCAAACAAGCCAAAGATCTCCACGTCCTCGACCTGCGCGCCATCTCCGCCTTCGCCGATTACTTCGTCATCGCCAGCGGCGCCAACGCCCGCCAGATCCAAGCCATCGCCGACGAAGTCGAGCAGCAGCTCAAAAAGGCGGGCGAGCGTGCGCTCAGCATCGAAGGCTATGACAACGCCGAGTGGATTCTCATGGACTACGGCGACAATCTGATCCACATCTTCTCCGAAAAAGCCCGCGCCTATTACGACCTGGAGCGGCTGTGGCGCGAGGCCAAACTGGTGGAACCCTAGCTTTCGCCAAGTCTGCTCCCCCACCTGCGCCTGCTTCGAGGAACCCAAAACTGAGTAGCGCAGATCCGCCAACCTAAGACTTTAAGGCGGACTTACTAGAGGACATACTGGCGGTACTGCCGAGGCGTTGAATCGAATGTAACGTGCTGTTATAAAAGCATTATATGGGAGAAAATAAAGCGGACTCGAAAGCGGACATTTCTACGGCTGCGGATCGCCGCGAGGCGGTCTCGCTTATGGAACCCCTCTCGATCAGTGAAGGCTCCCCACACCGCATCAGGCTGACTGACCTGGCCATCGAACTCGCCCAGAAATCCGCTGGATTTCGCCGCAGCCTGCCGAACAGCCTGCTGACGTCGCTCCCAGATCTCGTGCGAGCTATGAATTGTTACTACAGCAATCTGATCGAAGGGCACGACACCCATCCCCTCGACATCGAGCGGGCTCTGAAGAACGACTACAGCCAGGATCGGCTAAAGCGGGATCTCCAACTCGAGGCCAAAGCCCACATCGCTGTACAGAAATGGATCGACGGCGGCGGCCTTGCAGGCCGAGCCGTTACCAGTGACGGTATCCGCGAAGTCCACCGCCGTTTTGGTGATCTGTTGCCCGAGGACCTGCTCCAGGTGGAAGATCCAACGACAAAGGAACGCATGCGCATGTCACCTGGAGAGCTCCGGCAGCGCGATGTTGTCGTGGGGCGTCATCTCGCCATAAGTCCCGGCGCCGTGCCGCGCTTTCTCGAACGCTTTGAAATGGTCTACAGCGCGTTCGGCAAGACGGATACGATTCTGTCGTCGGCCGCCGCGCATCATCGCCTGGTGTGGATTCATCCGTTTCTGGATGGCAATGGCCGCGTGGCCCGGCTCATGTCCCACGCGATGTTGATGGAAACGCTGGACACGGGCGCGGTGTGGTCCATCGCCCGCGGTCTCGCCCGGAACGTGAAAGCATATACGGCGCATCTGGCCGCGTGCGACCTTCCCAGGCGCAATGATTTAGACGGCCGCGGGAACTTGAGCGAAGAGGCCCTGGCGGAGTTCACCGAGTTTTTCCTTACGACCTGCATCGATCAAGTGACCTTCATGGAAGGCCTGGTCCAGCCGGATCGTCTCCGCGCGCGCATCCTTCTCTGGGCGGAGGAAGAAGCCCGGCTCGGCAGCCTGCCTCCGAAATCGGGGCGCATCCTCGAAGCGGTACTGTATCGAGGCGAACTCCCACGCGGCGATGCCGCAGCCGTACTCGGCGTCGGAGAACGACACGCACGACGCATCGTTTCGAGCCTGGTAGACCGTGGCGTGCTGACGTCGGATACCTTGCGTGCGCCGCTGCGCCTCATTTTTCCGGCTGCCTTAGCTTCCCGCTGGTTGCCGGGTCTGTTTCCGGATGCGCTCGGCTAAGCAAGCCGAGTCTCTCGGCCACCTCCAACCGCCTTGAAAACAGGCACAAATGCCAGCCCAGCCGGGTGGCGCCTAGGTAGATCGCAAAGGAACGAAATTCACTAACCGGCAGGGGCCGGCATCACTAACCTCCCGCCTTGATCGCCGAAACTGGCCAAATCCTCCGAAGAGGCCCAAGGTTCTAGTCTAGTGCGTCAGGAATAGTAACGAGTATAAATTGGGCCACGTCCTTACAATGGAGGGCGACCTAATGCGAGTAGCGCGGCTCGTCAAGCTGGACCCGGAACAACGAACCGTTTTGGAACAGTATGCGCGAGCGC
>DATNJC010000005.1:0-25204 GCA_035604115.1 Bryobacteraceae bacterium | reverse complement strand
GAAACTCTTCTACCGCCTCGTGCAGCAGGCGGTTGTCGTCGATCCAGTGCCATACAAATCTCTGGTCAGGTGTGCCGCCGTCGGCTCAGACGCCGACCACAACCGGTAGGGGTCACCTGAGTGAAGTAAATACCCCACCTGGCGCTGTTGTCACGGCACGCTGAGCTGGGATGTCGCGCCGTGGATGCTGGGGGTGCGGACTTGGTCGTCCAACCAGATCACGACCCCGGCGTGCGACTTCGCAGTCTGGAGTTCCTCAACCCCTCTTCGTCGCGCCGGTACGCAAATGCGCTGGCGATACTCGATCACGAAGGCTCGGGTCACGAGACAAGAACCCGCGAGCAGGTTGAGGCGGCTATTGAGAATCTGCTCCAGGTGAATGGGTGGGAAGACCGCGCTGCGGCCATTGCCATTGGGCCTGAATTGGAAAACTGGATGTGGGGCGACTGGGACGCGACCGCAGCGGCCATTAACTGGGCCGGAGGCGGCGCAAGCCTGCGAACATGGCTCACGGAACAAGGCCTGCTTCAACATCGAGATCTCAAGCCACGAGATCCGAAAGGCGCGCTTGAGCGTGCGGCCAGACAGGCTTCTAAGGGAAACTCCAGCGCCATTCGCAAAGCGATCGCATCGCAGGCGAGAATCGACGGGTGTACCGACGCTGCATTTCTCAAGCTACGCTCGGTGCTGCAGCTATGGTTTCCAGCCGACGGATGCAGTGGGCTAGCTCAGGCCTTTCCAGATGGCCTGAAGCTTCAGGACAAAACCAGCGACGGGGCCCGCGCCCGCGAGTTCCTTGATGCCTCGAAGTGTTTTGGGAGGGCGGTCCGGGCGATAGACGTAAACGGATTCGTGGTCGCCATCGATCAGCCAGCCCAACTGGACGCCGTTGGCGATCCATACCTCCATCTTGGCTTGAGCCGGCTTCAGGCGGTCGCTGGGCGACATTACTTCGATCACGAATTCAGGGCACAGCCGCAGAAATTCCCTTCGCTGGGAACGGGTGAGCCGCGCGAGGGCTTCGTTGGAGACCCAGGAAGCGTCGGGAGACAGCGCCGAACCGTCCGCAAGCAGGAATTCCACGCTGCAATCGAAGGCTGCACCAGAACCATCGCGTTCGGCCCAGCGGTCGAGTTGGGCAAACGCTTTGCCACTTCGATAAGATCCTTCTCCACCGGCTGGAGGCACGATGACGATTTCTCCTTCCGCAGTCCGCTCGATGCGAAGATCGGGATTAGCGCGGCAAAACGCGAGGTACTCTTTGTGTGAGAGCATCTGATCGGAATCGAACAGCAACCGAACCGTTTCGTGTTCCGGCAATGCGACGACGGGCATAAACCGATTCTACGGCACTACCTCAGTCCAAATCGAGTGCTGCCTTCAGTCCGTCTTCCACCGACGCGAGCAGGTCCGGGGAGAGAACGCCTGCCCGTTTGGTTAGTTGGGATCGATCGAGAGTGGTTACCTGATGGCATACGGCGATGCCCGGGCGCGCCAATCCGGTAGCCGTGCTGGGCAGTTCCACCGCGGTTGGCCCGCGGCGCGCCTGAGCCTTCGAGGTGGACATGGGAACCACGATTACCGAACGCCAGCCCGGCGTCGTGTTGAAACCGTCGTGGGACAGCACGATCACCGGACGGCGTCCGGTTAGTTCCGAACCGGAGCGGGGCGTCAGGTCGGCCCAGTAGATTTCGCCGCGCCTCATTTTGACTCGGAGTCCAAGAGTAGTTCCACCGTGGCCCGTTCGAGGGCCGCATCCAGGTCGAACTTGCTCCCGGCCATCTCCGCGGCGTACTGCTCAATGGCCTTGCGCCGCCCGGCTTTCTTGCGAGCTTGCAGCCAGGTTTGGATGGCCTGGCGGGCCATCGAGGTGGCGGGTACGCGGCTGCGTTGGGCCTCGGTCCGCAGCGCCTCGTAGGTGTGGTCCGGGAGCGGCAAATGGAAGTTCTTCATGACCTGAATTATGCCACAATCCATGCCACGACAAACTGGCAGAGATCTACGGTCGGAGGATGCGCGGGCTTCCTGCTCGAACGAGTGCTGCCGATCGAGAGACGTGGGCTTTCAGGCGCTTGACGGCTACGATGCGTTCCAGTCGTGTGTCGCGCTTTCCACACTTCACCCATGCCGCCCGCGCCGACGGGAGATACTAAGACATAGGGGCCGAGCGCAATCCCGCCGACCAGGGAGTCATGAGTCTCTTGATTCTAGCAACTGCCGTTGTTCGGCCTCCGTCTGAATTTTAGTGAACCGATTTGCTTCTTTTGTCGCGATGGCGCTGGCGCTGGGAGCGCAACAGCCGCCGCCGACCATCAGCACTCAAGTGCCGCTGGTGCTGGCTCCGGCCACCGTCACAGACCGCCACGGCAAGCTCATCGACGGCCTCACCGCCGAGGATTTCGTCGTCACCGACGAGGGCGTGCGGCAGAACATCACGCTCGACACCTCCGACACGGTGCTTTCGCCAGTGGCGCTGGTGGTAGCGGTGCAGGCCAGCGGGATCTCGGAGCCGGTACTCGCCAAGGTGCGGCAGGTGGGCGGCATGATCCACCCTTTGATCACCGGCCAGCGCGGGGAGACGGCTCTGCTGGCCTACGATTCCGAAGTCCGCGTGCTCGAAAGTTTCACCACCAACTCGGATACGATACGCACTTCGTTTGCGGGAATCGACGCACGTACCATTAAGAACGCCGTTCTTACGGATGCAGTCGGCCAAGCCGTGCGTATGCTGGCGACGCGGCCCGACAACTACCGGCGCATTCTGCTGATCGTGGGCGAATCGCGCGACCGCGGCAGCAAAACCAAACTCAAAGCCGCGGTGGAGGCCGCTCAGCGCGCGGGCGTGATCGTGTACCCGCTCACGTACTCTCCGCAGGCCGTGGCCTGGACGGCACGCCCCCAGGATAATCCGCCTTTGCCGGGCGGCATGGATTTGGGCGGAGCGATCGTCGAATTCTCGCGCATGACTTCGCCCAATGCCGCCGACAGTCTCGCCTTCACCAGCGGCGGGCGGCACTTATCGTTCGCGACGCTCAAGGGGCTGGAGGATGCACTCGCCGTCACCGGGCAGGAGATCCACAGTCAGTACTTGCTGAGTTTCGCCCCCGCTGCTGCGAAGGGCGAGCCGTCGCACACCGGTTATCACCGGCTGAGCGTGCGAGTTCCGTCGCGTCCCGACGCGATTGTGCGCGCGCGGCCCGGCTACTTTCCGGCGGAGTGAACGCCCGCGGCGCGCGAGCCGCCGGTTGGTGACGCCGGGGACGCGGGCGCCCCAGGTGCGGCAGCCGGTGATGCAGGCGTCGATGTCGCGATAGTTGATGTTGCGGCAGCCGATGTTGCGGCCGCCTCCGTCTTGGCCGGCGCCGGCCGCACGATGTCGATGCCGCCTTTGAAAAAAGCTCCGTCCTCGATCACGATGCCCGCCGTCTTCACGTCGCCTGTCAGTTCCGCGCCCTTGGTCAGCACCACCCGTTCAGTAGCCTCGATATTGCCTTCGACCAAACCGGACAGCACCACTTCCCGGGCCGTGATGTTGCAATGCGCCTTGCCCTGCTGCCCCACGGTGAGCCGGCCGTCCACTTCCAGGCGGCCCTCGGCCTCGCCGTCGAGCCGCAAATCCTCGCGGCTGAGAATCTCGCCCTTGATCCAGACCGCCGCGCCAATTACGGTTCCCATGTGCTTACTGCACAGCCTGGGATTGCGTCGTGGTGGAGGCCGTGCGATCCAGTTCCGACTTGCGGTACTTGGGCGCAACGATGTAGCCGGTGATTTTGTCCTTCTCGATTTGGTTCACGATTAATTGTAGCGGTTCCGGGGTGTCGGTCAAGTTGATCCACACCGGCTCGTACAGGTTCACGTTTTTCTTCTGCAGCGTGAAGTCGTCCACCAGCATCGACAGATCGTAGGATCTGTGCTTGAAGTCCACCTTGCGCACTTCAAGGCTCACCGGACCCACTTTCTGAAACGTCTTGGACTTGTTGAGCGCAAACTCAAAGTAATTCTTCTCGCCGCGCTTTTGCAGCGCGACCAGCTCGTCATGGGTGTGCGCGATGTTTCCGTTCAACTCGTCGCGGGTGCGGCCGAGGTTGCCATTCAGTTCGTCGCGGCTGGAATCGATCTTGCCGTTCAATTCATCCCGCGTCTGGCCCAGATCTCCGCGAGTCCGGTCCAGGTCTTCGCGGGTGCTGGCTAGAGCCTTCTGTTGATCGGCGAGCTGCCCTTGCAAGGCGTCGACGCGGGGGTCCCTCCGAGGCGCCGCTTCCGCGACCTGCTTGGGAGCGGCCGGCCTACGAACCGTGCGGGCCGCCTCGGCCGCCGGAGGGGGCGCAGCTTTGGCCGCGTTTTCCGCTTCAATGCGCCGGGTCAAGCGTTCGGTGACCGACTGAAGCTGCTCCTGCAGTTGCGTCAAGGACGCGTTCAGGGTCTGGTTGGTGGCGGCCAGCTCATCCATCTGCCTGCGCTGGTGTTGCGAATACTCGAAGGTCGCGAGCGTGATGGCCGCCAGCACCACGGCTAACGTCGCAAATCCCCAGATCAGGTGACGCGCGGCCGGGTTATCCTCCGGCGGCTGGTTTTCAGGCAGTCCGTTCTGCATTGGCATAAGTAGCCTCCGGGCCGCTGAAAAAGCACGCCAGGTTCCATGTCTTAAGTGATTGATTTATAACACACGATCTCTAAGAGATTGCCTTTAGGGGCCTGTAGAAATTACCTTAAGCCGGTAATCTCGTGCGGGTGTTTCTGGCTTTTAGCCATGGGCTTGTTGGCCGCTCCTTCAAGCGCCGCTTGAGATATACTAGCCGGACGATGCTCACGCGGCGCCGTTGCCGTCAGGGCACGAATCAATTTTCAAGCGCAGGAGCTGCTTTACTCAAACCCGCTCTACTCGAAAATGTAAAGCGGCATGCCGGCTCGCGCAGGGACTTCCTCGGCCGGACCGCCCGCGGCAACCGGCTGCGGTTCGCCCGTGGCCTGAACCGGGGCGTCCGAGCCCTGGATCTGGCGGCAGTACAGCCCGCCTTCGCCCAGGTACACTTCGAATTCCGCCGGACGGGCCAGCGAACCCTGAATCAGAGCCTCGCTGAGCGGATCCTCGACGTATTTCTGCAGCGCCCGGCGCAGCGGCCGCGCGCCGTAGCTGCGGTCGGTACAGGTCTTCTCGAGAATGTACTTGGCGGCATCCTCGTTGAGGCGAATCTTGATCTGCTTGGTGGCCAGATTCACGTTGATCTGCTCAGCCAGCAGGAAGATGATCTTGAGCAGGTCCTCATCGACGAGCGAGGTGAACAGGATCACCTCGTCCAGGCGGTTGAGGAATTCGGGGTTGAAGGCCTTTTTGACCTCACCCATCACCTGGTCTTCCACCTTGACCGGCAGACCCGAATTCGGCGTCGCAAAGCCCATGGCGCTGCGTTTTTCGAGGAACCGGGCCCCCAGGTTGGAGGTCATGATGATGATGGTGTTCTTGAAGTCCACCGTGTTGCCGAGCCCGTCGGTCAGCTGGCCGTCCTCAAACACCTGCAGCAGGATGTTGTACACATCCGGGTGCGCCTTCTCGATTTCGTCCAGCAGGATCACCGAGTAGGGCGCGCGCTTCACGCGCTCGGTCAACTGGCCGCCCTCTTCGTAGCCCACGTATCCGGGAGGCGAGCCGATCAGCTTGGACACCGAGTGCTTCTCCATGAATTCGCTCATATCGAAGCGGATCAGCGACTTTTCGCTGCCGAACAGGAACTCCGCCAGCGCCCGCGCGACTTCGGTTTTGCCGACGCCCGTGGGTCCCAGGAACAGGAAGGAGCCGGAGGGCCGCTTGGGCGATTTCAACCCTGCGCGCGACCGTCGAATGGCCCGCGCCAGCGCCGAGATGGCTTTCTCCTGACTGATGACACGCTTGTGCAGTTCCTCTTCGATGCGCAGCAGCTTCTGGACTTCCTCTTCGCGGATGGCGGTCATCGGAACGCCGGTCCAGCGGGCCACAACGTCTTCAATATCGTCCTTGGTGACCACGCCGGTCGAAGTATCATCCAGGTTGTACTTTTCGCGCAAAACGCGCAGGTTTTCGCGCTCTTTGCGCTCTTCATCGGAGTAAAAGCGCGCCTTTTCGAACTCGTGGTTGGCGATGGCGTTCTCCATGCGGTGCACGATGAACTTGATGCGCTTCTGGATGTCGGCGACTTCGCCCGGCAGCGTAGTCTGGCGCAGCTTCACCCGCGCGCCGGCCTCGTCGATCAAATCGATGGCCTTGTCCGGCAGGAACCGGTCGGGGATGAAGCGGGTCGAGGTGTAGACTGCGTTCTCGATGGCTTCGTCGGTGTAGGCCACGGCGTGGAACTTCTCGTAGCGCTCCTTGATGCCGAACAGAATCCGCACGGCGTCGGTCTCGTTGGGCGGCGGAACTTTCACCGCTTGGAAACGGCGCTCCAGCGACCGGTCCTTTTCAATCGACTTGCGGTATTCGCCCGGGGTGGTCGCGCCGATGCACTGGATTTCGCCTCGCGACAGCGCGGGCTTCAAGATATTGGCCGCGTCCAGCGACCCTTCGGCCGAACCGGCGCCGACTAAGGTGTGCAATTCGTCGATAAAAATAATGGCGTTCTGATTTTCCATCAATTCCTTCATGATGGTCTTTAGGCGCTCTTCAAACTGGCCGCGGTACTTAGTGCCCGCGACGATCAGGGATAGGTCCAAAGCCAGGATGCGCTTGTCGGAGAGGAACCCGGGGACGTCGCCCTCGGCGATACGCTGGGCCAATCCCTCCACTATGGCGGTTTTGCCCACGCCCGGCTCGCCTATGAGTACAGGGTTATTCTTAGTGCGGCGGCACAGGATCTGGACCACGCGTTCAGTCTCGTAATCGCGGCCCACCAGGGGGTCGAGCAGGCCATCGGAAGCCGCCTGAGTCAAATCGCGGCTGAATTCGTTGAGCAGGGAGCTTTCCTTGGGGCGGTTGGCTGACATTTTCTCTGAACTCGACCTCGCGATCTCTTCGCGCACCGGAGCCAGGCGCAGGCCCCGCTCATGTAAAATGTCGGCGGCGAAACACTTTTCCTCCCGCAGCAATCCTAATAACAGATGCTCGGTCCCGATATGTTTGTGATTCAGGCGCTCGGCTTCCTCGGCGCCATAGGCCAGCACGCGCTTGCACTCATGGCTCAGCGGCAGATCGACGGAGGTGGAAACCTTGTCGCGCTGCGTGGTGTGCGCTTCAATCTGTTTGCGGATGGATTCCACCGACGCGCTGGAACGCAGGAACCGGTTGGCCAGCGCCTTGTCCTCGCGCAGCAGGCCCAGCAGCAGGTGCTCGGTTTCGATGCACGGGCTGCCGAACTGGCTGGCCTCGTAGCGGGCGAAAAAGATCACGCGGCGGGCTTTCTCGGTGTAGCGTTCAAACATAGTTGGTTCCTTGCTCCGGGCTGGGCTCTGCAAAAAGCTGCGGCAACGCGGTCGGACGAAGCCGGCCCTGCTCCAGTTGGAGCACGCGGTCGGCGCGGCGGGCAAATTTCATGTTGTGGGTAACGTGGATGGAGGTCAACTGGCGCGACCTGTGCAGGTCGTCCAACAGTGCCATGATCATTTCGCCGGTCCGGAAATCCAGGCTGCCGGTGGGTTCGTCGGCCAGCAGCACCTGGGGATCGCCCACCAGGGCGCGCGCCAGAACGACGCGCTGCTGTTCGCCGCCCGAAAGCTCTCCGGCCCGATGTTCCGCGCGGTTCCGTAATCCGACTTCATCCAACCTCGCTAACGCTGCCAGTGCGGCTTCTTCACGCGCGCTTCCCCGGATCAGCAGGGGCATCATCACGTTTTCCAGGGCCGTAAACTCGGCCAGCAAGGAATGAATCTGCCAGACAAACCCCACCTCCCGGTTTCGGAACGCCGCCAACTCATTGGCCGCAAGACGGCAAATGTCGTTCTGCCCGAAGTATATCTCACCCTCCGTTGGCCTGTCCAGACCGCCGAGCATATACAGCAGGGTACTCTTGCCGGCGCCGGACTCTCCCACCAGAGCAAGTTTCTCGCCACGAGGGACCACCAGGTCGACGCCCGCGAACACGGTCAGGTCCGCGCCCGGGGAGGCGAAGGTTTTCCGCAGATTGACGGTGCGGATGGCGGGTGGCGGGCCGGGGGTCATCTGCTTCCATCTTACGGGGTGGGTGCAAGGGACGCGCCGGTGGGGCAGGTTGGCAACCTGCGGCGGGTTGATCACCCGCCCGGGGAAGCCGCTCCAACGCCGTCCAGCGCCGGTTGCCAACCGGCGCGCAGGATATCATCCTGCCCCACATCCCCGGTTTGGGCGCGCCGGGCACAAAAAACATTTCTTGTACAAATTGTTGTAATTGCACTATCATCATGGAGGGACGCATTTGTTTTGGCACCCGATGTGCACGATCCCCAGTGGTGACGGAAGAGGAGCGTTTATGCATCTCAATAAATTTTCGGCAATTTCCATTGTGCCGTTGCTTGCATTCGTGTGTCTTTCCGACACGGCCGCGGGTCAGGCTATCACTCTACAAAACAGCAGCCAAGTGAGCGTAACGGCGCTTACGTTCAGCGTGCCGGCGAATACTTCGCACACAACAACGACGTTCCAGCAGGTTTTGACAGTCATTCCAAACCAGGGTCCGTCTACGATTCAGGTCGCGGTTGGCTCGCCTAACCCCGGCTGGTTGTGGGTTGGTGGCTCCAGCACGGCAGTGCAACTGAACAGTGTCCCGACGATTACCGGTACCACTTTCAGTGTCAACGTGGACACCACCGGATTGAGCGCCAACACCACCGTCAATACCTACATGACGGTGTGTTATGCCAGCCTGGCCGTGAACCTGACCAACTGTGCCCAAGGCACCACCTCGGGCTCCGCCCAGATCCAAGTCACGCTCAACGTGACGAACGGCAACTCCGGGGGCGGGAACATTACCGCGACCCCTAACAATTTTCAATTCACGGCGGCGGCGGGATCGACGACGGCTACCGGGACCGCCAATAGTGTCCTAATCACGTCCATCGCCGGGAGCTTCAGTTACACGATGACGGCATCGACGCTGACGGGCGGCAATTGGCTCCTGGTGAACGGCGCAACGAGCACTTCCGGCGTGGAGAACAACGGCGCGGCGATCTCAGTGGGCATCAGCTCCACAATCCTGCCGACGCTGGCGGCCGGGACCTATAGCGGCAGCATCTCGGTGATCGACACACAGAATAACTCCACCACCATCACCGTCACGCTCACGGTCAGCGGCGGCACCGGCCTGACGGCCACTCCGGGGGCGTTCACCTTCCTCTATCAGACCCATCAGACGACGCCTGCTCAACAAAACCTCACGGTGAGTACGAATTCGAGCAGCAGCATTGGCTTCACTTTGGGTACAAGTACATCGGTTAGCTGGCTGGTCCCGAGTACGTTGAGCGGCACCGTGGTCAACGGCGCCCCGGTCACGATCGGGCTGAATGTCAACGTCAACCAATTGAGTACCGGCACCTACACAACCAACCTTCTCCTCAACTCTCTTAGCGGCACTACGCTCGCCACCATACCCGTTACCCTCGCGATCAGCAACAATCCGCTTCTGCAGTTGACCTGTGCTTCAGTGACACCGTGCAGCTCGCTCTCGTTCAACGCGGCCTTTGCCGGACAGTCCCCGCCGAGCCAGACCGTTCAGGTCAGCACCACCGGCAGCGGCGGCAGCGTGGGCTTTAGCGCGAACCCCAGCTCGGCGTCCGCGTCTTGGTTGAACGTAAGCACCTCCAGCAACAGTGCCAGCCAGGCCAATCCCGCCACTTTGACCATCTCGGTCAATTCGGGCTCCCTGCCGGTGGGCAACACCACCGGGAGCATTACTGTCACACCGACCAATGGAGACAACTACACGGAAACGATCACCGTGTCGGTGACGGTGAGCAACGCGGCGCAGATCACCGTTGGTCCGTCCACGCTATTGTTCAGTCTCGAGACCAAAATCTCCAGTTCGGGCACCCAGTCCGTCTCGGTCCAATCCACGGGCCAGAACACGACGTTCACGACTGGGGTTACTACCAATAGCTGCGGCAATAACTGGTTGAGTGTGAGCAACGCCTCCGGTCAGACGACGCCGGCCACGCTGCTGGTCAACGTCTCCTTGCCCAACTCGACTCCCGCCGGGGTCTGTACCGGCACAGTGGCGGTGACACCGTCCGGTTCCAACAACCCGGTGAATGTTTCCGTCACCGTGGTGGTGAGCACGACCACGCCGCTGTTGACGCTGCAATCTCAATCGGCGGGGTTTGGCGTGTTTACCATGCAGCAGGGTGGCTCGGCGCCGAACACCCAGTTCCTGGTCCTGGGCAGCACCGACAACACGTCGCTGCCCTTCGGAGTGCAGTACACAAGCCAGGGCAACTGGCTTTACACCACCACCACGAATGGGAACACTCCGTCCAACCTGGGCGTCAACGTGAACCCGAACGGATTGTCGGCCGGCACCTACGGCGGAACGCTCACCATCACGTCGCCCACCCTGTCGAGCATTGGCGGCTCGTTCGCGATTACCATCACGCTGGTGGTGACTCCCAACGTGACGGTGACGGAAAGCCCGTCCACGATGTCGTTCACCTTCCAGGCCAACGCGGCGTCGCCGCCCGCGTCGCAGAACATCACCCTGACCAGCTCCGGCGGGACTGCGTCGTACACCGCCGCGATCGCATCGCAGACCAGTTGCCCCAGCGGCCTTCTGGGCGTGTCGCCCACCAGCGGTTCGGCTAACGGCACCATTCAGGTCAGTATCTCGTCGACCAATTTCACGGCTGGCACGTACACGTGCCAGATCGGCATCACCTACGTCAACTCCGTCACCGCGTCGTCCACGGTTGCGGTGACCATCACGGTGACGCCCGCGGTCACTGTGACCGTCGCGCCGTTGACGTTGGCCTATACCTACACCATCGGCGGCACCCAGCCGGCCTCGCAGGCGATCACGATTTCGAGCACCGGCGGAGCCGTGCAATTCACGGTCGGCACCACCACTACCGGCACCAGCGGTAACTGGCTCTCGGTGGATACCACCAGCGGAACCACCGGCGGCACCGGCACCACGCTGACCAAGACGGTCAACGTTTCGGTGAACACAGCGGGGCTCGCGGGTAGCGCCACGGGAACGCAGTACAGCGGCACGGTGACCATCTCGGCTTCGGGTGTGCTGGCCACTCCGATCTCGGTGGCCGTTACCTTGACGGTTACGCAGCCGCCCAATCCGGGGATCACCTTCGTCACCAGCAACGCCAGCAACCTGGCGGGCGTGATCGCTCCGGGTGAGCTGCTCACCATCAAGGGCACGTTGCTGGGACCCACCACCCCGGTGTCCTTCAGCGTGAATTCGTCGGGCGGCGTGAACAATACGCTGGCTGGAGTGCAGGTCACCTTCGATGGCATCCCGGGTACGCCCATATACGTTTCGGCGGTGCAGATCAATGTGACCGCTCCGTGGGAGATCGCGGGGCGCCTGACGACCAACATCATCGTGACGTACAACGGGAATTCGTCCTCAACCCTGCCGGTACGCGTGAACGACTTCGCGCCGGCGGTGTATACGTTGAACTCCACCGGGTCCGGACAGGCCGCGGCGGTGAACCAGAACGGAACCTTTAACGGTCCTCCGGGAGGTTCTACCGTGCCGGCGCCGGCGGGAACGGTGGTGGTTCTGTACACCACCGGGTGCGGGCAGACCAGCCCGCCGGGCACCACCGGTTCGGTGGCTCCGCTAACCCAACTGTTGGAGGTGACTGCCCCGGTAGCGGTGGGGTTCGGACCGGTGAGCAATCCGCTCTATGGCAAGGTCCTGTTCATCGGCGCCGCGCCGGGCCTGGTGACGGGCGTGTGCCAGATCAATGTCCAAACGCCGACGGGTCTGACCTCCGGAAACCAGTTTGTGACGGTTACGGTGGGCGGGATCTCCAGTCCGCAAGGGCCGACCATCGCCATCCAGTAGACGTTTCTGTGGAGCGGGCTTCAGCCTGCAACGGGGACTTCAGTCCCCGGATGGACGGCTCGCAGGATCGACACGGAGGCTGAAGCCTCCGTTGCAGGCTGAAGCCCGCTCCACATTTACTTGACCACCACGTTCACCAGCTTGTCCGGCACCACGATGATCTTCACCACTTGTTTGCCGGTGAGGAAGGGCTGAGCTTTCGAGTCGGCAAGCGCGAGTTCTTCAAGCGCGGCCTTGCTGGTTCCGAAAGGCACGTGCAGGTGCCCGCGCACCTTGCCGTTCACCTGCAGCACGACTTCCGCCAAGTCCTCTTGCGCCAGTGCCGGGTCGCTCGCGGGCCACGGTTGGCGGAAGACCGGGCCGGTGCGGCCGAGTTGTTCCCACAGTTCTTCGGCCAGGTACGGCGCGAACGGCGCCAGCAGCAGCGTCAGATCCGGCAGGATCTGGTCCAGCGCCGCGCGCGACAGGCTGGCTTCTTCTTCCTGCAGCGTATTGATCAGTTCCATCAGCGCCGCAATCGAGGTGTTGAAGTGCCAGCGGTTGTCGAAGTCGGCTGTGACCTTGGCGATGGTCTGATGCAGCTTGCGCAGCGCGCGGCGGCCGGCTTGGGGATCGTCGCTACCCGTGCCCTCCACATTGCGCGTAACGAACCGATGCACGCGCTCCAGAAACCGCCGCTGGCCGCCGACGCTCGCTTCGATCCACGGCATGTCCTTCTCCGGCGGCGCGGCGAACAGCACGAACAGGCGGCAGGTGTCTGCTCCGTACTTTTCGACCATCTCTTCTGGGTTGACCACGTTGCCCCTGGACTTCGACATGGCGGAGCCGTCGTGGCCCAGCACCATGCCTTGTGTGAACAGGTTCGCCGCGGGCTCGCCGTTCGAGATCAAGCCCAGGTCGCGCATGAACTTGGTGAAGAAGCGCGAGTACAGCAAATGCAGAATCGCGTGCGTCACGCCGCCGATGTATTGATCCATCGGGAACCACTTCCGCGCCAGTGTGGAATCGAAGGGCGCCGTGCTGTTGTGCGGATCCAGGTAGCGGTAGAAATACCACGAGGAATCGACGAAGGTGTCCATCGTGTCGGTCTCGCGCTGGGCGTCGACGCCGCACTGCGGGCACTTGACGTTCATGAACGCGGCCGAATCGGCCAGCGGCGAGCGGCCTTTGCCCGTCAGCTTCACGTCGAGCGGCAGCACTACCGGCAGATCGGATTCCGGCACCGGCACCATGCCGCACTTCGGGCAATGAATCACGGGAATCGGCGTGCCCCAGTAGCGCTGCCGCGAAATGCCCCAATCCTTGATGCGGAACGTAATGGCGGCTTTGCCGAACCCCTCGCGCTCGGCGAGCTGGTTCATCTGGCGGCGCGCTTCCGCGCTGGCGAGACCGCTGAATTGGCCCGAGCCCTCCACGACGCCGTCCTCGGTGAACGCGGCCGGGGGGTTCTGTGCCAGCTCGCCGCCCAACGTTGCATCGGCGGGCCGGATCACCGGAACAATCGGAATGCCGAATGTTTTACAAAAATCGAAGTCCCGCTCGTCGTGCGCGGGCACGGCCATGATCGCGCCGGTGCCGTATTCTAGCAAAACAAAATTGCCGATCCACACCGGAATCCGACCGCCACTATACGGATTAACCACATAATGCCCGGTAAAATGCCCATCTTTTTCGATATCTCCCGGACCTTTTTGCGCCCGCGAATCGATCATGTGCTTGGCCCGCGCGCGCCCCGCGTCATCCAGCAGCTTCTGCGCGAGCGGATGCTCCGGCGCCAGAATCACGCACGTCGCGCCGAAGATCGTATCCACGCGCGTGGTGAATACGCGGATGTCTTCACCGGTTCCCTCCAGCGTGAAATCGATCTCGGAGCCCTCGGAACGCCCGATCCAGTTGCGCTGCATCGCCAGCACCCGCTCGGGCCAACCCGCCGTCAGCTTCTCATCGATATCGCGCAGCAACTCATCGGCGTACGCGGTTATTTTCCAGAACCATTGTTCTAGCGCCCGCTGTTCCACCGGCGTCGTCTCATGCCGCCAGCAACACCCGTCGATCACCTGCTCGTTGGCCAGCACCGTGCCGCATTCGGGGCACCAGTTAACCAGAGCCTTCTTGCGATACGCCAGCCCGCGCTCCAGCATCTTCAAAAAGAACCACTGGTTCCAGCGATAATATTCCGGCTCGCACGTGGAGATCTCCAGGTTCCAGTCATAGGCGAAGCCCATGCGATGCATCTGCCGCTTCATTTCGGCAATGTTCGAAACGGTCCACTCGCGCGGATGCCGGCCGCGCTGGATGGCGGCGTTCTCGGCGGGCAGTCCGAACGCATCCCAGCCCATGGGATGCTGGACGTTGTAGCCGCGCATCCACATGTAGCGCGCCAGCGCGTCGCCGATCGAGTAATTGCGCACGTGCCCCATGTGCAAACGGCCGCTAGGGTAGGGAAGCATCTCGACCACGTAATACTTGGGCTTGCTGGAATTCGCTTCAGCGCAGTACAGCGCGGAGTCCCGCCGCCACCGCTCCTGCCACTTCAGCTCGATTTGGTTGTGGTCGTACGTCGTTTCCGCCATATCTTGTTTCATCCAATCTCGTATACTATATAGTATATGGCACAGCTTACAATCTATCTACCGGACGCCCTGGAGGCCAAAGCCCGGAAGGCGGCCAAAGCCCGGCGAGAATCCGTCAGCCGCTGGATTGCCGCCCAAGTCCAGCGCAGCCTGAGCGACACTTGGCCCCAGCGAGTACTCGATGCGGCCGGTGCATTCCCCGATTTTCCCGAGCTTAACCAGATCCGCAAGGGCTACGGGAAAGATGCGCCACGGGAGCCGATGGAATGACGCTTGTAGACGCCAACACCATCATCCACTATCTCAAGGGCCGGGAGCCCGTCGTCTCGCACTGGCAAGCCGCGTCTCCGCGTGAGTTGGCCATCCCCTCCGTAGCCGCCTACGAAATCCTATACGGCATCCACAAACGCGGCTCTCCGCGCCGGCAATCGCTTGGCTCGGATCTTCTGGCCGACCTGGAGCAGATTCCGTTCGATCGCGACGCCGCCCGGGAGTCGGCTCGCATCCGTGTCGAACTGGAAGGCCGAGGCCTGGTCATCGGCCCCATGGATCTGCTCATCGCCGGCACGGCATTAAGCCGCGGCGCCGTTCTGGTGACCAACAACACCAAGGAATTCTCGCGCATCAAGGGGCTGCAACTTTCGGACTGGACGAAGTGAGGCCTCTGCGCGGTTTGCGCCATAACGTTTTGAGGGTGTCGAGATTCCTCCGGTCGTCGCCGTCGTGCTCCACCGGCGTTTCGAGAATAAAGGCTTTGTTGCGGAGGCTGGGGTGAGCCAGAATGCGGCGAAACCCTTCTATTCCAATATACCCTTCGCCGATGTTTTCGTGCCGGTCGACGTGCGAGCCCAGCGGAGCCTTGCTATGGTTGGCGTGAATCACGCGCACGTTGTCCATACCCAATAGACGATCCACTTCCTGAACGGCCTTCGTCAATCCCTCCGGAGTGGCGACGTCGAATCCCGCGGTCAGCAGATGGCAGGTGTCGAGGCAAAATCCCACCGGCAGATCGGTCATCTGCGCCGCGTACTCGCGCATGACGTGCAGTTCTTCAAAGCGGCTGCCCAGCTGCGCGCCCGCGCCCGCCGTGTTTTCGAGCAGCAGCATCAGCTTTCCGAGCTCGAGCCCCCGCGCCGCTTCGGCCACACTTTCGAGCACATTCAGGATGCCTTGCTCAATCGTTTGCCCTTTATAATTGCCCGGATGCGCGATCAGGTATTCTGCACCAATGGCGATGGCGCGCTGCAACTCCCCGCGAAACGCTTCGATCGATTTCGCACGCGTGGGACCCTCCGCCGAAGCCAGATTGATCAGGTAGTTGTCGTGAATCGCCAGCGGAGTCAAATCGAATTTCTCGCGAGCCCGCTGGAATAGCCGGATCGCAGGCACGCTCGGCACGGAAGCTTTCCACTGCCGCGGGCTCGACGAGAAAATCTGGAACGTGTTGGCGCCCAGTTCGGCAGCCTGCAGCGCCGCGCGCTCCAGCGATCCCGCAATCGAGGTATGCAGCCCGATCCGCACAGTCTCAGCCGCAACTATCGCAGGCCGCCTCGACTAGGCCTTCGAGGCACGAGTCTCTGCACTGGCCGCGGCAACTAGAGCAACAAGATCCGGCATTCATAGATGGCGGGTCTGGCCGCATTGGCTCGATATGCGGCGGTCGCGGAGGGGGTGGCTGCGGCGGCGTCGCGAAGATCGCCCCCAGAGCCATCAAATTCATCGAAACGCCGAGGCACTGCTGCCAGGATTCGGTTCTGCGCGCGTGCTGCGGAAACACGAAAGCCAGCATGGTGACGCTCGCCAGCACGGCCAGTCCCTTGAGAAACCCTGCGCCCTCGCGCTCGCGCAAGGATCGGGCGAACTCCACGGCATTGCGCCACCGGCGTCCGATCGACTGCCGGCACCGCTCCTGCAGCACGCGCGGGCGCAAACCCAGGCGTTCCTCCACGCTGACTCGCAGCCGGGCCGCATGGGCCGGAAGCATGTCCCGCTCCAGTCGGCTGACGATCGCCAAAATCTCCTCGCGCGCGGAGATCTCCGGGAACACCGCCAGCGGATTGAACTCGCCCGTTCTGGCATCGCGTGCGCGATCTTCATACGCGTCCAGCAAATAGATCAGCGCGCCGAATTCGTCCCCCAGCCGCTCCGCCGCGCCGGTCAAATCCGGACGCCCCATCAGGCGCACGCCGTGCGCAAAAACCAGGGCCGTTGACACCCTTGTAGGTTCGGAAACATGAGCCAGCGATTGCGGACTCGCCTCGCGCGCGGGTTGCGTGGCCAGAACCGCGGCCATCTCGTCCAGCGGGAAACCCCAATCGCGCAGCCGCTCTGCCGCGAGCCGGTATTGCGGCGACAGCCATCGTGCGGCCAACCTCCATTTCAACTTCCCGGCAACTCTTGCGGAGTCCTGGCGATGGTCGGCGACGTGGAAGTGTGCCAGGACCACGGTCACCGCCGCGGCGTATTGCAGCGCCAGCGGGATCGGAGTGTTCTTCCGCGGCAGCGTCAAACAATTGAAGGAGCGATACGCGGGGCCCCAACCCGGCTCGCCGCCCAAGTCCAAGAGCACTTCCGCGAGAAACACGGTGTCGTGATTGAGAAGCATGCGCGTCCGCTGCCCATAGAGCGCCCCCAGCGTCTTGCATGTCCCGCAGTACGGTAGGCGTGGAGCGTATTTCATCAAGCCGAACATCGGGCCTATTTTAGCGTTGATCCGAGCGTGGCCGGCCCGCCGGCAAAGTGCCGCCGCCGTGACCTTCTGCTATGCTTCCCTCAGAGGTCAAGAAATCTGACTTCCGGACGTCAAGTTCTTCATGAACCTCACCGCCAGAATCCAACCTAACGGCCAGGTGACCATCCCGATCCGCCTTCGCAACCAGGCCGGCCTGTGTAAAGGCGACCTGGTGGAGTTTTCACTTCGGGGCGGCAAGATTATCATCACGCGCAAGCTGGAGATCGACCGCTCTCAGTTCTCGAGCGCGGACGATGACTACACCCTCGCGCAGCGCAAAATCATTGACGCCCGCCTGGCCGAGGGTTTGGCCGACATCAAAGCCGGCCGCACGTTTGGCCCCTTCGACAGCGCCGACGAGATGATCGCCCACATGAAAACGCAACTGAAGAAGAGCGCGAACGCTAAGAGATCCAAGCGCCCTCGATGAAGGTTGACTACTCCGCACGCGCCGGCAAAGCCCTCAAAGATGCCCCCGCCGCGGTACGGAAAGCTGTTTTCAAGCAGGTGAGGCTTTTGGAGCAAAACCTCCACCACCCTTCGTTGCGGGCCAAGAAGTACGACGAATCACAAGACCTATGGCAGGCGCGCGTCAACAAGGACTGGCGTTTTTACTTCCTCATTCGGGGCAACGTTACTACCTCGTGGACATTCGTCCCTCACCCGAAGTAAGGCTTGGTTCGACTACTCCCGGCAATCCCGCATCGTCGCGCGATACAGTTCCACATACTGCCGCACAGCCGCGTCCACCGAGAAGTCCTCCGCCGCGTGAGCCCGCGCGCGCTCGCCCATTTTGCGCGCCAGGGCCGGATCGCTGGCCAAGCGCCGCACGGCCTTGGTCATCGACTCGATATCGCCCAAGCGGTTGAGGAATCCAGTCTTGCCGTGCTCGACGATCTCCGCGACGCCGCCTACCTTGGTCGCCACGACGGGTTTGCCGAAGCTCATGGTCTCCAGCACGCCCATGCCGAAGCTTTCGCGTTCGCTGGCGTACAGGCCCGCGTCGGCGGCGTTCAGGTAGTTCTCGATGTCCAGCACGTTTTCGAGGATCAGGAGCCGGTTGCCCAGTTGCAGGGACGCCGCCAGATCGCGGTACTCATCGAAGGGTCCGCCGGCCAGAACCAGCAGCTTCACGCACGGGAAATCGTGCAGCTTGCCCAGCACCTTCAGCACATCCTCGACGCGCTTCACCGGGCGCAGGTTCGACAAGTGGATCAGTAGGAAATCGCTCTGCGGCACGCCCAGCTCGGCGCGCACTTCCTCGCGCGTGCGCGTGGGAGTCTTGGGCCGGTAGAAGTTGTAAATGGCGTGAATCGGCTTGCGGGTTTTGAGAACCTGGATGGTCTCCTCGCGCAAACTCTCCGACACTGCCGTCACGGCGCAGGAGCTTTCGATCGAGTACTTGATGATCGGCATCAGGTTGGGATCGCGGGCCAGCAGCGTGATGTCGGTGCCGTGCAGCGTGGTGACGATGTGGGGCGTGTGGCGCCTCTGTTCGCGGGCGATCTGCGTGGCCAGCAGCGCGGCGGTGGCGTGGGGAACCGCGTAGTGTACGTGCAATACGTCCAGGCGGAAGCGGCTGGCGACCTCCACCATCTTCACCGCCAGCGGCAGGGTGTAGTCGGGATACTTAAAGAGGTTGTATTCGTTGAGCTGCACCTGGTGAAACCGGATGTTGGGCTGGTTGCGGTCCAGGCGGAACGGCGGCTCGTAGCTGATGAAGTGGACTTTGTGCCCGGCCAGCGCCAGCTCGGCGCCCAATTGCGAGGCGACGATGCCGCTGCCGCCGACCGACGGGTAACAAGTGATTCCCACCGACAGGGATTCTTTGGGCTTCGGTTTCATCGTCAGAAGTAGCGCGAGGACAGAGGAATATCGGCGAGCGACCGCAGCCGCAGCGGGTCATTCGTCCACAGGCCGACAGCGTATTCGACGCCTATCGAAACGCCCAGGGTACGCGCGCGGGCCAGCACCAGATCCGGGTAGGAGCGGGTGCGCATCTGGCTGCGGTGGCAGGCCATGGCCGCTTCCCATTTCTCCTCGACCGGGCCAACGTCGATCACCACATCCGGCGGGCCAGTCTGAAATGGTTGCGTAATCGAGTAGTAATACAAATGCCCTATGGAGTGCGGCGGTAAATCCCGGATGCCTTCCACTCCCCCATATCGCGCCAGGCGAGCGGCATCGCGGACCAGGCGGCCGACGGCTACGTGGTCCGGGTGCTGGTTCTCGCCGGCCCATTTCTCACCGGCGAGCGGGGCCAGCACGACCTGGGGCCGGAATTTGCGGATCTGGGCGGTCATCAGTAGGCGGTTTGGCGCATTGTATTCGATGCGGCAATCGCCGCCCAGGTCCAGAAATTCGACCGGGGCTCCGATCACCTGGGCGGCCTGGCGGGTTTCTTCGACCCGCTCTTCAGGCGTCCCGGAACTGGCGGCTTCGCCCTTCGAGCATACCAACAACTGCACTGCGTGACCGGCGGCAACCTCCTGGATCAGGATGGGCGCGCAGCCGAACTCCACATCGTCGGGGTGCGGACCCACCGCCAAGATATTCATACGATTGGGTTTATTTGCCGGTGGGTTCGTTTGGTAATTTCGCTCAGCCGGCTTCTTCGACCAGGGTCACGCTGAGAAGCTTATCGCCTTGCTGGATGGCGTTGACCACGTCCTGACCTTTTAGAACCTGCCCGAAGACGGTGTGCTTGCCGTCCAGCCAATCCGTGACCACGTGGGTGATGAAGAACTGGCTGCCGTTGGTGTTGGGTCCGGCGTTGGCCATGGACAGCGACCCAACCTTATGTTTATTGGGATTGCCCTTGCATTCATCCTCAAAACGGTAGCCCGGACCGCCCTTGCCAGTTCCGGTGGGGTCGCCGCCCTGGACCATGAAGTCCGGGATCACGCGGTGGAATACGGTGCCGTCGTAAAACTTCTCCTTGGCCAGGAACACAAAATTGTTGACCGTTTTTGGCGCGTCCTTGGCGAAAAGCTCGCATACCACAGTGCCGCGGGACGTCGTGAAGGTCGCGGTGAACTTACGGGCCGGATCGATGGCCATGTCGGGAATCTTCGAGTATTGGTTCGGCATCTCATTCAGTGTACCAGCCACGTCAAAAATCGAGACGGGCTGGCAAAACCGAAACCGAGGGTCGCTACGTAGATTTTTTGAGCCGCTTTTCCGTGGAATTACGCGTGCACTGTTTAGAGCGCAGGAACGAGACAAAAGGACTGGACACCATGTTAATCGGAGCCGCCATCGCTGGGTTGTTGATTGTTTCCTTATTCTTCGAGATGCTGTCTTCCTCGCCGAAGCAGGTCGAGGAGCGGGAGGTAACGCCTCCCACCGTGAAATAAAGAAACAGTCCGTGTGGCAAAATCTCCCGGTACGGCTTGGCAGAGCCGTACGTGGGCGGACGGAGCCACGAGAATTACAAAACGAACCCGAGCCCGGTTCGTTGAACCTCTGGACTCTCCCCCTTAAGATCTTTCTCAGCGATCGGCAGCCAGCCCGCGATATAATCGTCGAAGCGCGTGGCGCGAGTGCGCGATGACTCTTCCTCGTGCGGCTATCGGCTTCATCTTCTCGGCTGCCGTCGGCTTGGTCCCGGCCCTAGCCCAGCAGTACGTGATTTCCACCTACGCAGGCGTGCCGGCGCCACCGGGCGCGAACATGCCCCTCTTCGTCAGGAGCCTAGCGACGGATGCGGCGGGCAACGTCTACTTCTCCAGCTACGCCAACAACCCTTGCACTTGCGTCTTCAGGCTGGACGCCCAAGGCAATCTTACCCGCGTCGCCGGCAGCGCCGAAGCGGGTTTCTCCGGAGACGGCGGCCCCGCGATCCAGGCGCAACTAAGCGATCCGGTCGGTCTGGCGGTGGACAGCGCGGGCAACCTGTTCATCGCGGAGGGAGTGTTCTATGATCTTTATAACCCTACTATTACTCCGTTAGGCGGCTTCCATGAGCGTGTGCGCAAGGTCTCTCCGAACGGAATCATCACCACGGTCGCGGGAGGGGGCGATCCGGGATTTTCGGGCGACGGCGGGCCGGCCACCAGCGCGTCGTTTATGGGCTTGAACAGCATCGCCGTGGACGCAGCCGGGAACCTGTTCATCGGGGACGGCCTCTATGGCGACGCGTGGGACGCCCCGTTTGGCAACAACCGCATCCGCAAGGTCACACCGGACGGCATCATCAACACAGTCGCAGGCACCGGCGATCAGGGTTTTTCGGGAGATGGAGGACCCGCCGTCAATGCGCAACTGAACGGCCCGGGGGCCTTGACGGCGGACAGCGCGGGCAATGTTTTCTTTTCGGACTTCTACAATCTGCGCATTCGCAAATTGTCCACCGACGGGACGATTACAATAGTGTTTGATCTGGACTCCCAGGTCCCGGAATGCAGTACAAAGCCCAACTACTATCCCTCCTGCTCGGTTTACAACGAGACATTAGACCCCTCGGGCAACCTGGTCTTCGCTTACAGTAGCGATGCTTTCAGCAACGCGGTCTTCAAGCAATCGCCGGACGGGACCATTACTACGGTAGTGGGAGTTGGCGCCGCGCAGGAGATCGGCTTGACGGGCCAAATCGCGGCGGACGGCGCGGGAAATTTGTGGTTTTCGGCCCTCACCAGTTTACGCAAAATATCGCCCGATGGAACCGTCACTGTGGTATTGGGTAGTGGCGCCTGCTGCGGCGGAGGGGATGGAGGGCCGGCCACCAGCGCGCAACTGCGCGACGCGAACAGTGTGGCGGTGGATGGCGCGGGCAACCTGTTCATCGCCGATACGGACGACCATCGCATCCGCGATGTAATGCCCGGCGGGATCATTACAACGGTTGCTGGCAACGGCGCCTGGGGGATAAATTGCGACACCGCCGCCGGCGATAGCGCTCGGGCCATAGACGCGCAACTGTGTTTGCCCTCCCAGGTTGCGGCGGATGGCGCAGGCGACTTGTTTATTGTGGACCGCAACCGCATCCGAAAGGTGTCCCCCGATGGCACGATTACGTCAATTGCGGGAGACGGCACGGCCGGCACGGGCAGGGGCGACGGCGGCCCGGCCACGCAAGCGCAGCTGGCGTATCCGAACAGCGTGTCGGTGGACTCGGCGGGCAACGTGTATTTCGCCGAATACGCCCGCGTCCGCAAGATCACGCCCGACGGGATCATCACCACGGTGGCGGGCACCGGTACGCCGCCGAACACCAACGGCTGTTCGCCTACACCAAGTCCCGCGTGCGGGCCACCTCCGGTTGGCGATGGCTGGCCGGCGACCAGCGTACAACTAATCGATCCCACGGGCGTGACCGTGGACAGCGCAGGAAATCTTTATTTTGTGGAAGGCCGGCTCGTTTGCAAGGTCTCGCCCGACGGGATCCTCACGACGGTGGCGGGGAACCCCACCGCAATGATGCCTTATACCGGCATCGGAGATGGCGGGCCTGCGACCGGCGCTCTACTGTGGGATCCCAACGCCGTGACGGTGGACAGCGCGGGTAACCTGTACATCTCCGAACAAGTGCGCATCCGCAAGGTGACCACCGACGGGATCATGAATACTATAGCGGGCACCGGATCTCCGGGCTATTCCGGCGACGGCGGACCCGCCACCAACGCTCAGCTCTGGAATCCCACCGGCCTGACGGTTGACGCCGCGGGCAACGTCTACTTCGCCGACTCGCTCAACAACGTCATCCGTGTCTTGAGGCCGGTCCAATGACGAGAGCCGCGGCAATCTTGCTTTCAGTAGGCGCGGTGATCGTGGCCCCAGCGCAAGCCCAGCAGTATGTGGTTTCAACTTACGCGGGCGTGGCGCAGCAGCCAAACGCCTCCTCCGGCTACTTCGGTCTGGGCGTCGCGGCGGATGCGGCCGGGAACGTGTACTTTTCCAGCGACGAACCACCCTATTGTTACTGCGTTTTCAAGCTGGACCAGAACGGGGTGGTCAGCCGGATCGCGGGCAACTACTACCAGGCGGGTTTTTCGGGCGATGGCGGACCCGCGGCCAGCGCGCTCCTGAATCGACCGAATGGCCTGGCGGTGGACGGCTTGAGCAATCTGTTCATCGCGGACAGTGCCAACAATCGCATCCGGAAGATATTCCCGGACGGGACGATCACCACAGTGGCGGGCACTGGACAGCCGGGTCAAGCGCAGGATGGCGAGCTCGCCACCAGCGCGTCCTTATTCCCGTCGGCCGTGGCCGCGGATCGCGCTGGCAACCTGTTCATCTCGGATCTCGGCATTGTTGAGCCCGGTGGCAGCCTCCACCCCCGCGTACTTAAGGTATCGCCGGATGGGATCATCACCACTGTGGCGGGCAATGGCACGTGCTGCTTTTCGGGCGACGGCGGCCCGGCCACCGACGCACAACTGGTGAATCCGACAGGTGTGGCGCTGGACGACGCGGGCAACCTGTTCATCGCGGATGGAAACGTCGTTCGCAAGGTATCGACCGAGGGGATCATCACCACCGTGGCAGGCCCTGGGCCGCCGAATCCGAATCCAAGCCAGTTGAACCCGAACTCCGATTGTGTCGCCGGCGTCTCCGGCGACGGCGGGCCAGCCACCCAAGCGCCGCTGTGCTATGCAAACAGCGTGACGGTGGACCCGGCCGGCAACTTGTTCATTGTCGAGTTGATGGGGGTTGATCTCGGAGTTTCCTATAGCGTCGCCGTCCGCAAGGTTTCGCCGGATGGGATCATCACCACGGTGGATGGCGTGGGACCATATTTATATTGGGGCGGGCAGGCAGCCTTTGATGCCGGAGGTAATTTACTCATCGCCGACGGCGACAGCGTCCGCAGGGTATCCCCCAAGGGGATCGTCAGCACGGTAGCGGGCACTGGCGCCTGCTGTGATTCCGGCGATGGCGGGCCAGCCACGAGCGCCCAACTGGACCTTCCTCGCGGCCTGGGAGTGGACGGAGCGGGTAACCTGTTCATCGCCGACCAAGGCAACCACCGCATCCGCCGGGTGTCCCCCGATGGAATCATCACCACAGTGGCGGGCAGCCTGTTAACGACGCGTTGCCTTAAGCTCTCAGGCGAAAGCGGACCGGCCAGCCGCGCGCAACTGTGCAACCCCTTCAACATTGCGGTGGACGCCGCAGGCAACGTGTTCCTCGCGGACGGCCCGCGCGTCCGCAAGGTATCTCCGGACGGACGGATCAACTCGGTGGCGGGCAACGGCACATCGGGCTACTCGGGCGACGGCGGACTCGCCACCGAGGCGCAACTGTCCTATGCGGGCGCCGTGGGGGTGGACGCCGCGGGCAATCTGTACTTCCAAGACCTCTTCCGCATCCGCGAGGTTTCCGCAAGTGGGATCATCACCACTGTGGCGTGCACTGGCTATTACGGTCAATCCGGCGATGGGGGCTTGCCATCGGCACGGCGATCACGGCTGGGTATTCGGGCGTGGCAGTAGATGGAGCAGGCAACCTGTACTTCATAGACAGCGGGCGCATCCGCAAAGTGTCGCCGAGCGGGATCATCACTACGGTAGCGGGCGGCGGCACGCTCGCCGGCTCCTCCGCGGATGGCGGACCGGCAGCCGCCGCGCAAATATCGCCGGAGGGCGTGGCGGTGGACAGCGCGGGCAACCTGTTCATCGCGGAGGGTTCGCGCGTCCACAAGGTTTCCACGAACGGGATCATCAGCACGATCGCAGACTTTGGCCCGGCCGGTTCATCAGGTGCGCAGTATGCGAATAGTGTGGCCGTGGATGGCGCAGGCAACGTTTACGTCGCCGACCCAGTCAACAGCGTTGTCCGTATCTTGCGGCCGATCGGCGGCTCGTTCTAGACCATTTTCTGAGATAATATAGACCAGCTCTGGCGATCCGGCTGCAAGCAAGAGATGGCGAAGGCCTATTCTGACGATCTACGACGGAAGTTGTTGGAGGCGCATCAGCAGGGGGAAGAGAGCCTGGAAGAGT
>DATNJC010000004.1:0-35556 GCA_035604115.1 Bryobacteraceae bacterium | reverse complement strand
CGAAATGGAAATGGTCCGCCGCGAAAAAGAAATGAAAAAGGAACTCCTCGACCTGACCGAGGTGGAAAGGTTAACCTGGGTCTTCGACAACCTGGCCAACCACAGCAAGTCCCTAGCGATGCAGATCCGCTACGAAGGCAGTCTAAACCGCACCTACGAGCGCGCCTTCAAGCAGTTACAGCAACTTCAGAACCAGCCCCAACGGATACAAAACGAACCCAAGCCCCCTGTGGCGCAGGCACTCGTGCCTGCCGCGCCGGCACTCATGCCGGCGCTAGATCACGACAAAAAGCCCCTTCGCACCCCGTCCGACCCTCCGCCCACTCCAAAAACCACCCCCAACCAGCCCCACCAGGAGCCAGTTGGTTGACAAAACCCCGCTGAAACACCGTCGATTAACATCCACTACACTACAGTTACGCCCGTGCACTCCCCGCCGGCTCCTCGATCCAAACCGTCTTGATGTTAGTGAACTCGTAAATCCCGCAAACTCCCAACTCGCGCCCATGCCCCGAGAATTTCACGCCCCCAAAAGGCACCCGCGGATCGGACGCCACCATCTTGTTAACAAACACCATCCCAGCCTCGATCTCGTCGGTAAACCGCTGCCGCTCGGCAGGATCGTTGGTCCACACACTAGCCCCCAACCCGAAGCGCGTGTCGTTAGCGATGTGGATCGCCTCGCCCGCGTCTTTCACGCGAAACAGGCACGCAACGGGACCGAACATCTCCTCGTGATACGCCGCCGAGTCCTTGGGAATGTCCGTGAGCACCGTAGGCGCATAAAAAAATCCCGGACGATCCATCGGCTTCCCCCCCGTCAGCACCCGCGCGCCCGCTGCCACACTCGAACGAACATCGGCATCGAGCGTCTCCACGCCCCCAGCAGTCGAAAGCGGACCCAAACCAGTCGCAGGGTCCATCGGATCGCCCACGCGCAAAGCCTCCATGTTGCGGACAAACTCGCGCTCGAACTGATCGGCGATCGATTCCGCCACAATGAAGCGCTTGGCCGCGATACACGATTGCCCGTTGTTGATCACGCGCGCCTTGGCCGCCACGGATGCAGCTTCAGCGATGTTAGCGCTAGGCATGACGATGAACGGATCGCTCCCGCCCAGCTCCAGCACCACCTTCTTAATGCGCCGCGCCGCCGACACGCCCACCTGAATGCCCGCGCCCTCGCTCCCGGTCAGCGTCGCCGCCGCCACGCGGTCATCGTTCAACACCGTGTCCACCTGCCCCGCCCCGATCAGCAAGGTCTGAAACGCGCCCTCGGGGAACCCCGAGCGCCGCATGATCTCCTCCACCTTGAGCGCGCACTGCGGCACGTTGGAGGCATGCTTCAGCAGCCCCACATTGCCGGCCATCAAGTTCGGCGCGATGAACCGGAACACCTGCCAGAACGGGAAATTCCACGGCATCACCGCCAGGATCACGCCCAGCGGCTGATAGTGGACGTAGCTGCGCGCCGCGCCCGTCTCGACGTCCTCGTCTTTCAGGAAGCTTTCAGCATGTTCGGCGTAGTAGCGGCAGACCAGCCCGCACTTGGCGGCTTCAGCGACGGCCTCGCGATGGAGCTTGCCCATCTCGAGCGTCATCAGCCGGCCCAGCGCGTCCTTCTCGGCCTCGAGAATCTCGCCGGCGCGGCGCATCATCTGCGCCCGGTCGGCGAAACTCAAGCGTCGGAACCGCGGGAACGTAGCGGCCGCGCACTGCAGTTTGCCTTCGATTTCGGCATCGGTAAGCGGCGTGAAACTCTGAACGAGCTCGCCGGTAAAGGGGTTGATAGTAGCGATAGGCATGGGTTACTGACGTGTTATACCATGACCAGGGCCCACACGTTAACAATGATCCACGAAATCCTGCCCGTCGGTATGCTGCAATGCAACTGCTCGATCTTCGGCGACGAGCACTCGCGCGAAGCCATCGTAGTCGACCCCGGCGACAACATCTCGAAGATCCTGGCCATCCTCGACCGGCACGCCCTGAAAGTCAAAGCCATCGTCATCACCCACGCGCACATCGATCACATCGGCGGCGCGGCCAAGTTGAAAGCCGCCACCGGCGCCCCGGTCTACATGAACCACAACGACGCGGATCTGTACGCGGGCCTGGACGAACAAGCAGCCTGGCTGGGAGTGAAGCCTCCCGAGCGAACCCAAATCGACAGCGATGCCCGCGAGGGCGGCGTGCTCCTTCTAGGTCCGGATGACCTCGGCCCGACCCAGTTCCACATCCTCCACACGCCCGGCCACACCCAGGGCAGCATCTCCCTGTGGATTCCCTCGGAAGGCAAGCTGATCGCCGGCGACACGCTGTTCCGCGACAGCATCGGCCGGACAGACCTTCCCGGTGGAGACACGCGTCAGATTCTCAGCTCCATCGCCACCAAGCTGCTCCCGCTGCCGGAAGAAGCGGTAGTGATCTGCGGCCACGGCCCCTCGACCACCATCGGCCGGGAGAAGGAGCGCAACCCGTTTCTAAGAGGTCTGTGAACGTGCCCGCTTCAACTCTTCCCCGATTTTTTCAATTCCTGCATGACGCTCGCCACCAGTTCCTTGGCGTCGGTCAGGCAGGAGCTGATGATCTGGATGTCCATAGCCGGCTTGCCGGGCTGCCGGGCGCTCTGGCAGTAGACGCCATGTTGACCCGTGAGCACCAGCGCGTCGGTGAGAAGGTCCAGCGCCACCGCCAGCCGTCCGCGCTCCAGGCCCATGCGGAACTCATGCGATTCGAGCGTTTCCTTGCGGTCATGCCAGACGGACATGGTGCTCTCATGGTAGCGTGCCGGGCCGTCCGGCCAAACAGGCTCTCCCGGCATGGGGCTGATGCGCGGATGCGGATCGCGGGCGAGCCCAAAGCGGCTCGAAATCGTGGCATTCTAGTACAGACGCCTGATCCTCGCCAGGTCGCCCGCGGCCAGGCTCGTCTCGTGGGACCGGCCCACGGCTTTCCATGCAATTGAACCAACCGATTTCCCCGCCATCGGCGATCTCGCAGACCACCAAAGTCGTCATCGCGACCACGGTAGCCCTCTCCTTCATCTCCTTCTGGCAAGCGGCGGCCATCGTGCTGAACGATCTGGCCTCCACCATGTACTACATCGGAGGCATCACCGAACAGATCATGGGCAAGAGCGCCCCCTGGATGGTGCTCGCCGTCATGCTGTTCAGCTACGCCGTCCGCAGCGTCTACATGGAAAGCTGCGGTATGTTCGTGCGCGGCGGCGTGTACGTCGTGGTGCGTGACTCCATCGGGCCGACCGTCGCCAAGATCTCCGTCTCCTCGCTGATCGTCGATTACGTCCTCACCGGACCCATCAGCGTCGTCAGCGCCGGGCTGTACCTCGCCCATCTGCTGAACGATTTTGCCGAGACGATGCATCAGACCTGGCGCACCAACGCCAACTGGTTTGCCGTGTTCTTCAGCGTGGTAGTCACCGTCTATTTCTGGTGGGAGAACATCAAGGGCGTCCCCGAATCCAGCCACAAGGCGCTGCGCATCATGCAGGTGACCACGCTGATGCTGGTGATCCTCCTGATCTGGTGCCCCATCACCCTGATTCTGCATCCCGAGACCGCCAAGCTCCCGCCCCTGCCCACGCCCGCCAATCTGCATCTGTCCGGTGAATCGCTGGGCTGGCTGAACGGCACCTTCCTGGCGCAAATCTCGTTCGTGGTGATCATCGTTTCCCTGGGACATTCTCTGCTGGCCATGAGCGGTTTCGAAACGCTCGCTCAGGTGTACCGCGAAGTCGCGTATCCCAAGATGAAGAACCTCCGCATCACCGCGAACATCGTTTGCACCTACGCGGTGATCTGTACCGGCGTCGTCTCCGTCCTGTGCGTGATGATCATTCCCGACAATGTCCGCAGCCAGTATTACGACAACATGATCGGCGGCCTGGTGACCAGCCTGGCAGGTCCGCCCCTGCTCAAGCTGCTGTTTCACACGTTTGTCGTGATCGTGGGCGTGCTGATCCTGGCGGGTGCGGTCAACACTTCGCTGATCGGCGTCAACGGCGTCATGAACCGCGTCGCCGAAGATGGTGTCCTGCTGGACTGGTTCCGCAAGCCCCACCGCAAATTCGGAACCACCTTCCGGATTCTCAACTTGATGGCGCTGCTTCAGATCGCCACCATCATTCTCAGCCGCGGCGATGTCTTCCTGCTGGGCGAAGCGTACGCCTTCGGCGTGGTCTGGAGCTTCGCGCTCAAGGCCCTGGGCGTTCTGGTTCTGCGCTATCAGCGCCACAATCAGGAGTACAAATTCCCTTTCAATTTCAACTTGGGACGGGTGGAAATCCCGGTCGGCCTCATCGTCACCACCGCGATTCTGTTCCTGGTGGCCATCGCCAATCTGTTCACCAAGAAGATCGCCACCACCTACGGCGTCTCCTTCACCATCTTTCTATACGTCCTGTTCACGATCTCGGAGCGCGTCAACGCCCGCAAGAAAACCGAACACCGTTCCGACCTGGAGAAATTCAACCTCGAACACCAGCCGCAGGTGGAGGCGCAAGGGCTCAAGGCCCGGCCGGGCTGCGTTCTGGTGGCCATCCGCGACTACCGCCGCATGTACCACCTGGAGCGGGTGCTGGAAAAGACCAACATGCGGCGTCACGACATCGTGGTGATGACCGTGCGCCAGCTTTCGACCGGCGCCGCGGAATACGATCTGCGCGAGGACCAGATCTTCGCCAACTACGAGCAGGAACTGTTCTCCCACGTGGTCACGATCGCAGAAAAACAGGGCAAGACCGTGGACCTGCTGGTGGTCCCGGCCGCGAATCCTTTCGACGCCGTGGTGCAGACGGCCTCGAATCTGCAGGCGTCGCGGCTGGTGGTGGGAGTATCGGCGCGCATGGCCTCCGATGAACTGGCGCGCCGCATCGGCTTGGCCTGGGAGAACCTCCCTGAACCACGCCACCCGTTTGCGCTCGAAATCACGAATCCGGACCGGCCCTCGATCTTCGTGAACCTAGGTCCACATCCGCCGCGGCTATGGCCCGAGGACGTCGATCTGCTGCATAAGATCTGGCTGCGGCTGTCGGAGACTCCCGAGCTGGGGTCCAAGATTCACCACCGCGACGTCGTGGGCGTAGCGCTGCGGCGGCTGGAGCAGGATCTGGAGAGGTGCGATCCCGCCGCGTTAGCCAGAGACTTGAAGCAGGAACTGCACCACGGGGACGAGTGAGTAACGCCTAGTGTCCGCCCATCACCACTCGCTTCGGCCCAGAACACGGTGTGCAGCCGCGGCGGAGAAGCGGTCGGCGGACGGTCCCAAGGCCGAGCAGGCCCGGTCCATCGCCTCCGTGACCTCGTCCGGCGCGTGGCGGGCCACGTACTCGCGGAGCGCGTCGCTGAACAACTGGCTCCTCGACTTCCTGGCGCGCTCGGCCAAACGTTCGGCTGCTTGGAATAGGTCATCCGGTATGGACACGGCCGTCTTCATACCCACTAGTATGACCGTGTTCTAATAGTGGCCATGCGCGACCATTGGCTTCTTCTCGCGTTCGCCGCGACCGCCCTGGCAGCAGCCCAGGACCTGCCCCGTGGGCAGATTGTGGACACGGTCAAGAGCGCGGCCGACCAGGCGCAGACCTACGTCCTCTACCTGCCTTCCAACTACACGCCGGCCAAGCGGTGGAACCTGATACTGGCATTCGACCCCGGCGGGCGCGGACGGCGTCCGGTGGAGCGCTATCAAGCCGCCGCGGAGAAATACGGCTACATCGTCGCCGGGTCTAACAATTCGCGCAATGGACCCTGGGACATCAGCCGCGCCGCCGCGCTGGCAATGTGGACGGATGTTCTGCAGCGCTTCTCGATCGACGCGAGCCGCATCTATGCCGCGGGGCATTCCGGAGGCGCGCGGGTGGCCATGTCGATTGCCATGGAAACTTCGGGAGCGGCTGCTTACGGCGGCGGAGGCAAGTATCCCGGCAAGGTCGCCGGCGTGTTCGCGTCGAGCGCGGTGTATCCGGGCGATGAGCGCCTGGACAAGCTCCGCTTTCCGGTCTTCGGCACCGCCGGGACCGAGGACTTCAACAACCTGGAGATGCATCAATTCGACCAGACCGTCACCAGCGCGCACCGTCTGGAGATTTTCGAGGGTCCGCACGCCTGGCTGCCCGAATCGCTGGCCATGCGCGCCGTGGAGTGGATGGAGCTACAGGCCATGAAATCCGGCCTGCGGGCGCGTGACAACGCCTGGCTGAATCAGCGGTTCTCGGCAGGGGAAGCCGATGCCGCCTCGCTAAAGGAATCCATCGCGCGGGATCACGCGCTGACGGCGCTGGCGGCGGATTTCGACGGCTTGCGCGATGTGGCGCCGATCCGGGCGCGCGACGCTGCGCTGCGCAAACAACCCGGAGTCCAGGACGCGCTCAAGCAAGCGCGCGCCGAGCAGCAAGCGGAAGGCCAGACGCTCTCTGCGATCTCCGACTTTGAGACCGCACTGGGCGACGATTCCGAGAAGCGCTCCGAGAGTCTGTGGAAGCTACGCCAGAGCCTCACCGCGCTTTCGGCCCAGGCCAAGGCAGCCGACGATTCGCCGGGACGCCGCATGGCCCGGCGCATCCTGGCGGGCGTCGCCGCGGGATCGCGCGGGATCGGAGATAAGGAGTATCAGGAGTTGGTGGACAGCGTCCGCCTGCCTCAGGCGCCGCAGCGCTAGAGTAGCGTCCCCATGTGAAACTGCGCAGCGCGGGTTGTGGGGCAGGTTGCCAACCTGCGGCCGATTGTCAATCGGCCTGTAGGTGGGTTCGCTAATCGACAGGCGGGTTACCAACCCGCCGCAGGATGCCATCCTGCCCCACATCCCCGCCAGTAATCACCAGGCGAGCGGGTTTCTGGAGAGCCTGCAACGGGTGCTGCAGCGCCCGCACCGAAGCAGGCTCAAGCCTCCGTTGCAGGCTGAAGCCCGCTCCACTTAACTTAGGTTATCCGCCGATCGAGTACATCGGGCGCGGGGGAGGGACGAACTGCTGCGAGTTGATCTCGTGGCCTAGCCACTTGTCCGCTACCACTTTGCGGATGGTCTCCGCGATGCGGTTATCGGCGTCGGGCTGGCCTGAGCGTAACAGTTCGCGTACGTCGGTTTCCTCGATTGCGAACAGGCAGTAACGCAGCTTGCCGTCGGAGGTCAGCCGCACGCGGTTGCAGTTCAGACAGAACGGACGGGTCACCGAAGCGATGAACCCCACGCGGCCGATGCCGTCTTTGAAGCGGTACTCGGTGGCGGGGGCTCGCGGATCGGCGTCGCGAATCTCTTCTAGCGGGCCGATCTCGCGCTCCAACATGGCGATCATGTCGCTGGCGGTCAGCACCCGGCCGCGATCCCACACGCCTTGCGCGTCCAGCGGCATGAACTCGATGTAGCGGATTTCGATGCCGCGCTCGCGCCCGAAGCGGGCTAACGGAACGATGTCCGGCTCCACCAGGCCCTTCACCCCCACCGCATTAATCTTGATGGGGCCGTAGCCCAGCCGCTGGCAGACCTCGATGCCTTCCATCACGCGATCGATCTCGTCGCGCCGCGTGATTTGCTTGAACCGTTCGCGGTCCAGGGTGTCCAGGTGAATGTTGATCCGCCGCAGGCCGGCGTCGTAGAGCTCGGCCGCCTGTTGCGCCAGCAGGACTCCGTTGGTGGTCAGCGCCAGATCCTTCACGCCCTCGATCTGGCTGAGCTTGCGGATCAGCGTGGACAGATTGCGGCGCACCAGCGGCTCGCCGCCGGTGATGCGGAGTTTGCGGATGCCCAGGCTCACGGCGATGCGAGCAAAGCGCTCGATCTCTTCGTACGACAGGATGTTGGAGTGCGGCTCGAACTTCACGCCCTCTTCCGGCATGCAGTAGAAGCACCGGATATTACATCGGTCCGTGACACTGATGCGGAGGTTATCGTGCAGGCGTCCGAAGCTGTCGATGAGCGGATCCACTACACATATTGTAGTGCCTAGCGGGCGAATGGATCGTAGTGGCGCTTTCCTACCTGTCCCTTAACGGATTGCCCTCGTTGGGCCCTCGACGGCCGGAACAAGTGCTCCGAGGTATTCGTAAATGGTCCTTTGTGCAACGAGCGCGCGTAAGCGGATGGTTATATACTAGCCGAGGGGTCAGAACGAGGAAACAAGTCCCAGCCACTAAAATGTCACACACGAGGTACTGTCAATGATCATTTGCTTTAAGTTCGGCAATGTAGAGCATTGCTATGTGATTCCGGTTATTGTGATCCCAGTGGGTCCACATGGTCCAGGGCCCGGCCCCGTAAACTATCCCGAACTGATTCGGGACGCAACTATTTTAGCGTCGTTGCAGGCTGCGGCGAATAACGTGTCCGACGCCGGGGTTCGCAACGCGCTGAGCGGGGGGATAAACACCGCTATAGAGGCCCTTCAGCGCCGAGCCGGGTCGCACGTAGTGGTCCGAGAAACAGCGGGCGGTCCGCCAACCGGTGGCGGCGCACACGGACCAGGCCCGAAAGACTAGTCGCCCGCACGTTTGAGAGATGGCGACGTTCTGAGAGCCTGTTGAGGATCAACGGTATTGGGGCGGCGTGAACCGCCCCAAAATCACCGTCTTTGCGTTGGGTGTGTGAGCAAACTTTTAGCGGAGCGAGGACTGCTCCCAGAGCGGCGTCGCGCCGATGGCGTCGCCGGAGATCAGGATTTCCACGCGGCGGTTCTGCGCCGGCCCGCCGGCTGCGTGGTTGGAAACGATGGGCCGCGAATCGGCGAGTCCGCGGACGGATACGGCGTAGCGGGTCAGGCCGCGGCTTTCAAACACGCGGCCTACCGCCGCGGCGCGTTGCATCGCTTCGGGGCCGCCGGCTTCGGTATCGGAGTTGCCGTCCACCTCCACACGCAGCCCCGGAGATGCCGCCACGATCTGGCTGATGCGGGACACCTGCGACGCCGCAAATTCCCGCAGCGATGCGCCGTGGAAGCTCCCATCGGGGATGGTTACCATCAGGCCGCGAGGCGTGTCGCGCGTGGCCACGATAGCGTTAAGTTGCGCCAGCATGCGGGACCGCTGCGACGCCTGCGTAGTTCCCTCGCTGCGCGGAGCTGCGGCAAGGGGCGGAGGCGGCTTCACTTCGGCCTGGGCTTGGACTTGAGTTTGGACCTGGGTTTGCATTTGCGCCGCGCGGTCGCGGGCCGCGTTGGCCTCCTGTTCGGCGCGCTCGCGGGCTGCCCGCTCGACTTCCAGTTGGGTTTGGGCGGCTTCCATTTGCGCTTTGGCCTGGGTGGCCGCGGCCTGCGCCTGCTCCAGAGCGGCGTCCGCAGTGGCTTTGGCCTTCTGCGCCGACTCGGCTTCCGCCTGTGCTTTAGCTAGCTGATCCTGCTGCTGCGTCTGGATGGCGATCAGGCGGGCGTCCTCCGCAGTTTGCGCCGCCTCGCGGGCTTCCTGGATCGCCAGGGTCCGGTCCGCCTTGCGGGCATGACGCTGCTGGGCTTCGGTTAACAGCGTCTCGGCCTTGGCCAGCGTGGTGTGCGCATATTGATCGGCTCCGGCCGCGCGCGCGATGCCCACGGCGTTCTGGGCCTGATAGATTTCCAGCAACTCTTCGTATTCGCCCATCGAGACCTTAGGGCCGTTAGCCGCTGCCGCGGCTTCGAGAGCGTCCGGCACCTGATAGGAATACTGCCCGCGCGGCAACAATTCGTAGCGCGCGTTCACCTGCTCGTTGATGCCGATGGTGTCGGGACGAACCTGGTTTTCGAGCACCACGACGTCGCTCGGCTGGCGCACCGCTGAGTAGGGCTCGGCCGTCACGATCATGGCGAAGGCCTGCAGGTCCGTGGTCACCTTAAGGCTGGCGCGGTCGTTACTGTTGGCGACCACCTCACCCAGGTTATGCGGGCGGCCGTCCGGAGTCAGGGCCCACAGCACGTACGTCAGATACTCGGGTCCGAAGGCCGTCGATGCGGTCAGGTTGTCGAAGTGCGCGTCGATCTCGGTGCGGCCCTGCTTGGATTCCACGGTCGCCCCGCCCTTGGATTTGGGGAGCAAGACCGTGCCCTTGAAGTCGATGGGCGTGGGCAGGGAGCGGTACTCATAGTTGATCGCCCGGATGGTCCGCTCCACCACGTTCACGCGGTAGATGGGGACGTTGGCGGGCTTCGCGTCGGGGCCGGGTTTCGAATCCGCAATGTTTCGAGGCGCTGGGGCTGCCGATTGGGGCGCTCCGGCGGCAGCCGTGGCGAGCAAAGCGCTCACGCCCGCGTAAAACAAAACTGGTGTGATTTGTTTCATAGACTCCCTCATGTAGTGTAGAGCAAATCGCCTGCCACGGGTTAAGAATGTTGTAGGCCAACACTATGGATGATGGAGGCGGGAGGTTCGACCCGCAGAATTTGCCGCACGGAGGTAAGATTTACGGACTGCGGGGCGGGATGGCCATCTTGCTGCGGGTTGTCTACCCGATGGCCGTGCGAGGACACTGGGACGGGCCGATTGACAATCGGCCGCAGGTTTTGCAACCTGCCCCACACGCACTCTAGCGGAGGCTGGTCCAGATTAGCGCCGCCGTCAGCGCGATCATGATCGCGCTGGTGGTTCCCGCGATCGCATTTCCGAGCAAGTGGTTACAGTATTCGCCCATGATGCGCTTCTTGTTGATCAGCAGCATCATGAAGATCAACACGAACGGCAGCAGCATTCCGTTGGCCACCTGCGAAAGAAGGATCAGCTTTAGCAAGGGCATCTTGGGAATCAACACCACGCCCGCGCCGCAGACGATCAAGAAGGTATACAGCGAGTAGAAGATGGGCGCTTCCTTGAAGCGCTTGTCCACTCCGGATTCGAATCCCAGCCCCTCGCAGATGTTGTAGGCGGTGGCCAACGGCAGGATCGCCGCCGAAAGCATGGATGCGTTCACCAGACCCACGGCGAACAACAGCGATGCGAATTGTCCCGCGAATGGCGCCAGCGCCTTGGCGGCCTCGCCTACGTCGGAAATCTCCCGCGGAGAAGCGCGGAAGATGGTGGCCGCGCACGCCACCACGATGAAGAGCGCGATCACGTCGGTGACCACGCAGCCCAGGATTACGTCGGCGCGGCTGAGGGCGTAGTCGCGCTTGGACACGCCCTTTTCCACGATGGACGCCTGCAGGTAGAACTGCATCCAGGGCGTAATGGTGGTGCCGATCAGACCCACGATCATCAACAGGTAGCCCGGGTCGGAACTGAACTGCGGAACGATGGTATCCTGCAGCGCTTGCTTCCAGTCCGGATGCCCCAGGAAGGCGGAGATCGGGTAGGTGAAATAGATCATCGAAAACAAGATCAGCACCCGTTCCACCGGCTTATAGGAGCCTCGTACGATCACTAGCCACACCACCGCCGCACCGATCGGCACCGAAATGTATTTGCTGACGCCGAAAATGAGGAGCCCCGACGCCAGGCCGGCAAACTCCGCCGCGATGTTGCCGAAATCCGCCAGACTCAGCACGGCCATGGTGAAGAAGGTCATGCGCAGACCGAACTCTTCGCGGATCAGATCCGACAGGCCCTTGCCGGTGACCGCGCCCATGCGCGCGGCCATCTCCTGCACCACGATCAGCGCGATGGTGGTCGGAATCAGGGTCCACAGCAGCGCGTAGCCGTACTTGGCGCCGGCCTGCGAATAGGTGAGGATGCCGCCGGGATCGTTATCCACATTGGCGGTGATGAAGCCTGGGCCCAGGATCGCGAGCAACGGCAGGAAGCGGAAACGCCAGATGCGCCCGATGCCCATCTTCGAAATCGGGGAACGGGTAGTCTTGGGGGCCGCGGCCTTGATCATTCCCGCACCACCTCACCGTCGTCGCCCTCGGGATCGTCGCGGCGGTTCCTGCGCCTGGTCGAAGAGGCCCGGCTGACGCCTTGCGCCAGGGGCCGGAGCAACAGATTGGAAACCAGCACGGCCCCCGTGCCCACCGCCGCGAGGCCGATTTGCCCGAGCGCGGCCAAGGTACCCACGGCTGCCGTGCACCACAGGGTCGCGGCAGTGTTCAGACCGCGGATGTTGAAGCCGTCCTTCAAGATCACGCCGCCGCCCAGAAATCCGATGCCCGAGACCACGTACGCCGCCACGCGGCCCTGGCTTCCGTCGCCGGAAATCAAGCCGCCCATGATTACGAACATCGCGGCGCCCACGGACACCAGCGCGTTGGTGCGCAACCCCGTGGTGCGCTGGCGCCATTGACGCTCCAGTCCAATCACCGCGCCCAGCCCGAGCGCGGCTCCCAGCCGAAGAGCAAAGATGAAGGGATTCATGACACGTCCCGTTGAATGACACGGCACCGTTCCGGATTGGACCGGCCGATTCCGAATGGAACGGCCGCCGCTAGCAGCGGGCTGAGGCAGAAGGAGGCTCGACTGACTCTGCAGTATCGCACCGGTGTTGGTTGCCATCAGGCATTCAGTGGGCCTCCTTTCCTGGAAACTTGAGGGCGGGATCACGCGCCCTCCCAAAGGATAAACGCGGTGGGGCGTATCTGTAAAGCGTTTAGGGAGTTTTTTTGGAAAAAACTTTCGCGTCTATTCGAACACGCGCGGGCGATCCAGATACCGGAGCAGGAAGTAGATCCCGGCCAGCAGCAGCATCGCCAACCCGGCCATGTGCCAGGCGTGGCCGCGAACCCAGTCGATGGAGCCTTCGCCCAGGTACACGCCCAGGTAAGCCAGCGCGAAGTAGCGTGGAATGCGCGCCGCGGCCAGCGTCAGAAAGAAACGCGTCCGGCTCACACCGGTTGCGCCCGCGCACGCCGCGAACACCTTGAACGGCATGATGGGCACGGGTAACAAAGCTGAAACAAACACGGTCGTGAGGCCGTAGTGCTGGAACCACTCGCGGAATCGCGCTCCGCGGCCGCTGGAGGTGTAACGCGCCAGTAACTTTTCTCCGCCTCGGCGGGTGATTTCGTAGAACACCACGCTGCCCGCGAGCGACCCCGAGATCGCCGCTACAGCGCACAAGGAGGCCTTCGAAGGCAGCGCGATGGCCAGCGCCAGCAGCATGAAGTCGGTGCCGCCGGGGTTGGGTATCCCGGCCGACTCCATCGCCGACCACAACAGCAGGCCCAGCGGACCCCACGAGATCAAGATGTCGCGAAAATGCTTCATGCGCTACACGGCGCTCTTCAATAGTTCCTTCAAACCGTCCTCATCGAGAACCTGCACGCCCAGCTCCCGGGCCTTGTCGAGCTTGGACCCCGGATCTTCGCCCGCAACCACGAAGTCGGTCTTCTTGCTCACCGATCCCGAAACTTTTCCGCCCGCGGCCTCGATGCGCTGTTTGGCCTCTTCCCGCGCGAGCGTTGGCAGTGTGCCCGTCAGCACGAAGGTCTTCCCCGTCAGCCCGCCGGCTTTGGGACGCGTGAATTCATAGGTGAAGCGGAATCTCTCCTGGCGCAGGCGTTCGACCAGTTCGCGGTTGCGCTTTTCGTGAAAGAAGCGGCGGATGCTGTGGGCCACCTTGGGCCCCACTTCCTCGGCCTTTTGCAGATCGTCTTCGCCGGCGTCGGCGATCTTGTCCAGATCCTGGAACTCTTCGGCCAGGAACTGCGCGGTGCGCTCGCCCACAAACGGAATTCCCAGGCCATTCAGGATGCGCGGCAGCGGCTGGTTCCGGGAGGCTTCGATATTGGCTAGCAGCTTACGTGCAGACTTCTCGCCCATGCGCTCCAGCCCTGCGAGATCGTCCAGCGTCAGCCGATAGAGATCGGCGACGTTCGAAACCATGCCCCGGTCCACCAATTGGTTCACCAATGCGTCGCCCAATCCATCTATGTCCATAACGCCGCGGGCCGCGAAATGGAGTACCGATTCTTTCAAACGCGCCGGGCAATTCGTATTGATGCAGCGGCTGGCGGCTTCGCCTTCGGCCCGCACCACTTCACCGCCGCACACGGGACAATGCCGCGGCATGCGGAACGCGCGGCGGTCCTTGCCCTGCTTGACGACGCGAACCACCTTAGGGATTACGTCGCCGGAACGCTCCACCAGCACGCGGTCGCCGATCTGGATGCCCAGACGCTCGATTTCGTCTTCGTTGTGCAGCGTGGCGCGGGAGACCATGACGCCGCCTACGTTGACCGGCTCCAGCAGCGCCACCGGAGTGAGCGCGCCGGTGCGACCGACGTTCACTTCGATGTTTTCGACCAGCGTCTCTTCCTGCCGCGCCGGGAATTTGTAGGCGATGGCCCAGCGCGGGGCTTTCGCGGTCCACCCCAGGCGCGTCTGTTGCTGGACGGAGTCCACTTTGGCCACCACGCCATCGATTTCGAAGGGCAGGGAATCGCGCTTGGCCTCCCACTCGCTGCAGAACGCGGCCAATTCGTCGATATCCGCGCAGCGCTTCCAATAGCGGTTGACCTTGAACCCGAGCTTGGCTAGTTCCTCCAGCGCGGCGTGCTGCGTGGCGGTGGCGAGGGCACCATCGTGGAACAGAAAGTACGTGAAGTACTCCAATTGACGCGACGCCGTGATCGAAGGATCCAGCACCCGCAGCGAACCGGCGGCGGCATTGCGCGGATTGGCGAAGCGCGGGAGCTCCTGGGCGTCGCGTTCGGCGTTCAGCTTCTCGAACGCGCGCCGATTGAGCACTACTTCGCCGCGGGCTTCCCAGTCCCCTTTGTGGCCGTGAAGCTGCAGCGGGATGCTGCGAATAGTGCGGGCGTTCTCGGTGACGTCTTCGCCCACGGTGCCGTCGCCGCGCGTCAGAGCTTGGACCATCTTGCCGCCGCGATAGTGCACCGCCATGGATAAGCCGTCCAGCTTCAGCTCGGCGACGTAGGCGAAGGTTTCGTTCGGAAGCAGACCGCGGACACGCCGGTCGAAGTCGCGCAGTTCATCGATTCCCAGAGCGTTGTCCAGGCTCAGCATGGGGCTCGAATGCGGGACTTTGACGAAACCCTCGCGCGGTTTGCCGCCGACGCGCTGGGTGGGTGAATCGGGAGTGACTAGCTCCGGGTGTTGAGACTCCAGCGCTTGCAGCTCGCGCATCATCGCGTCGTACTCGGCGTCGGTGATCTCCGGCGCGTCTACGACGTAGTAGAGATGCTCATGGCGGCGCAATTCTTCGCGCAGTTTCTCGATTTTCTGTGCAGCGGTCACAGCAGGCGTCCCTCAATTGTAGCCGCCCGAAGCGCAGTCAGATGTCTTCCGGACGAAGACCCGTGTCCTTGGCGATTTTGGCGGGTGCGGAGGGACCGAGCTCCTCGCTGTCGTGAAAGCAGAAAGTAAAATTAGGCCAGCCAGTACGTTGCAGTTTCCGATCTGACCCGACCTGCTTCTTCAGAGTCCAGCCCTAGCGCAGCAAGGCAGCGTAAACCCGCTTGGCCTTCGATGCGCGCCAGGCGCTCAAGCCGCGAAAAGAACCTTGAGCGGCTCGGGGACATCTTCCCCGCTCTCGATCATGTCCGCCAATACCTGCAAGGCTATCGACTTGACTTTTCGGACGGCTTCGGTTTCGCTGTCGCCGTACGCCATGACACCGGGCAGATCGGGCACGGATGCTAGGATTCGTCCGTCGGCTTCACGCTCGACTTCCACGCGAATGGGCTGAATTTCAACCACGGTACCTAACGGTACCTCTATCCTATCCGAACTAGATGCGCGATGGTTTCCAGATGATACGTCTGCGGAAAAAGATCCACCAATGTCAGTCGCTCAATCCGGTAATTCTTTAGCGTGGCCAGATCCCGCGCCAGCGTAGACGGATCGCAGGAGACCACAACGATTCGCGGCGGCGCGAGTCGTTCCAGGTGGCCGGTGACGGCCTTACCTAGACCCGCGCGCGGTGGATCGGCCAGAACGAAATCCGGCGCTCGGTCGAGCCGCGCCATATGATCTTCCACACGCGCCTGGTGAACCTTCACTGACACGCCCGCGCGGTGCGCGTTGAACTCCAGGTCCCGCACGGCGCTGGCTCCGGCTTCCACCGCCGTGACCTTCGCGAACTGCCGCGCCAATCCTAGCGCGAACAGGCCGACGCCCGAATAGAGGTCCAGCGCAGACGCGCCGCTCGCGGTGCCCAGCGCCTCCTCGATCAGGGCGTCCATGAGAAACCGGTTCACCTGGAAGAACGATCGCGGACTCACTCGGAACTGCGTGTTGATCGCCGGATACTCGATCACTGCCGCCGACTCGCACCATTCGTAAAACCACTGCGCCACTTGACGCTCGGATTCGAGCACGTTGACCTGCACTTCGCTCTCGTTGGTGAACAGCTCGAGGGAGTGAACGAATCGTGGAAAACGCGGCTCGCGCATGCGGCTGCGGAGCAGCTCGAACGCTTTCTGAAGCCGCGGGGATGCGATCGGGCACTCGCCCTCCAGTGGAACCAAAGCGTGCGATCCCGCGGCGCGATATCCGATCCGCCCGCCTTCCACATGCAGTTGGACGCGGTTGCGGTAGCCCAGTGGGGGTCCGCTCACCACGCCGATCTCGCCTTCGAAGCGAATCTTTCCGACGCGCTGCAACTGCTCCCGCAAGATTTCGACTTTGCGGGCTAGTTGGTATTCGTACGGCGCGTGCTGATAGTGGCATCCGCCGCAGCGCGTGAACAAAGGGCATGGGGGCGTCACGCGAGCGGGTGATGCGACGGCGATCCGCTCGGCTTTTGCGTATAAATCGTCCACCAATCGAGCGCGCACGGTTTCGCCGGGCAGCACAAAGGGGATCAACATCACTCGTCCCGGCTTGCCAGGGCCCTCGCTCGCGGGGGCTTCAGCATCTGCGGCGGGCGCGCGCGCGAGAGCGTCGCCGCCGTAAACCCACTTCTCGGCGGTGACTTCCCATGAATCGCGCACAACGGAACGCCGCAGCGTACTGTGCGCTTGGTTTACGATGGAGTTTTCCCCGGACATTTCATGAAAGCGAAGCAATGAAAGCTCGAGTCTTATCCGGCATCCAGCCGACCGGCAGCCCGCACATTGGAAACTACCTGGGGGCGCTGAAGAACTGGGTCAAGATCCAGTATGACTACGATAGCATCTACTGCATCGTCGACCTCCACGCCGTCACCATTTATCAAAATCCCACGGAGTTGCGCGCCAAAATCGAAGAACTCGCCGGGATGCTGCTGGCTATCGGGATCGACCCGAAGAGTTCGTCCGTTGTGGTGCAGTCGATGATCCCGGAGCACGCCGAGCTTGCCTGGATGCTCACCTGCACCACTCCGGTCGGCTGGCTGGAACGAATGACGCAGTACAAGGCCAAGTCGCAGGCTCAGGAAACCATCGGCGATGGGCTGCTGCAGTATCCCGTGCTGATGGCAGCCGACATTCTGCTGTATCAGGCCGCGATCGTGCCGGTGGGCGAGGATCAGACCCAGCACCTGGAGCTGGCCCGCGACATCGCGCAACGCTTCAATTCGCTGTACGGCGAAACCTTCACCATGCCCGCGACGCACCTGCCGACGGTGGGCGCGCGCATCATGGGGCTGGACGATCCGGAAAAGAAGATGAGCAAGTCGGTCGAAGCGGCCGGCCACGCCGTCAGTTTGCTCGATCCGCCTAGCGTGATCCGCAAAAAGATCCTGCGGGCCACTACCGACTCCAACCCGGGCGTGGATTTCGAAAATCTGGGACCCGGCGTGCGTAACCTGCTGAGCATCTTTCAGGCGTTCACAGAATGGACCGATGACGCGGTTCGCGTGCACTTCGCGGGGATGCGTTACGGCGATTTGAAGAAGCAAGTGGGCGAAGCGGTGGTGGCTGCGCTTGAGCCGATCCAGAAGCGCTATCGCGAGATCACCGAAGACAGCGGCTACGTGGCGCGAGTGCTCGAAGAGAGCGCGGAACGGGTTCGTCCGCTGGCCCGCGACACCGTCGAAAAAACCAAGCGGGCCATGGGTTTGTACACGCGAGCCTGATCGTGCCGCTCTCCGCCTACTGGCGCCTGGTGCGCGGCAACCGCAACGTCCGGCTGCTGTGGATGGCCCAGGTGGTCAGCGAACTGGGCGACTGGTTCTACTCCGTCGCCATCTTCAGTTTTCTGCTGGATCTGACCGGGAGTGCGCGCCTGGTCTCGCTGGCGTTTCTATCGCAGGTGCTGCCGCAGACCTTCTTCGCGCCGGCCGCGGGCGTGATCAACGACCGGCTGAGCCGCCGCAAAGTGATGATGTTCGCGGATTGGTCGCGGGCTCTGATCGTGCTTTCGATGATCCTGGTGCAGTCGCGCGGAACATTATGGCTGCTGTTCGTTTTGCTGTTCGCCGAAACAATTTGCTACGGATTGTTTGAGCCCGGAGCGCGCGCGATCATCCCCAACATCGCCCGGCCCGGCGAAATCGCGGTGGCCAACGCGCTTTCGTCGGCGACGTGGTCGATCAACTTCGCCGTGGGAGCCGCGCTCGGCGGCGTGGTCGCGGTGGCCTTTGGACGGCACACCGTGTTTGTGCTGAACGCATTGTCCTTCGTGGCGTCCGCGCTTTTCCTGCGGCGCATGAAGTTCATTGAACCGCACGCGGAAAACCAGTTGCCGCTGCGCGCGCGGGATCTGTTGGACTTCTCCGGGATCACCGAAGGCGCGCGATACGTCCGCCGCGATCCTAAGCTGTTAGCTACGATTTTCGTCAAAGGCGGCGTCGGACTCATGGGCGCCAACTGGGTGATCTTGCCGCTGCTGGGCGAAAAAGTGTTCCCGCTGCACCTCGCGCGCCTGTCCGATTCGCAGGCCGGAACGCTGGGCATGAGCGCTCTGCTGGGTTCTCGCGGCGTGGGTGCGATCCTGGGGTCATTTCTGGGCGGCAATTTCGCGGGTTCCGACCCGGCCCGGCTGCGGCGCACGATCCTGGCTTCGTTCCTGATGGCCGCGTGTGGGTACCTGTTCCTGGGGGTGGCCGGTTCGCTGGTCCTCGCTTCGATCCCGTTGATCGTGGCGCATTGCGGCGGATCGGCCGCCTGGACTGCTTCGACGACGCTGTTGCAGGAGCTGACCGACGACCGTTTCCGGGGGCGGGTGTTCTCGGCTGAGTTCGCTTTCTGCACGTTCACGTTGGCTGCGTGCAGCTTTGCCGCGGGTCTGCTCGCCGACGGAGGTGTTCCTGTGCGAACGCTGGCTTACGCTACTGGCGCGCTGATGATCGTCCCGGCCGTTTTGTGGATCGCCGCCCGCCGTGCTTGGCGCTAGTCGCCGTGCTTCTACGCGTTGTCTTAACCTCGCGTGGCAAGGGGCGAGGCGCCGCCTCAAAAGGCGGCGGCAGGCTGAAAGCCTGGCCCCACGTCATTTGCTTGGGGGAGCCGTGAACGTTGCGGGGAGGGGCCAATTGCCGTCGTAGGGCGGCCAGTTGGGCACCGGCGCTTCGGGTTCCGGATAGAACATCGCCGAGTAAATGCTGTGGATCTTGTTGTTGTCGATCACGAACCACTCGCTCAGCACATTCCTGCGCGTGGGCGTGCCGGGCTTCCGCAGAAAGACGGCGATGGCTAGAACCACTCCGGCTTCCTCATCCACGACCGGGTAGCGCCGGGCGGCCACGTTCTGGATGTTGATGGTCGCCAGGTTGGAGGTGCAGTCGCTCGTGCCGGGCCCACTGTTCGGGCCGGCGGCGCGCCCCGTTACCGTCCGGCCGTTTTCGACGCGCATACATCCCGGCTGCGCCATGATGATCGATCCGTCGTGCGTGGTGATCCCGTCGAAATAGCTGTTGGTGATGGCCATCAAGGCTTCGCGGGACGAGCGGGCGTCCTTGGGCACGACTCGGTCGGGCGGAGGGTTGGCAGCGAGGTTGTCGGGATCGAAAAAGTTACCGGACGGCTGGCCATCCGGCGTCAGTCCGTTGAGCCCGGGGTTGTCCTTGCGCGCGATCAGCCATTCGGCTTCCGTGATTTTGCGTTGCTCCACTTTAATGCGCACGGTCACGATGGCGGGGCCTTTTTGTTCTTCGACGATGCCGAAGTAGCCGGCTTGTCCGCTGATCGGGTCGAGGTACCGCCGCTGGAGTTTTCCCAGGCCCGCGGCTGTCTTCCAGAGCCCGGTGCCGAGTCGCACAACGACCGCGTTCTCGGTCTGGCGGAATCCTACGAACAACGGCGCGGCGGACGGGTCGTGTTTGGTGATGGCGTTCAGGTATTGATCCAGAGTGTTCTTGAGGCAGGCGCGGTCGCAGTCGTTGGAGGCTGCGCCGGCGGTGCCGGCTAGGGCTGCAAATGTCAGGAGGCGGGCGAGTCGGGCAAACATGACGCCATTCTACACCCGCCTACTTCCGGGGTTCGGAACGAGGCCCCAAAAACGCAAACAGGGCGGCAGGTTCGACCCTGCTGCCCCGTTTTGCTTGTCTGGAGATCTACTTACCAGCGATTCTCGCTGCGGTTCCCGCCGGAGTTGCTCCGGCCGCCGTATCCGCCGCCGCCTCCGCTAAATCCACGGTCCTCTTTGGGACGCGCTTCGTTGACCTTGAGCTGCCTTCCATCGAGATCGCGGCCGTTCAAGGACTCGATCGCCCGGTTGGCTTCGGTGGCGTCGGTCATTTCAACGAAGCCGAACCCTCTGGAGCGACCCGTGTCGCGATCGGCGACGATGCTGACCCGTTCGATGGTCCCGTATTGGGCAAACATAGACCGGACGGAATCTTCGGTGGTTCCGAAGGCCAGGTTTCCTACAAATATATTCTTCACTAGAGTTTTTCTCTTTCTGCAGTTGCAGAGCGGCGAATCGGGGCAGGATCGAACAAGAGGCGGTTTGGCCAGACGAAACGAGGATGCCTTAATTAGCGGACTGACAATCTACGGGAGTATGATAGCACAAAATCGCGCCTTCGTACGTCTATATGAGTAGAGAGAGATGGAAGGCAGCCACATGATGCAACCATGGTGCAACTGGACCCCCTTGTTTTGCATCTAATGCAATAGCGAGGGATTTGGCCCGAACCGGACTCACCCACACGCCCTGAGATGCCAGTGTTCAGGTAGAGCGTAAGTCCAAGAAAAGACAAGTCTAACCAGTCAAGTGAGCTGGCCGAGCCAAGGCTGCGGTGCCGGTAAATGGCGGAGACGCATATGGAAACACTAGAGACATATATCCCTTCGGAATCAACCGATTCGCTCAGATTCGTCCTGGATCAAGGGATCGATCACGCGGAGGGATCGGAATTCTTTGAGGCTGGGCTGGAAGGCGGCGACGAAGCTCCTGCCGCTTCGCCCGAGGAAACCGCTTATACAGACGACCCGGTACGCGTGTACCTGCGGGAAATGGGGTCGGTGGCCTTGCTCGACAAGCGCGGCGAGGTGAAGCTGGCCCAGCGCATGGAAGCCGGCAGGCTTAAGGTGCGCAAGCTGCTTTCGCGGTCCTTGTTGGTCCAGCAGATGATCCTGGCCCTGCACGAGGATGTTCGCCAACAGAAGGCCCGGCTGGACGATTTATTCGACACCGGCGCTCAGGATGAGACCGCGCGCCAAGGCAAGCGCTCGGCGGGCATCGACAAGCTGGCCAAGGTGGCCAAGCTCTATCGCGAGGTGCAGGTCCTGGAGCGGAAGCTGGCGGCGACGCCGGGCCGGTATGTGAAAGTGCGCGAGGGCTTGAGCCGCAAGCTGCTGCGCCAGAGAATCAAGTTTTCCCAGGCCATTCGCGAAGTGCCGTTTTCGTTGTCGCAGTGGGCGGCTTTCGAAACCGCGTTCCGGCGTGCGGTGGATGAGATCGGCGCGCTGGAGTCGCGGCTCGCGGGGCAGCCGGCCGGGGTGGTGCGGGAAGGCAAGCGAGCTCTGCGCGAAAAAGAGGCCGAGGCCGGCGCGAAAATCGGGGAACTGCGCCGGTACTTGAGCGTCATGGACCAGGCGGAATACAACGCCGGCGAAGCCAAAAAGGCGCTGGTGGAAGCGAATCTGCGCCTGGTGGTTTCCGTGGCCAAGAAGTACGTGAATCGCGGCCTGCACCTGCTGGACTTGATCCAGGAGGGCAACATGGGCCTGATGCGGGCGGCCGACAAGTTCAATTACCGGCTGGGCTACAAGTTCTCCACCTACGCCACCTGGTGGATCCGCCAGTCGGTGACGCGCGCCATCGACGATCAATCGCGCACCATCCGCATTCCGGTCCACATGAACGAGAGCCTGACCAAATTCGTGCGGGCTTCGCGCGAGCTCGAAAAGGAACTCGGCCGAACGCCGACCAATGAAGAAATCGGCCAGCGGATGGAGACCACCGAGCAGAAGGTACAGGAGCTGCGATCCATCTCGCGTGACCCGGTGTCGCTCGATCTGCCCGTGGGCAAAGACGGCGAGTCGGCGCTGCGGGATTTGATCGAGGATCGCTGGGCCATCAGCCCGCTGACGGACCGGCTGATCGAGCGGGACGTGTGCGATGAAACCGCGGGCGTGCTGAAGACTCTGGCGCCGAACGAAGAGACCATCATCCGCATGCGGTTCGGCATCGGCTACGACCGCGAGCATACCCTCGCCGAGATCGCCCAGCACTTTAGCCTGAGCCGCGAGAGGGTCCGGCAAATCGAGGCGGTGGCGCTGCGGCGGTTGCGGAATCCGGAAAGCGCTCGCCGGCTGCGCCCGCTCATGATGAGCGTGCAGTAAGACCGGCCGCGGGCCGTGGTCTGGGTCGTCAAAGTGGACTCGCGAAAAAAAGCGGGTCCACTAGCGATTCCCGGGCGGCTACTGCTTCTTCTTCTTGTTGGCGTTCGACTGTTCCGCGGCGAGCTTCAACTGGTTGTTGACTTCTTCCAGTAATTCCTTGGCTTTCTGCGCGTGGCCTCCGAGGTCGAATTCGTTCGCTCCCTGCGCCGCGACGACACTTTCATAGGCGTTCTGGGCCTGCCGTTGCGCCCTGGCAAGATTCGGATGGAGCCCCTTGGAGACGTTTTCCTTGGGGGCTTGGGCGATCGCGGTCCCCAAGAAAATCACGAAGGCGACCAGCAAGGCGCCGAGAGTAGCTGCAAGAGTTGTAGGCTTCATGCAGCCATTCTAGGGCGAGGCTGTGCCCTCGGCAATAGGAAACATCGAACCCGGAAGAATTTTAACAATCAGAAACCTTAATCCAGCCGCCTTAAGCCCCTGCTGAAAAAGCATATTCAGCGGCAGATGAACCAGATATGGTCTGAGGGCCACCCCCCTTAGGATAAAATCGGGGAGCCGCCTGAAAGGCGGCTGCAGCCAGGATTGGCTGCCCCACTTCCGGGTTCTAAGGCTTTCGGTGTATCCTGTCCAAGGGCGGAAAGAACCACGTTCGGGGCCAGCAAGGCAACGCAACTTTCGGCTGCCGGGAGGGTTACGTTACAGTGATGCGCGCGAGATACCTGGTGATTGCTCTGCTCGCGATCGCGGCTGTAGCTGCCGTCGCTGCTAAACGACTCCTCTACACCCCGTCTTATCCGCTGGCGGCGCCGATTTCCGCACCCCAGGCGCAATCGTTCCTGATCGCCCTGGGCGTCGCGGACCCTGCGGGGACTGTATGGGACGGCTCCATCACCGCCACCGGGGGCACCATCGTCGGCGTGACCGGCTGGCGCTTCTACGATTCCGATGCGATCTCGGGTCCTTCGTCCTCCGGCACTTGGACGTGGAAGGCCACGCTCCGCACCAGTCCGTCCTACTCTCCGCCCGGGCCGGTTCAGGAAACCGGGGTCATCGTTACCATCGCCGCGCCGTCCGGCCCGGTAACATTCAACGTCACCACGACCAAGCAGGGGAACTTCAGTTTTGTTTCGACCGACGTGCCGTTCGGTGTCACCAAGTTTCTCCTGAACAACGGCAACCCGAAGGCGCATGTCTCGCAAACGGCTTCGCCGCTGCAATTGACCACCTCGATTGAGGAAGAGGACTTCCCGTCCATGGCGCAGTCGGGCGACGACATTTACCTGGCGTACACGGAGTTCACGCACGGCGACCGTTCCAAGGCCTATGGGACCGGTCTGGGGAACGTTCCCGCGCTCACGGATTTCTCGCCTTTCTCACGTCCCGTGGGTGGCGAGCAGGTTCTGCTGATGCACTATTCCAAGTCCCAGCGCACTTGGACCGGCCCCTATGCCGTAACCGGCACCAGCGAGGATCTGATGCGAACCGCGGTGGCCATCGACGGCCAGGGCCGCGCCTGGATTTTCTATTCGACGCAGCGCAACGGCAACTTCGATCTCTATGCCCGCAACGCCAACGCCACTGGGACGCTCTCTTCCGAGATCCGCCTGACCAGCGATCCGGGCACGGATCTGTTTCCGGCCGCCGCGACCGACGCCACCGGGGCCGTGTGGGTGACGTGGCAGGCCTTCCGCAACAACAATCTGGAAATCCTGACCGCGGTCCAAACCGGCGACACCTTCACCGGCGAGGTGACCGTCTCCACATCGCCCGCCAGCGACTGGGAACCATCCATTGCGACCTCCGCCGACGGGCAAGTGGCCATCGGATGGGACACCTACGACAAGGGCGATTACGACGTTTACGTCCGCCGCGCGCACGTCAGCGGCGGCCAGATCGGTTTCGACGCGCCCATCCCCATCGCCGCCACGCTGAATTTCGAAGTTCGCAGCTCGCTGGCCTTCGATCCCCAGAACCGGCTGTGGATTGCTTATGAAGTTTCCGGCCCCTATTGGGGCAAGGATTACGGGCTCTACGACACTACCGGCATCGCGCTGTATCACAACCACACCATTCAGGTGCGCTGTCTGGTCGGCAACGACGTCTACAGCGTCGCAGGCACCACCAATGACGTCCCCACGGTGCTGCCCGGCGCACCGGCGGCCGAAGTGTTCCAGCCATCTACACCGCCTCCCTACGGTCCTCAGCCCGATCCCACCATCGCCCTCAACCGGCAACCCAACGCTGACGTCGGATTCAGCATGAAACAGGACGGCCCCAAGAACAGCCACCCGCGCTTGGCCGTGGATTCCGCAGGCACGGTGTATCTCGCATTCCGGGAACCGGCGGGAGACGGATGGTCGCAAAGTCAGGCCACCGGCGCTGGTGGGATAGGCTCGATCTGGATCGGCGCCCTGGTGTATTTCGACGGAGCCCAATGGCACGGCCCCGGCCTGTTGGCCAACACAGATGCGGTCGGCGATAATCGCCCCGTGCTCCTGCCGCAAGGCCCCGGGCATCTGCTGATCGGCAGCGCCATGGACCACCGGCTGACGCCGCTGCCCAACGGCACCCCGCAAAACGATAGCTCCAACGCGGACATCTATATGCTCGATTTGCCCGTCACGGTCACGCAGCAGTCTCCTCAGTTGACCAAGATCGGGCAAGTGACGCCCGCCACTCCGCCCGCTTCAGTGGCCGCCGAAGGCGCGGCCGACGCGATCGTCAAGAGTTACCGGCCCACGGTGAACGGACAACCGTACCAGTTGGTGCGCGGCGATTTTCACCGCCACACCGAGATTTCCCCGGACGGCGCCCGGGATGGCCCGCTCATCGATAGCTACCGCTACTTTATCGACGCGGCCTCGCTCGATTGGGTCGGTTGCTGCGATCATGACGACGGCGCAGGCCGCGAATACACCTGGTGGCTGATGCAGAAATTCACCGACGCTTATCTGCTGGGAACCAAGTTCGTGCCCATGTATTACTACGAGCGCAGCGTCAACTACCCGGAAGGGCACCGCAATATCGTATTCACCAAGCGCGGCATTCGTCCGCTGCCGCGCTTGCCGCTCTCCTCCCCGACGCAGTTCGCTCCGGCCCCCGACACGACCATGCTGTACGCGTATCTGCACTATTACAACGGGCTCTCGGCGCCGCACACCGGCGCGACGGATCAAGGAACCGATTACCGCAACAGCGATCCGGTGGTGGAACCGATCGTCGAGATCTATCAGGGCGCGCGCCAGGATTACGAGATGGCAGGCGCACCAAGGGCCAATACCGCTTCGGATTCCATCTCCGGATTTGAATCCGCCGGCTACGTTTCCAACGCCCTGGGCATGGGGATTCAGTACGGTTTCGAGGCCTCCAGCGACCACGTCTCCACGCACATTTCCTTTACTAATCTGTGGGTGAAGTCGCCGACCCGCGCAGGCGTGTTTGAAGCGATGCAAAACCGGCGCGTTTATGGCTCCACCGACAACATCCTGGCGGACTTCCGCAGCGGCACGCACTTCATGGGTGAATCCTTCACCACCTCCACTCCGCCGGTCTTTACGGTGCGCCTGTTCGGAACCGCGCCGTTCCAGAATGTGTCGGTGATCAAAGACGGCAACGTGGTTTACTCCACCAGCGGCGACAGCGTGGTATCGTTCACCTGGCAGGACACCAGCGCTACCAAGGGGAAGACTAGCTACTACTACGTGCGAGGTCTGCAGCAGCCGCTGCCCGGTCAAGTCACGGGATCGATCGTATGGGTGAGTCCCATGTGGGTCACGATGCAATGAAAAAGGAGTCAGGAGTCAGGAGTCAGAAGTCAGAATGGCTGACCCGCTGCTTACTCCTGGCATGTGCACTGGTCTGCGTCCCAGTTCTCCGTGCGCAGACCTTCCATCCCCTGCATGTGTCGCCCGTCGGGATCATTGTTGACGATTCCGGCAATCCGGTTCTGCTCCGCGGGCTGAACCGCAGCGGCACGGGAAGCGGCAACGCCGATGCAACCGCCACCGACGCCGACTACGCCGCGCAGAACCAATTGCTCTCCATGAACCTAGTGCGGATCTTCGTCAACGCGGCGTGGTGGAACTCGAATGTTCAGGTTCCTATCGCCAACCAGAACTATCAGACCTACATCGATACGTTGATCCAGCGGGCCAAGAAGTACAACAACTACGTGGTGATCCTTAAGGCCGGACAGTTCCCCGATGCTCCCTGCGGCGCCGACGGGAAGAACTGCCCGGCGTTTAATCAGGGCGACCTGAATTGCCAGGCCAATGCGTCCGTGTGCGCGGCGCAGAGCACCAGCGGCGGCACCATCGATGCCGCCTTCACCTTCTGGAGCGCGTTCACCAAGAAGTACGCGGCCGACCCGGCAGTCCTCTACGACACCTGGGAGGACATGAACATCGATACCCTCACTTGGAGCGACGATCAGAACCAAATGATCGCCGCCATTCGCACGTACAATCCCGCGGCGCTTATTTTCGTCGAAGACACTACAGCCGGCCAAGGCACCAGCGCCGGGGCCTTCGAATCCATCGTCGCCGGTAAACTCGCCGACTTGGCCTGGACCAACATCGTGTGGAATTTTCATCTCTACGCGGGGCCCAGCGGGACCTGCACCACGGCCGCATCGCCGCGCTACGCCAATTGGTCCAAGAACCTGGATCCGCTGGTCGGCTATGCGCAGCAGTACGGCCACGCCGCGGCGATCCTGGAATGGGGCGGCTGCAACGATAGCGAGCCGTATCACACCAACATCACCACCTACGCGCAAAACCATTACATGCCGCTGGCGTATTTCGACAATACCAATCTCATCGCCGGAAGCGGCAGTGCGGCTCAACTGACAGCCGTGGGCTCCAAAGTGGCGACCGCTTACCAAGCGATCGCGACCGCCGGTGGACCCGCGAATAACGGCGCTCCGTTGCTTCGCACCAGCAACCCCGTTCAGGACGCCGTAAACAACCGCGCTCAGATCGTGCCGGGCGAGTGGGTGTCGGTGTACGGCGCGAACTTCGCCGACATCACCAAGGATTGGAGCGATCAGGATTTCTCCAAAGGCGTTCTGCCCACGTCCGTCGCCGGCGTGCAGGTGCTGGTGAACGGCAGTCCCGCTCCGGTCTGGTACGTGTCCTCGTCACAAGTCAATTTCCAGGCGCCCACTGATATCACCGGTACCGCAACCGTTACGGTGGTGCACAACGGAGTGGCCGGCAGTCCCGCGACCGTCAACGTGGTGGCTAACTCACCGGGCGTCATCGTGTATTCCGCCGACTCCAAAACCTATTACCCCTCGGCGCAATTTGCCAACACCAGCAACCTCGTGGGCGACCCGGCAGTGTTCGGGAGCACAGTCAAGAAGGCCCGGCCGGGCGACCAGATCCAGTTTTACGTAACCGGCCTGGCCAGCACGCAGTCCGGCGTGGTGATCAGTACGCCGATCCCGTTCGCATCGGCGGTGACCATCACCATCGGATCGGCCACCACCACGTCGTCCTTCGCCGGCCAGATCGGCGCCGGATACTATCAGATCAACTTCGCGGTGCCGGCGGGCCTGGCTCCCGGCAACTATCCCTTCACCATGACGGCCAACGGCGCGACTTCGCAGAGCGGCGTCGTGCTGGTGGTCGGGCCGTAAGGCGGGTTACACTCAGGGCGACATGCTTGAGGATCGTCCAGAATCCGCGGCGGCCAGTCCTCCAAGCTCCTCCCTCCTTGCGGAATTTGGCGCCGAATACGGCTATGCGGCCATTATCGGCGTGCTGCTGGTTCTGAACGTCACCGGGACGTTCAAGTACATCTTCGGCTTGGACACCGCCATTATCCTCACGCTGATGGCCGGGTACAAGACGTTCTACAACTCCATCTCCGCGCTTCTCGAAAAAACGATTTCCGCGGATCTCGCGCTGTGCGTGGCCGTGATCGCCGCGCTCTCGGTCGGCGAATACGTGGCCGCGGCGGAAGCGATGTTCATCGTCATGGTGGGCGAGACCATCGAGTCTTACGCCGCTGGCCGCACCGAGGCGGCCATCCACCGCTTTGTCGCGCAACTGCCCCGCATCGCGCGGCTGCTGTTAGCCGATGGCAGCGAGAAAGAAGTAGACGCCGCGGCGCTCACCCCCAGCGACGTGATTGTCACGCGCGCCGGCGAACGGATCGCCGCCGATGGCGTCATCGAGCGCGGCGTCTCCTCCATCGATGAAAGCTCCATCACCGGCGAGCCTTTGCCCGCCGACAAGCAATCCGGCGATGAAGTGTTCTCCGGCACGCTGAACGGCAACGGCCTGCTGCACATCCGCGTCACACGCGCCGGAGATGAGACTACGTTAGCTCGCGTCATCCATCTGGTCGAGGAGGCCAAGGAACAGCGCGCGCCCGTCGAACGCCTGGCCGACCGCTACGCCAAATACTTTCTGCCCGCGCTGCTGCTGTCTGCTGGGCTCACCTACTACTTCACCGGAAACTGGTTGCGCACAGTGGCGGTGCTCATCGTAGCTTGCCCCTGCGCGCTGATCCTGGCGACGCCCACGGCCATGGTGGCGGCCATCGGGGGACTCGCGCGCCGTGGAATTCTGGTGCGCGGAGGAGCGGTTTTGCAGCGCGCGGCCAAAGTCGATACGGCGGTGTTCGACAAGACCGGCACGCTCACCGAGGGCCGCTTTGAAATCGCGAAGATCGTGGCCGCGAGTGGCGAAACCAGCGCAGACGAAAATGGCTTGATCGCGCTGGCCGCGGCGGCCGAACGCGGCTCCGATCATGCGCTGGCGCGGGTGATCGTGGAGGAGTCTGAACGGCGCGGCCTGCTCGTTCCGCAACCGGACACTGCGCGCGTACGGCCTGGACGGGGCGTTGAGGCGACCCTGGGCGGCCGGACCATTCGCGCCGGCAATGCTCACTACATGGCCGAGATCGGCATCGGTGACACGGAATCCGTGATCGCGGAGGCGGATCGGTTGGGCGCGACTGCCGTGCTGATCGCCGACGGGGATCGCCTGGCCGGGGCCATCCTGCTGCGCGACCGCATCCGCGAAGGCGCGCGCGAAGCGGTGAACGCGCTACCCGCAGCCGGAATCACCAGCCAGGTGATGCTGACCGGCGACCGCCGCCGGGCGGCTGAGGCGATCGCTCGGGAGGTCGGCATCCATTCCGTGGAAGCTGAGCTGCTGCCGGAACAAAAGCTGGATCGCGTTCGGCAACTGGCGGCGCAAGGACGCACCGTGGCCATGCTCGGCGACGGCATTAACGACGCCGCTGCGCTAGCGGCATCGAGCGTCGGGATCGCGGTTTCGGGCGCGAGCGACATCACCGCTGAAGCGGCTGATGTGGTCTATATGCCGCACTCGCTCGAACGGCTGCCGCGCTTGTTCGAAGTCTCGCAGCGCGCCATGCGGACGGCTTGGATGAATATCGTGCTGTTCGCCGGAGCGCTGAACGCGCTGGCTGTGCTGGCCTGCGCCACGGGAAAGATTGGACCCATCGGAGCGGCCTTCACGCACCAGCTTTCTTCCTTCTTCGTGATGATGAACTCGCTGCGGCTGCTGCGGGTGGAACGCTCCGCGGCCTCGCGCGGGCGCTTCACTGCGTGGTGCGTTCGATGTGCCGGCGAGTTCACCGGCTGGGTTGCGGCCTCGCCTCTGACCGACGCCTGGAATGGGCTGCGCGGGATCGACCCTGCGGAAGCCTTCGGGTGGGTAATCGCGCGGCGCAGGCAACTCGTAGGGCCCGTGCTGATCACTGCGACCGCGCTGATCGTACTCAACGGCTTCTATGCCGTCCAGCCCGACGAGGTCGGCGTGATCGAACGTTTCGGCCGCAAAGTGACTCCGTTCAGCGATCCCGGCCTGCACTACAAACTGCCCTGGCCCATCGACCGGCTGACGCGCGTCCAAGCCCATCGCGTGCGCGTCGTGGAGATCGGCTTCCGCTCCAACGCGGGCTCCAACGCTTCCGCCGAACCTGCCGCTTACGAATGGAACGTGCAGCACCGCACCGGGCGCTTCGAAAGCCGCCCCGACGAGTCGCCGATGCTCACCGGCGATCAGAATATGATCGAGCTCAACGCCGCCATCCACTACCAAATTGAACATCCGGACGCATTTCTGTTCCGGCAGATGGACCCCGAAACGGCCATCCGCGCCGCGGGCGAATCCGCGATTCACGGGATCGTCGGCTCCACGCCTTTGGACGAAGTGTTGACCACGGGGCGGCAGGCGATCGAAGCTCGCGCCTTGGCCGAGTTGCAGCGACGCATGGACCGCTACGAAACCGGCGTCCGCGTGTTGCGCGTCAAGTTGCTGGACGTGCATCCGTCCATCGAAGTCGTGGACGCGTTTCGTGGCGTGTCGGCGGCGTTTGAGGAGAAGAACCGCATGGTCAATGAAGCCGAGGGATATCGCAACGAGCAAGTCGCGCTGGCGCGCGGCAACGGCAAGGCGCAAGTGCTCAATGCGCAGTCTTACACGCTCGGCCGCGTTAATCGCTCCGAAGGGGATGCCACGCGGTTCAACCAGCAGGAGCAAGCCTATCGCACGGCGCCCGGCCCGACGGAAACTCGCCTGTATCTGGAGTCTATGGAGCAGGTGCTCGCCGGCAAGAAGAAACTGATTCTGGATTCGGGCAAAGGACGGCGTCACTTGTTGCTGCTTGAAGACGGCGTGGAGATCGCGCCGCCGGGGTCGGGAATCCTGGGGACCAGGCCGTAGTGGATTTTGTCAATTCAGAACATCGGCTTGTGGGGCAGGCTTTCAGCCTGCAGACCCGCTTTCGAGCGGGTCTTTCAAACGGGCGGGCCGGCCGGAAAGCCGGCTGCAGGCAGGATTGCCTGCCCGACATTCAGTGAAGAGGACTCATGCCAGAGAAATACAAACGCTATTATCCTGCCGCGGCGGTCGCGGCTTTCCTGGTTCTGTGCTATCTCAGCGTGTACTCCGTGCGCGAGACCGAGTTCGTTCTGGTCACGCAATTCGGCCGCCCCGTCCGCACAGTCACCGACGCCGGATTGAAGGCCAAGTGGTTCTTTCAGACTGCTATCTACTTCGACCGCCGTCTGCGGGTCTACAATCCGCGCCCTTCGGAGTTTCTCACCCGCGACAAGAAGAACGTAGTGATCGAGAATTACGTGCTGTGGAAGATCCAGGACCCGGACCGGTTCGTTCAGACCGTGGGGGACTCGACGGCAGCTGAGATGCGGCTGCACGACATCATTTGGTCCGGCCTCTCGGCCGCTCTGGGCACTCACGATCTCGACTCCATCGTCGGCACTGAGCCGGACAAGGTGCAAACCGCGGCCATGCTCGACAACCTGACCGCGCTGACCGACCGCGCGGCGCTCGATCAATATGGGATCGACGTCGTCGACGTGCGCATCAAGCGGCTGAATCTGCCGGAGCAGAACAAACAGAGCGTGTACGCGCGCATGCGCGCCGAGCGCGAACGCATCGCGCGCCAGTATCGCGCCGAGGGCGAAGAACAAGCTCTCAGCATCCGCGCCGATGCCGACCGGCAGAAGGAAGAGATCCTGTCACTGGCCTACAAGCAGGCGGAAAATATCAAAGGCCAAGGCGACGCCGAATCGACGCGGACCTATGGGCAAGCTTATTCGAAGAATCCGTCGTTCTACAAACTGTTGCGCACGCTTGAATCCTACAAGAAGGTTCTGGACGACAAGACTACGGCCATCCTCAGCTCGGATTCCGAGCTGCTGAAGGTGCTCATGAAGGGGGAAGCCGGCGCGCGATGAGCATTTTTGCACCACCGCCGGTTAGTTGGGAACCCCGCGGCGATATCGAGCTGCCGTCGGCGAAACCTCCGGCGCAGCGATGGACGGATCGACGCGGGCCGCGGATCGCCTTGGGCGTGGTGGCGTTGTGGTTGCTCTCGGGCTTGTATATTGTGCTGCCGGATCAGCAGGCCGTCGAGACGCTGTTTGGGAAAGTAGTCGCGCCGCGGGTGATGCCTGGACTGCATTACGCGCTGCCTTGGCCCATCGAGAGCGTTAACAAACTCAAAGTCCGGCAACTCCAGCGCCTGGTGGTCGGCGGAGATCTGCCCGATAGCGTGCTGGGTCGCACGCCGCCGCTGGCTTCCCAATTCCTCACGGGCGACCAGAACATCATCAACATGCGCGTCGTGGTGCAGTACTCGGTCGGCGTGCCTACGGATTACCTGTTTCGGGCGCAGAATCCGGCACAGATGGTCGGTGCGGCGGTGGAATCGGAGCTAGCGCGCCGCGTCGCGCACGCGCAGGTCGATGCCGTGCTCACCACCGAAAAGGCGGCCATTCAGGAAGAGACTCGCGCTGCCGCGCAACGGCTGTTGAACGATTTCCGCGCGGGCGTGCAGCTTTCCACCATCAACATCGAAAGCGTCGCGCCGCCGCCCGAAGCGGCCGAGGCGTTTCGCGACGTGGCCAGCGCTCGCGCCGACACCGCGCGCATTGTGAGCGAAGCGGAAGGGTACGCGAACGATCTGATCCCCAAGGCGCGTGGGCAGGCGCAACAACTGCTCGAGGAAGCGCAGGCTTACAAGGAAAAGAAGATCAATGAGGCGTCCGGCGACGCGGCGCGCTTCGATCAGATTGCGGCCGAGTATGCCAAGGCGTCCCAGGTGACCGGCCAGCGGTTGTATCTGGAGACTATGGAGCAGGTGCTCCCGCGAATAAAGAAACTGATTGTGGACCAGAGCGGCAACCTGGACCTCACCATCATCCGCAAGGGCGATGCTCCGGGGGTTGCAAAATGACTGGATGTGGAGCGCGCGCTTTTGCGTGCCACATCGGCACTCGTGCCGATGCTGGGCGAGTTTGTGCAAGCTCCGCCAAGCGTCGCGATGAGTCGCGACGTGGCACGCATTGAGTGCGTGCTCCACAGGGGAACGTCATGACTGGGCGTAAGGGCGGAATCACCAAGGAGAGGCTCGCGACGATTCTTACGGTCGCTGTGCTTGTCGCGGCTTTGGGAATCGGGCTGGGCCGAAAGACCGGCTGGCGCTCGCTGGATCTGCGCGCGATGGCTCACAAGCTGAAGCCTGTGCTACCGGAGCCGCAAGACACTGTCTATGCCGTGCTGAATGCGGCGCGTGCGGGCGATGTCAAAAACTACTTCGCCAATTACACTGGCGCGATGGAGACCGCTCTCAGGCAATCGATGGCCGAGTCCGGTGAGGCTGCCTTTGCGAACTACCTGGTGCAATCCAACGCCGATGTCAAAGGCGTCGCCGTGGCCGAGCCGCAGCAAATCTCCGAAACGGAAGTGAAGGTCCGCGTCGAAACCATCTACCAGGACCGCAACCAAGTGCAGACCATGTACCTCGAAAAAGGGCCTGGAGGCTGGAAGATTTCCCGCACCGACGCAGACGAACGCGTCAAGACTCTCATCCCGTACGGCACGCCGGTGAAGTAGGTCGCTTCCCTGGCGAGCGGGGTCACTTCTGCGAGACCGGAGCGCCATCGCCGGATGTGCCCGCAAACACGCTGCGGCCGTCGGCAAGATGAATGGTCCGGGCGTTGGCCAGGTTTGACCCATCCTTGGCGCGGAAGGCGCTCACCGTCACCTCATCGCCAGACTTCAGCGAATTCCTGCCCCAACCGGCCCGCTGGAGCGCGTTCGGACTGCCCGTCTCCAGGTCCCAGCACGTCACTTTGCCACTCTCGTCCTTTACGTCGATGTAGAAGTGGGCGTGCGGATTCATCCACTCGACTTTGGTGACGACGCCTTTGAGAACGACTGGCTTGGTCGCGTCATACTCCGCGGCGAAGGAGTGGTGCGCGAACAGCGGCGTCGCCAGCAGTCCGGCTGCCGCCATCCAGACCCCAGCTCTCCCAAAATGCGCATGCATAGTCTGGCCTCCGTTATGAGTAAAGAGAGCACGCTAGAGACCAGGTTTGTATGCAACGGTTCCCCCGCCATTTGCCACGCCGCCGTGATGGGTTGCGCTAAACGGCCAGGGCCTGTGCGTTGCGGCGCACACTACACCACCTACTCCGGTCGAGCGGGCCGCAAGGGGACCACGCGCTTCAACAGATCGAACCAAAACGGCGCGCCCAGGCTGATCGCCGCGACCGTGAAGAGCCAACCCGCCCAGTGCCACTGAATCAGCAGGCGGGCATTGTTCCACCACGGCCCGGTCCACGGCTCTTTCCAAGGCAGGGTGTTGTCGCGCGTTTGGCCGGACCAGCCGATGGGCATCCCCAGCGACTGCAATTCGCCAGCCGCCTGCTTGACTCCAGGAATCTCCGTGGCAGTGGGAAATGAACCGGACGCAATCCGTTCTCCGGACTGCTCCACCGCGGCTCGCAGGGCTGAGTGACCGAGTAAGGCGCTGGTCATGCGGATCGAATCGGCATTCATGGCGATCGTCACGCCGAGGCCGATCACGGCCAGCCACGCGTGCGTGTGCCGCTTATAAGCACGCGATACCGAGTCCATCGCCGCGCTGAACCAGGCCTCGATCGCGGCTCGCAGGTGCAACGCGTCGGGCGCCGGGTTGTGCTGGCACCCGGCTTCGAGCGCGCGCAAGGCCTGTTGCAAATGGCTGGGGAGGTTCGTTTTGTCCCGCACCATGTCCAACAGCGCCGCGGAAAATGTAGCCGATGGAATGTAGGCCGGACCACGCGGATGGTTCGTGAGAGCGGCCACCAAGGGGTGCTGGCACAACTCTTGGGCTACTCTAGGGCCTAAAAGACGCTCCAGTCCAGCTTTCAATGCGGCGGAGCGCCTCATGGCCAGGCTTTCGCCCGCCTCGCGGACGGCCGAACAGACCAGGCTGAGCAGCAAGTACACAAACGCCATGCCTAGCGCGGCATCGATAGTTGGAAACATACGGGGGTCCTCGATGGCATGTTAGCTTGCGAAATCGGCGGTGTGAGCGGCGGGGATACGTAACATGAACCATCGGCATGGTTTAGACCATTTTCTGAGTATTTATAGACCATAGCCGCAGTGGCGAAAATGGGCTGTTGCGTGTTCTGAATTCACCGCAGTAAGGGCCGCGGCCACGGCATGCTCCAGCAATTCCAGTTGGCGGATCTTCCAAGCTCG
>DATNJC010000003.1:0-36996 GCA_035604115.1 Bryobacteraceae bacterium | reverse complement strand
TGCGAGCTTGGAAGATCCGCCAACTGGAATTGCTGGAGCATGCCGTGGCCGCGGCCCTTACTGCGGTGAATTCAGAACACGCAACAGCCCATTTTCGCCACTGCGGCTATGGTCTATAAATACTCAGAAAATGGTCTAGGGAGTCTGATAGTTGATGTAGGCCGATCACCACGTGTCGGCACGAGTGCCGACATGGCACGCACGAGTGCGTGCTCCCCGTCATTCCTCTGGGACGGTCCAGCCTTCGCCGCACTGGAATACTTTGAAGGCCTGCTCCGGGCGCTGGCCTAGCATGTGGGCTACGAAGCTGCTTTCGCGGTCTTCGTCGAACGTGCCGTAGTGCATGGGGACCACCCATTTCGCGCCGATGTCGGTGGCGAGCCGCGCGGCCTCGTTGATCGAGAAATTTTGGCCCCCTACCGGCAACAGCGCTACGTTCACGTTGAAGGGACGGAGACGCCCGGCGAGATCTTCGTACCAGGTGCAATCGCCCGCATGGTAGACGGTCCAGCGGCCGAAGCGGATCAGGTAACCGAGGTAGGGATATCCGCCCGCTTGGGTCCAGTCGAGAGAGGGGTGCGCCGAGGGTACGGCGTACACGCGGCCGTACAGGTTGTCCTTGAAGTACTCGATGCGCAGCCCGGAATCCGTGGTGGTCATGCGCGCGTAGGGGATGCCGGCGGCGTGGGCGGGATCGGCGGCGGGTTTGGGCAACACCAATCGCGCAGCGCGGGATTTTTCGAGCATGGCGCCGAGCGCGGCCGTGTCCATATGGCCGGGATGCGCGTGCGTGGCGAAGATCATATCGGCGTGGCTTACGTCGGAGGCGGCCAGCGGCGAGGCGATGCGGCGCTGGCGGCCGGGCAGGTCCGAGAGGCACGGGTCGATGTAGAAAGTGATGTTCGCAAAACGGAGCACGAACCCCGCGTGGCCTAGCCACCACAGTGTTGGCGTGGCGGTCAGGGTCAAGTCAATCTCTTGGATGAGTTCCCGGCCGCTCTTCACCGGCTGGAGCATGTTTTCGTATTCTACCCTTCTGATCCCTGCGATGATCCCCGCGGTGACCCATGCGGCGACCCACGTGGTGCGGAGGCTCGCTCCAGGCGGTCGCGAATGGCCGCCCACTCGGGCTTGTCCGGCACTGCTTCGACCGCGATCCAGGGCCAGTTCTCGGCGTCGAGTTCGTGCAGCACCGCGTAGAGTCGCGCGGCATAACGGGCGGGGTCGGCGGGCATGCGGATACTGCGGGAGACCAGCCCGGCACGCTTGCGCCACACGTATGCGCCCTCCCGGCCGGGCACATCTTTGGGACCTGCCACCACGATGAGCCGGGCGCGGGGGCTGTAGTGCCGCGGGTGAAGGCCCGGCGAGGGGTGGGCTTCGCCTGCGGGCGGCCCCACATCCATTACCTGCCCAACCACCTGCCCAACCTCGATCATCCCCAGCCGCAGTACTTTCGGGCGCCCGCCCTCGATCGCTACGACAGTCGATTCGATGCCTACGCGCGTAGGTCCGCCATCGAGCACATCCACTGCGTCGCCGAACGTCGCCCGCACGTGATCGGCGGTGGTCGGCGAGAGCTCGGAGAAGCGGTTGGCGCTGGGTGCGGCGATGGGGACTCCAGCCTCGCGAATCAGTTCGAGCGCCATCGCATGATCCGGCATCCGCAGGCCGACTGTCGGCAGTCCCGCAGTGACGATGTCCGGAATCGCGGGTTTCTTCGGGAGCACCAGCGTCAGCGGACCCGGCCACCACTTCGCTGCCAGTTCCTCAGCCAAAGGGGGCCACTCGGTCACAAGTTCGCGCGCCATGTCCATCGAGGCCACATGCACGATCAGGGGGCTGGTGGACGGCCGCCCTTTTAGCTCGAAGATCCTGGCGACCGCCGCCGCGTCGAGAGCGTTGGCGCCCAGCCCGTAAACGGTTTCCGTAGGGAACGCGACCACTCCCCCGGCACGGATTTTCGCGGCGGCGTCTTTAATCGACGTGGTCAATCGAGATCGTCTTTTTCTGAAGCCGCACTCGCGGCGTCGGCTGCCGTGTCCGCCGCCGTCTTGCCGGTTTTGCGATACACCAGGTAGGCGTGGATCAAGGGGTCCAGATCGCCATCGAGCACGCGGTCGACGTCGCCCACCGAGTACTTGGTGCGCAGATCCTTGGCCAGGCGGTAGGGCGCCAGCACGTAGTTGCGGATCTGGCTGCCGAAGTTGATGTCGAGCTTGGTGTCTTCGAGCTTGCGCTCCTCGACTTTCTTCTTGTTCATTTCAAACTCGTACAGCTTGGCGCGAAGCTGCTTCATGGCGCTGGCGCGGTTCTTATGCTGGCTGCGCTCGTTCTGGCACTGCACGACAATGTTGGTGGGCAGGTGCGTCATGCGGATGGCCGAGTCGGTCCGGTTGACGTGCTGTCCGCCGGCGCCCGACGCGCGGAACGTGTCGACGCGCAAATCTTCCGGGCGGATGTCGATCTTGATTTCGTCGTCGATTTGGGGATAGACGAAAACGGAAGCAAAGGATGTATGGCGGCGCGCGTTGGCGTCGAAGGGCGAGATCCGCACCAGGCGGTGCACCCCGACCTCGCTTTGCAGCAGGCCGTAGGCGTTCTCGCCGTTGACTTCGAAGGTGACCGACTTGATGCCCGCGCCCTCGCCTTCCAGGCGGTCGGTTTCGACGGTCGGGAAGCGATGGCGCTCGGCCCAGCGCAGATACATGCGCTCCAGCATCTCGGCCCAGTCCTGGCTTTCGGTGCCGCCCGCGCCAGGATGGATGGTGACAATGGCGCTGCGGGCGTCGTTGGGGCCCGACAGCAGCATGCCGGTTTCGAGCTCTTCGAGGTACGCGGTCAGGCTCTTCATCTCGCGCTCGATGTCGGCCGTGGTGTCCTCGCCTTCGCGCGCCAGTTCGAAGAGCGTGTCGAGGTCGGACGTCAGCGTGAGGATGCGAGCGTCCTGGTCGATCTGCTCCTCCAGGCGCTTGCGCTCCTGCATGATCTTCTGGCTTTTTTCGGGGTTTTGCCAGAAGTCGGGCGCGTTGATCTGGGCTTCGGACTGGGCTAGCTGGGATTTTCGGCTGGGCGCGTCAAAGATAGCTCCGCACAGCGTCAGCTTGCTGGCGGAGCGAGGTGTATTGGCGTTCGAGTTCTTCGAGGGTCATTACGTTGTTAGTGTAGCAGCGGTGTGCGCGTCAACGCTCGGTCGGGGGACCGCACCAACCTCTTGAGGAATGTCTCGCCGAAAAAAGGGGAGCGAGGTCCGATTCCGGAAAATTCGATACGGCCGGTGAATGACGGGTCAGTTCTCGGGTTGGGCGTTCGGCAACCAAGTTGCGGGCGTTCACTTCCCAGAACGCCGTTTCCGGCCAGTTTCCGGTTTGCTGATACAGGACCTGGGTCTTTACGACCCGAAAAACTGTTGATTGATGGCCTTTCGGAACGCTTCGTCTCCCAATCTGCAGACGCATCGCACTGGTTGCTTTCGCATCTGCGCCGGCGAAATAAGCGGAGCTGATCTTTTCCGTCGGTTGCGGCTTCGTACACCACCTATGGGATCGCGCATCCATCAGCGATCCCGTCCGACCTATATTCGGGCGCCTAGTGACGCGGACCTCGCTCGTATGTGACACTCAGAACCATGAGCGAATTCCAGCCGCCGAAGTTCAAACCGGTCAATAAAGCTCCAACATACTCAAGCCCTGAGGAGTTGTTCTACAAACTCTCCGGTCGAGCAAAAACACACGGTTATTTGCGTGGCCCACAGCAAGACGTTCTACGGGAATACGCCGAAAAAGCCGTCGAAATCTCAGACCTCGCGTTCGAATTACCCACCGGCACCGGGAAGACCGCGGTCGGCCTCTTGATTGCAGAATGGCAACGCCTCTCCGGGAAGAGGGTCGCGTACCTTTCGTTGACGAACCAATTGGCGGGGCAGGTTTTAGAAGAGAGCAAACGTTTGGGCATCGCCGCGGCTGATCTGCGGGGCGGCAAGGCTACTCGCGACGCCGCCGAGGAAGGACGATATCGTACTCGTACTGCTCTTGGAATCACGACGTATTCGAACCTGTTCAACATTAAACCTGTCCTGCAAGACCCCGATGTTATCGTCCTCGATGACGCGCACGGCGGCGAGCAGTATGTCACGTCTACGTGGACCGTCATCGCAAGCAAAATGGAGGAGCCCGCCCTTTACCACTCGCTTCTGGCCGCGCTAGGGCCAGGGTTGTCTGAAAGTCAACGCTGGTCATTGCAGAATAGATCATCACTGATACGCACGCATCTTCCTGACGTGCATCAACATCCAGAGTGCTTCACAAATGCCGCTGCAGTGCTCGACGGGACCAACGTGGATAGCGCGAAATTTGCATGGGCGCTAATAAAGCATCAGTTGCACGCCTGCCTGTTCATCGTTTCCTCTTACGAGATCATCATCAGACCTCTTATCCCCCCGACGCACACCCACCAGCCATTCGCAGCTGCGAAGCAGCGGCTTTACTTATCGGCGACGCTTGGCGGCGAGAGCGATCTGCAGCGGGCGTATGGCGTTAAAAAGCTCGGAATGCTCCGGGCAAAAAGCACTCAATGGGGACGGCGGTATGTGTTTGTTCCAGGCGTCTATGCGGCGCCGGCGGACGCCGATTGGATATTGGCTCGGGTATGGGATGAGCTGAAGACCCGGCGCGCCGTGCTCCTGTCTCCCTCCGATCGTGTATTGACGGAGACATTCGGGCGGCTAGAAAAGGCAATGACGAAAAAACCGAAGCGAATCGGTGCGGCGGAAATCACCAATTCCATCGACTCCTTCATAAAAGGAAACGACGTAGTGTTGGGACTGTCGGGCCGATACGACGGCCTCGATTTACCTGATGACCAATGCCGCGTGCTCATTTTGGCCGAATCGCCGGAAGCGGTGAACCTCCTCGAGCGACACCTATCCCAAACCTGGAAAATGGGTCCCGTCCTTAAGAAGCGGGAGCGAACACGGCTGATCCAGGGGATGGGACGCTGCACCCGAAATGCCACAGACTTTGCGGTGATCTTCTGGCTTGGCCAATCCCTTATCGATGCCGCGAACGACCAAAACCTGCTCGGTGTGATGCCACCCGAGCTTGCCGCGGAGATCACCTGGGGTGTGCAGCAGTCCGAGTTCGCGGCCAAACACCCAAAACAACTCATCGGCATGATTTTGTCCCTAATCGAGAACGAAGATTATCGCAAGGACGCGGATCAAGCTATTGAAACCATCCAATCTCAGCACGTCGAAGCGATGCCTAAAGATTACGACGAAGCCGGTCGCCGGGAAGTCGATTTTGGCATCGCAATGTGGGATGGGAATTACCAGCACGCGCTCACAGTAGCTCGCGGCATCGCAGATCATTTGGTAAGTCCGGAGTTGGCAGGGTACCGCGCATGGTGGTGGTTTCTCGCAAGCGTTGCAGCATCACTGGCTGGGGAAAAGAAGAGCGAACTGGACTGCTTGCGGCGAGCCGCAAGCTGCGGCGTCAACGGCGGCTGGCTGAATCACCTAATCAAGAGTCGCGGGCAGGCAACCCAAGGGAAAACGGGACAGGAGCCTGAACCCAACGCCGAAGGCCTTTGGAACGTCCTAGTGCATTGGGGATGGGCCGGCCCAGGATTCGAGAAAAACTTGCAGGACATGCTCGGCTTCCTTCAAACACCGTATCACGCACACTTTCATCAAGGTCTTGACTATCTGGGACGATGCTACGGCGCTGAAGTCACGCGCATCACAGAACAGGGTGCACCAGACGTGGTGTGGTCGTTTTCCAACGACGTTCATATTGCATTCGAAGCAAAAACCGAAAAGCAGAGCTCAGGCCTTTCCAAAAAGGATCTCCTTGAAGCGAAAGGGCATGTAGACTGGGTCAAGGGACGGTTGTGTCAAAATCCTGATACCGCGGAAATCGGCGTTGTAGTCGTTGCCGAATCGCCAAAGATTCACCCAGCCGGCGAAATGTTCGGTGAAGGCCTTTTGTACGCAGCCCCTGAGCACGTCCTTGCGGTCGCCACCTCGGCTATCGAGGCCATACGCAAGCTACGCCTCGCTTTCTCAGGGCGAGAGTTCGCGGAGGCCAGCACTGAGTTTTCGGCAACGATCAAGAACGTTCATCTCGATCTGCCAGCGCTTCGGAAAGTCATGCTCTCCGAGAGGCTCAAGAAGAAATAACCGCCTCCCGCTGACGCCAGTTCACGTGGTCGGGCGCGCTTGCCTGACTGGCGCGGCGTAATGGCGTGACGAAGTTTGGTGTGCCAAACGAGCGCTGCCCCAGAAGTCCGCTTCTGGGACGTTACGCCTTTCAGTTCTTGGAAACCGAACTGAGCGAAAATCCGCAGGCCGTCGCCCGAAAGCGCCCTCAACTTCGGCATCAAGCGACGGCGTCGAGTTCCATTGTGGCGACAATCGCCGGATTCGGAGCCAGATCCAACTCCGCGAGATCTTCTCCTTCAAGATGCAGCCCGATCGCCTCGCGGATATTCGCGGTCACCTCGTCGAGCGTTGCGCCCTCGGTGACGACGGGCAGGTCCATGCACTCGGCGACATACATCTTCTCGCCGCGGAAAATGCGCACTTGGATGGTTCGCCGTTTCATGGGATCGCTGCCTCCAGTGCACACGTCTATCCGATCCTATCGGCGCGCTGCCACCACGCCCCGCCCCTGCCTCCATCCCGTTCCAGTCCTTCGAAAAACACCGGCAGAAAGGCCGTATCAGTTCAAAAGCTTACTCCGTCTCGTCCTGCGTTTGATTCAAGTTGATTCACGTTAATTCGGGCCAAAAAGCTGCCTTCAGCCACAATCGCTAGAACCCTTTTCATACCCCGTTGCGGTCGAAGTCTGTGGAGCAGTAACGCCCCTCGCCAAAAAATTTCCCCCTGAATCTTCAACCACTTCCCCTCAACACACCCCGCCAGCCCGAAGACCTCATGGTACAAGTTTGGTCGAAGAGAAACCCCAGCGCACAGCGCCCTCCGCGTTGTGCGCGGATAAGGAAAAGGAAAATGAATTCACCACTCAAGTCCGAAACCGCCCGCATCAACGGCGCCCAGTCCCACGGACCCGCCACTCCCGAAGGCAAGGCCGCCGCGTCCCAAAACAGCCTCCGCCACGGCCTCAACTCCAAGCAAGTCGTGCTCCCCGGCGAAGACCCGGAAGAGTTCGATCGCCACCGCGCCGCCTACCTCCAGATCTACCGTCCCCAGGACCACGCGGAAAAGCACCTGGTCGAAACCATCGCCGCCGCCGCGTGGCGCTTGAAGCGCATGATGCAAATCGAAACCGCCATGCTCAGCGACGAGAATGCCGACCTCTTCAGAACCCTCGGCCTAATCGCCCGTTACGAAAACCAGCTCAATCGAACCCAGGATTTGGCCATCAAGCGTTTAGCAGCCCTTCAAGAAAACCGCCCTGCCTCCCTCAAGGCCCCGGCCCCGATTCAACGGAACGAACCCAAGGACACCTCAGATTTGTCCGAACTCGACCTGCATCGAGCCATCCATGACGCGCTGACGATGCCTGTGCCGCGCCAAGCGCCCCCAACTCCGCCGCAAAAAGCGTCGGGAGGACCCGCGTAACGCCAATCCCACTTTCGCACCAGGGAAGCGAGGGCCCGAAGTGTGCTCGCCGGCAGACGTTGCAGCCTGTCAATGCATGCATAGCTATGCTATGCTAAGTTAGGCTAGCTTATGAAGACCCAAGACACGGATCGGGTCAGGGAATACGCACGCCGGGAATACATCGACCCCGCGCGCAGGCGTGGCGAGTCCAGGGTCCGGATTGTCGCGGGCGACGTGCATCGAGCCCTGCAACTGCACAATCGGGTCCCGCTGGTGTGCAGCGCTCTCAGGTCGGGAGAGTTTCTCCGCCGCAACCACCTGCGGATTGAAGCCCAGGAGGGGCCCCCCTCTTTGATGAGCACGACGGTGACGTTCACCTACGTCTTAGAAGATGCCGGCGAGGCGAAACCAAGTTCGCCGCTCTTCTACCAGCTTCGCGGCATCGCGAAAAGGACCTTTCAAGACCTGGGAGGAGCCGAAGCCTTTATCCAGTCCGAGCGGGACGCGCTCAACGCAAGCGCTGCCGAACGGGAAAAAGCGTGAGCCGCGTTTACTGGGACACTATGCTCTTCGCGTACTGGCTGGAAGACCATCCCGTGTATGCCGCAGAGGTGCAGCAGATCTTCGAGCGGATGCAACGGCGGCAGGACGTGTTATGCTCCAGTGTTTTCACCTTGGGTGAGCTTCTCACCGGCCCGGCAAAGCGGAATGACGACGGCGCAGCTTCCAGTATGAAGGCGTTCTTCCGATCTTCGGCTGTCGAAGTTTCGCCTTTCACCGTGGAAACCGCCGAGCGCTACGCGCACATCCGGGCGGAGCGACGAGTTTCTCCGTCCGATGCGATTCACCTCGCCTGTGCGGCTCAATCCGGCGTCGACTTGTTCTTGACTAACGATCACCACCTCCGCGGATTGGTGATTCCAGGAATTCACTTCATTGCCCCGATGAGCTCGGAGCTGTTCTGATCCACCTAGTGGCTTTTTGCGCCCGGGATGCCGGAGACCGGGCCCACATACGCCAGCAAACGGCCGGCTGTAACTGTCCCGATCCAGCAGACCAGCGAGATCCAGGCGAGACTCTTGGCGCTGCCCGGCAGCGGACCTTGGTCCAAGTCCGGCGCAGCAAAGATTTTGGTCCGCATCATCCTTAAGACGGCCAAGCCGGTGAACACGAAGACCATCTTGACGTAGAAGTCGGGGTTGGTGAGTTTCGTGGTTGCGTCGGCGACCAGCAGAATCGTGCCGGTCACCGCGCTGATGCCGAAGCCCCACCACATGATGGGAATCAGGCGCTCCAGCGGCTTCACCGGCGTTTGCGGCGAAAGGCCTAACAGGCGCAGATCGATCACGGCGGCCAGTCCCGCTACCATCGCCATGCCCATCGAGTGCATGAACAGGATCATGGGGTAGGCCCAAATCGAGCCGGATTCCAGGACCCAATGGCTGAACTCCAGGTTCTCCAGCTTGCCGAGAAAATCCATCATCGTGCGTGGTTCACTTACGTCGTTTAACTTACGTCGTTAAAGGGTAGCATGGCGCGGAGGAACCGCTCGGGTTTCGGTTACAGTGGAAGCGTGCGGACATTGCTGCTTATGAGCCTGATCGCCACCACCGCTGCGGCGCAAACCGGCGCTCTTTCGAGACTGACCGACCGGTTCTTCGACGAATACTATTTCCCCTTTAACCCGACCGCCGCGACCGCCTCGGGTATCCACAAGTACGACAGCCAGCTCGAAGACTATTCCAAAGCCGGCGCCGACAAACGAATCGCCGCGCTGAAGCAGTGGGAAGCGGAGTTCGCCAGGCTCCCGGCGTCGTCGGATCAAGAGCGGGCGGATCGCGATCTGGTGCTCAATTCCATCCGCGACAGTTTGCTGGAACTCGAAACCATTCGCATGTGGCAGCGCAACCCGGATCAATACTCGAGCGGCATCGCCAACAGCGCGTTCGTGATCATGAGCCGGACGTTCGCCTCGCCGGAGGAGCGGATCAAGGTCCTGACGGCGCGCGAACGCCGGATGCCGCGCGTGCTGGCCGCCGCGCGCGTCAATCTGAAGAATCCGCCGCGCATTTACACCGAAGTCGCCATCGAACAGTTGCCCGGTAACATTTCGCTGTTTGAAAACGATGTGCCGCTGGCGTTCAAGGCCGTCTCCGATCCGGCGCTGCTGGCCGACTTTCAGGCCGCCAACAAGGCCGTGATCGAGGCGCTGCGAGAGTACGAGGCTTGGCTCAAGGCCGATCTGCTGCCGCGCTCCAACGGCGATTTCCGCCTGGGCGCGGGGAACTTTGCCAAGAAGCTGCAGCTCGAAGAGATGGTGGACATCCCGCTCGCGCGGCTCCTGGAGATCGGCTACCAGGACCTGCGCGCGAATCAGAAGCGCTTCGCGGAGACGGCCGCGCGCATCGATCCATCCAAGACGCCGCGCCAGATTCTGGAGGAAAGCGAGAAGGATCATCCTCCCGGCGACGCTCTGCTGGGCGCGTTCCGCGACACGCTGGGCGGGCTCAAGGATTTCATCGAGTCGCACAAAATTGTCACCATTCCCTCCGAGGTTCGGCCGATCCTGGAAGAGACGCCACCGTTCATGCGCGCGCTGACTTCCGCGTCGATGGACACGCCCGGGCCTTATGAAACCGTGGCTAAAGAAGCCTTCTTCAACGTGACGCTGCCGGAGAAAGCCTGGCCCGCGGACCGCGTCGAGGATTACATGCGCAGCTTTCACCGCGGCGTGATCCTAAGCACGGCGATTCACGAAGCCTACCCCGGCCACTACGTGCAGTTCCTGTGGATGCAGCACGTCGATTCGCGTGTCCGGAAGTTGCTGGGCGCGAATTCCAATGCCGAGGGCTGGGCGCACTACTCCGAGCAGATGATGCTCGACGAGGGCTACGCCGCGGGCGACCTGCGCATGCGGCTGGGGCAGTTGCAGGACGCTTTGTTGCGCAACGCGCGGTTCATCGTCGGAATCGAAATGCACACCGGCAAGCGGACCTTCGACCAGGGGGTCGATTTCTTCGAGAAGGAAGGTTACCAGACCCACGAAAACTCGGTGCGCGAAACCAAGCGCGGCACGTCGGACCCGACATATCTTTACTACACGTTGGGCAAGTTGCAAATCCTCAAGCTGCGCGAAGATTATCGCAAGCTCAAGGGAGCGTCGTTCTCCTTGCAGGAGTTTCACGACAGCTTCATGAAGCAGGGTTACCCTCCCATCAAGATCGTGCGGCGGGCGCTGCTGGGCGACGATTCGCCGACGTTATAGGAGGTGGAGCGGGCTTCAGCCTGCAACGGAGGCTTGAGCCTCCGGCCGGCACGCGTGCTGAAGCACCCGTTGCAGGCTGAAGCCTGTTCCACAGTGATTAACCGTGCGCATTCTCATTTCAGCCGGGGAAGCTTCGGGAGACCTGTACGCCTCACGCGTTGTCGAGGCCCTCCGAGCCCGGCTGCCCGGCGCGGAGTTTTTCGGCTGTGCGGGGCCGCGCATGCAAACGGCCGGCGTGCGCCCCATCATCGACCAGCGCTCGATCGCGGTGGTCGGCATCGTGGAAGTGGTCGCGCATATTCCCCGGATCTGGCGCCAGTTTCGCACCTTGGTCCGCGCGATCCCCGCCGAGCGTCCGGATGTGGCCGTGCTCACCGACGCTCCGGACTTTCACCTTCGCCTGGCCAAAAAGCTGAAGCGGGCGGGCGTGCCGGTCGTGTACCTTATTGCGCCCCAAGCCTGGGCGTGGCGCGAGGGCCGGGTGCGCACCCTTCGTGCGACCGTGAATCGGCTTCTCTGTATCTTCCCCTTCGAAGAGGAATTCTTCAGTTCCCGAGGCGTCCCCGCATCCTATATAGGACATCCTCTGGCGAGAATCGTGAAGCCGGCGCTGTCGCGGGCTGAATTCTGCGCCCAAGTCAACGTTCCGGAGGACTCGCGGATCGTGGTCTTACTTCCCGGTAGCCGGCACGGCGAGGTGGCGCGGCACATCCCCGACCTGATCGCAGCGGCCGAGCGCATTCGCCAAGCCATTCGCGGGTCTGGGGACGTCCGCTTTGTATTGGCGCTCCCGGCCGGATTTCACGCAGAAGACACAAGTTTTTGGCAACGCGTTGGCGCGGCATCCATCCAACGCATTAGTGGCCAAGTGATTGAGGGTCACACCTGGGACGCCCTGGCACAGGCGGAGGTCGCGCTGGCGGCGAGCGGTACAGTAACAATTGAGGCGGCCATGCTGGGCGTACCCATGGTGACCTTTTACCGCGTAAACGCGCTAAGTTGGATATTGGGACGCTGGATGGTGCGGGCGCCGTTTCTGTCGATGGTGAACCTGGTCGCGGGCCGGAAGATTGTCCCCGAGCTGATTCAGCGCGACATGACGCCGGAGACGATCGCCGGGGAAGCGATCCGGTTGTTGCAGGAACCGGCGGAACGGGAGCGGATGCGCGTGGATTTGGCTGAGGTGGCTCGCAAGCTTTCGAGCGAGCGGGATCCGATGGAGATCGCCGCGGAGTGGGTGGAACGGGTAGGAAATCGAAATCATGAGTAAACAGTGGGTGTTCGCCGCGGCGCTGGCGGTCGCCAGTGGGGCGCTGGCGCAATCGCAGCAAGGCCGCCAGCGGATCGACGTCGAAGGCTACACCATCGACGCGCAGCTCGACCCGAACGCGCAATCGATCCGCGCTACGGCTACCGTGCGGTTCGTGCCGCTCGACGACGCCACCAGTTTGTCGTTCGATCTCAACAACGCCTTGAACCTGGATCGCGTGGTGGATGAAGACGGCCGGCAAGTGCCCGCCTCGCGCGTGGCGCAGGACATGACCGTGCGCATCAGCCTGCCGCAACCCCTCCCAAGGGGCAAGCCCGCCGCGCTGAAATTCGAATACGACGGCAAGCTCTCGGGCAGCGAAGAATCGCCCGTGTTCGGTATCAAGTTCGCGGCGATCCATCCCGACTATGCCTTCCTGACGTACCCGGCGCGCTGGTTCCCGGTCAACGATTACACCTCGGACCGTTTCGCGATGGATTTGAAGGTGACCGTGCCACAAGGCTACAAGGTACTGGCGAGCGGATTGGATTCGAATGAAACCGCTCCGGCCGGCATGACCGCGACACGCTTCAAATTCACGCAGGCTTCTTTTCCGGGAAGTATCGCCGTGGTGCGCGGCGACCCCAAAGTAGTTTCCGATTCCGGAGCCACGGTCGCGTTCTACGCCCGGGACGCCGCCGATAACGCAAGCGTCTGGGGCGCGGAGATCGCCCGCGCGATGGCGTACTTCACCAGCGTCTACGGAGTGCCGTGGAAATCGAGCCTCGCCGTGATTGAGACCGAGGCTGGGGCGCCCAACGGTTTTTCAGCTCCGGGAATGCTGTTCTTTTCGCCGCGGGCCATCACCAAGGACGTGAATTTCAAGCTGATCGCCAACCAGGTGTCGCGGCAGTGGTGGGATACACTGGTCTCGCCTGCGACGCGCAATCACATGTGGATCGAAAACGGGATGGCGCGGTATGCCGAGCTGCTGTACGCCGAGCATCTGAACGGCGCGGGCGCGCTGGACACCGCGGTGCACGATACCTACGTCGAAGCGCTGACCGCGGATCAGCCTCCCTTGATTCAATCCGCGCGCCTGGAAGACTATTCGCCGGAGTTCTGGGCCGCCACCGCCGGCAAAGGCGCGGCCGTGTTGCACATGCTGCGCGGCATCATCGGCGACGATAACTTCTTCAAGCTACTCAAGGCTATCCCCGAACGGTATTCCTGGAAGTCCATCAGCACCGACGATTTTCGCAAGCTGACCGAGGAGATCTACGGCCAGGGCCTGAACTATTTCTTCCTGCAGTGGATCGAATCGAGCGGCGCGCCCGAGTTCAAGATGGAGTTCACCGTGTTCCGCACGCAGAAAGGGTTTCGCGTGGTGGGTAAGATCGCGCAGGATCTGGATACCTTCCGCATGCCGGTGATGCTGCGTGTCGAAACCGAAGGCAATCCGGAGGAGCAGCGCGTGGAAGTGGTGGGCACGTCGTCGGAGTTCGCGATTGAAACCTTTGGCAAACCCAAGAATGTGGTGCTCGATCCGAAGGGGCAGGTGCTGCGCTTCGACAACACCATGCGGGTGGCGGTCGCCATCCGCCGCGGCGAACAGTTCATGGAGGTGGCCGAGTATAACGACGCGCTCAAGGAATATCAAAAGGCGCTCGAAGTCAGCCGCAACAGCTCGCTGGCGCATTACAGAATCGCCGACGTGTTTTTTCTGCAGGGGAACAACCAGTCGGCGGCCAACGAATTCCGCGAAGCGCTCTCGGGCGACCTCGATCCCAAGTGGACCGAGGTGTGGTCGCACATCCACCTGGGATGGATCTACGACCTGACGGATCAGCGGGAGCGCGCGGTGAACGAATACCGGCTGGCCGTGCGCACCAAGGACAACACCCAGGGCGCGCAGGAAGAAGCCGGAAAGTACATAGGACAGAAGTACGAACGCCAGCGGCCGGTGAACTGACCCGACGGTGGAGCGGGCTTCAGCCTGCAACGGGTGCTTCAGCGCCCGTGCTTCAGCACCCGCGTGAAAAGCGGAGGCTGAAGCCTCCGTTGCAGGCTAAAGCCCGCTCCACCCAAGCGCCCCACGTTATCATGTGACTTGGGTGAGAGACGGTCACGTTATACGCGGGCTCTGGTCCTTGCACTGACGAATCTGGTCGCGCTGGGATGCCTGGTCTGGACTCTGCGTGACGCGCATCTGGGCGAGCTCAAAGACGACCTGGCAACCATGAATTGGGGTTGGGTGGCCGTCGCTGTCGTCGCCGATATCGCGGTGTACTTCTGGCACGGCCTCCGCTGGACCTTGTTGCTGCGGCCGGTAGTGCGCGTGCGCTACCTGGACGCCGTCCGCTCCATATACGTGGGGCTGTTCGCCAACGAAATCCTGCCCTTGCGCGCGGGTGAACTGTTGCGCTGTTATCTGCTGGGACGCCTGGCGAGCCTGCCCATCTCGGTGTCGGTGGCCAGCGCCGTGATCGAGCGCGTGTTCGACGGCATCTGGCTGTGCGCATGCCTGGTGGTCACGCTCCAGTTCGTGTCCCTTCCGCGCCGGCTGCACTTTCTGGTGGATGGAGCCTACGTGCTGTCGGTCACGGTGCTGGCCGGCGCCGTGGTTGTGGGATGGGCGCTGTTCCAGCGGTTTCGCAACCGCGCCGCGACCGTCCCGGGCGAGGGCTGGCGTCACCAGTTGGCCGTGCTGATGGACGATCTGGGGCTGATCGGTCACTCGCGCTACCTGGTGGTGGCGTTCTTCCAGAGTCTTCCCTACCTGCTGCTGCAAGTGATCCCCATCTGGGCCACGTTCCGCGGCTATGGGTTCGATCTCTCGATCGGCGCCGCGTTCGCGCTGATGGTGCTGCTGCGTCTGGGAAGCGCCGTGCCTCAGGCGCCCGGCAACCTGGGATTGTTCCAGTTTCTGACCAAGGAATGCCTGGAGCGAATCTTCAACGTGGTGCCGGATGAGGCGGCGCGATTTTCGCTGGTGTTGTGGGGCGTGGTCACGCTGCCGCTGCTGATCGGCGGATTCATCGCGGCGGACTTCACTGGGGCGCACCTGGGCGACTTGCGGCAAGCCGCGAAGCAGGAAGTGATCGACGCTCGTCGGGCTACGGAAGTGTGAGGGGCTGTGTGGTCGACAGGCTGTAAGAGATCACGATGGGAAACGTGCCGCCGGTGGTGAGGGGTGCTCGGAAGATCACGCGGGCGGTGGGGAGCGGTAAAACGGAGAGCTGTAGCGTGCCGCTGGCTTTAGCGCCCGCGGAAGCTAGCAGCGCACCCGGCATTACGAGTGATCCTTCGGCTGCGGGCGCCGTGCAGCTCACATTCGGAACGAAGAAGACGCCGTAGTAAGGATCGGGATTCCCCAACTGCACAGTCATCACGTCGTCCCCGGAATAGCCCTTCGGGTCCCACGTCGCGGTAAAGTCTCCGGAGCCGCTAAAGGCCGTGCTCGTCAAATGCGGGGACGGGGGCAGCGTGAACGATTGCTCAAACGGGCCGATGTCCTTGCCGCCGGGAGCGCTGATTTGCCACACACCAGGGAGGAGAGTTGGATCGGACCTTCGAGCAGGCGAGTAGACGCCGAAACTCTCCGCTAGTTCAAACCCGGCTCCTGGACCCGTGAGGGTGAGCCGTCTACCAGCGTCACCGCCGCCGAATAAAAAGGCGCCTCCCACGAGAGAGGGCGGCTCACAACCGAAACGCGGCGGCGCTTGGGGCTGCGAGAATACGAAGATCAGTTCTGCATCGGCGTGTGTGAAGAGGAACTCTATTCTCGGCGGCTGCAATGAAAGCGAGCCCACTGGAAGGTACCCGCCACTGTCCAACGTCTGCAACTCCGAATGGCTTAGCCCCAACGGATGAGCGCACGCACCGGGAGTTGGATCGATCGATAGCGTTACAGAGTTGCTGGTGACCGTTCCCGCGTGCAGCGTCACCGATACATAGCAACCGGTGTAGGAATCGGCGGGCAACTGGAAATTGATCTGATCCACGCCGGGCAAACCAGGCGAGCGTCCGGCGAAGGTTGCGGGGACGATGGTTCCAGCCACATCAATTGCGACATCCGCGGTTGAGGCGCTTCCGAGCCCCGTTCCCCACAGCGTGATCAACCCGCCAGGGAGCGCGGGATTCGTGAGTTGGTTCAGCGCCGGCGCTGCGCTAGCCAGTACGTTTTGCGCCAGCGCCGGCCCGTAGCCGTTCTGTCCGACACTGAAAAGCCCTGGTGCAACCGGAGCGATCATGACCGAGGTCGACAGACTGGAGCTGCCTGTAATTGCGAGTGTCGCCGTAGCCGGACCGGGCGGCATGGCGTCCGGCACGATGGCCCAGACGAAAGGGTAATACGGAGCGTTCGGCACTAGCTCGGCCGAATAGATTTGGCCTGATCCTTGCGACTGTAAGGTGACCTGAATGAGGCTCGGGTCCACAGGATGCGGAAAGCCAGCGCTAAATACGATCACCGTCAAGAGTGAACCTGGGGCGACGGCGGACTGAGATCCGCCGACGGCGCTCTGCACAGAAAGTCTCGGCGGCGTTTGGGCCATCGCCCCGACACTCAGTAACAGCGCGGCCCAAAGCTTCATCCCTCATTGTAGACCGCCCACGTTTTTTCAACCGCCGCTTCCCAGGTGAACGCCCGCGCGCGCTCTGTGCCGCGCCGGATCAAGTCTTGCCGCAGGGCTTCATCCGACGCGAGCCGCACTAGCGCCTCGCTCAATGCTTCGGTATCCGACGGGTCCACCAGAAGCGCGGCGTTGCCGGCCACTTCCGGTAACGCCGACATCGTCGAGGTGATCACGGGAACCTGGTGCGCCATCGCCTCCAGCACCGGCATCCCGAAGCCTTCGTCGAGCGAGGGGAACGCGAAGATGCTCGCACGCCGGTACAGCGCTTCGAGTTCGGCGGCGCTCACGTAGCCCAACACCTCTATGGCCTCGCGGCGAGGACTCTCCGCGACCGCGCGTAACTCCTCGGCGGCACCGTAGCCTTCGCTCGACCCGGCCAGCACCAGTCGCCAGGGATCGGGAAGGCGCTCGAAGGCTTTCACCACGCGCGCGATGTTTTTGCGTTTCTGGATGGCTCCGACGAACAGGACAACGTTGTCGCGCGGCGTGCCGGACAACTGCGGCACGCGCACGCCGTGCGGGATTACATGGATGCGGGACCGGTCCACTTTCAGCAGACTTTGGATTTGTTCCGCGGTGAAGCGCGACACCGCGATGATCCGGTCGCTGCGTTCCGCCGCCGCGCGCGCCTGCGCGGTGAAGCGGGTGCGAAACTCGGGTGAGGAGTACTCGCCCGTCATCACGAACAGATCGTGAAACGTCGTTACCACTCGCCCTGTTCGGGGTCTTTCCACGCGGGGCCAGTCCACGCGTTGATTCAGCGCGTGGAACACTGGAGCGCGGGGGGCGCCCCGCAAAAGGCGGCGCGTTGCGTTGGGCGGGATCGAATCGCGGAAGCTGCGCAGAAGGCGGTGCGGACGGTAGCAGTACAGGAAGCTTGCGTCTGGATGGGCCCGCGCCAGCCCGAACATGATCTCGCGCGAGTACACGCCCACGCCGGAAAGATTCCGGCCCAAGCTGTAGGTTGCGTCGAGAGCAATGAGGTCGGGGGACAAGCGCCCACAGGCTGAAGCCTGTGCTACTCATCTTCGCGCGGCTACGGCTACCGGGGCAAGCTCGCGTTGGGCCTGCTCCAGCAATTCCTCCAGCGGCACTGGAGAATCCGGCCGGAAGACCGCCGCGCCGAGGTTCAAACGCAGGGACGCCGCGGCTCCATGCAGACGCGTCCACGCCTCTTCCAAGCTCCGGTCTTCGGTTTCAAAGACGGCCAAGGCGAAGCCGCGCTCCCCGATGCGCGCCAGCAGGTCCAGCGGACCCACCAGCTCCCGCAGCCGCTCGGCCGCCTCCACCAGCGTCAGGTCCCGATCCTGCTGTTTATGGATGCTGTCCAACGCGGCGGATTCAGGCCCGGTGACGGCCAAAAGAATGCGGCGGTCCAACGCTGCGGCCAGCTTACGGTCGCGCTCGGCCAGTGCCAGGAACGCGGAGCGGTTCAGAAGCCCGGTGAGCGAATCGGTCATCGCGGCGGCGCGCGCGGACTGGAGATAGCGGTGCCGCTCGATGGCATTGCGGATGGCATGCGCCAGCGGGCCGCAGTCCACCTGGCTCTTGATCAGAAAGTCCTGGGCGCCTTCGCGCAACAGGTGCTCGGCCACGGCGATCTCTTCGGAGGTCACCAGCAACACCACCGGCACGTTGGGCGCGGCCGCCTGCGCACGGCGAAAGGCCTCCACGCCAAGCATCTGCATCTGATCCTGGTTCGCACCGCGGTTCGCGTCGCGGCGTCTGGGGTCCCGCGCCGCTGGAACGGACAGATCCAAAACGCGCAGGCTCAAGTCGAGCAACAAAAGATCCACAGGGGGACGGTCGCCTGCGTGCGTCAGGACGGCCTCGGCCTCTTCCCAGCTCGCGGCGTGCACGGTTTCCAGGTGCACCCAGTCGCTCCAATACTCGCGCCCCTCCACCTCCGTAAGGACATCTTCCAGAAACACGATATCTTCATCCACGGAAACGGCCAGCAAAATACGAAGAGTCATGGCGTAGTATTAGTGCGCCACAGAACTGGCGCGTCTCACTAAAAAACAGTGCAGGCGGTGCACTGTGTCACCGGCCGCCGACCTAGTTTTCCAATTGGTATTCCTTTAGCTTGCGATACAGCGTGGTGCGGCCGATTCCCAGCAGATGCGCGGCTATGGCGCGATCTCCCTTGGTGTACTCCAGGGCGTTGATGATGGCGCGCTTTTCGAGTTCCGCCAGAGGGATCACACCCGGCAGACTCACCGGCGCCGCCGCGGATTCCGCGCCCGGCCCAGGCGTACCCGCGGTGACCGCCCCATTCGTTCCAACCGCGGCCATCAAATACTGCGACTTCTTCTGAATCAGATGGTTCTGCAGATTCGACGGCAGGTCGGCGACATGCAGCAACGGACCCGAGTTCACGGCCATCATGTGCTGGATGCAATTCTCCAGCTCCCGGACGTTGCCCGGCCAGTCGTAGGAGAGCAGAATCTCCATGGCCTCGGCCGTCATCGTGTAGGTCGTCGCGGCGCGCCCGATGAAATGATTGATCAGAGCTGGAATATCGTCCTTGCGTTCGCGCAGCGGCGCCAGCCGGATGTTGATGACGTTCAAACGGTAGTACAGGTCCCGGCGGAAAGTGCCTTTGTCCACTTCCTTGTGCAGATCGCGATTGGTGGCCGCCACGATCCGGAAGTCGGAAACGCGGGTGGTCAGCGAGCCCACCGGGCGAAACTCCTTCTCCTGCAGGACGCGCAGCAGTTTGGCCTGCAGATCCAGAGGCAGTTCGCCGATCTCGTCTAAAAACGCCGTGCCGCCATTGGCGGCTTCAAGCAGCCCCATCTTGGCCGTGGCCGCGCCGGTGAAGGCGCCCTTGACGTGACCGAACAGCTCGCTTTCCATCAGGGGCCCGACCATGGACGAGCAATCGATGGTCACGAACGGCTCGTGGGGACCGCTTATATTATGGATAAGCCTCGCCACGACCTCCTTGCCCGTGCCGGTTTCGCCCAACAGCAGCCCCGGCCAGCGGCAACGGCCCAGCTTTTCAATCATCTTCAAGACTTGGCGCGTGCGGGTCGATTGCCCCACCAGCACATGCCGCGCCTGATCCCGCAGGTCGCCCTGACCATAGCACGCCGGGTGGCTCTGAGTGCCCGGCTGATAATCCGTGTTGACCAGCATTTTCCCCCCTGATGGTCTTTCGATCTGATCCATCGCCCGGATCTTCGCCGGGTTGAAATGGTGTAGTGCGTTTCCCGAACCTAAACTCTACAACTGAATTGCCTCACCTCCCATAACCTCTTAGCGGGGAACAGCGTAAGTCTCTCGGGGGTAATGGCACCCCCGAATGGGGGAGGCAGGTTTCCAGGGGATTGGAAAAGTCTTTCGACCGCAGTCCGTTGGCGGAATCCGGGGGCAGCGGATCTTCCGCTTCTGCCAGATGCCGCGGAGGAGTTCGAAGGCGGCGGTGCCTCGGCGCTTAAGGTATTCCCTTGCTCCCAGTTTCGGGGGCTATCGTTTCTGGACCCACAGGTTCCGGCGTCCCATTGTTCGCCTCAGCGTCCTGAACCACCAATGCCGCGCCCGAGATCCTTCGAATCTTGTCCGCTAATGCCGTGGCGTCGTCCATACTTAAGCGGCTTCCGATGAGGACGCGCCACAACGGCGGACGGCCCATGGGTCCGGCAACGCGCACGGCATCCGTCGTGCCCAGTTGGGCCGCGAGCGATGCGGATATCGCCTCGGCGCGGCCGCGGTCGGCGAACGCTCCGGCCTGGACGGCGTAGCGGCCGGAGGAGGGCGCCGTTGCGATACTTGGCGCGGGAGGATCGGGCGGCTCCGCCGCGGGACTCGGCGCCGCAAAGTGATTCGGGGGCGCGATCACTTTCAAACGAACTCGCGCTGTACCCGTCCGGACCATGTCGATTTCCTGAGCGGCTGCGTGCGACAGATCGATGATGCGTCCATCGACGAAGGGACCCCGATCGGTCACGCGAACTTCGACGTGTTTTCCGTTGGACAGGTTGGTGACCTCGAGCCAGGTCTCGAACGGCAGGCTCCGATGCGCGGCGGTGAACTTCTCCATGTCGTAGATTTCGCCGGAAGCGGTCGGGCGTCCGTGATACGGATGGCCGTACCAGCTCGCGACGCCCGTCTCGGTGGAGCCGGTGCGCGCCGGCTGCGGCGGCGCCGGAAGATGCGCGGAACTCTTGCGCGAGCCGCGTCCGCAGCCCGATAACAGCGTGATTGCGAGAGCCATCGAGAAAGCCGCCGCGAGAAATGCGATTCGTGCGCGCGGGCGCTTCACGTGAGACGAGACGCGCCTCGCTGGAGGTGTTGCACGCGCCGCAGCCGCTAAAAACAGGCTCACGATAGCTAGAACAATTCTATCCGAAAACGTTTTTGCACGAATCGGCCTTCCGCGAGCCGTTGCCTCCGCGGCGAGCGCTGCATTTTTTTCTTGACTTTCAACGCAAAGCGCCATATAAAGGAAGCACAACCGCGCTTGCTCTCTGAGTAGCGCGAGATTAGATGTAAAGGGAGAATCACTCGAATGAAGAACGCAACCAAGAAGAAGGCGCCCGCCAAGAAAAAGGCTGCTCCGAAGAAAAAGAAGTAGTCACGGTGGGCCCCGCTAGAAGCGGGATCAACATCCACGGCCCCGAGCAATCGGGGCCGTTTTTAGTTTGGAAGCCCCGGTCTTTGCTGGAGCAACGATCGGGGCCGTTTTTATTTTGGCCCCGGCGCATATTCGTATCATGTGCGCCTGAGGGCCATTTTTATTGGGTCCGGAGCGATTCGCGCCGGCGCGGCTCACAGCTTCAGCGACTTCAAGTACTCGCGGAACTGCTCCCCCAGATCGAAGCGCTTCAATGCGAACTCCACCGTCGCCTTCAGGAACCCGAGCTTGTCGCCGGCATCGTAGCGCGTGCCTTCGAAACGGTATCCGTAGATCGGCCGGCTGCGCAGCAGATGCTTCAAGCCGTCGGTCAACTGGATCTCTCCACCCGACCCGGGCTCGATCGACTCCAGCGAATCGAACACCTCCGGCGTCAGCACGTAGCGTCCGATGATGGCGAGGTTGGACGGAGCATCGGCGGCCTTGGGTTTCTCCACCAGGTTGCGGATGCGGTACAGGCGGTCCTTGCCGCCGTTGTGCGCGACCGGCTCGGCGTCCACGATCCCGTACATGGGTGTGTTCTCGCGCGGGACTTCCATCAGCGCCACCACCGGCGCGTTGTAGAACTCGTAGACATCCAACAATTGACGCAGCGCCGGAACTTCGCTGTCGATGATGTCGTCGGAAAGGATGACGGCGAACGGCTCCCGGCCCACCAACTCCTTCGCGCGCAGCACGGCGTGGCCCAGGCCCAGCGCTTCTTTCTGGCGCACGTAAGCCACGTTGATCATGTCGGAGACGCTGCGGACCGCGTTCAGCAAATCCTTCTTCCCGCGCGATTCGAGGAGTTGCTCCAACTCGAAGCTGACGTCGAAGTGATCTTCGATGGCCGTCTTGCCGCGTCCCGTGACGATAATGATGTTCTGAACGCCGGAGTGAATGGCTTCCTCGACGCCGTACTGGATCAGCGGTTTGTCCACCAGGGGCAGCATCTCTTTCGGTTGGGCCTTGGTGGCGGGCAGGAAGCGCGTTCCTAGCCCGGCGGCGGGAAACACGGCCTTGCGGACTTTGGGGGTCATTATCTCCCCAGTTTAACGTTGGTCTAACGTTGGGGCGCTACGGCTTTGGAAGCCGCGGGGGAGGCGGCGCGGAATCGGCGGGCCTCTTGGCCGGCTCGCCGATGAGCCCTGGTTCGTTCAAGACCAATGCCGACGCGTCGGTTGCGGCCGCGGGCCGCTGCGGAAGGTTTGGCGCAATCGGCGCGGTGTCGGCATCCGGCGAATCGGCAGCCGCGCGCGCGGCACCTCGAAGCGCGTCGTCAAGATCTCCATGAGGGCGACGCCGCGGGCGGCCGCGCACCCACGGCGGGCCTACTTCAACATTTCGGCGAGGGCTTTCAGCTCTTTACGCACCAAGTCCAACACTGCGGGCGAAGGGCCGTCGAACAAGCCCTTCTGAGATTGGCCCGCCGAGCCGTCCGCGGTTGCGGGAGCGGCAGCGGCCGCCGCCCGAGCCGCTTTCCCGCGTCCCTTGCCTTTCGCCGCGGCTGAAGCGGCGGCGGCATGCGAGCGCACCCGATCTTCCAGGAACTTCCGCGCGCCCTCGATGGTGAAACGCTTCTCGTACAGCAGCCGCTTGATCTCCAGGACCTGCTCGACGTCCTTGCGCCGGTACAGCCGGTGCCCGGTGCCCGACTTGCGCGGGCCGAGCGAGGGAAACTCGGTCTCCCAGAAGCGCAGCACGTAGGGTTTGATCGCCGCGAGGCGCGCCACTTCGCCGATGCGGAAGTACAGCTTGTCGGGGATCTCGGTGGCCTCGGCGTCCACACCCGGGCCGGGGCCCGCGGCGGACCCTGCGTCGAGGCCGGGTTCGGGACCCGCGTCCAAACCAGCGTCCATACCGGCTTCTGCACCGGCATCCACACCGGCGTCCACACCGGACCGTGTCGCCGCGCCATTTGCGATATCGCGATCGCTCATGAGAGTACCCTTATTCTAATGTCCCCGCTGCGAGGAATCCATCCCGTCCGGGAAGCACTCCGCGCCGGCCGCCCGCTCGACAGAGTGCTGATCGCCAAGGGCGCCGCGGGTCCCCGCCTTCAGGAACTGATCGAGTTGTGCCGCGAGCGCAAAATCCCGGTGCGCTTCGAGTCGCGGGAGCAGCTCGACCGCGCCGCCGGAGGCCCAGGCCATCAGGGCGTGATCGCGTTCGGCGCGGCTGAGCGTTATGCCAAGCTCGGCGAGACCGCGGCGGCCGGAGGATTACACGTAGTGCTCGACGGCGTCGAGGACCCGCACAATCTGGGCGCCATCATCCGCACCGCGCACGCCGCGGGAGCAGCCGCGATCGTCGTGCCCGAGCGTCGTGCAGTAGGTTTGACCGACACCGTTGCACGCTCCGCCGCGGGCGCACTGGCATACCTGCCCGTGGTCCGTGTCACCAATGTCTCGCGCGCTTTGGAAGAGCTGAAAGAGCATCGCTACTGGATCTACGGCCTGGATGAACGTGGCGATCAGACTTACGATGCAGTGGAGTTCGCCGCGCCCACAGCGCTGGTGTTGGGCAGCGAGGGCCACGGCCTGCACCAGAACGTAGCGCGCCACTGCGATGTTCTACTCCGCATCCCGCTGGCGAGCGAAGGCGGGAGCGGCGTAGCATCGCTAAACGTAAGCGTAGCCGCCGGCGTAGTTCTGTTCGAGTGGAAGCGCCGCACAAAGTAATGTGGAGCACGCACTCGTGCGTGCCATGTCGGCATTCATGCCGACACCTCCGCCCCTACACCGCCTTACCCACATCCCCAGCAGCCAGCAGCCTCCGATCCATCGGCGCCAGCCGCCGTTCTACGCCCCGCGAAAACATCCGAGCATGCGAAATCTCGCACAAGTAATTCGGAATCTCCCAAACGTCTCGTTCGGCAGTCATCCATCCCATGCGGTCGAATCTCCGCAGACTAATCGGCCGCGAATAAGTCCGCAGCGTCTTTTCCCCCTTGGGATTGTAGTAATCCTCGAAGTACGTCACAGCCAACTCACGGATGCTGCGATACACCGGCTCGCGCGACCGCAGTCCCGAGTAGTTGCTCTTAGCCACCGCGCCCCAACACCCGTCCACGCGGTACACGGCAAGCACATGATCGGTGTCGCGCACCGCTTCCATATCCACCAGCAGCGGAGGATACCCCAGCAACCGCAGCGCCGCGGCCCCCAGCAGCGCTCCTTCCATGCAATGCGCGACGCCCTCGCGCAGAACCAATCGCGGCGAATAACAGGTGACGCCGTTGGGCTCCAGATTGTAGCCGATGTCTTCATCCAGAAAACGCTGGATCTTGAACGGTGTAGTCAGACGCCGCAGCGTCTTCAGTTCGCGAGAAGAAAACCCATCCTGCATGGGAGACAGGGTACAAGACTCGCGGTCCCCCACGCTATCGCGCTACAATCAAATACCAGGGCTTGCCTTTTTCCAGTGAAACCAGTCGACATCCGCAACCCTGCGTATTTCCACAAAGTGGTCGATTGCCAGTGGGCGTGTCCGGCGCACACCAATGTGCCGGAATACATCCGCTTGATCGCGCAGGGCAAATATACCGAAGCCTACATGGTGAACCGGGAGTCGAACGTCTTCCCGGCCATCCTCGGCCGCACCTGCGACCGCCCCTGCGAGCCGGCCTGCCGACGCGGGCGCTTGGAGCAGGGGCCGGTGGCCATCTGCCGCTTGAAGCGCGTCGCGGCCGACCTGCGCGGCGACATCTCCCACTTGCTGCCGAAGATCCCCAAGGAGTCCAACGGCAAACGCATCGCGTTGATCGGCGCCGGACCTGCGTCGCTGACCGTGGCCAACGACCTGCGCCCACTGGGCTACGAAATCACGCTTTTCGAGAAGCAGAACAAGCCGGGCGGGTTGATGCGCACCAACATCCCGTCGTTCCGCCTGCCCGAGAGCGTGCTCGAAGACGAAGTCGGCACCATTCTCGACATGGGCGTCGAGATCCGCTACAACTCGCCAGTCACCAGCCTCAAGGGGCTGCTCGCGCAAGGCTTCGACGCGGTCTTCGTCGGCAGCGGCGCGCCGCGCGGCAAGGATCTGGAACTTCCCGGGCGCACCGATCCCGCCGCCATCCCGCGCATCCATATCGGTATCGATTGGCTGGAGTCGGTGGCCTTCGGACACATCGATAAAATCGGCGAGCGCGTGCTGATCATTGGCGTCGGCAACACGGCTATGGATTGCTGCCGCACCTCTCGCCGCCTGGGCGGCAAAGACGTAAAAGTGATGGCCCGGCGTCCGCGCGATTATTTCAAGGCCTCGCCCTGGGAACTGGAGGACGCTGAGGAAGAAGGCGTCCATATCATCATCAACCACGCGCCCAAACGCTTCGTGGTCGAGAACGGCCAGCTCAAAGGCATGGAGTTCGAGCGTCTGGAATGGGACGCCGCCGCCAAGAACTCCCGCGTCATCGATACCATCTTCATTCCCGCCGACGACGTCATCCTGGCCATCGGACAAGAGAATGCCTTCCCCTGGATCGAGCGCGACCTGGGTATCGAGTTCGACAAGTGGGGCATGCCCGCGGTCGACAAGGTCACATTCCAATCCACGCGCCCCGGCGTGTTCTTCGGCGGCGACTCCGCCTGGGGACCCAAGAACATCATCTGGGCCGTCGCGCACGGCCATGGCGCAGCGATTTCGATTCATCAGCACTGCCAGGGCGCGCCGCTCACCGAGCGTCCGCCCGAGCACATGAATCTGACCACGCAGAAAATGGGCCTGTCGGAGTGGAGCTACCACAACGATTACAACCCCAGCGCGCGTCAGAAGATGACGCACCTCAATCTGGTCGAGCGCTTCCAGAAACTCAACCTCGAAGTCGAGCTGGGCTTCACCGCCGAGCAGACTGCGCGCGAAGTCCAGCGTTGCCTCAATTGCGATATCCAGACCGTCTTCACCGAGAAGCGCTGCATCGAGTGCGACGCCTGCGTCGACATCTGCCCCGTGCAGTGCCTCACCATAACGCCCGACGGCGATGAGACCCAGGTGCGCCAGCATCTCTCGGCGCCCGCCACCAATCCCGATCAGGCCCTGTACGCTTCGGCCGCGCTGCCGCAGACGTCCCGTTTGATGCTCAAAGACGAAGACCTGTGCGTGCACTGCGGTCTGTGCGCGGAGCGGTGTCCCACCGCGGCCTGGGATATGCAGAAATTCGAACTCATCATCCCTTACGCAGGAGCTGCATGCACGACGTCCTACGTACCCGCATAAACGATTTCGCCCTCAAGCTGGCCAACGTCAACGGAACCGGATCCGCCAGCGCCAACAGTCTGCTGATGCAGGCCATCTTCCGCATGGGCATTCCGGTGTGCGGGAAGAATCTGTTTCCGTCCAATATTCAGGGCCTTCCGACGTGGTACGAAATCCGCGTCAGCAAAGACGGCTACGCGGCGCGCGCGCCGGAGTACGACCTGATGGTCGCGATGAACGGAGAAACCTACGCCAGCGATATCCATGAGGTCCGCCCCGGCGGTTACCTGATGCACGATTCGAGCTGGCCGCTCGATCCGCGGCTGCACCGCGACGACATCACGTTCCTGGGCGTGCCGCTGGCCGAGATGTGCAATCGCGAGTTCAAGGAACCGCGCGAGCGCATCCTCATGAAGAACATCGCCTACGCGGGAGCCCTGGTGGCCGCGCTCGATATCGACATGGCGGTGGTGAACCAGCTGCTGGAGGAAACCTTCGCCGGCAAGCAGGCCCTGCGCGATTCCAATCACCGCGCCCTGCAACTCGGCTACAAGTACGCTCAGGATCATTTCGATTGCCCCTTGCCGTTCCGTCTCGAAAAGATGCAGGCCAACGGCGACAAGATCCTGATCGACGGCAATACGGCCACGGCGCTCGGAGCCATATACGCCGGAGCGACCGTGGCCGCCTGGTACCCCATCACTCCGGCCACTTCGGTGATGGACGCCTTCAAGTCGCTGTGTGAACGGTTCCGCAAGAATAAAGAAACCGGCGAACGCAATTACGTGTTCCTGCAAGCCGAGGACGAACTGGCGGCGATCGGCATGGTGCTGGGCGCTTCGTGGATGGGCGCGCGCGCGTTCACCTCGACCGCCGGGCCCGGCATCTCGCTCATGAACGAATTGCTCGGCATGGCTTACTACGCCGAGATTCCCGCCGTGGTGATGGACATCCAACGGGTCGGTCCATCCACCGGAATGCCCACGCGCACCCAGCAGGGTGATTTGCTGTTGTGCGCCTACGCCTCGCACGGCGACACCAAGCACATCTTACTGTTCCCGGCCAATCCGCACGAGTGCTTTCATTTCGCCGTAAAGTGCTTCGACCTCGCCGATTACTTCCAGACCCCCGTCTTCATGCTTTCGGACCTGGATATCGGAATGAATGACTGGCGCATTCCTCGGCTGCATTGGGATGCGTCCTACAAACCCAACCACGGCCGAGTGCTGACTGCGGAGGACCTCGAAAAAATGCCCAAGTTCCAGCGCTACAACGACAGCGATGCGAACTTCGTGGCCTCGCGCACCTTGCCGGGCGTCAGCTCCAAAGGCGCGTATTTCACGCGCGGCTCGGGACACAACAAGTTCGGCGGCTACACCGAGATCCCCGACGAATACCAGGAAGTGATGGACCGCCTGCTGGCCAAGCACAAAGCCGCGGCGAAACACGTGCCTGAACCCGAGTTTTTGAAGCGCGAAGGCTCGCGCTTCGGCGTGATCACGCTGGGCGGGTGCGACCCGGCCGTGCGCGAGGCGCTGGACGTTCTCGATCGCCAGGGCACGCCTGCCGATTACATGCGCATCCGGGCGTTCCCTTTCGGCGAAAGCGTCGAGCAGTTTCTTGCGGAGCACGAGTTTTGTTTCGTCATAGAGCAGAACCGCGACGCGCAGCTCCGCTCGCTGCTGACGCTCGAAACCAGCGTCCCCAAGGAAAAATTGAAGAGCGTACTAATTTATGGAGGCTTCCCGCTAAGCAGCAGCAGCGTAGTACAAGGAATTCTGAAGCAGTTGTGAGTTGTGTGTTGAGTGTATGTGGAGCGGGCTTTAGCCTGCAACGGAGGCTTCAGCCTCCGCTTCGGCACGGGCGCTAAAGCGCCCGTTGCAGGCTAAAGCCCGCTCCACGAGAGGAAGAAAGACCATGCCGTCGATCGCCAAACCCAGCGCCACGCATCCCACGTTGCAGCGTAACGATCTGGGCCTGACCATCCGCGACTACGAAGGCTCCATGTCCACGCTGTGCGCGGGCTGCGGGCACGATTCCATCACCGCCGCCCTCATCCGCGCGCTGTGGGAGACCTCCGTCGTCCCCCACCGCCTGGCCAAATTGAGCGGCATCGGCTGCTCCTCGAAAACGCCCACGTATTTCGTCGGCGGCGCCCACGGCTTCAACTCGGCGCACGGCCGCATGCCCGCCATCGTCACCGGAGCCAACGCCGCCAACCGCGACCTGCTCTACATCGGCATCTCCGGCGACGGCGACTCGCTCTCCATCGGCTTGGGCCAGATGTGTCACGCCATCCGCCGCAACGTCCGCATGCTGTACGTGCTCGAAAACAACGGCGTGTACGGGCTCACCAAGGGACAATTCTCCGCCTCGGCCGATCCGGGTTCCAAAAGCAAGCGCGGCGAAGCCAATCGCCTGATGCCCATCGATCCGGTCCGCCTGGCTCTGACGCTAGGCGCGACGTTCGTGGCGCGCGGCTTCTCCGGTGACAAGACTCAGCTCGTGCCGATCCTCAAAGCGGCCATCGCGCATCGCGGGTTCGCCATGGTGGACGTGATCTCGCCGTGCGTCACCTTCAACGATCACAACGGTTCCACCAAGAGTTACCTCTACACCCGCAAGCACGTGCATCAGGCCACCGAGGCGGATTTCGTGCCGCCTTCCGGCGAGATCGTAGCGAACATCGGCGGCAACGGCGTCACGGCCGTGACGCTGCACGACGGCAGCGTGGTCCGTTTCACCTCGGTCCCGTCCGACTACGACCCCACCGACCGCGCCAAGGTCACCAACTACCTGGAAGAGCACCAGGGCGACGGCGAAGTGGTCACCGGACTTCTCTATATCGATGAAGCCGGCGCGGACATGCACGAACTAAGCCAGTCCTCGGCCACGCCCATGCGCGATTTGCCGTTTGAGTTGCTGTGTCCCGGCGCGGAAGCGCTCCAAAAGTTGCAGGACGACTACCGGTAGCAACGTGGAGCACGCACTCGTGCGTGCCACGTCGAGACTCCTCTCGACACACGGCGGAAGCGTCGCCATCTCGCCAAGCATCGGCACGAGTGCCCGGCCCAAAGGGCACCCCGGCACGCAAAAGTGCGTGCTCCACATTCTGCTATGATTCTCGCGATGACGCTGCTCCACGCGGCCCAGATCCTGCAGAATTCCGCCCTCGGAACGACCATCCGCGAGAGCGACTGGTGGTACGCCTTGCTCAACGTCGCGCACGTGCTGGCACTGATGGTCGCGGCCGGCAGCATCATGTTCTTCGACCTGCGTCTGCTCGGTCTCGGGCTTCGTCGCACCCCGGTATCGGAAGCCGCCACGAGCCTGCTGCCCTGGACCTGGGGCGGATTCTCAGTCATGGCCCTGACCGGAGGCCTCCTGATCACGTCCGAAGCCGAGCGCCTGTACTTCAACACCGCCTTCCGCGTGAAAGTCGTCTGCCTGATCCTGGCCGGCTTGAACGTCCTCCTGTTCCACGTCACGGTGTTCCGCAGCGTCTCCGAATGGGACCACGCAACAGTAACTCCAGCGCGGGCGCGAATGGCGGGCGCGGTATCGCTCCTGTTGTGGGTCGCGATTCTGGCGGCGGGCCGCATGATCGGGTACACCCTGGATACGTAAATGGACGAATGAATCCGGACAGCCCGGTCTACATGGCGATGGTGGCCTGGTGCCAGCACACCTGGGTGAGCGAGTTCCTGCGCGGCGCGACGTGGCGGCTGGCCTCGGTCGAGACCGCGCACTTGTTAGGCTTGCTGGTGTGGTTCGGAACCATCCTGGTGGTGGATCTGCGGCTGATGGGATGGATGTTCGAATCGCAACCCGCTTCCGAGATTTCGGTTGGCGTCCAGTCCTTCGGAAGCGCGGCGCTGGCTCTGCAGGCGATCACCGGGCCCGCGCTGTTCCTGGCCACGGCAATGAAGATGCTGATGAGCATCACCTTTGCCGTCAAGTTGACTCTGTTGGCGATCGCGCTGACGTACCACTTCACAGTGCATCGCCGGGCGGTTCGCGCGGCCGGGGGCGCGGAACGAAATCGCGGGGCTGCCGGAGTATCGCTGGCTTTGTGGGTCGGCGTAGCCACGGCCGGACTTTGGATTAACGCGTGACCCGTGGAGTGGGCTTCAGCCTGCAACGGGGACTTCAGTCCCCGATTGGACGTGTCACCACACCGGCGCGGAGGCTAAAGCCTCCGTTGCAGGCTTAAGAGCCCGCTCCACGGCATCAATGCGACATCGCGTAGATAAGGTGATTCACCGTCAGGCGCATGCCCAGCGCTGAATACCGCTCCGGATAAGTAGGATCGTCGGCCCACTCCCAGGAGTCGCCCGTATCGTTGTTGACCCACACGGCGGCCACCATCCGGTCCTTATCGTCGTATACACCCTTCCAATGTGGCACCACGCCGCCGTTCAGATACGGAATTCCTGAGCGCAGCGACCACTGCCCGGAAATCTGGTAGCGCTGGTCCAAATCGTACACCGTATGGAACGCCGGGTCTTTGTTCTCCAGTTCGCGGATGTCGCGGCCTGGGTACAGGCGAGCCATGCTTTGGACGATGCCCTGATACTCCGAATCGCCCCACATATCGTCGGCGATGAAGAAGCCGCCGCGGTCGATGAACTCGCGCAGCTTGGCGGTCTGGGCGTCGGAGAGCTGCATGAAGCCGGCGCGCGCGGCATACAGGAATGGCCAGTTGAACACGTCGTCGCCGTCGTTCAGATTAACGGGTTGTTCGACACTGCGCGCCTCGACACGCGTCAGACGGCGGATGGCCACCAGCAGGTGCCGGTCGGCGCGCGGGTAATCGTTGGTCCACTGGGTGCGGCCTTCTTCCCAGTTGCGAGCGAAGCGGCGGAACCCGAACCCGCCGCCGTTGCCCTCCGGGTACATGAGCCGGGCGAAGACGAAGTCGGCCTGGGCTTGATAATCCGGGGGCAGGGAGAAGTCTTCGTACTCGGTTCCGGGGTACTCGCGGAATGCACGCTGGTAAGCCTCCAGCGCCGCGGCGCACAACAAGCCGCTAAGGGCAGCCGCGAGTGCCTTGCGCAGAGTCACGTCGTTTCAGAGGATAGCATCCCCCACCGCTGGGCTGCAGTCCGGTCGGCGCCAACGACAGCCTGTTCCGCGGGAGCGCAACGAATCGGCGCTGGCCATCGCCAGCGAGGTACAGCGGTTCAGTTCGATGCCGCTAAGCCGCTTCGGCAGCCGGTAAGAACGTCGAGGAAGTGATCGAACAGGCGCAGAGATCGATGTACGCCCGCGGCCCCAACGATGGATGTCGGGGCCGGTGTGCCCAAGGGCCGGACGCCGGCTACCGATGGCCGGACTTGGCGTGGGCCGCAACCGCGAGTTGATTCGAGAAGAACGGCAGCACCTTGGTCTCGAAGCGCTCCTTGACGCGGCTGTTGTGGTCGCCCTCGTAAGTTTCAAACGTGTGCGTGACGCCCAATTGCGCGAGCGACTGGTCCATCTCCTGGTTGGTGGCCAGCAGTCCGTCCTGCAGGCCCACGTCCATGGCGATGGCATGGAGCTTCTTGAGATTGGTCACGTACTGGGGCACCATCGCCAGCGGCGAGTTCGCCACCCACTTGGCGGCGACGGCCGGCTGGACTTGGCCGTCCTTGGTAGGCAGGTCGAGGAACTGGGGCGGATTGGCCGGATTCGGCGACCACGCGGCCGCTTCGGCGAAGGTCACGTTGGAGAATCCGGCGCCGCCTTTCTTCTTTCCTTTGTCATTCTGGCCTTTGTCGCTGTTGGCCTTGTCGTTATTGGCCTCCGGAGGCGGCTGCTTCGTGGCGCCGGGGCCGCGCCCCGCGCCCGGATTGTTCATCAGGCAGCAGGAACTCATGGCGTAGATGCTCGAATACACTTCCGGGTATTTCATCGACAGGCGCAGCGTTCCGTAGCCGCCCATCGAATGCCCGGCGAGTCCGCGGCTGTCGCGATTGGCTAGCGTGCGGTAGTGGCTGTCGATATAGGAAACCAGCTCCTGAGTGAGGAAGGTTTCCCAATCGCCGGTGGTGGGCGAACTCGAATACATGCTGCCGTTGTAGACGGTGAAGGCGTCGGGGTGCACCAGAATCATCTCGTGCGCCGCGCCCGTGGTGATGTCTTTGTCGGCGGCGTCCGGCACGGTCATGATGTTCCAGTACCGCTCGGCGTTGATACCGTAACCGTGGAGGAAATAGACCACAGGGTAGCGCCACGTTTTGCTGGTCGCGTAGCTGGGCGGGAGGTACACGAAAACGTCGCGGTCGGGCGAGTCGCCCTCCAGGTTGCCTTCGAGCGATTTCCCGTGCACCTTGATCTTTTCGAAGGTGCCCTTTTTGCCGGCGTCGGCTTTGGCGGCGGCATTGGATTGCGCCATGCCCGGCAGAGCAGAGGCTAGGACCAGGGAGAGGAACGATACGCGTGTGAGTTTCATGAGTACCTGTTTGGTCAGTTTACACCTCTGGGCCACGCCGACGGGCGCGCCACCAACTACCATGAACCTATCATGCCGATGAAGGTGCGTGAGGTGATCGTCTGCTCGAACAGAACGGATAAGTGGAGGACGCTGAACGTTATACTCAAGAAGGCAGGGCTGAAATGAACGCGAAACGCTATCCGGTCATCATCGAGCAAACGGGCACGGGTTATTCCGCGTATTCGCCGGACGTGCCTGGATGCGTGGCTGTCGGCGACACGCAGGAAGAAACGCGCCGCAACTTCCGGGACGCATTGGCTGCGCATTTCGAAGCCATGTGTGAGGTCGGCGAGCTGATTCCGAACCGCACTCTTCAGTCGACTATGTGGAAGGCGCGGCCTAGCCGCCCACTCGCCCCGCGTTGATCGGCATCAGTCCGCCGACCCACCGACACCGAGGTCATCATCGTAGCAACTTGTGTTGGCAATCCGTTCGAACTTCTTAATGTCGGTCGGTACAATTGAGTGCGTTACTTCGTGCCGTGATTTGTCCAGCGCGCTGGCACCAGTAGCTTCCAAGTATTCGGAGACCGCCGCGGCCTCGATCAGTATTTTGCCGGTCCCGGCCCAATGACGATCCTGGCCGTTCTTCTTGACACCGGACACCCAGAACGACTGCCCTGTCTCCATATCGACAAAGTTGCCGCCCCACGAGGCGCGTCGTTGTCCCTTGAGCTTCAATAAGGCTCGGCCGTTGAAGTAGATCGTCCGGCCTGTCTTCGACGGCGTCGCATAACCAATCCAGGCAGGGCCGTCATCGGAGTAGCCGCTCTTTAGCTCGATATACATGAGCATCTTCACGTCCCGATCTTGCCACAGACCGGCAGGCCTTTGCAGGATTGAACCGCTGCGAAGCTGAAATTGAGTTACGCCAAGTCTTCGTTGCGGATGGGAAGTTTGCGCAGGCGCTTGCCGGTGGCTGCGAAGATGGCGTTGGCTACTGCCGGGCCGATGGCCGGGGTGCTGGCTTCGCCGATGCCGCCGGGGGCGGCTGTGCTGGGGACGATATAGACTTCCATCTCGGGGGCTTCGTCGATGCGCAGGACTTCGTAGTTGTTGAAGTTCTGCTGCTGGACGCGGCCCTTGTCGAACGTGATCGCGCCCTTCATGGCGCTTAGTCCGTACACGATGCCGCTGCGGATCTGTTGCACCACGATCGCGGGATTGACCACTTGGCCGCAGTCGACCGCGGTGACTACCTTGTGGACGCGGAGCTTGCCTTTGTCGATGGAGATTTCGGCTACCTGGGCGTTGAAGCTGCCTAGGTTATCGACCAGGGCGACGCCGCGATAGCGCCCGGCTGGGAGCGGCTTGCTCCAGCCCGCCTTGTCGGCGGCCAGATCTAGCACGGCTACCAGGCGCGGCGACTTTGCTACCAACGCACGCCGGAAAGCCACTGGGTCCTTGCCGGCGGCGTGGGCCAGTTCGTCGATGAAGCTCTCGGTGAAGAAGGTGTTCTGCGAATAGCCGACTGAGCGCCAGTAGCTGGTGGGGATGTCGGTGGGCGGAACGTGATAGTCGACTTGCGCGTTGGGGATGCCACCGAAGTAGGCCATGTTGGCGATGCCTTCGACGGCGGCGCGATCGACGCCGTTTTGCAGTCCGGCGAAGGACGGGCAGGCTACGGTGGACGTAAGCGCGACGGGATTGCCTTGGGCGTCGAGCGCCGCGGCGAATTTTGTGACCGACCCCGGACGGTAGGTGTCATGCTGTAAATCGTCGTCGCGCGACCAGGTAAGCTTGACCGGAGTGCCGGTTAGCGCTTTGGCGATCTCGACGCCTTCGCCGATGTAGTCGGCGCCGCCACGTCGGCCGAATCCTCCGCCCAGCCATTGCGTGTGGATCTGGACCTTGTCGGCGGAGAGGCCGGTGATCTTCATGGCGATCTGGTGCGCCGCGGTCTGGATCTGCGTGGACGCCCATACTTCGCAGCCGTCGGGGCGCACTACGGCGGTGCAATTCAGCGGCTCCATGGGCGCGTGCGACAAGTACGGCGCTTCGTAGAGCGCTTCCACTTTCTTGGCGGCGCTCGCCATCGCGGCCGGAGCGTCGCCTTGCTTGCGCGCGTTGGCGCCGGGCTTCTCGGTCAGGTCGGCGAACTCCTTGCGGATGCCGGCGCTGGTCAGATTCGCGTTGTGCCCTTCGTCCCACACGATCTGCAGAGCCTTGCGGCCTTCCATCGCGGACCAGGTGTTGTCGGCGATCACGGCTACGCCGTTGGAGATCTCAACTGCGTTCTTGACGCCGGGTACCGCTTTGGCTTTGGACGCGTCGAAGCTCTTCACCTTGCCGCCGTAGACCGGGCAGCGGGCCAGCGCGGCGTAGAGCATGCCGGGCAGCCGCATGTCCAGACCGAACGGGGTGCGTCCGGTGACCTTGTCGGTTGTGTCGCGGCGCTTGACGGAGGTTCCGATGAGGCGGAAATCCTTGGCTTCCTTTAGCGTTACGTTCTTGGGCGCGGGGATCTTCGCGGCGTCGTCGGCTAGGCTGCCGAAGCTTGCGCGCGCGTTGGTCACTGTGTTGATCACGGCGTTGTTTTCGGCGCGGCATTGGGACGCGTCGACGCCCCACTTCTGCGCGGCAGCCTGGATCAACATCATGCGCGCGGTGGCGCCAGCCTGGCGCATGGAGTTGTAGCTGGTCCGGATGGTCATGCTGCCGAAGGTGCCCTGCAGTGGACCGTAGGCCGGGTCAACGCCGGGGAATTCGGTGCGGATTTTGGTCCAGTCACACTCCAGCTCTTCGGCGAGGAGCTGGGACAGGGCGGTAACCGGGCCTTGACCCATTTCGGACTTGTGGATCATGAAGGTGACCATGTCGTCCGAGCCGATGTGGATGAAGGCGTTCAGCTTGGCGGGCGTGGTCGCGGCGCGGAGCTTGTCGGGGGCGTAGACGCTCACCAGCAGGCCACCGGTGGCGGCGGCGCCGACCTGGATGAAATTGCGGCGGCTTAAATTGGTGCTCATGCGACAACTCCTTGGGCGGCGTTCTGGTTGGCCGCGCGTTTGATGACCACCGCGCGCTTGATGGCGGCGCGGATTTCCTGGTACGTTCCGCAGCGGCAGATGTTGCCCTTCATGACCTCGTCGATGTCGGCGTCGGTGGGCCGCTGGTTCTTGGCCAGCAGCGCGGCGGCCTGCATGACTTGTCCGGACTGGCAGTACCCGCACTGCGGCACATCCAGTTCGATCCACGCCTGCTGGACGGGGTGGCTGTGATCTGGCGAGAGGCCTTCAATCGTGGTGACGCTCTTGCCGGCCACGCCCGCTACCGGCGTTATGCAGGAGCGCACGGCTTGGCCGTTCACGTGGACCGTGCACGCGCCGCACAGGGCTTGGCCGCAGCCGAATTTGGTGCCGGTCATGCCGAGCACGTCGCGCAACACCCATAGCAGCGGCATTTGGGGACTGGGAACGTTCGCCGTCTGGGATTTCCCGTTGACGGAAAACTTGACTTCTGCCATGTGGACCTCCTGGGTTCGATTGAGTGATGGATCGATTAGGCCTGACGTGAACGAGAATAGCATACTGGCGCGGTGTGGGCGGGTCCAGTGGTCTGTTTGACACTTGGGGTGTGCATTGGACGATGATCTCTTAGCTGGGCCTGTTTTAGGACTCTTTTGGGGGCTCCTGGGGCTGATTGGGGGTGGTTTTTGGAGGGGTCGGCGGGGCGGAGGGGGTGGGGAGGGGCTTTTCTTTATGGCCGGGCGTCGGCATTAGTGCCGACGTGGCACGCACGAGTGCGTGCTCCACGGTGGGCTCGGGTTCGTTTTGTTGTGGCGACGGCGGCAGTTGGGGGCGGCTCTGGAGTTGTTGTAACTGCTTGAAGGCGCGCTCATAAGTGCGGTTTAGGCTGCCTTCGTAGCGGATCTGCATCGCTAGGGACTTGCTGTGGTTGGCCAGGTTGTCGAAGACCCAGGTTAACCTTTCCACCTCGGTCAGGTCGAGGAGTTCCTTTTTCATTTCTTTTTCGCGGCGGACCATTTCCATTTCG
>DATNJC010000002.1:0-3269 GCA_035604115.1 Bryobacteraceae bacterium | reverse complement strand
GGTCCCGAGCAGACGGTAGTGGTCACGGCCACGCGCACGCCCCTGCCGGCGGAAGAGAGCGGCGCTGCAGTCATCTCCCTCGATCAGCTAACGCTCGAGAACATGCAGCCGATCGCGGCCATTGACGCCTTGCGGTTCCTGCCGGGCGCGGTGGTGGCCACCGCGGGACAGCGCGGCGGGCTGGGGTCGCTGTTCGTGCGTGGCGGCGACTCGCGCTACAACAAGGTCGTGTTGGACGGAGTGCCGGTCGACGAGCCCGGCGGGACCTTCGATTTCGGCGTGGTGCCGCTGACCGGCGTGGAGCGCGTGGAATTCCTGCGCGGGCCGGCCAGTGTCCTCTATGGCTCCGACGCCATGACGAGCGTGGTCGAGATGTCGAGCGCAACCGGCCACACCCGCGTGCCGGAACTCCGCTTCGGCGCCGAGGGCGGAACTTTCTCCAGCGCGCGCGGGTTTGCGTCGGTGGCCGGGGCGCGCGGCCGCTTCGATTACAACCTCTTCGGAGAACAGGAAAACACCGAAGGACAAGGTGTCAACGACGCCTATTTCAACTCCAGCCAGGGCGCAAATCTGGGTGTGCTGCTTTCCAGCCGCGCTTCGTTGCGGCTGCGAGCGCGTCACGCCAACAGTCGCACGGGAATCCAGAATGAGTGGAACTTCAACGGCCAACCGTTTCTGTCGCCGGACATCGACGCTTTCGCCCGCCAGAACAATCTGCTGGCCAGCGCCCAGCTCGATCTGGCGGCGCCGGCGCGCTGGCGGCACCGGTTCCTCGGATTCGAGTATCGCCACACCCGCCTCAACCGGGACACTGTGCCCGATCGCGGCTGTGACCCCGCCAGCTTCAACTTCTTCGATTGCTTCTTCTCCTCGCCTTTCGCGGTGAACCGCGCCGGATTCGAGTACCAGGGCGACTACTCGCCGCGCAACTGGGCACACACCACCTTCGGCTACCAGTTCGAGGACGAGAACGGCTCTTCGGACTCGCAATTCCTGACCGCCGATTTCAGCCAGTTCCCGCCGGTGACTTTCATCGGGACCTCGCACACGCGCGGCCTGCGGCGCAACCACGCCGTGTACGGAGAAGAAACTGTCGTGCGGGGGCGATTCTCGCTCGCGGCCGGCGCACGATACGTGCACAACGAAAGCTTCGGCGACAAAGTCGTGCCGCAGGCCACGCTGACCGTACTAGCGTTGCGCGGAGGCCAGGTCTTCTCAGGCACGCGCCTGCGTTTCGTGTATTCGGAAGGCATCAAAGAACCGCGCTTCGAGGAGACCTTCGGGATCAGCGGTACCTTCCCCAGCAATCCCAATCCCAACCTCAAGCCGGAACAGAATCGCTCGCTTGAAGCCGGCGTACTGCAGGGCTTGTGGGGAGGCAAGTCGTCGCTGGCGGCCACCTACTTCAACAACCTCTTCCGCGACCAGATCGCCTTTCAGAACGGCCCTCCGCCGCTGTTCATCGGCCAATATTTCAACATCAACCGCAGCCTGGCGCATGGCGCGGAACTGGAGTTCCACAGCCGGCTGCGCTCTTCGCTGTCGCTCGATGCAGCATACGTGTACACGTCAACGCAGATACTGTCCGCGCCCGGCGCCTCCAGTCCCAATGCGACCGGAGAGCCTCTGTTGCGTCGGCCGAAGCACTCGGGCTCGCTGTTGCTCAACTATTTCGGCCAACGCTGGGGCGCGGACCTGGCCGGCAGCTTCGTCGGACGGCGTCCGGACTCGGACTTCCTGTTCGGACTCGTGCCCGCGCAGGATCACACCGCAGGCTATGCGTTGGTAAACACAGGCGGCTGGTTCGCCGTGAACCGCTACATAACGGCCTACGTCAATGTCGAGAACGTGCTCAACCGCCGCTACCAGGAAGTGGTCGGATATCCCGCGCTGAAAGCCAACTTCCGGGCGGGGATGCGGTTCCGCATCGGCGGAGAATAGAAAAACGCCACGGATTTTCACGGATGAACACGGATAAAACAAGTCAAATTTCAAAATCCGTGCCGATCCGTGAGAATCCGTGGCTAATCTTGCATTTCCACGGCGTCCACCACGCCGACGATGGTCATGTCGATGGGCGAGCCGGGACGGCCGACGGCGGTCATCGCTGAGAAGCCTTCCTGCACTACCAGCACCCGGTCGCCGACGCCGGCATCCACGGCGTCCAGCGCCAGCACGGCGTCGCCGCGCTCGGTGCCGTCCGGGTCCACCGGCTGCACCAGCAGGATCTTGCGGCCCTGATGTGAAGGATGCTTCTGCGTCGCGACCACTTCTCCCAAGACCTGTCCCAGAATCATTTCGACCTCCGCGCGTTGGCGCGCGGCTTGGCGCTGCCGTCGGCGTGAGCAGGCACAGGGTGTGGGGCGATGCTGTCCACGATGCCCACGATGCTGCAATCCGACGGGACCTCGCCGGTGAACGCCAGCGACGCTTCTTTTCCCCGGCACCAGTAAACCGTTTCGCCGAAGCCGGCGCCGATGGAGTCGATTCCCACCAGCGGCCGCCCCTTGGGCTTGCCGTCGCGGGTGAGCGGCTGGATGAGCAGCAGCTTGCGGCCGTCAAGCCCGGGGTCCTTGACGGTGCAGACCACGTTGCCGATCACGCGGGCCAGCATCATGGCAGTGTGCTCACCGTTTCGATTTCGCCGGCGCAGCGGCCGCCAGCGCGTGGGACTCGTCGGCCTCCATCCGCACCTCGTCCACGATGCCGACGATGGAGCTGTCCACCGGCGTCTCCTTGAAGTTAGCCGCCATGCGCGCCGACGAGCCGCTCACCACCAGCACCATTTCTTTGACCCCGGCGCCTACGGTGTCGACGGCCACAAAGTATGCGCCTTCCGTCTCGCCTTCGGGATTGACGGGGCGGCACACCAGCAGCTTCTTACCGAGCAGGCGCTCGTCCTTGCGCGTAGCCACCACCGTGCCCATCACTCGAGCCAGTAACATGGATTTCCTCAATCGGGTCATCGGGTGATCGGATCATCGGGTGATCGAAAGGCCGGGGTTCAATGACCCGATGACCCGATCTCCCGATCACCCGATGAACCAATGACCCAATGAATCAATGGCGCAATCTTCTAGGCGCTGGCCGCGGTCTTGGCCGTGATCACGCGCCCGATCGGCAGAACGTCTTCCAGGCTGGCATGCGGACGCGGGATCACGTGGACAGCGATCAGCTCGCCCACGCGGCGCGCCGCGGCGGCTCCGGCATCGGTAGCGGCTTTCACCGCCGCGACATCGCCGCGCACAATGGCGGTCACGTAGCCGGAA
>DATNJC010000001.1:0-14631 GCA_035604115.1 Bryobacteraceae bacterium | reverse complement strand
GGCTCGCAAAATCTTCGCCAGCCAATACAGATCGGCGACGCCGCAGCGCGCGGCCACCGGATTCCGGGCGTGCCAGTTCCCTTCGACGCGCTTGGCGGCCAGCCACTCATCCACTCGCCTGTCCCGGCCCTGCCGCCTTTCAAGCGAGACGTAGAAGTCGTAGCGCTGCTCCGCCCATTGGCACAACCCGCGTGCGATTGCGGGGAAGCGCGCTATCCTTTGAGACCGCTCGGCGTCCTCCGCGTAGGGGAGCAGGCCGCGGAGCCACAGATCGAAATCCTCAGCGGCATTCTCCCCGGCCGCGATAACGATCGTCTTGCCCGCCGCGTCTGTGTGGTGGACGTAATCATCCAGGAAGTCCAGGGCTTCCCCCATATCGCCCGTGTGTCCCAGCCCTAGAAAGAGCTCCACATCTTTCCGAAGTTCGTCCTTGGACGGGCCCTTGCACGCGGGAGGTCGCGGCAGAGCCGTCGGACGTTCGTTATGTATCGCGTCCGGCGCGGTTGTTTTATTCAGGTGCTCCGCGGCGAATCGAACTCCGAAATAGAGGTAGGAATTCAAGTACTGCACGAACGCGGGGGAGTTTTGGATCAGATACTCAAAGTCCTTATTGTCCCGGAACACTTTCGCCGCGTCTATTTCTTCGAAGCTGGCTTGTACTTTCAGTTCGGTGGCTGCAAGGTCTCCCAGTTCCGCATCTAACCGGCGTCTCCAGGAGATCTCGGTTTGGGAACCGAGTCCCGTTTCAAGAGGCGAGCGGAGCTTGGTCCGGCGTGCCGGTTCGTTCATCCCACGGAGCTCGCCAAGTGCTGTATTCGGGGGTGCGCTGCTTGTTGCCATTGGAAATCTTTCGCTTTACTTCACAAATCAGAACATTCCCGGCATCCGGGCAGCGCCCAGGACGCCAAATACAAATCTGATCCGCGGAGCGTTTATTCTACAACTTCGAGAAGTCCGCGTGTTAGCCGTTACTTTGCCGCGCCGACGGCGGATGCCGCGTGGCTTCCCCACAGTGAATTGATGACTCGCCCGATCTTTGGCCACCGGGGCGATGCTGATACTGTAGAAACACCAAGGTGGATGGCAGTGGCGACTTCGATCAAGGACGGCTCGGGAAGTCTGTGGCGGCCGCTGCGATCATCGACATTCCGCAATCTGCTTATTGCCGACGTAGTCTCAGACGTCGGCACCTTTATGCAAAGCGTGGGAGCCGCCTGGCTGATGGTGTCCCTTAGTGCCGGGCCGATGTATGTGGCCCTGACGCAGACAGCATCCGCCCTGCCGTTCTTTATCTTGGCCCTGCCGGCGGGAGCCATCGGCGACATTGTCGATCGCCGCAAAGTGATCCTGCGTACGGAAACGTGGATGGTCATCGTTGCGGCCGTGCTTGCGGCGATGACCATCGCGGGCAAGATGTCTCCGGTTCTGCTGCTCGTCCTGACGTTTGCGTTGTCGGCTGGAGACGCATTCGAAACACCGACCTGGCGCGCCGTCTTGCCCGAACTGGTTCGAAAAGAGGATCTGCCGGCGGCCTCAGCGCTCAACGGCATCGAATTCAACTTCGCCCGGGCGGTGGGACCGGCGTTGGCAGGCTTCGTGATTGCGTTTGCGGGCGTCGGTGCGGCTTTCCTTTTGAACACACTGTCATTCTTTGGAGTCATTCTCGTCGTCGCACGCTGGAAGCGGGCCGCTGTCAAACGAGCCACGCCGCCCGAGACAGTAACGGGCGCAACCGTCGCTGCGATTCGATACGTGCGTTACTCGCCGGCGGTTCGCACTGTGCTGTTGCGGGCAGGAACAGCAATGTTCTTCGCCAGCTGCCTTCCGGCATTGCTGCCTTCCATCGCTCATCGGGTGCACGATAGTCCGGTGGGATACGGAGTCCTGCTCGGTTGCTTTGGCACTGGCGCCGTGTTCGGTGCGCTGGTGATGCAGCGCGCTCGATCCAAGTGGTCGGCAGATGTGATCGTGTCGGCCGGTATCGCAACCTTTGGTCTCGCGACAATCGCAGCCGGAGCGCTCCACGCACTGGTGCCGCTGGGTGTGGTCATGCTGATCGGAGGCGCGGCTTGGATTTCCTTTATCTCACTGTTCAATGTTCAAGTTCTAAACCAAGCACCGGACTGGGTCAGGGCACGCGTGCTTGCGGTTTCGATGCTCGTGTTTCAAGGAGCTGTAGCCGCCGGAAGCGCCGCTTGGGGTGCGGTTGCGGAACGCTCCGGAGTGGGCAGTGCGCTCTTGTGGGCCGGTATCGGAACAATCCTTTCAACAGTCTTGGGCTTAGTTCTGCGTCTGCCGAGCGATACCGTTGATCTAACGCCCTGGAATCATTGGCGGCTACCTCTGGTGGTGGGAGCCGATGCCGATACTGGCCCGGTCCTGGTCACAGTTGAATACCATGTGAATCCCGAGCGGGTATCGGAGTTTATCAAGACCATGCACAAATACGGACGGGTCCGGCGTCGCGACGGCGCGTCGCGATGGGGAATTTGTCGAGACCTGGAGAACCCCGACCGGTATCTCGAAACATTTGTCGTGAGTTCCTGGGCGGAACACCTGCGGCAGCATGACCGTTTGACCAAGGCCGATAGCCACCTTGAAGAGCGGTTACGCAAGTGCACCGCCACGGAGCCAACGGTACGACACCTGCTGTATTTGTAGGAACATTCCCTTTGGGTTTGGAAGCGCCTCGTGCACAAGCGCGGTTGTCGAGCGGCCGCGCGGTGCCCTCCGTCGCAGGCGCCCCGCCGCCAGTTTCTTCAGCTCGTCGTAAATGAGCCGAATCACGGCGTGCAGGGCTTGTTGATCGTCCCCGCGGACACGCTGCCGCTACACGCAGCAAATCGCCGAAGTGCCGACCGCTTCCAGGCCCCATCTTCCACGGCGGCAATGTGCCAATCGACAGCCCCCCCGGTGCGCTCGGGAATTTTGTGTTATATGCTCTTTGGCGGTTTCTGGGTCGTCGAGTCTCACAACGGGGTGAATTGCACATGCGAACCAAGTGGTTTCTAGGAGCGCTTCTTTGTTTCGGGCTGCCTCTGCTAGGCCAAACTTTAGGCGAGATCACAGGAAGAGTGAGTGATCCTAGCGGGGCCGCATTACCCAATGCAGCTTTAACCTTAACCAGCACTGCCACCAACGCGGTCCGTCAAGCCGACAGCGGCAATGACGGATTCTACTCTTTCCCCTCGGTGCCGCCCGGCATCTACACTCTCAAAACGGAACATCCCGGTTTCAAGACCGCGACCAGCAACAACATCGAAGTCCAGGTGCAACAAACCGTGCGTCTGGATTTCTCGCTTCCCATCGGCGAGGCGAGCCAATCGGTGGAAGTCTCGGCCGCCGCGAATATGCTGCAGGCCGAAAACGCGACCCTCGGCGCGGTGGTCGAGAACGCCAGCATTGTCGAGCTGCCGCTCAACGGACGCAATTACCTGAACCTGGTGGGGCTGCTTTCCAATGCCAATACGGTTTCGCCGCCGGCTGGTCAGGCGCAGTCGCGCCAAGGCGGGGATCGCGCCAACCAGTCCATCTCGGCCGGCGGGAATCGCATCTTTTTCGACTACTTCACGCTCGACGGCGTCGTCAACACAGACCCGGACTTCAACACCTACGTCGTGCTGCCCTCCATCGACGCCATCCAGGAATTCAAGGTGCAGACCGGTGTGTATCCGGCGGAATTCGGTCATGGAGCGACGCAGATCAACGTGCTCACCAAATCCGGCGGGAACGCCTATCACGGTGCGCTATTCGAGTTCCTGCGCAATGACGCCATGGACGCCAACAATTCGTATGCCTTCACCGCCAATCGTCCCATCAAATCGCCCTTCCGGTGGAACGACTATGGCTACGAGATCGACGGCCCGGTCCGGATTCCCAAGCTCTTCAACGGCCGGAACAAATTGTTCTTCATGTCGAACTTTGAAGTGCTGGCGCAGAAGCAGAGTCAGCAAGCCGTCTACTCCCTGCCCACCGCCGCCATGCAGCAAGGCAACTACAGCGCCTGGCCCACCACCATCTATCAACCGGGCTCGGGAGGGGTGCCGTATCCCGGCAACATCATCCCGCTGAGCCAGCTCAATCCGACCTCGCAGGCCATGTTGAAGTACTACGACACCCCCACGCTGCCCGGCTTCACGCAGAATTACACCCAGTTCAACGCATCGCCGTTCAACCGCGACAGCTTCATCATCCGCATGGATTTCGTCGAATCCACGAAATCGACCTGGAGCGGCCGCTATAGCTGGGGCAGTGAAGTTCAAAAAAATGGCGGCCTGAGCATCACGGGATCCAAGGTCACCTCCGGATACGAGCAGTACATGGGTTCGAACACGCGCATTCTTTCGCCCAATATCGTGAACGAAGCGCGCTTCGGTTACACCCGCTTTTTCAACGCCATCAGCACTCTCAGCGCATTCAGCGTCAACACCGTTGCGGCGCTGAACATACCCAATTTGGCCCCTGGCCCGCCGGTCCAGTGGGGCGTACCGGGCTCGGCTTTCAACGGCGACGGTTTCTTCGCCCTCGGCGACAACACCGACTACCCCTACCAAAACCAGAACAACACCGCTCAGATCGTCGATAACGTGTCTTGGGTCAAGGGCAAACATACCTTCAAATTCGGGTTCGAATACAATCGCCAGAATTTCAACCAGTACGGCAATCAATACTTACGTGGCGGAGCTACCTTCGCGCCCAACGCCACCCAGAGCCCAACCCACACCGGAGGCGACGCCTTTGCCGAATTCCTGCTGGGCGACATCTATCAATCCACGGCCGCCTTTCAAGCCGCCAACGCTCCCAACCAGCGCAATATGGAACATGCGTTCGCGGACGATACCTGGAAGATCACGCCCAAACTGACGTTGTCCTTAGGCGTGCGGTATGAGCTGACCCCGCCCTTCACCGATACCCGGGGCGACCTGTTCAGCATTGTGATCCCGAAAATCGCAGCGGTCCCCGGCATTCCGCAGTCCAGCGGAATCTGGCCTTACTTTATCCGCCAGGGAAACTGCTCGAATCCATATTCGGCCAGCCCTTCGATTCCCTTCATCTGGAGCATCACGCCCGCCGTCTGCAGCAACGGTCTTCAAGACAACCAGCTCCAGCAAGTGCGGACCAACGACTTCGCGCCGCGCATCGGCATCGCCTGGTCGCCCGATGCCAAGACCGTGATCCGCGCAGCCTATGGAGAGTTCTTCGTGCAGGACAACGGCAACTCCATGTACTTCGACATGGCGCGTAACATCGGCGTGCGTTTCACCCTCAGCGCCGCCACCGGAGCGGCAACCTGGGCCCCCGGGTCGGGAGTATTATCGGGGTTGCCCGACACCTGGGCCAATGCCGTCACCCCGGCGGGCGCAGGCGGATCGCCGACGGCGTTTGGACCGCCTTACGGTTATGTCGGCGCCTACAGCCACCATACGTCGTACACCGAGCAGTACCTGCTCAACATCCAGCGCCAGGTCGGCGCGGACTGGTCGTTTGAACTCGGCTACCTGGGGTCCCAGAGCCATCACCTGTACGGCTTCCAGAACGCCAACGAGGGCATTCCCTCCACCGTGGGAGCTGCCTCCACCCATCTTCCGTTCGCCGATTTCGGCTTTATCCAGTTGGTAGCCGACGGCATTAACGCGGAATACAACGCGGTGTCCTTCAAGGCCACCAAGCGTTTCAGCCAGGGCTTTAGCGTCATCAGCAACTTCACCTGGTCCAAATCGCTCGATGACTCCAGCGGTATTCGCGTGCAGGGTTATGACACGCTGTTCCCCCAGAACAGTTATTGCATGCGCTGCGAACGCGGCCTGTCCGCCTTCAATGTGCCGCTACGTTGGCTCAACTCCGTCCTGTACGAGCTGCCGGTCGGTAAGGGCAAGCGTCTGAACGTTACCAACGGCTTCGCCAATGCCGTGGTCGGGGGCTGGCAAATCGGCGGCAGCATGATCGTCCAGAACGGCGTGCCCCAAACCATAACCATCGGCGGTGCGGATAACTCGATAACCCAAAGTACCTACGATCGGCCGAACGTGATCGGGGTGTCCCCGTACCCTTCGAGCCAAACCACCGCCGGATGGTATAACCGCGCCGCATTCGTCGAAGCGCCTGCGGGCACGTTCGGCAATGCTGGACGGGACGACGTGAATGCTCCACCGGTTTTCGGCTTCGATGCCGATCTGCACAAGACCTGGACCATGCCCTACAGAGACAACCATCGCGTTCAACTCCGTGTCGAAGCCTTCAATGTGCTGAACCATCCGAATTGGGGTGGACCCAATGGCAACATTCTGGCGGGCGCTGCCATCGCGGGCGCACCAGCCAACGCGGCGCACGCGGGATTCGGAATCATCAGCAGCCTCGCGGCCGGGACCACGATGCGTCAGTTGCAGGTCGCAATGAAGTATACGTTCTGAAATCACCCCGGTGCATGGCCGGAACATAAAATCAGGTGACCACGCGATCCCCGGTAGCACGCCCAGCTTTCGGCAGGAAATCGTGATTAAAGATCGACAGAAAACCGCCTTATCGGATTGCCGTTGCCGGACGCTATGACGGTCCGGCGAAAAACGGGAAGCAGTTTGCGGCGATTCGTGTCCGGCGCGGCCCTTAACGTGTTTGCGCTTCCATAAGAGCCGGCTCGGGAACCGGTTCAAGGTCCTTGAATACCGCTGTACTATCGGATGTCTCCGGCATCACGCTCGGCCCGTTCCGTGTAACCTCCTCCCGGCCGCACATCCGGGGTTTCCCGCAACAGAAGCGTCATTGGTAGACTAAGCGCGGCGCCAGCTTCGACACGGCACGTTTCTGAGAACCCCCTCAGTACATTCTGATCTTAGCGGCACTAAACACTCCGCTGGCGGAGACGGAAAACAGGCTGTTACTCGATGAGTGTAATCTGGAGGGAATTAATCTTGCGCGGCGCTCGTGCTGCGCAAGAACTCCGCGCCGCCGGCAGGCAGTGCCGACCGTGGCGGTGATTCGGCCGTGCGATCCTGAACGTTCTCGGGCGGAGGCAGCGCACGGATGCGCATGTTGATCCCCACGGCGTTAGTGAACTGGCAAAGGCAGCACTCGCGGCACGGAAGGTTACGGTTCACCGGGCACTGGCCCGAAGTCCGGCGGCGGTTTTCGATGCCGGGTTGCTGCTTCGAAAGCCGAGGCGATGCGGAAGAGCCTCGCTTCGTCAAACGGACGCGCAATGAAGTCGACGCCAACCGGCAAGTTAGCTTTGAGGGGACCGACCAAGTGCGTGCCGCCATTCCCATCGCGCTCGCGATCCCAGATCTCTGTGGTAAAGCCTGCGGGTACGGTGATAGCGGGGAAACCTTGCTGCCCGATGAGCGACCAGCCAATCGGAGAACGGCCATTCGCGTTGGGTTCGCGCGGCGCCGTGAGCTTGCGCGGCGGGACAGTGGACATAGGGGAGACTAGCGCGTCGAGCCGCTGTTCCTGCATGCACTGCAGCAGGAGATTTTGAAGAGCGAAGCGGGTCTGCAGCCGTACCGATGTGTCCAGCATAGTGGCGCGCTCCGCGGCTTGCCTGGCCTGTTTGCGATCGGGGAAGTTAGGGTCCTCATAAAACCTTGCCTTCGAGATCAGGTCCGCGCTGGTTTTGATGTTGGCGTCTCCGCGTTCTTGCAGATACCTGTTCATCATGTATTTGCCTTCGCCCTCAACCGCGGGTGTATTGAGGCTGCGGAGCGAGAGATCTTGCGGCGCCCGCGCCGGAGCTGCGTGCAGATCCAGAAGCGCCGACAGGTGATCCGATTGCGGCCGGCCGGCGGCATCGACCGGGAACAGGTCCCGATACTGGCGCGTAAACGCGCTGTTTAAGAGTTCCGGCGCATAACTCGCGATGCAGCCATCGAACAATGCACCTTCCGGACCCGGATCCACGATCGTCGCACCCAGTTTGCGAAGGTCATCGATAGCGCGATCGACGAGGTCCATACTTTCCTCGTCGGCCTTGGAAAAGAGCTTCTTGGCCATGTACTCACGAATCACACCGATCCGGAGGCCATCGAGACGCTGCGCCGCCGCGGACATGAGGTAGGGTTGTGCGGGCTTCCGTCCGATGCTGAACGCAGTCAACGCGTCCTTCGGGTCGTAGCCGGCGATTACGTCGAGTATTCTTGCCGCATCTTGTACGTTGCGGCAAATCGGCCCGGTCCGCATGCTCAGGCCTGCGCCCATCATTCCTTTCCGGCTGACGAGTTCCTCCGTCGGCGCCAGCCCAACCAGGCTGTTGACGGATGCCGGCCATCGGATCGACACCACCGTTTCCTCGCCGATCGCACAGGTCACCAGGTTTGCCGCTACTGCGGCCGCTGAGCCGGCGCTCGACATGCCGGGCTCCCGCTCCGTGTCGTACGGATTACAGAAAGTCCCGCCAAAGGAACTGCGCGCGCCGTCCGTTGCATATTCGGCCAGGTTGGCCTTCGCCAGAATGATCGCCCCGGCATCCCGCAGCCGCTTGACGAACGTGGCGTCTTCCGGAGGGCGGTCGTTCGCGTACTCCACGTCGGCGCCTGACGTCGTGCGCATGTCGAAGGTGTCGTACTGATCCTTGATCGCCATGACGACTCCATGCAGCGGCCCAACCAACCTGCCGGTCCGTTTAAATTGCCGATCCTGAGCGGCCGCGGCCTCCAGCGCGTCGGGCATGTTCGGATTGTTATCGCCTATGTCCGTCATGCTGCGTGCCTTGCGTTCGTCGAAGCCCCATGCCTTGCGGGTAGGCGGCCGCAGGTTCAGCGTCGAGAGCGCGTTGACCTGCCTGGCGTGCGGAATCGTGGTGATCGGACCGAGAATCCCCATCGGCTCACTCACGCACGTGTTGTTATAAGCCTTGATCCGCTTTAAGTACAGCTCGACGAGACCCGTACCGGTAATCTTTTTGGCCAGGATCGCCCGTTGAATATCTGCGATGCTGGCCTCCTGTAGATGAAATCTCGCTGCAGCTTGCTGCTGCGCGCCAACGGTGGCGCTCGCGGCGATAAGAGCGGCCAGAATCCTGAACTTCCTCCGAGCGTTAGAACAAAGAGGTTGGAACATGGCGTTGGTGAACCCCCCTACGCGGACGTTAACGCAGGACGCCTGGTGTGCCACTCCGTCGCCTGCTCATAGGCGTGCGCCAGCGCCAACATGGTCGACTCGGCAAATGGCGCGGCGCTGATCTGAAGACCGATGGGCAATCCGGAACTGGTGAATCCACAAGGAACCGTAATCGCAGGGAGCCCATAAACATCAAAGGCGCCCACGCTATTGAGGCCTGCTCCGCCCGCATTGCGCGGAGCGTTTCCCGTCGCAGCCGGATTCGGAGGCAGAGGCGCCGGCGGATTCAACGCTGCCGTTATCGTTCCGGGCGGCGTTTTCATGGTGGGCGTAATCAGAACATCCACGTTGAGAATGACTTTCTTAATCTCTCTGCGAACCAGATCTACTTGCCGCCGAGCTTCCGCATAGACGTCCGGCCTGACCTCATTCGATCGGATCATCTGTGTGCGGGTTGCGGTCTGATACTTCTCCGGCGATTCCGTCAGCCATTTTGCGTGGTAAGCGTAGGTCTCGGGCCCCCAAATTGTCGCGGTATTCACTGGGATCGGAAGCTGCACGTCTGTCACGCTGGCCGTGAGCTTGCGGAGAACTTCGATCGCCGCATTCACAGCTTTTGCATACTCCGGATCAAGACCCTCGAAGAAATTCAGGCGAGGCAGACCTAAGCGGAGTTTCGCCACCTGCATCTTGAGCGCGCGCGTGTAATCGGGAACCGGCGCATCGACCGTCGTAGGATCCAACTCGTCAAAACCGGCGATCACTCCCAGCATCAGCGTTGCGTCTTCAACGGTCTTGCAGATCGGGCCGACGTGGTCGAGCGTCCACGCCATCGGGATGACGCCGCGGTTGCTGACACGTCCGTATGTGGGCATTAGACCTACCGTGCCGCAATGAGAACTAGGGATGCGGATCGAGCCACCCGTATCCGTGCCGAGCGTGCCAAAACACAAATCGGCAGCGATGGCCGCCGCCGAGCCCCCCGACGAGCCTCCAGAAATCCGATCCAGCGCCCATGGATTGTGGACCGGCCCGAAATAGGTGACAGCGGACGTCGCGCCGTAGGCGAACTCATGCATGTTCAGCTTGCCGAGGATAATTGCGCCGGCGTTTTTCAATTTTCGGACTACTTCCGCATCTTCGCTTGGAACGCGGTCTTTGAACAGTTCGCTGGCCCCCGTGGTGCGGACGCCGGCCGTGTCGATGTTGTCCTTCAAGGCGATTGGGATGCCGTGGAGCGGCCCCCGCCATTTGCCTCGCCGTTGTTCCGCCTCCATCTCGCGGGCGGCGGCGAGAGCGGACTCGCCGGTAACCGTGATGAACGCATTCACCGCAGGGTTGTATTTTTCGATTCGTTTTAGACAAGCCTGCGTGAGATCCACGGGCGATGCGGCCTTGCTGCGCAGCAGCTCGGATGCTTTTCTCAGCGTCAGCGCTCCGAGATCCTGCGTTTCACCGAAGGCTGGCGTGAAAGACCACGCCGCGGTTGCGATGCCGACGGCGAGAAAATTTCGGCGCGAAACAGAATGGTCCATTTGCATTACCTCTTGCTTTACCTCAGACGCTGCATGCTCGATCGCTTCTCCGCAGTTGCACTCCGCCCGGTGGGGTACTTGATCCCGAGATGTTCGGGGTCCGTGTCGTACGTTTTGTTGAAGGACAAAACCAGACGATTCATGAGGTCAAGCGGACTGATGCGTGCGCCAGCCCGGAGGGGCGGTACGATTCGCGAGCCACCTCGGCGTAGGGAACCGGACACACAATGGCTGGGATCTCCACTTGGACGTGGCGTTCGACGTTCGGCTTGGACGACCCGCCGTTGGGCTCGCCCCAGAGCAGGACGACCTCCGTCCCGGGCTTGCCATGCGCTTCATCAACCATGGCGAGAGTGAGCATCTTGCCTTCGTTGGAGCTGTAACCGATCCAAGTCGACAGGCCCACCGTCTTCCCATTGGCTAGAACCCGGTCGAAGGGATGCATGGAATAGACGGCGCTGGGGAACTCGATGAACTTAGCCCGGCCTGTCTTATTGAAAGCCGTGGCGATGACCTTCAGGACGGAGTCACTGTCGAGGGCCAGCGTCACTTTTCGCCGGTGGGGGCCATTCGCCTTCTTCTCCAACGCGGCACGGCCGATGAAGTCGTGGTCGAACTTCACAATGGGGCCGTAGCCAAGATCCCAAGGCGTCAGATAGTAGTCTTCGATGTTGTCGGAATAAAAGCTACCCCCGATCGACGCTTTTGCCTCGTAGCAGTCCGCCGGGAGCCATTCACGGTACGCGTTCAGTTCCTTGCCGGTATAGATCGCCGGGAGCGGCGATGGAACCCAGCCGGATTCCAAGGTGTTGGAGGAATACGCCCGGCCGCCCACCTGCCTTAGGCCGAACTCTTTCCCCGCTGCGACCAGAACGAGACGCACGGCCTCACCGTCGTCCCACGGTCCGAACAGTTCCAAACCCGGTTGGCCCGCCATGCCGTGGCGGAGGGTCCGAACCTTCTTGCCTGCGATTTCGACCCAGGCCATGTGGAAGAACTTCACATCGGGGGCCGGTTTTCCGGTCGCCCGCTCGATGACTCTCATCGCGTTGGGGCCCTGGATCTGGAAGCGGTAGCTTCGCCGCCGGCTAGGATCTTTGCGGACCACGGTCCGCTCGTCCAACTCGGCCTTCACGTTGTAACCGCCAGTCTCCGCGTGAAAGCGGACCCAGTTGATGACGGGGATGCGGCCGACCATGTTGAACAGGTTCTCGGCGAGGTGGAAAAGGATGACGTCGCCGATCACAAATCCATCGGGCGAGCACGGCACGAACTGCTTTGCCCGATCCACGCCGAAGTTCGCGAAGCTGTTGATGCCCAGGTAGGTCAGCAGTCTCAGGGCATCCGGCCCTTCGAGTTGCAGCTCGGCCATGTGATAGCACTGATTGAAGAGGACGCAGGTCTGCTGCCAGGCCCTCTGCTCATCCCGCCAGTTGGTGAATTCGGCCGGCACACCGGGGTAGACGTTAGGCCCAGTTTGCTGGTTGTATAAGAAATGCGAGATTCCTTTCGCCCCAGCTAACACCGCTTCTAGATTCTTTTCCGTCATTCATGAACTCCAGAGATTGAGATTCTGTTTAGGGTATCGCGTTCGGCGTCATGAGTGTATCTGCGCTACAGATCGAGCCTATCAATTCCATTGATGACGATCTCAGCAGCGATCACTCAACTCATTGGCCAGGTGTTCCGATCATGAAGACTGCGGCGCTCCGGTGGACGCCACCCGGGACTCAGTTGTGTAACTCTTGGGCCGGAGCCGCGGGGGGCGGCGGTACGGGCTTCGGAGCAAACGGTTTTGGCGCAGCCACCGGGGGCGGAGGCAGCGCGGCAGTGCCTCCAATCTCGAACACAAACAGCATCGGCGGATTGTCGATCTTGGCATCGTTGGGGCCCACCGTTTGTGGTGGCCGGCCCGCGCCCGCCATGAATGCGATGTATTGCTTTCCGTCCACCATGTATGTAATCGGCGGACCTGCGCCGGTCCGGTTGCTTCGAATCTCTAGAAGCTTTTCGCCCTTTTCGGCGGTGTACGCCAGCAGCCGCCCGTCGCCGATTACTTGAAACACCAGGTTGCTTGCTGTGGTGAGTGTACCGCCACCGGCAGCTCCACCACCCGGCTGACGCCAGACCAGCTTCTGATTCACCGGGTCCCACGCTTCTAAAACCCCGCGTTGTCCGGCCAGCGGCTCCGGTCCGATGAGCGGCTGCGGCACGACCGGCGTGGCTCCGCGGCCAAATGCGAGTCCGTGGTGGCCTCCGGGTGCTTCTGTCACCTCGTCGGCCGCCATAAACGTGTAGCTGCCATACGACGCCGGAAGGTAGACCAAGCCGGTCGACGGATTGTAGGACATGGGCGCCCAGTTGTGGGCGCCGCCGCCGGTCGGGTAGATCTGGACCGGAGTCTTGTCGTAGAAAGCGTCGGCGTTGAGGATGGGCCGCCCTGTCTTCTCGTCAAAGCCCTTGGTCCAGTTCACCTGCACGAACGGTGCGGCGGAGATGAACTCTCCGGTGACACGATCCAGAACGTAGAAGACGCCGTTCTTCGGCGCCTGCATGATCACCTTGCGTGTGCGGCCTTTGATCTTGAGATCCGCCAGCATCAATTGCCCTACGGAGTCCAAATCCCAGTTGTCGTTGGGGACGGTCTGGTAGTGCCACTTGAGCTTGCCCGTGTTCGCATCCACGGCGACGATGGAGCAGGTGTAAAGATTGTCCAGACCCTTTGCGCCGCGGAACTTCTCCACCCATGGTTCCGCATTCCCGGTGCCGGCGAAGACCGTGTTGGTTTCGGGATCGTACGCCATGCCGTCCCACACGGACCCGCCGCCGCCCATCTTCCACCAGTCGCCGCCCCAGGTTTTCGCCGCGGCGCGTTGCGCCTCGTCTTCGAATCCCTTGGAGGGATCGCCCGGCACGGTATAGAACCGCCATGCGCGCTTGCCGGTGGCGATGTCGTAGGCGTCGAAGAATCCGCGAATCGGATGATCGCCGCCGGCTACGCCGACGACAACCTTGTTGCCCGCGATACGCGGAGCTATCGTCAGCGAGTACCAATCTTGCGGATACGCGACCCGAGTCTCCCACTTGAGGTGGCCCGTCAACGCATCGAGCGCCACCAGGCGGCCGTCATTGACTGGCGCGAGGATCATTCCGTTCGAAATCGCGATGCCGCGATTCACCGCGCCACAGCACATCCGCCGCCGCATTTCGGTCTGATTCACTTCCGGATCCCAGCGCCACAGTTGCTTGCCGCTGCGGGCGTCGACAGCGAATACGACGCTCCAGGTGGTGATCCCGTAGATGGTGTTGTTCCACATGAGCGGGGTCGCTTCTTGATTGCCGCCGCCCGCGCCCAGTTCATAGGACCAGGCCAGCCCTAGCTTGTCCACATTCGACGCGTTGATCTGGTTCAACAGGCTGTAGCGGGTTTCTGCCTGGGTGAGGCCATACGTGAGCCACGAGCCGGCCAGGGGATCGTTCGCCGATCCGGCGGTCTTCAAAATATTCGCGTCCACCTTTGTCTCTGCCGCGCGCGGCTGCTGGGCGGTGGCGCTGGAAATCAGAGTGAGAGTGGCGATGACGCCAGCGGCCAAAAGGGCCTTGGTGTTAGACGTGGTCAAGAGGTGATCCATTCAAAGGCAGTATGACCGATTTCAGTCCTTAAGAAAACTCAGTGATCGTCCGGACATTCGGGATGGCGACAAAACCGTCCAGGTGGCGCGCCCTGGTGATCCTGCTGCCGGAATCGCAGGCGCAGATCCGGCGAGGTAGAGCTGGCTCGGTTGTCAAAGATCTCCCTCGTCCAGATCGTACCATTCGTCACAAAATCAGGCTCCGCGGGAAGTAGGAGTGGGTGCGACCCGATTGGCTCCTGGGCTGGGAACGAGCAAAAACGAACTCCGCGTCTAACAGCCCGTGTCTAAAGTCCACAAACATGTGACCCCAGAAATGTTTTGACCTTACAATCGATCTATGGCGATGGGCACGCGCAAGAAGCGACAGCGGCAAGAGGAACTCTGGTACGGCGGCGAGTTGCCCACAGCCC